>DATFHD010000054.1:0-88359 GCA_035248785.1 Pyrinomonadaceae bacterium | reverse complement strand
GTGGAGCGCGCCTAAGCTGAGCGCCTTCAGTATCAGCATGTCGAGCGTGCCCGGTAGAAGTTTGGCGTCCTGCTTGGGCATGACTGACCCCCTAGCTAATCTAGGGACACTCTGCCGGAAAGGCCCTAGATTGTCAAGGGGTTCTCGGCGGGGCGGCGTTGCAGAGCTTGTTACTACGTTTTTGACATTTACCCTGCGCTTCATAGACCATCGCCTGCGGGCCTGATCGCTCACCTCCCGGCCGCGTCAATTCTTCCACCCCGCGTAACGTCCCGACGAGCATAGCTCAGCACGCCGAGGCATTACGACGAGCCATTAAAACATCGTGATAACGTTCTTACCGTAGTTGTTCCGGTCGCTCAGGTCTGCGAGCGCTTTGGGGAGTTCTTCCATCTTATATGTTTTACCCACCAGAGGCCGGATCAGCCCCTGTTCGTAGAGTGAGTTGAGTCGCAGATGAGTCGCACGAATGAGGGAGGCGTCACGTTTCCAGTACGCGCCCCAGTAGAACCCTACGATGGAGATGTTCTTTAGTAACACCCGGTTCATGGCGACCGAGGGGATGTTGCCGCTCGCGAAGCCGACCGGGATGATACGGCCCTCAGACGCTATACACCTCAGACTTTGTCCGAAGACCTCGCCGCCGACCGGGTCTAAGATGACATCCGCACCGCGGCCGTCCGTGACTTTTAGAACTTCCTCGACAAAGTTATGAGTCGAGTAGTTGATGGAATAGTCCGCGCCGAGCCCGCGGCAGATCGCTTCCTTATTCGAGTTACTCGCCGCGGCGATGACGGTCGCCCCGAACGCCTTCCCCAACTGAACCGCCGCGCTGCCGACCGCCCCGGCGGCGGCATGTACCAAGAGCACTTCGCCCGCCCTCAACTTGGCCCGGTGTATGAGGCTAAAGATGGCGGTCTGGTAGCTGATGAGGAAGGCCGCCGCCTCGGCGTCCGTCATCGAACGGGGCACGGGGAGAATGTGTTCGGGACGAACCGAAACATACTCCTTAAAAGCGCCGATGTCCGTCCAGCAGATGACCCGGTCGCCCTCGCCCACCCCCGCACAACCGTCTCCCGCCTGCACGACATCGCCTACGAGCTCGAACCCCGGAGTGAAGGGGCGGGCGGGTCGCACTTGATACGTGCCCGCGATGACGAGCGCGTCGGGGAAGTTCACCCCGGCCGCGCGCACGCGAATTAAGGCGGAACCCTTCTCCGCGACAGGCCGAGGCACGTCCGCCAGTTCCAGCTTGTCTCTGAACGGGCCGAAGTCTCTGACCAGCCATGCGCGCATGTGAGACACCACGACAGTAGTATTAAGCGCGCTTCGCGCGATAATTAATTTTACGGCAGCCGAAGCTCGGCCTGCCAGATAAAAACGCTTGATTCATCCGCCCCCTCAGCCCGGAGGTAATTGCTGTGACATAACGCCGGATTTATACTGTGCGCGGGCGCGCGTGCCGACGCATGTTACCGGCGCCGGGCGCGCCGCCGGCAATCAAATACTTTATACCCTCGGGTTTACCAGCTATGGCCAACGACGCCGATCTTCAGCCTATCGTCTTTGTCAGTTATAGTCATAAGGACGAAAATTGGAAGGATCGGCTGCGCCCTCACCTTGAGGCTTTGCAGCAGGCCCGGCGCATAATCGTCTGGGACGACCGCAAAATAGACCCGGGCGGCGAGTGGTTCGCCGAGATTCAAAAGATTATGGACGAGGCTTCCGTCTCGCTCTGCCTTATCTCGTCCAACTACCTCGCCTCAAACTTCTGCATCAAGATAGAAGTCCCCTACCTGCTTGAGCGGCAGCAGAAGGAAGGGATGTTTCTCATCCCTATTCTGATACGCCCGTGCGACTGGCGGGCGTTCGAGTGGTTGGAGGGCAGGCAGATTATCCCGCGCGACGGGAAGTCGGTCGCGGAGGATTTTCAGGGCAGGGAGGACAGCGTCTTCGCGGACGTGGCGCGGCACATCCGCGAGATTCTTTCCGGGCCACAGTCGAGGCCGTCGCCGCCGCCGATATACCAGCCCCCGGAGAAGATTACCGTCGAAAGGCTGCCCGTTACGGGCGCCGAGTTGTACGGCAGGCAGACCGAACTGGAACAGTTAGACCGCGATTGGGAGTCGGCGAACACGCACGTCGTCTCGCTGGTGGCGTGGGGCGGCGTCGGCAAGTCAACTCTCATTAATAAGTGGCTGGAACGGATGGCCGCCGACAACTACCGCGGCGCGCAGCGCGTCTACGCTTGGTCGTTCTACAGCCAAGGCGTGGGCGAGCGCGCGACATCTGCCGACCAGTTCATTAACGACGCGCTGGAATGGTTCGGCGACCCCGACCCGACGAGGGCGGACTCACCTTGGGGCAAGGGCGAGCGCCTCGCGCGCCTGATACGAGGCAGCAAGACCCTCCTTATCCTCGACGGGTTGGAGCCGCTGCAATCCTCCTTCACAGACCAGTACGGGAAGATCAAAGACCCCGCGCTCTCCACGCTGGTTACGGAACTGGCGCAAGAGAATCCGGGGCTGTGCGTCATCACGACGCGCGTCAAGGTGCCGGAGTTGGCCCCTTTCGCCGAGTCGGCGCGTCAGGAGAACCTTGAACAGATTTCGACCGAGGCGGGGCGCGCACTCCTGCGCCTCGGCGGCGTGCGCGGCACGGACGCCGAGCTTGAGAACGCCTGCCGGGAATTCGGCAACCACGCGCTCGCGTTGAATCTCCTCGCGGTCTACCTGCATGAAATCCCGGGCCACCCCATCTCCCGCGCGTCGGAGGTGGCGCCGCTCGGCCTGACGGAAGCCGAGGGCGAACACCCGCGCCGCGTGATGGCCGCCTTCGAGCGTCGTTTCGGCGAAGGCGCGGAGGTCGAGTTGCTCAGAATGCTGGGGCTCTTCGACCGGCCCGCAGACCGCGGGGCGATGGACACGCTGCGCGCCGAGCCGCCCGTCCCCGGCCTGAACGTTCACTTACAGAAGTTGTCAGAGGTCGAATGGCTAAGACTGATCAGGAAGTTGCGCAAGCTCAGGCTGTTGGCCGAAGAGAGTCAGCACGAACTCGACACGATAGACGCGCACCCTCTAATCCGCGAACACTTCAGCCGGCAGCTACGCTGCGAACACCCTGACGCGTGGCGGGAGGGTAACAACCGCCTCTACGAGCACTTCAAGCAGAGGGCCAAAGAGTTACCTGAGAGCATTCAGGAGATGGAGCCGCTCCTCATGGCCGTCGGCTACGGGTGCAACGCCGGGCGCCACCGCGACGCGCTGCACGAGGTTTACCTGCCGCGAATCATGCGCGGCAGCCAGTCGTACGCGGCGCGCGAGCTAGGGGCCCGGAGCGCGCTCCTCTCGGCGCTGACCTACTTCGTCGAGGGCGGCGACTGGGGGCGGCCCGTCCCCCCGCAGCCGCCGCACTGTCAGGGGCTTGAGCCGCGTGACCAGTTGACGGTGCTCGTGCACGCGGGGCTGCTGCTCACGACCACGAGGGGCTACTCGTCTAAAGAGGCCATGGCCTGCTACAGGCGCGTGCAGGAGTTGTGCGCGCAACTGGGCGAGGCGGCCCTCCTCTATTCCGTTTCGATAAACCACTGGCGGTACTCGCTCGTCACCAACGACCTGATGACGACACAGGAGCTTGCCAAAGAGGTCTACCACCTGACGCAGGACTTGAACGATCCCGCGCTGACCGTCGGGGCATACCGGGCGCTGTCCACCTCCGCCTATTTCAGGGGGACTTTCAAGCCCGCCCGGAAGTACGCGCAGCAAGGCATAGACCTCTGGTATTCGCAGGAGGAGATACCGACCAAGGTCGAGGAGGTGACCGCGCCCATCGTCACCTGTCTGGCCATCGAGGCGATGGTGCGCTGGCAGAGGGGCTTCCCGGAACAGGCGCGCGCGCAGGTGCATAAGGCTGTGGGTGTGGCCCGCGACCTGTCCGACATGAACGCCTTGGCCGTCGCGCTGTTCCTCACCAGCTACGTCAATCAATTCTGCCGGCTGCCCGAAGAGGCGATGAAGATCACGAGGGAGTTGATAGAGGTTTGCGAGGCGCAAGGCATTGTTCTGTGGCTCGCGGCCGGCAAGGTCGTGCACGGGTGGGCTCTGGCCACGCGCGGCCAAACGAGGGACGGCCTCCTGCTGATAGATCAGGGCATGCACAACTGGCGCCAGACGGGCGCGGAGACGAGCGTCCAGTACTTCCTCTACCTGAAGGCCGAGACGCTCTTCCGCCTCGGGCGCAGTAAGGAGGCGCTGGCCCTGCTCGAAGAGGCGGAGGCTTTCGCCAACAAGCTTAGCGAACACTGGTGGCTGTCCGAACTCTACCGCCTGAAGGGCGAGATACTGCTGCTCGAAAACGCGCCGCACGAGCTGGCGGAGTGGAACTTCGACCTCGCGCTCAACGTCGCCCGCTCGAAGGGCTCGCGCTCGCTGGAACTGAGGGCGGCCCTCAGCGTAGGCAGGCTGTGGCTTAAAGAGGGGAAGGACAGGGGAGCACGGCTGCTCGTCGAGGGAATCTACAAACAGTTCTCGGAGGGGCACGACCTTCCCGACTTGGTCGAGGCGAAGTCCTTCATCGCCGGCGGGCAGTAGAGCCCGGAGCCCGCCACCCCGCCGCCGGGCGCAGACTTCGGCCGGGCGTCGGATGCCATCCTCGCGCATGGTCGGAGGGCAAAATGACAGCGACGAAAGACCTACAGACGGGCCGCACTCACATACTCGGTATGGGGGCCTACCTCCCCGAGCGGGTGATGACTAATGACGAGTGGGGGCAGTACGTAGATACCTCGGACGAGTGGATTACCGCGAGGACGGGCATCAAGCGTCGGCGCATCGCCGCCCCGGACGAGAGCACGGTGGACTTCGCCGTGGCCGCGGCGCGCTCGGCGCTGGAGCAGGCCGAGATACGGCCGCACGACCTCGAAGAGATTATCGTCGCCACGGACACGCCCGAGGTGTGCGTCCCCGACACGGCGGCCTTCGTGCAGCACAAACTCTGCGCGCGGGAAATTCCCGCCTACGACTTGGCCGGCAGCGGGTGTGCCGGGTTCCTACAGGCCCTCGACGTGGCCCGCGCGCGCAGCTTTTTCGGCGTCGGGCCGATTCTCGTCGTCGGGGTCGAGCTCGTGAGCCGCCTCATCAACTGGCACGACCGCAACACGTGCGTTCTCTTCGGCGACGCGGCGGCCGCGTTCGTCGTCGGGGCCGGGCCCGGGCGGGCCGAAATCCTGTCGGCGGTGGCGGGCACGGACGGCAGCAAGGCGGGGATTCTGATGATAGAAGTCGGGGGGACTCGCCGCCCCTTCGACGCGGAGGCGGCCCGAGACGAGAGCCACAGGCACATTACCATGAACGGGCGTGAGGTGTTTAAAGAGGCCGTGCGCCGCATGAGCGAGGGGGCGCTGAGTGTCTTGGCTAAGGCGGGCTTCTCGATTCGGGACTTAAACCTCCTCATCCCGCACCAAGCCAACCTGCGCATCATCGAGGCGGTGGCGAAGTCTCTGGGGCTTACGCCCGACAAGCTCTACGTCAACATTCAGGAGTACGGCAACACCGGGTCTGCCTCTGCCCCGCTGGCCCTGTGGGAGGCAGACCGGCGCGGCCTGATTAAGCCCGGCGACTTGGTTCTCCTCACGTCCTTCGGCGCGGGGTTCCACTGGGCGGCGGCGCTGCTAAGGTTCTGAGCCCGGCGACAAAGAAGCCGCCCGCTTAACGGCCTCACGGCTTGTAGAGGTTCTCGCCCTTCACGTACCCGTTGACGAACACTTCGAGGTAGGTGTCTACGTAGTCGAGCCAGCCCCGGAACTTCTGTTCCGAGTCCCCGTGCAGGCTGAGCCTCGACGGAATTATCGCGCTCCCGGAGCCGTAGTGCCGGCAGTCCGCGCAGTCCATGTCGGGCACGCAGCAGTCCGTCTCTATCTTGTGGCTGAAGTCCGTCCGGTGGCTCCTGAACGTCTGGCCGATTCCGCGACCCGTCTGCCCCGTGGCCAGCATGGCGCGCGGGTATATGCAGCCGAACTGGTCGTGCAGGCTCCTCTCGTCGGTGTGAACCTCCGCGGCGTAGTAGGAGTAGACGACCGTGTCGCCGTACTTCTCTATCGCCTCGAACATCTTCTCGCGGGTCTTCTTCAGCATGTCCCTCAACTTGAGCGAGGAGTTGCTCCCCACGGTGCTGCTGAAGACGTTGAAGGTGATTCTGTGCCCCGCCGTGCCGACCATGTCTATCACCTCGTCAACCTGATCCGCGTTCTCGCTGTTGAACGTGTAGATGAAGATGACCCTGCCGTCATTCTTATAGTTTTTAAGCTGAATGGGGAGGCAGAAGGGGCCGGGCCGCCCGCTGGCGAACTTGCGGTATATGGGGTCGCCGGTGCTGTCGCCCCACACCGACAGTTGTATCTTGTAGCCCACGCTCGGGGAGATCGGTTTAAGCCCGTTGGAGGCGAGGGTGCCGAGGGGGATAACGTCATAGCACGCCTGCAACACCGCGGGGGCCAGCGCGGGCTCGGCCCCGGCGCAGACGGCAAAGGTGATGCCCCTTTTCTTTTCTTCCTCGAAGAAGGCCCGCCAAGCCTCCGGGTCGTTCCTGTTATCGTGGAAGCTGTCCTTCTCGCCGGCGTAGTAGTAACAGCCCTCACACCTCAACTGGCAGATGCTCGTGATGTCGTAAGTTGACTCCCTGAGGAAGAAGAACTTTCGGACTTTCTGGTAACGCTCGGCCAACTCCGGCACCTGTAAAAACTCGGTGAAGCCCATCTCTGCCTCCTCCCGCCCGCCGGCGGTTGCAACGCTACTGCTGCATGGCCTGTTTCTCGTTGACGTAGGTTTGGACAGCCTCGACGGAGGTCAGGTCTGTGTAGTCCTGCTCGCGCATCCTGACGTTGAAGTGGTCTTGTATGCGAAGGAAGAAGTCAACCACGTCGAGGCTGTCGAGGCCCAACTCGTCGAAGCGCGAGTCGGGTCGCGCCCTGCTCTTCAACTCCTCGACGTTGTAACGGCCGCCCGCGAGCGACTGCCATAGAATGTCCATCACGGTCTGGTCGGTGGTCTGTTCGGTAGGCACTGTGTAATCTCCTTTCCGGCACACGTCGGTCAAACGGCCGCGGCTAATCCCGCGGCCGCGCCTATTCCGGCCCGCGCCCCACGACGAGGGAGACGTTCGTCCCGCCGAAGCCGAAAGAGTTCAGGAGCGTCACGCCGTGGCTGTACTCCATGGACTCCGCCGGGATGAGGGCGTCGGGCAGTGAGGGGTCGGGGACGTGGTTCAACGTCGGCAGGACGACGCCGCGCCGCATCCCCTCCAATGCCAGCGTCAGGGCCACGACGGACGAGGCACCCAGCGCGTGACCTATCTGCGACTTGTTGGCGACCACGGGCGTCTTCGCCAGCCCGTCCCCGAAAAGACTGCGTAGCGCCTTCAACTCCGCCGCGTCGCCTATCGGCGTCGAGGTGGCGTGGGCGTTAATGCACTCGACGTCCTCCGTGTTGCAGCCCGCGGAGTCGAGGGCCATGCTCATGCAGCGGGTGACGTTCTGCATCGAGGCCCGCGTCAGGTGGTCGCCGTCGGAGTTGGCGTACCCGCCCTTGACGACGCCTTTGACCGGCCAGCCCATCTTCCGGGCGTAATCTTTGTGAGCGAGGAAGACGGCCCCCGCCCCTTCCGACAACACGAACCCCCTGCGGTCGCGCGAGAAGGGTCTGCTCGCCGACTCGGGGCTCGCGTAGCCGCGGTCGTCCGGCTCGTCCCGCCGGTACAGGGCGTTAATCCAGTCGAGCGCGCCGACCGACGACGGCAGGAGCGGGAACTCGTGCCCGACCACGAGCGCGCTGTCAACTAAACCCGCCTTGATGAACTGCGAGCTGAGGAGGATCGCGTGGCCGCTCGAAGAGCACGCGCTGCTGATGCTGAAGGAAGGCCCTTGAATGCCGAACTCGCTGGCCGCGACCGCCAGCGGGACGTTCTGGCACTGGTTCAGGATGAACTTGGAGTCGGACTTGCCCGTGCGCGAGAGTGTGTCTCTGGAGAGTTGTGAGGTCAGGACGGTGGCGCCTAGGAAAGCGATCCTCTGTGGGTCGTGCTGCGAGACGTTAAAGTCTATCCTCTCAAAAATCCTGCGCGTGAGGGTCTTGATGGCGTGGTAGCTCGGCTCGATCCACTTGTTAAGCACATCCGGGGAGCCGGCCAACTCCTCGAAGGAGGTCGGTATCTGGCCGCTGTAAGAGATGTCCGACACGCCGAGGAGCTTCTCGCCGGCCGGGTCGTAGCGGTCAATCGGCCTTATCCCACTTCCGTTGTTGACCAGATTCTTCCAAGCGAGGTCAACGGACAGGCCCGCTGAGGTAAGCGAGTCATAGTCAACTATCACGACTTCGTCGCCCATGGCCATCCCCAAATTCGGCGGCCAACCCGCGGCCCCCATGCCTTCCGGCGAGGCGACGTATGCTGGCCGACGCTTTAAGACCGGAGCGCGCCCTCGCGGGAGACGCCGCGCCGCGGTACGGGTTCACCACCTTGCTCGGACTCTGACTTTATTCGTGAGCGGTAGCCATCGCCGGCGCGACTGGCACGTTGGGATGGCCTACCTCAAATAAAAATCTTTGAAGAGAGAAATATCAGCGGCCAGCTTGGTCTTTAAAATGGAGTGAGGTTGACAGGAGCCAATCTCTTGTTAACTTAGCTTCACGAAAGTGGAGAGCAGGCTACATCCGCTTCTTGTAATTGTCAATGCTTTTTTAATTCGCCCCGGCGTTCACAAAACAGGGCGGCGTCGGCAGGCCGACCACCTCTGCGAGAGAGTGGTCGGCCTGCCGACGCCGTCTAAGGGCGGGTGGCCCGTGTGTAATGGATGGCTCGGGGTCGCGCGGGGCGGCCGTGAGCTTTCGACCGGCCGCCCCGTCGGCCCGCCTTAGTAAGAGGTCTTCAGCCAGTTCTCCTTCGGCCATGACAGCATCCCCGCGCCCGCGCCCTCCGCGCCCGTGAGCAGCGAAGGAAGTTGGCTCGGGTCGTGGGTCGCGTAGGCGTACGGCAGCGTCGTGAAGCCGTTCCAAGAGAACGCTATCTCCGGCGCGGGCACCGGCGCGAGCGGGCTGCCCGGCGTCGTGCTGTCGCCGCGGAACGTGACGCCGCGCAGGCTGTAGAGCGTGTCGAGGGCGAGAATCTTCCCCGTGTACTCCGGCTGCGAGGCGCTCACCTGATTGTTGCGCAGCGGCGAGAGCACGTCCACGAGTTGCGACTTCTCAAGCAGCACCGCGCCGCCCTCGGTCGAGATCGAGCCGTTGAGCGTCACGTCAAAGTGGTAAGTGGGACTGCTGCCGGTCAGCTTGGACGCGTTGGTCGGCGTCATCGCCGCGACGCGGGCGTTGCGCAGGTCTTTCGCGGCCAGCGCCTCCGTGTTGTTGACGTAGACGTTGAAGACGTGCGCGTCGCCGCCGCGCAGGCGCGGCATGCGATCCTGCATGTTCAGGTAGTAGTTGTGGTGGAGCGTCAGACGGTGGTTGGCGTTCGCCGTGTCGAACTCGTTCGCGCCGACGAGGTGCCCCTTCTTCTGCGAACGGGCGACGGCGATGATGTCCTCCGTGCTGAAACCGTTCGTGCGCAGGAAGTTGTACATCGGGTAGGCCGAGCGGTTCGCTTCGAGCGCGTCAATCTGCTTGCGGACGAAGCTGTTCGGCCCGCCGTCGTCGGCGACGAACGAAGACCACGAGATGGTCACGTTCTTCGACCCGCCCTTCACGTCCACCACGCCGTCGTAAGCCTTGGTGAAGGTGCAGTGGTCAATCCAGACGTTGTCGCTCGTCATGTCCACCGTGATGAAGTCCCAGTCCTGCTTGTCGTAATTGCCCTTCGAAGACTCGTCCCACTCCCAGAGCTCGTCGAACTTCAGGTTGCGGATGATGAGATTGTTGGCGCGCTTCACGTTGAACTCGGCGTGGCGGATGGTCGCGCCGTTGGCGGAGAAGATGGTCAGCCCCGTCTTGTCCTGAATGTCTATGGTGCTGACGCCCGTCTGAAGCAGCACGGGGTGCGTGAGCGGCGCGGCGGCCGTGCGCAGCGCGCCCGTGCGCGCAGAGGCCGGCACCTCGTTATAGCCGAGGTCGAGGTCGTTCATGATCTCGATGACCTTCGTCGTCTTGCTGCCGAGCGCGGCGACGAGGTCGTTCGCGTTGTAGACCTTGCGGTAGTTCGGGTCGGTCTCGGGCACGATGCCGGCGCCGGTCGCGGCCTGCGCGAAGCCCTGTAGGTTGTAAATCTGGCCGGGCAACTGATCTGTGACCGTGAGCGCGGCGGTGTTGCTGTTCGCCGTGCCCGCGGCGTTGCTGACGACGACGCTGTAGCCGCCCGCGTCCGTCGCCTGCACGTTCGAGAGGCTGAACGAAGACGAGGTGGCGCCCGAGATGAGCGAGCCGTCCTTGTACCACTGGTACGAGAGCGGCGCGGTGCCCGTCGCGATGACGTTGAAGAGGGCGCTACCGCCCGTGACGACCGTCTGCGAGGCGGGCTGCGAAGTGATGGCCGGGGCGACCGGCCCGGTCAGGACGTTGAGGACGGCCGTCGTGCTCGTCGCCGAGCCGGCGGCGTTCGAGACCACGACGCGGTAGCTGCCCGAGTCCGTGCCCTGCACGTTCGAGAGGTTGAGCGTCGAAGAGGTCGCGCCCGAGATGGCCGCGCCGTTCTTCTGCCACTGGTAGCTGAGCGGCGCGGTGCCGTCGGCGGCGACGCTGAACGAGACGTTCGCGCCCGCCGAGACGGTCTGCGAGACGGGCTGCGTCGTGATGGAAGGCGCCTCGCCCGCGTCAACGGTGCCGCCGAGCGAAACGTCCGCCGACTTGATGACGAGGTTGTAGTTGGCGCTGCTGCTGGCCTTGCTCAGGTAGAACGCGGCCGTGTCGAACTGCGTGAACGAGGCGGCCGCCTGCGTGGCCGAGTAGTTCATTACGGGCGTGCCCGTCGCCGCGTCCTTCAAAGTGTAGGTGACGCGGACGCCGCTGCCGGTGTTCTCGATCGTGAGCGTGCCGCGGTAGTCGTTGTTGACGAGCATGCCCGTGGAGGCCACGGCCGTCCCGCCGGTGGTGAACTGCGTGAAGGGGCTCGTGCTGTTCAGCAGCGAGGTGTTCGCGCCCGTGCGCGCGTAGAGCTTGACGGGCGTGGCCGCCCCCGCGGTGCCCGTGTAGGTCATGGCCGCGTAGCCGCCGTAGTTGTTAAAGGCGCTGCTTGAGTTGCTGCCGAAGTCGCCGCTCACGCGCGCGTTGGTGTTCGGCGACCCCGCGGGCGTGAAGCCCGTGCCGCTCGTCGCCGAAGGGTTGGCCACCGAGCGCAGGAGGGCGACCGTGAAGGTGTTCGAGCCGACGGACGCGCCCGTGTCGAAGCCCGTGAACTGGGCGACGAAGTCGAGCGTGAGCGTCTGGCCGACGCCGACGTTGACGGGCGCCGCCGTAGAGTTGGTGAAGTAGTTGAGCAGCGTGCGGCTTGAGCTGACGACCTGCGTCGCCTGCCCCACAGTCGCGGTGAAGTTGCTGCTGCCCGAGGAGGTGAACCAGTCCGCGGAGGCGGGGAGGTTCTGATTCGTGCGCGTGCCGTCTGCGAACCGCTCGCGCAGGAACTCGGACGGCGGCACGACGACCGTCAGCGTGGCCGGGTCGCTGGTGGCGATGCCTGCGTCGTTGCTGACCTCGACGCTGTAATCGGCGGCGTCCGAGAGCTGAACGTTCGAGAGCGTCAGGCTCGCGGCCGTAGCGCCCGCGATGTCAGAGCCGTTCTTCTGCCACTGGTAGGAGGGCGCGGTGCCGCCCGCGACGACCGTGAACGTGACGCCCTCGCCGACGTTCTTGGTCTGCGAAGCGGGCTGCGTCGTGATGGTCGGCGGGACGATGTGCGTCACGGTGAGCGCTGCGCCGTCGCTCGTCGCCGAGCTGGCCGCGTTCGAGACGACCACCGTGTAAGTGCCCGCGTCAACGTCCTGCGCGTTCGCGACCGCGAGGCTCGAAGACGTGGCGCCGGGGATGTCGCTGCCGTCCTTCTTCCACTGGTAGCCGAGCGGCGCGGTGCCGTTCGCCGAGACGAAGAAGTTGGCGGTCGCGCCCGCGTTGACCGTCTGCGGCTCGGGCTGAAGGCTGATGGAGGGCGGCGTGATGACCGCGAGCGCCGCGCCCGTGCTAGTGGCCGAGCCCGCCGCGTTCGAGACGACGACCGTGTACGTGGCCGCGTCTGCGTCCTGCACGTTCGTGAGCGAGAGCGTGTCGGAGTTGGCGCCCGCGATGTCTGCGCCGTCCTTCTTCCACTGATAGTTGAAGGGCGACGTGCCGCCCGCCGCGACCGTGAAGCTGACGCTAGAGCCGAGCGGGGCGGACTGCGCGGCGGGCTGCGTCGTAATCGTCGGCGGCGTAATGACCGTCAGCGCGGCGCCGTCGCTCGTGGCCGAGCCGGCGGCGTTCGAGACGACCACGGAGTAGCTGCCGGCGTTGGCCTCCTGTGCGTTGGCGACGGAGAAGGTCGCGGAGTTGGCGCCGGGGATGTCTGCGCCGTCCTTCTTCCACTGGAAGGCGAAGGGCGACGTGCCGCCGGCGGCGACGTTGAAGGTCGCCGTCTGGCCTGCGTTGACGGTCTGCGAAGCCGGCTGCGTCGTAATCGTCGGAGGCGTGATGACCGTGAGCGTGGCCGGATTGCTCGTCAGGCTGCCCGCGCCGTTCGTCACCGTGACGGCGTAGCCGCCCGCGTCGCCCGCCTGCACGTTAGAGAGGCTGAGCGTCGAACCTGTAGCGCCCGCGACGGCCGCGCCGTCCTTGTACCACTGGTAACTGAGCGGCGCGGTGCCGCCGGCCGCGACGTTGAAGCTGACGTTGGAGCCCGCGTTGACGGTCTGCGAAGCGGGCTGCGCCGAGATGCTCGGCGGAACCTGAATGAAGTTGGCCGTGACGGACTTGTCGCCGTCCATCGTGAGCGAGGCGGGGTTGGCCGTCCCCGTCACGTCGCCGCCCCAGCCGGCGAACTCCCAGCCGGGCGCGGGCGAGGCCGTCAGCGTCACCGGCTCGCCTTCGTGGAACATGTCGCCGCCGGTGCTGGTCTGAATCGAGCCCGCGCCGGTCGTCGTCGTCGAGAGCTTGAAGACCGGCTTCGCCGCGAAGGCGACGGCCGAGGTCGCGAGCGGCGCCGTGTCAGCCTGCTGCCAGAGAAGCGTCGTCGGCCCGCCGAAGGTGGCGGCCTGCGCCGAGCCGGCGAGCCCGATCTCTTTCTTCACACGCCCGAAGCGCTCGGTCTGGCCCGCCCCGGCCGTGAAGTCTGCGCCGCTCCCGGAACCGACCACGTCCACGACCCAAGAGTAAGCCGGTGCGTTGATGCTCGTGCTGATCTGACCAAGCCCTAAGAGGTTGGCGTTGGTCGCGACGGCCGCGGGCGTGCCCGGCTCGACGCCGAAGAGAGAGACCGCGCCGCCCGCCGCCTCGTCAACCTTTCCAGTGAAAGTGACCGACACGTCGTAAGTGCCGGGCGCGGGCGCCTCCGCGCCGTTGAGATAGAAAAGCTGCGTGATGGTCTTCACGCTCAGGCCCGACGTGCGGGCCAGAGAGTCCGGCACAGGGCGCATCGTGACGCCGCCCAGCTTCACCGAAGTAATCTGGTTATTATTGAATAAGAGGTCGTTGAAAGAGACCGCCACCACCACCGCCGCGCCCGAGCCGCCGCCGACGGTGTGTTTCCAACTAATCTCGCTCGTGTTGTGTTTGGCCTTCGAGGTGCTGGCGCTGTCGAACGTGATTGCCGCCGACGCCGCCGAAACCGCGGTCAGTAGGAGGACGAGAAGGAGCGCGCCCTGAAATCTGAGACCGGGCCGCCGAGACCTGCACGCCTCCGCATGAGGCTTTAACGTGGAGAGAGCTGTATTCATCGGTAAACCTTTCCGCCAATTTTGTAGGCTTCAAACGAGCCGAGATAGTTTTCCTGCGTGGGGCTTCGCGGAAGTCCCATTCGATTCTGCCGGGGTGGATGAGCCCTCAGGTGAGGGTTCGCGGACGTGCGGCGTTCGGGCCCGCCGATTGCGCGGCGAAGGCAGCGCCCGCGTAGGTCTGACCTTGCAGCTTGAGCCTGTTTGCCGTCGGGTTTGATTGGCCGAGAGGGGGTTTAGAAACTCCCCGGGAGGCTTTCCCAGAACTGCGATGTCGGCGGCATTGGTAACACCATTCCGAAATCCTGTCAAGGAAAATTTTTTGCAACCGAAAATTTGCTGGAAAACTCGCTTAACTAAGAGGAGGGATTGATAAGTGGTTAGTCCTATTAATCGGCAGGAGGTTTTAGATATTTAGCCTCTTGGGCCAAATCAAGCGCGCGCCTCCTCCACCTCTTCTTCGGCCTCTTCGCCCTTAACCGGGGGAGGGAAGAGTTTCGAGAAGAGGCCGTAGATGCGCTCCGACTCCTTCGCCAGAAGGGGCGCGGCGCTCGCGAGTATCAGCACGTAGAGCGCGGCGAAGGGCTGTAGGACGGCCGCGAGCCCGCTGGCCTGCGCGAGGTTGGCGATGATGATGGAGAACTCGCCGCGCGCCAGTAGCGTGAACGACGTGTTGAGCGAGCCCACGGCCGTGAGCCGCGCGCGCCTTCCCACAATCAACCCGGCGACGATGACGCCGACGAGCGAGAGCAGCGCCGCGCCCAGCGCCAGCCAGACCGCGCCGCCCAGACTGAACGGGTCTATCGAGAGCCCGAAGCTGAAGAAGAAGACCCCGCCGAAGAAGTCGCGGAAGGGAACTATCAGCCGCTCCATACGCTCGCTGTGCTCGGTCTCGCCGAGGATGAGCCCGAGGAGCAGCGCGCCGATTGACTCGGCGACGTGAATCGTCTCGCCGAGGCCCGCCAGCAGGAAGAGCGACGCGAAGACCACGACGACGAAGACCTCGTTCGAGGAGATGCGCAGCAGCCGGTTCAGGAGCGGCGTCGCCCAGCGCCCCACGACCATCAGCCCGACGATGAAGCCGAGCGCTATGCCTCCGGACGTGAGCACGCCCGCCACCGAGGTCGCCCCGCTCAGCACGACGCCCGAGATGAGCGAGAGGTAGACGGCCAGAAATACGTCCTCGAACATCGTGATGCCGAGGATGAGCTCGGTCTCGGGGTTGGCCGTGCGCCTGTAGTCGAAGAGGACTTTGGCGACGATGGCGCTCGAAGAGATGGTCGTCACGCCGGCCATCACGAGCGTCTCCTGTAGGCCGAAGCCCGTGAGGTACGCGTAGAGGAGCCCGGCCGTGAAGTTGATGCCGATGTAGACGCTGCCGCCCACGAGTATCGAGCGCCCCGCCTCTATCAGGCGCGTGACGTTGGATTCGAGCCCGAGGTAGAAGAGCAGGAAGAGGACGCCGACGCGCCCCATGAAGGAGATGAGCGAGGCGGTCTCGATGAACCGGAAGTCTAAGACGCCGAACTGCGGGGCGTGCGGCCCGACCGCCATCCCGATGAGAATGAGGAACGGGACGTTCGACACGCCGAGCCTGTGCGCGAGCGTGACGGCGAACGCGACGAGGCCCAGCGCCAGCCCTATCTCAAGGATGATGTGATCCATCTATGCTCGCCCCGTCTCCCCTTCGTTCAGCAGTCGCTTGAGCGCGTTAATCGTGCGGCGGTCGCCCGCGGCGATGAGCGTCGCGCCCGCGTTGAGCACCGTGTCCGCCTCCGGGTTGGTGCGCTTCGTCTGGTCGGGCTCGATGATGGAGACGATGGAGGCGCCGGTGCGGGTGCGCACCTGTAGGTCGCGGATGGTTCGGCCGACGCACGAGGCGCCCGGCTCGACGGTGAACCATTCGAGCACGAGGTCTTCGAGGACGACCTCGGCCATCGGGAGGCTGCGCGGGACGTAGGTCAGGCCGCCGATGATGCCAGCTATCTGCCGCGCCTCGCCGTCCGAGAGGCGCAGGACTGAGGCCGGGCGGTCGAGGTTCTTGCGCGCGAAGTGATAAAGCTCGCGCAGCCCGTCGTCGTGGATGACGATGACGAGGCGGTCGCCGCTCGTCGTCTCGACCTGAAACTTGCGCCCGACGCCGGGCAGGAACGCTTCGCTGATGGTGGACATAATTTCTTACACTTAAATTTTCGGCGTGAGTTTCGGCGGCACGGCCGCCCCGCAGCGCTCACACTTAACTACGGCCCGTAACTTCTCCTTCGGCACGACCTGCTTGCGGCCGCACTTCGGGCATTGTCTCGTCAACAGTTCGAGCGTCGTCCGCGCAGCGGTGTCGGCGATAATCCATGCTAACGGCCCCAACGCATCTCCTCCTTCCTCTGAACCAGCCTCACCGCACGACCTCGACCGAGCAGGCGGCGTTCCTGACGAGCGCGGCCGAGACGGCGCCGAGGCCCGAACTCTCGCCGGGGCTGTCCAGCCCGTGCGCGCCGACGAAGATCGAGTCGGCCGCCCACGCGCGCGCCTCTTCGGTCAGCACGCGGCGCGGGTCGCCCTCGATCACCTCCACGGACGCGTTCAGTCCGCGCTCGTTCAAAACGGCCCAAGCCCCTTCGGCCATCAGGCGCGCGTTCACCGACTTGTCTTCGCCGTCGGCTGTAAAGAGGTCGGCCAGATTCGGCTGGATGTCTGCGATTCTCGTGGGGCCGCTCCCGTCGTCCACGACGAGAAGCCTCACCTCAGTCCCGGCCGGCCACGCGCGCAGGCCCACGGCGCGAACCGCGCGCCTCGACCCCGGCGACCCGTCAACGCCCACAACAATCCGCGGCGCGTCGCCCTTCCGCTCCTCAACGCGACGCCCGACGCGGACGGAGCCGTTCGCCTTCGCGGCGAGCGCTTCCGACACGCTCCCGAGGAAGAACCGGCCGAGCGCCCCGCGCCCCTGCGAGCCTGCGACGACGAGGTCGGGCCGCCACGCTTCGGCCGCCCGCAGCAGTTCCCACGAAGGCGTCCCCTCCGAGACCTTCGTCCGCACCTCCCAGCCGGGGAAGTCCCAGAGCAGACGCCCGCACGCCCGCGCGGCGAAATCCCGCGCCTCTTCGAGCAGCCCCAACGCCTGCCCGCGGGCCAGTTCGATGGCCGAGGTCACCCTGCGCGAAGTCAACATCGCGCCAGCCGCCTCTTCGACCGTAGAATGGACGCTCATGAGGCCGTCCGCGACCGAAACGACCAGAGCCTCCGCGTCCGGCGGCAGCCCCGCGCGCCGCAGGTCGTCCAGCGCCGCGTCGGCGTAAGCCGAGCCGTCGTACGCGACCAAAACTCTCATCCTCTCACCCATGACTAAGAAACAACCTCCCTTCAGCGACCCCTCCCGGCGGCCGCGCGTCGCCCGCGAGGGCTTCACCTGCGGCGGCGCTCGCCGACCGCTAGCCACGCGTACCACCCGAACAGAACCGCCAGCAGCAGCGCCGCCACGATGAGTGACTTAAACTCCATACCATCACCCCACCGTCTTCAGGATAAAGATTGAGCGGCCGGGAGACACCGTGGCTTCCACCCGATTCGTCCGGGTGTTTTCACGTGCTCCGTTATTACTGTCTTCGTCAGGCGTAAGCCGGGAGAGGGTTAACCGCAGAGACGCAGAGGCACGGCTTGTTGAGCTATTGCTTCAAGCCGTGCCTCTGCGTCTCCGTGGTTAACTTCGGGCGGGGTGTGTCAGTCGGAAGAGCCGCGCCCGAGGACGTGGCGCGCGATCTCGACGCGGTTGCTCCAACCTTTCTTGGAGAGGATGTTGCTGATGTGCCCCTCGACGGTGCGGACGCTCGAACCAAGCTCGGCGGCGATCTCCTTGTTGCTCAACCCCTCGGCGACGAGGCGCGCGACGCGCGCCTCCGCGGGCGTGAAATCTTCCTCGAACGCGAGCCCCGCGGGCGGACTTTCCAAACCCTTCGCCGTGCCGACCAGCCGTGCGAGCTCGGCGCTGGTGCGTTCGGCGCGCGCGAGCAGGTTGGCGACGACGGCGAGCAGCTCCTCCGGGTCGAAGGGTTTGACGAGGTAGGCGTCAACGCCCGTGCGGATGCCTGCGAGGCGGTCTTTGCGCTCGGCCTTCGCGGTGAGGAAGACGACGGGGATGAGTTCCGTGCGCGGGCTTGAGCGCAGGGCGCGTGCGAGCTGGTAGCCGTCCATGCCCGGCATCCTTATGTCGCTGACGACGAGGTCGGGCACGCTCGCGTTGACCGCGACGAGCGCTTCCGCGCCGCTGCGCGCGGTCGCCACCTCGTAGCCCTCCTCGCGCAGGGTGACGGCGACGGCGCGCAAAAGCTTCGCCTCGTCGTCCACGACCAGAATCCTCTTAGCCATCTCGCACCCCTTCCCGCCAGACCGGGAGGCGCAGCGTGAAGGTGCTGCCGCGTTCGACTTGGCTTTGCACGCCGATGCGGCCGCCCATCCCCTCGACGAGCACGCGCGCGAGGTAGAGCCCGAGGCCGATGCCGGGCACGTCTTGTTCGTCGGCGCCGGCCCCCGTGTTGTCCGAACCGGCGCGGCCGCGGTAGAAGCGCTCGAAGATGCGGGGCAAGTCCTCTTCGCGGATGCCCGGCCCCGTGTCTTCGACTTCGATTAAGACTTCTCTGCCGTCGGTCTCGCGGCGCGCGCGGAGCGTGACGCGCCCGCCCTCGGGCGTGTACTTGACGGCGTTCTCGACCACGGCGCAGAGAGCGCGCCGCAGCGCGCTGCGGTCGGCGCGGACGGGCGGCAGGCCGGGGGCTAAGTCAACCACGAGTTCCTGCCCGCGCTCCGCGGCCGCCGTGCGCATGGTCTTCTCGCAGTCGCGCAGCGCCGCGGGCACGGCGATGCGCGCCAGCTGAATCTCGACCCCGCCCGCCTTCACGCGCGTCAGGTCGAGCAGGTTATGTACGAGGTCAATCTGCCGCTCGCACTCGGCGGAGATGTCTTCGAGGTACTCGCGCCGCTCCTCCTCGCTCGGGCTCTTTTTGAGGAGGATGCGCGTCAAAGTCTTGATGGTCGTCAAAGGCGTGCGCAGCTCGTGCGAGACGGCGGCGAGGAACTCGTCCTTCACCGAGTTCGCGGCCTCGGCCTCGCGCCGCGCCTGCTCGCTGACCGCGAGCGCACGCTCGCGCGCCGCGCTCAAGGAGCTGATGACGAGCGCCGCCAGCGTGAAGACGCCGAGCTGTAGTAAGTCCTCGCCGTAAACTTTGAACGAGTAGGCGGGCGGGAAGAAGAAGAAGGCGCCGAGGACGGCCGAGAGCGCCGTGGCGACGAGCCCCGCCCCAAGCCCGCCGCGCCACGTGCTGAACATGACGGCGGCGAGGTAGACCGGCGTGACGTTCAACCCGACGTAGCGCGTGGCGAGCATCGTCAGCGCGAAGACCGCCGCCACCGACCAGACCCCGATGAGGTAGCGCCGCAACCTCGCGCCCGCGCTTTCGCCCGTCATCAAACTTGGCCCCCGCCGCTTCGGATGTTCAGGGCTTCGAGTCCCTGACGATACGAGAGTCGTTCGCGTGTGACCCCGTGCGACTCATTCCCCGCCGGCGTCATCCGTCGCGGCGGCGGGCGGGCCGCCGGCGTCCGCTCCTTCTTCCACAGTTGGCGTTCGCCTCACGCCGAGCACCCAGCCCGGCGGGTCGCTCGCCGGGAAGGAGTCTCTAAGGTCTCTGTCAATCTTCCCTTCTATTCTATCCTCGGGCACGGCGCCGGCTTCCGGCGCTTCCGTCTGTCTCTCATCCGCTTCGCCTGCCATACGCTCACCTCCGTCCGGAAACGTTAATGAAACCGAGAGCCCACCTTACATTTCCTCCTTCCCGGCTTGCGCGCCTCCCGCCCGTGTCCACCATTTTAAAGCGCAGGCTCTGCCACTCAATTAACAGATAACGGGTAAACATTCAATCGAGGCGTCTCGCTCCATTTGAAGAGGTGAGTGGTGAGGACACAAGAGCAGACCTTCGACTGCTCGGTCGTCTCACGTAACCGGCACGTGCGTTACAGGGCGCACGCTTTCAAAGGTTATAGTCGCCCGCGGCCTCCGGCTGGTAGAGCAGCTCTTTCACCTTCAGCCTCCTCACCCCGGACGGAACCTGCCACTCGATGACACTGCCGACGCGGTAGCCGAGCATCGCCGTCCCCACGGGTGCCAGCACCGAAATCTTCCCCTCGTCGAAGTTCGCCTCCGAGGGGAAGACGAGCGTGTAGACCATCTCCTCGCCCGTGTTCAAATCCCTGAGGCCGACTTTCGAGCGCATGGTGATCACGTCGGGCGGCACGTCCTCCGGGGCGATTGTCTCAGCCCTTTCGAGCTCTTCTTCCAGCCTGCTTAGGTACTGGTGGTTCGCCCGACGGCTGCGCTCGCCGGCCAGCTCGATCAGCTTCTCCAACCGCTGCCGGTCTAGTTCCGTAATGTAGATGGTCGCTTCCACTGACGTTGTCGCCTCGATGACTTTCATCTCTTCCCTCTGCCGTGTTGAGTGTGTGCGCGCGGCCGCGAACGACACGGCCGGCGCGCTGGTAAACAGATTAAGAGACGAGGCGGGGCGGAGACAGCGGGTAAACACCCGAAAGCGGCGGGTGTTTACACCCGCGTCTCACGCCGACGCGGTTTGTTATACTCGGCATCACTGGGTCTTGTCGGGGTGCGCATCGTGAGTATCCGCGGGCGATTGTTGACGCTGGCGCTGGGAGGGGTCGTCCCGCTCCTTGTGGTCGGGCTCGTCGCGCTCTGGGTCGTCTGGCGTGGGAAGCAGCAGCAGCTCAACGAGTCGCTTGAAGAGCAGGCCGAGCTGGCGGCGGTCGTCTTCGACCGTTGGATAGACGCCCAGCGGCAGCCGCTTCTGACGATAGCCTCACACCCGGCCGCGCGCCTGAACGACCCTTCGGCCGTCGAGGCGGATTTAAAGGCGGCGCTCACGCCGCGCCCGCACTGGCTCGACCTGCGTGTCCTCGGCGCGGACGGCCGCGCGGTGGCGACGTACCCGGCGGGCGCCGAAGCGCTCCCGGCCGGCGTGGCAGACAGGCTGCTCGGCGCGGCGCGGGGCGGCGTCTCGGACGTGGAGACGGACTGGACGCGCGGCGAGGGCCATTACGTCCTCGCCCTCGCGGTGCCTGCGGGGGAGGGCGGCGCGGTCGTCGCTAGGATGGAAGGGTCTGCTTTGCAGGAGCCGCTGCGGGGCATCACGCTCCCCGACCGCGCACTCGTCACACTGCTCGACCCGAGCCGGCGCATCGTCTACCGGAGCCGGACGCAGGAGTCCGTCATCGGGGCCGACCTGAGCGACTCCGCCATGCTGGCCGGATTCGAGGGGCGCGACACGACGGTCAAGACCGTCAGGAGCGCGCTCGACGGCGTGGAGCGCGTCTACGGCTTGGCGCGCGTCGGCAAGACGGGTTACGTCGTGACGCTCGGCGTGCCGAGCGACATCCTCTACGCGTCGGCGTGGCGGCAGCTCACGGTTTACGCCGCGGTCGGCCTCGTGGTCGTCTTCTGCACGATGACGGCGGCGCTGCTCATCGCCCGCAGCATCGCGAGGCCGGTGCGTCTGCTCAGCTTCGCCGCCGGGCAGTTCGGCGATGGGAACTTCGCGGCGCGCGCGCCGAGCGAGGGGCGCGACGAGGTCTCGCGCCTCGGCGCGAGCTTCAACGCGATGGCCGAGCGTTTGGAGCGGAGGGAGGCGCGCTTCGCCGAACTCGACCGCCTCAAGTCCGAGTTCGTCTCAAGCGTCTCGCACGAGCTGCGCACGCCTTTGACGACCATCAAGGCGCTGACGCGTCTGTTGATGCGCGACGGGCTCGACGAGTCGAAGCGGCGCGAGTACCTCGACACCATCTCGGTCGAGTGCGACCGGCAGATAGACCTCGTCCTCAACCTGCTCGACCTCTCTCGCATCGAGGGGGGCGTCTTCCGAATCAGGCACGAGCGCGTGGACGTGGGCGAAGTCATCTCTTCGTGCGCCAAGTCGCAGGCGCGCGCGGCCGAGAAGCGCGGCCACGAGCTGCGCGTCGAACCCATCGTCGAACTCCCCCCGGCGTGCGCCGACGCGAAGGCGCTCAGGCGCGTGCTCACTAACGTCATCGAGAACGCCATCAAGTACACGCCCGACGGCGGCCGCATACGGCTCGCGGCGCGGGCCGAAGACGGGCACGTTCTCGTCAGCGTGGCGGACAACGGGCGCGGCATCCCGCCGGAGGACATGCCCGTGCTCTTCGACAAGTTCCACCGCGGGCGGCCCGCGCCTGACTCCGAGGCGACGCGCGGCGCCGCGACCGGCGCAGAGTTCCTTGAGGACGCGGACGCGTCGGGCGTAGGGCTCGGGCTCTACCTCGGCCGCAACGTGATGGAGCAGATGGGCGGCAGGATTACGGTCGAGTCGGAGGTCGGCCGCGGGAGCACCTTCACGCTGCACCTGCCGGCGTGGCGCGAGGGCGGGTGCGGGGCGCGCGCCGAGGCGGGAGGCGAGAGCGATGGCGAAGCAACTGCTGGTCGTTGACGACGACCCGAGCCTGCTGCTCGCGGTCTCCGAGACGCTGCGCGCCGAAGGCTACGAGGTGTTGACGGCGCGGCGCGGGGCGGAGGCGCTGGTGCGCGTGGCCGAGTCGCTACCCGACCTCATCATCAGCGACATACGCATGCCCGGCATGGACGGCTACGCGCTCGTGCGCAACCTGCGCGCGGCCCCGCGCACGCGCCTCGTCCCCATCGTCTTCCTCACGGCCAAGGACGAGACGGTCGACCGCGTCGCCGGCTTCCGCACCGGCGTTGACGCCTACATCACGAAGCCCTTCGAGCCGGAGGAACTCGTGGCCGTCGTCAAGAGCATCCTCGACCGCGTGCAGCGCACGCACTCCGACCTCGCGCGCATGTTCGGCGAGGCGGAGGCGGACGAACTCGAACTCGTCCGCGACGAGGAGCTGACCGAGGCCGAGTGGCGCGTCGCCGAGGCGGTGGCGCGCGGCCTGACGAACAAGGAGATCGCCGCCGAGCTTCACCTCAGCCTGCGGACAATCGAAGGTCACATCAGCCGCATCCTCGACAAGAAGAACCTGAGCAACCGCGTCGAGCTGGCCCTCCACGTCAAACAGCGCAGACAGCCGGACTGACCGTCGGCACGCGGCGCAGCCCGACGCCGACCGTCAATCCCTCAACGCGGCCGCGCCTCGCGAGCGACCCCGGCCGTCCCCGCCACTCCGACCAGTCGGGTATTAACACCCGCCCTTCTTAAGTGTTAACACGCTACCCGCCACCCGCCCACGCGGCTATTGTAATGACAGGTTTAAGGAGGCAGGTACATGGCCGTGTCGGTAAGCATTCGAGCACGCGGGGGAGACAAAAAGTGGCCCGAGATTCTGCGGCGCTGGTACGTGCGGTGCCCGCGGTGTTCAGTCGTCTGGCTCGTCGTGGGGGCGCGCGAGAACGATCCGCACGTGTGCAAAGGCTGCGGGCACGGCTTCGCCATCACGCTGTCGGCCGCGCGCGGCGACGGCTCAAAGCTCAGATAGGGAGGGGACAATGGCATACAGAGGGCCGACGTTGATTAGAGAGCCCGAGCTGCGCTGGCCCGTGATACTGCTGGCCGCGGCCATCACGAGCGTCGTCGTGCTGGCGACGGGCGGCATCATCCACCTTGCGATGACGCGGCCGTACGCGGGGCACGTCTTAGAGCAGCGCTTGGACAGAGCGATACGCAGTGAGTCGCCGGAGTTCGAGCAGTTAAGCGGCCTGCTCGTCGTCGAGCAACTCGTCGCCGCGGAGGCGCCGAGGCCGCTCAGCGACCTGTCCGTCGAGCTCACGGGGACGGTGAGGAACACGACGGGACGCACGGTCACGGGGCTGGAACTGCGCGGCGTGATTCTGGACGCGATGAGCTCGCCCGTTAGGGAGCGCACCGTGGTAGTCGTCCCCAACAGGCAGTCGGCGCTTGAGCCGGGCGAGGCCATCAACGTCAGCATCCTGCTCGAAGGCGTACGCCCCGACGCCGAGCGCGCGGCCCACGCGTTGGAGGTCACGGGATTGAGGTTCGAGTGAGAAGGGGGTTTGATGAGATGAGGATTTTACTTGCGTTGGACACGGCCGCCACGGCCGAGATGCTGTTGAACGCCGTCGCGGCCCGCCAGTGGCCGGGCGGCACGGAGGCGCGCGTGGTCTCAATCGTCGAGGACGAAACCATCCCGCAGGAGGTGTGGCGCGAGGCGGGCTTCCGCGCCGAGGCCGTGCGGCAGGAGATGCGCAGGCGGGGCGAGCAACTCTCGGCCCTCGCCGTCGAGCCCCTGCGCTGGCTCGGCATCGAGGCGGAGGTCGCGGTGCTGCGCGGCGACCCGCAGTGGCTGATACCGTTGGAGGCGAGGAGGTGGGGCGCCGACCTCATCCTCATACGCGCTCACAACCGCACCGACTTCCGTAGCTGGATGCTCGGCAGCGTAGCCAAGTCCGTCACGCGCAACGCGCCGTGCTCCGTGGAAGTCGTCCGCGCCCCGCGGCGTCGTCGTCGTCCGCCGGCCGAGGTGGGCGGGCGGACGAGGGTGCTGCTCGCGACCGACGGCTCGGCGCATTCGGCCGAAGCCGTCCGCGCCGTCGCCGCGCGGCCTTGGCCGGAAGGCACGGACGTGAAGGTCATGAGCATGGTCAACCCCGTCGCGTACTCACTGGAAGAACTCGGCCTCTACCGGGGCGGGAGTACCGAGCGCGCCCACCGCGCGATAGACGACGCGGCGCGCGTGCTGACGGGCGCCGGCCTACAGGTCACCGCGGAAGTAGTGGCCGGCCGCCCCGCCAAGCGCATCATCGCCGCGGCCGAGGAGATGAGGGCGGATTTGATAGTCGTCGGGACGGAAGACCGGCGGGGCTTGAGGCGACTGCTTTCTGGTAGCGTGTCGGAGGCGGTGGCGAACGGGGCCCACTGCTCGGTGAGTGTGGCCCGCAGCCCCTCGCGCGTGAGGGCCGGCGGCGGCGCCTTGGTGCTCGCCTCGTAAAGCTCGAAGGGCCCGCGCCCGTGTTCAGTCGTTATTGACGGAAAGCCGTGCCGCGCAAAATCCTGTGAACTTCTTTGGTTAGGATGAGGCGTGGTGAGATCAGGCGTTGCGCGCTTGTCGCGGCGCCGGAGAACGAAGGCGAACTGTGAATGGCGAATGTTACTGACGCGGAAGTCCCGCCGCCCGTGGCGCGCGAGAGGGTTTTGGTCGTCTTCAGCGGGCTGCTGCTCGTCATGCTGCTGGCCGCGCTCGACTCGACGATAGTCGCGACGGCGCTCCCCACCATCGTCGGCGAACTCGGGGGCCTCGCGCACATCTCTTGGGTGGTGAGCGCCTACCTCCTCGCGGAGACGATTGCCACGCCGCTCTACGGCAAGCTCGGCGACCTCTACGGCCGCAAGGGCGTCCTACAGGCGGGCATCGTGCTCTTCCTCGCGGGCTCGGCGCTCTGCGGGATGAGTCGCAGCATGGCGCAGCTCATCCTCTTCCGCGCGGTGCAGGGCCTCGGCGGCGGCGGGCTGATGGTGACGACGCAGGCCGTCGTCGGCGACATCGTCGCGCCGCGCGAGCGCGGGCGTTATCAGGGGGTCTTCGGCGCGGTCTTCGGCGCGGCGAGCATCGCCGGCCCGCTCATCGGCGGCTACTTCACCACGCAACTCTCTTGGCGCTGGATTTTCTACATCAACATCCCCGTCGGCATCATCGCGCTCGTCGTGCTGGCCGCGACGCTCCCCGCGAGCGTGAGGCGCGTGCGCCACTCGATTGACTACGCGGGCGCGGCGCTGCTGGCCGTCACGCTCTCGGCGGTCGTCCTCGTCACAGACTTCGGCGGGACGGCCTACCCTTGGTCTTCGCCCTTCGTGCTGGGTCTGGTCGCGGTCGCGCTCGCGGCGCTCGCCGGCTTCCTCTTCGCCGAGGGGCGCGCGGCCGAGCCGGTGCTGCCGCTGAGGCTCTTCCGCAACCGCGCCTTCTGGGTGACTTCGGCCGTCGGGCTCATCGTCGGCTTCGCGCTCTTCGGGTCTGTGACGTACCTGCCGCTCTTCCTGCAAGTCGTGAAGGGTTCGAGCCCGACCGCGTCGGGGCTTCAGATGCTTCCCTTGATGGGCGGCTCGCTCGTCACCTCCATACTTTCCGGACAGGTCATCAGCCGCACGGGGCGCTACAAGGTCTTCCCGCTCGCAGGCACCGCCTGCACGACGCTCGGGCTCTTTCTGCTCTCGCGCATGACGACGGAGACAAGTACGCTCGCCGCCTCACTCATCATGCTCGTGCTCGGCCTCGGCCTCGGGATGGTGATGCAGGTGCTCGTCATCGCCGTGCAGAACTCGGTCGAGTACCGCGACCTCGGCGTCGCCACTTCGGGCGCGACGCTCTTCCGCCTCGTGGGCGGCTCGCTCGGCACGGCCGTGCTCGGAGCGGTCTTCGCCGCGCGGCTCGCAAACAACCTGTCGGGACTGCTGCCGCAGGGCTCGGAAGGCGAAGGTCTTGGCGCGGGGCTAAACCCGCAGGCGCTCGCGCAACTGCCCGCGGGCGTGCGCGCGGCCTACGCGCAGGCGTTCACAGGTTCGCTCGGCACAGTCTTCCTCGTCGCGACGGCCGTCGCGCTCTTGGGCTTCCTGCTCACGTGGCTCCTGCCCGAGCGACCTTTGCGCGAGACCATCGCCGCGGCGACCGAAGGGGACATCGGCGGCGACGTGGGGCAGGCGTTCGCGATGCCGACGGAGACCGACCCGCTCGTGCACGTGCAGCGCGGGCTCGCCGTGCTGGCCGACCGCGACGAGCGGCGGCGCTACGTCGAGAAGATAGTCGAACGCGCCGGTGTGGATTTGAGCCCGGCGGCGGCGTGGCTGCTGGGGCGTCTTGAGAAAGACCCGGCGCTCGACCCTTCGGCGCTCGCGCGCGCGCACCGCGTAGAGCCGGCACTCGTGGGCGAAGCGCTCGCCGAACTCTCCGGCAGGGGGCTCGTCGCCGAGACAAATACCGCGGGCGGGAAGGGGCGCGGCCACGCGCTGACGGATGAGGGGTGTCGTGTCTTCAACCGCCTCGTCGCGGCGCGGCGCGCGCAGTTGGCTGAGCTGTGGCCCGAGTGGTCGCCTGAGAAGCGCGAGGAGGTCGCGGAGTTGATCCGCCGCCTCGCGCGCACGCTCGTGCCGGAGGCGAAGGCCGGCGGCGCCGCGCGTTGAGACGGCGGCAACTCCTGCGCGAGCCGTCGCCGGGGTCGGGGAGCGACTTCGCCAAGACCTCCGCCTCCCGCCGACAATAAATTGGCCCACGGCGGCTCCACGATAATGGCGCTTGTGCGAGTGCCGATTCTCAAACTATCTTGTAGCCCGGCCGCGCCGCGCGGGGTGACGGATGAGGGCGCGCGGCGGCGTCGAAGAGGCGTCCGAAGCTGCTGACGGGAGGGCAGACCGCACATGAAGAAGCTCACACGCCGCGCGAGCACTTTAAGTTTAATCGCCGGGTGCGTGGCATTCGTCGCATTCGTCCTCGGGGCTTTCGCGGCCGCCGCGGCACAGGGCCCACGCGACCCCGCCTCGCCGACAGCGAAGACACGACTCCCGACCGGCGCATGGCTCGACACGGCCGGGCGCTCGCTCGACGTGGGGAACATGCCGCTCTCGATGCTCCCCACGCCCGACGGCCGCCACGTGGTCGTCTCCCTGAGCGGGTGGCGCGAGCAGGGCGTCGAGGTCGTCGAGCTTGAGACCGGCAGAGTCGTGCAGACGGTCGCGCAGCCTTCGGCCTTTCTCGGACTGGCCTTCTCGCCCGACGGCCGGACGCTCTACGCCTCCGGCGGCAACGAGGACGCCGTCTTCCGCTACGATTGGGGCGGGGGTCGCCTGACGCCCGCCGGCCGAATCGCCCTCGCCGAGAAAGACCCGAAGAAGGACGGCACGCGCTTCCCGGCCGGGCTCGCACTCTCGCGCGACGGGCGGCTGCTCTACGTCGCCGAGAACGTCGGCGACGCGCTCGCCGTCGTAGAGGCCGCTTCAGGCCGCGTCGTGCAGCGCCTCAAGACAGACCACTATCCTTACGCAGTCGCCGCGGGCGGCGGCAAGGTTTACGTCTCTGCGTGGGGCGGCGACACGGTCTCCGTCTTCGGGGCGCTGCCCGACGGCACGCTCAAGGATGATGGGAAGATCGTCGTCGGGCGTCACCCCTCCGCGCTCGCCTTGAACGCAGACGGCTCGCGCCTCTTCGTCGCCTCCGCGAGTACGGACAGCGTCTACGTCGTCAACACGAAGACGCGCGGCCTCGTCACGCGGCTCGCCGACCCGCCGCCCCGCGGCGCGCGCGAAGGCAGCACGCCCGACGCGCTCGCGCTCTCGCCGGACGGCTCTCGCCTCTACGTCGCAGAGGCCGACAACAACGCCGTCGCCGTCTTCGACCTCGGGCGCGCGACGGCCGGGACGAACACACCTCGCGCGCGCGACCTGCTCGCGGGCCGCATCCCCTGCGGCTGGTATCCGACTGGCGTCGTCTCGACGGGCGAGGCTCTGTACGTGCTGAACGGGAAGGGGCGCGGGACGCGTGCCAACCCGGGGATGAGGCAGCCGGACAAGAGGGTCGGAAAAGACTCGACGGACTACACGCTCGGGCAGCTCAACGGCACGGTCAGCGTACTCCCGCCGCGGCCGAACCCGGCCGAGCTGCGCGCGTACACGCGCCGCGTGACCGACGCCAACAACTGGGGGGGTGCGCCGCGCGCGCCGAAGTACCCGCCGTTCAAACACGTCATCTACGTCATCAAGGAGAACCGCACTTACGACCAGATGTTCGGCGACGTCAGGGAGGGCGACGGCGACCCCGCGCTGCTCTTCTTCCCCCGCGAGACGAACCCGAACCACCGAGCGCTGGCCGCACGCTTCGGACTCTTCGACCGCTTCTTCGTCAACGCCGAGGTGAGCCAGCAGGGTCACCCTTGGACTACGTCCGCCTACGTCACAGACTACACGGAGAAGACCACGCCTGCGCTCTACTCCTACCGCCGCGCGTCGCCGGACGACGAGGGGGATGTGGACGAACCCGTCAGCGGCTTCCTCTGGGACGCGGCAATCAGGAAGCGCCTCACGCTGCGCAACTACGGCGAGTACTGCGCCCCCGTCGAGGCCGCGAAGGGTAAGCCCCCGGAGCCGACGCGCTACCGCCCTTTGAAGGCCGCGCTGGTGCCCTACACGAATCAGGACTACCCGTCCTTCGACATGAACATCACCGACCAGACGCGCGTCGAGGTCTGGCTGAAGGAGTTTCGAGAGTTCGTCGCAAAGGACGAGATGCCCGCGCTCGAAATCATGCACCTGCCCGGCGACCACACTTCGGGCGGGCGCGCGGGCAAGCGCACCCCGCGCGCCTACGTGGCCGACAACGACCTTGCGCTCGGCCGCATGGTCGAGGCCGTGTCGCGCACGAAGTTCTGGCGCGACACGGTCTTCTTCGTCCTTGAGGACGACGCGCAGGACGGCCCCGACCACGTAGATTCTCACCGCTCCGTCCTCCTCGTCGTCTCGGCCTACAACCGCCCCGGCACGCTCCACCGCTTCGTCAACACCACGGACGTTATCGCGACCGTCGAAGAGATACTGGGCCTGCCGCCGCTTTCGCAGTTCGACCTCTTCGGCCGCCCGCTGCGAGAAATCTTTTCGGCCGAGCCCGACATGCGCCCTTACGTCGCGGAGTCTCCCGCGCAGCCGCTCAACGAACTGAACCCGGCGCAAGGCACGGCCGCGCTCGACTCCGAACGGCTCGACCTGAGCAGGGAAGATGTCGCGGACATGGAGCTGTTCAACCACGTCCTCTGGCGCGCGATCAAGGGCGAAGGCGTGCCCTACCCGCAGCCGAGAAGTCTCACGCCGCTCGACCATTTGCGCGCACGCTGAGCGGCGCCTCCGAGCGCGGAGCCGCACCCGAGATGAGCTTCCACATCAGGCGAGCAACGCCCGCCGACGCCTTCACGCTGGCGCGGCTCCGCTACGAATTCCGTTCGGCGCGCGTCGAAGAGGGCGAGAGCGAGGGCGAGTTCCTCGAACGCTGTGCCGGCTGGATGGCCGAGAGGCTGTCCGGGGATGGCGTGTGGCTTTGCTGGGTGGCGGAAGACGAGGCGCGAATCGTGGGCAACGTCTGGCTCCAACTGTTCGAGAAAATTCCGAACCCTTCGGGCGAGCCCGAGCGGCACGCCTACCTGACAAACTTCTACGTCGCCGAGTCCGCACGGGGCCGCGGCCTCGGGGCCGCGCTGCTTTCGACCGCGCTTGAGTTCTGCGCGGCGAGAGGCGTGCACGCGGTCATCCTCTGGCCGACGGAGCGGAGCCGTCCCCTCTACCTCCGGCACGGCTTCTCGCGCCCCGACGACATACTTGAGTTGCGTCTCGTGAACGCGGCCGTGCCCGTCATTCCGTCAGAACCTTGATGGACGTGACGGGGTGTATCTCCCACGCCGTTGCGCGCCAGTTGGCCGTGCCTCCCGGCGTAAGGTTCTCCGACTCGCCCGCGTGGTTGAAGTCGAAGAGCAGCCAGCCCTCGAACCTGCACCGTCGGCCCGTCAACTCCCGCGCGAGCGCTGACGTAGTCCAGTCCATCCCGCGCCCTCGCGCCCAGTCCCTCAGCGCGGGCGTGACTTCGAGTATCACGCGCTCGCGCGGCGGCGCGTCGGGGCTGGCGCCGACCTCGATGTGTGTGTCGCGTCGCAGGAGCGAGAAGGAGTTCGCCGACTCGACGCCGCCCTCCCGCACCGCGACCACGTAGCCCTCCACGGCCGCCGCCCTCGAAGCAGACCAGCGGCCCCGGTCGTCGCCGGGGCGCAGCAACTCGGCCAGCGTCACACGTTCGTCGAAGTCGGCCGCGTCGGGCAGCGCCGCGCGGTTCTTCAAACGGTTGAAGGCCCGCGCGCCGACGGACAGGGCAACGCCCTCGGGCGGGGAGACGAACTGTGCGGCCAAGAGCAGCGCGGCCGCGGCGAGCGCCACGGCGGCGAGCCACTTGGCGCGCGACTTTCTTACGCCCTCACCCACGCGAACGCTCTCCTCCCACGATTAAACGCCCCGCCCTCCTAGTAGCTCCTCGCGAGGTAGTAGGGGTAGGCCGCCACCTCGCGGCAGGTCGAGTAGAGGTCTCGCAGCTCGAAGTAGTCGGCGTGGGCGGAGGAGACTTCGCCGACCCCCACCCTGCGCAGCGCCAGACGGCAACGCGGCACGTGGAAGTACTGGCTCACGACCAGCGCGCTCTTCCAGCCGCGCGCGGCCATCAAGGCGTGGGCGTTGCGCGCCGTCTCGAACGTGTCGAGCCCGCGGCCGTCGGCGTGCACGCGGTCTTCGGGCAGCCCTTGCTCCAACAGATACCGCTTCATCACCTCGGCCTCGTCGAAGCCCTCCGCGCCGACCCCGCCGCTGACGATTACGTCGTGGAACATGCCGGCGCGGTAGAGCCCCACGGCCTTGTCGAGGCGCGCACGCAGCCTCTCAGACGGCCGGCCGTCCGGCTGCACCGTGTTGCCGAGGACTATCCCTACGTCCGAGGGCCGCGCGTCGTCCCACAGCCCGCCGAGGGATACGGCGAGGAAGGCCGCCGCGAAGGCCGCGCAGGCGACCGCGGCCACCCACGCCGCGACTCTTTTCAGACGGATTCTATTGTGACTCAAAATATTTTCGGTGGAGGGGGTTTGCAGATATGGTTTGAGTCGAGGCGCTTGCCTGATCGCGTCGGAACGTTCAGAGCTTGAGCTTGTAACCGGGGTCTCCCGGCGCGAGCCCGTCTACGCGGAGGACTTTCACGGAGGCGTCCACCTCTTCGGGGCGTACGTAGCCGATGGCGCCGGGGACGAAGGAGACGAACTTGATAACGTCGGCCGCTGAAGCTTGCTGCCGCGGCTCTTCGAGCGTCTCGCCGCGGAACTTCTTGCCGAGGAAGTAGCTGACGTACGCCTTCTCGTTCATGTCGTAGATGAGGCGCAGCGCGGCCTCGCGCGCGGGCGCGCCCTGTTCGAGCATCACGACGCGCACCTTGCCCCCGCCGTTCGGCCAGTGGCCGCGCTCTGCCAGAAAATACTCGCGCAGCTCCGAGAGCGGGAGGTCGTCCACCGGGTTCGACTTGTTGACGATGACGGCTATCTCGGCCGGCGCCTGCGCGCGCGCAGCGGGGCCGCACGGCGCCGAGCACGCGGCGGCCAGCGCCGCGACGAGCGACAGCGCACAGGCGGCCCTCTGTAAAGTCCGACTCCTCATCAGAACGTGAAAGCGAATTGCAGGAACAGCTCGTCGAGCGACGACAGCCTGCGGCGCGACGTGTGCTCGTACTGCGCCTTGAAGGCCGCGAAGTCCGACACGTCGTAGCGCACGCCGAACGCCGGGCCGTTGCGGCGGCCCACGTCCGCGTAGAGCGGGTTGTCGCTCGGCACGTTGATGTACTGGTAGCGGAAGAACGGCCGGTAGCTCCCGAACTGGCGCGAGAGCTGTGTGTAGAAGGCCGGCGTGTTGTAGACCCTCCCGTTCGTGGCGAGGCGCATCAGGACGAACTCGTTGAGCGACTCGTAGCGCGCGTTCTGGTAGACGACGTAGCCGGCGCCGATGGTCTGGCCGACGGTCGGCGCGTTCGCGGGCGCGAGCCGGTCGCGGTAGACCGAGAAGCCGGTCTGAAGGCCGGGCACCGTCTTGGGCCGCGCGAAGAGGCCGAGGTTGAACGCCTTCCGGTTGTTCTCGTCCAGAGCGGTCTGGACGGGCGCGTCGAGCGGCGAGCGCGACGCGCGGCCGTTGCCGATCTCCGCCACGTAGCGCAAGCCCCAAGGCGCGCCGGGCACGCGCCCCGTGGCCTGCACGCCGACGTTGTGCAGCGGCAGGATGCCGCCTTTACCCTCGAAGGCGAAGATGAAGGGGCGGTTGGCCGCCGTCTGGAACCAAGAGCCGTGGTGGTAGGCGGTGTTGTAGTAGCCGATGGCCGTGTGGTAGCGCCCCACGCCGAGCCGCAGGTTGTCGTTCGCCGTGTACTGCAAGAGCAGGCGGTGAATCTCGAACGTGAACTGGTTGCTCCGGTTCGCCTCGACGATCAGCTCGCTGAGCACGTCGAACTTCTCGGAGAGGCGCGAGGTGAGGAAGAGGTCGAGCTGCCCGAGCGCGAAGGAGGTGTGGCTCCCCGGCTGGTTGCTCGCGTTCAGGTTCACGTCCGCGAAGCCCTGAATCTGTAGGCGCGGCGCTCCGGTCGGCTCCGCGTCGTGGTCGTGCTGACTGGGAGCGCCGTGCGCCGCGTGCGCCGCGTTGGCGGCGGGCTGTGCGTCGGCGTTGGCGACGGCGGCTGCTTCGGCGGCCGGGGCGTGCGCCGCTTCGGCGGGCTGTCTCGATTCGAGTTCGCGCACGCGCGCTTCGAGCGACGCGATCTGCTCGCGCATCTCGCGTATCGTCTCGGCCTCCGCGTTATCGCGCGCGGGCGTCGCGGCCGGAGTCGCCGCGCCCGCGAACGTGACCTCAAGCCGGTTGAAGCCCCTGTCGAGGCGGGCCGAGGCGCCCTCGCGCAGCGCGAAGGTCACGAGGACTGCGTCGCCCCTCTCCTCCACGCGCGCGCTCTTGTAGAAACGCCCCTCGGCGCCCGGCAGCGCGGCGCCCGCCGCGACCGCCCAAGGGATGCGAACGGTGTAGTCGTCGCCGTCGCGGAACGACTCGCAGTCGTCGAGCGGCGAGTCCGAAGAGATTGTGACGCGCGCGCCGCCGTCCCCGCCGACGGACGCGCGGAGGAGTACGAGCCGCTTCGGCAGTCTGCGCGACGCCGCGCCGCCCGAAGCATTCGCGTCGGACGCGCCGGCCGAGAGCCCTGCCGTGAGGGCGCGTGCGTCCTGCGCGACAGCGCGCGCGGCGGGAAGGAGCGCGAGACAAAAAGCGGCGAGCGCTGCGCCCGCGGCCCTCGAAAGTTTATGAATCATGTTGCCTCGCCCCGCCGCGTGCGCCCGTCCCGCGGCGATTCCAAGTGGAGTGACCTTAAGCTTGCCGGCGGCCGCCGGTAGCTTATGGGAGCGCGCGCCCCAGCGTCAACAAACACGCCCGCGCGCGCCTACTTCTTCCCGTCCTTGAGCGACTGCGTCCACGCTTCGAGACTGTCCTCCACGACGCCGGGCATGACGGGGTCTTGCAGCGCGCGGAAGAGCGACAGCGCCTTGCCGCACGACTCGACGGCCTTCGCGTAGTCGCCGAGCGCCGCGTAGCTGCGCGAGAGGTAGTAGAGCGTGTACGCCTCCTGCTGCCGGTCGGAGCCGGCGCGCACGGCGGGCAGCGCGTCGCGCAGGAGCGAGAGCGACTGGCTGTAGTAGCGCGAGGCGCGCTCGCCGTCGCCCGAGGTCTTGTAGAGGTCGCCGGCCTTCGCCAGCGTGTAGCCCTCGCCGGGCACGTTCGAGGCGTCGCGGTAGACCTTGACCGCGCGGCCGACGTACTTGTCGGCGCAGGCCCCGTCCTTCGCGTCCTTCAGTTCAAGGCAGACCTCGACCGCACTCAGGAACGCCTCGGCCTCGTTCTTGCGGTCGCCGGTCTCGTGGTAGACGTTCGCGAGCTTGTCGTAGTACTCGACGGCCCGCCTCTTCTCGGCCGTCTCGCGTACGGACATGATTACGTCGAAGAGCGTCGAGGTCGCCACCTTGGTCTGCTTCTCCGCGCGTTGGCGCTGCGTCTCGGCCTCGACGGCGCGCTCGTTGGCGAGCTGTCGCTGCGACTCGGCCATCCTCTGCGCGGCCTGCGCGGCGGCGCGCTCGCGCTCGGCTTCTGCGCGCCCCTGCGCGGCGATGCGCTGCTGCTCTTGGGCCAGCCGGCTCTTCTCCTGCGCTATCTGCTGCTGGCGCTCGGCCTCGGCTCGCTGCTCGTCGGCGACCTGCTTCTGTCGCTCGGCCTCCGTGCGCTGCCGCTCGGCCTCGCCGAGCGCCGACTTCAACTCCGAGAGCGCCGCCTCGCGTTCGCGTGCGTTGCGGTCGGCGCGGCGAGCCTCTTCGAGCGCGTGGTTGCGCTGGGTGAGCGCGACGACCGAGAGCGCGCCGAGCAGCAGGAAGATGACGGCCGCGACCGCCGCCGCGCGCACGAGCCCGCGGCGGTAGGCCGCGCGCTGGCGCTGCAACTCGGCGTCGGGCATGTTGGCGACGACCCATGCGCGGTCGAAGACGTGCCCGTAGATTCGGTTGCGCACGCGGAGGCGGCCGCCCTCGTCGCGCGCGATGCCGGAGAGGCGCAGAGCGTTGACGATGGGGTCGGTCTCGTCGTCGGGCACTCGCCGCCCGGACAGTACGCGCGCGTAGAGGTCGAGCAGCGCGACGCGGTCGGTCTCGCCGCGCAGCAGGCGCTCGCGCACGAAGAGCAGGTTGTCGTCGCGCTCGCGCGCGCGGGAGGAGAGGAACAGCTCTTCGCAGAGGCGGTCTACTCCCGCCGCCGATTGGACTGACGCGTCTTCGGCGACCGCCTGACAGAGCCGCTGCGTGAGGTACGGGTGGCCGCCCGTCCAGTGGAGCACGCGCCGCACCAGCGTCTCGCCGAGCCGCCGCTCGCGGCCGAGGCCGGCGGCGAGCGGGCGCGCCTCCTCCTCGCCGAAGTCCGTCAGCTCTATCCGCTGCCCGACGTTGAAGGGCGTGGTGCGCACGTCCTTGATGAGGTCGGAGGGCGTGGCGACGCCGAGCAGGCAGAAGGTCAGGCGGCGCATCACAGGGTCTTCCGTGCGCCGGTTGTAGAACTCGCGCAGCGCCGCGAAGAACTCGTCGGACGAGAAGGGGAGGCTCCGCACGGCGTCAATCTCGTCAACGAAGAAGACGACCGAGCCCTTGACCTTTTCCAGCACGACCTCGCGCACGGCGCGCGTCCACCGCTGCAAGGGCGCGAGCCGCTCGTTGTCGAGCCAGAAGTCTTCCAACTCGTCTTCGAGGTCGAGCTGCTGGCCGACGCGGCCGAGCAGGCCGTCGTACCACTGTTCGGGCGTGAGGTTCTGGCCGATGGCCGTCAGGTCGAGGACGGCTACGGCCGCGCCCGACTCGCGCAGGCGCGCGGCCGTGCGAACCATCAGGGAAGACTTGCCCATCTGCCGCGAGGTGAGCACGTAGCAGAAGTGGCCCTCGGCGAGCCCGCCGTAAAGCTCCTCGTCGGCACGCCGCGCCACGTAGGAAGGGGCGTCGCGCCGCAGAGTCCCGCCGGTGACGTAGAAGCCGGAAGGCTGGCTCGTGCTCATAGTCGTTCGGGTGCCGACCGAATCAGAGGAGGTGGCGCTTCAGGTAGTCCGCGTAGAGCTGGCAGCGCGGCGCCAGCTCCGCCTGCGTCTCGCCGGCCATCACGCCCGCGCTGCGCAGCCGGTAGAAGGCTTCGCTCGTCGGGCACGGCTGGCCCGAGAGGACGGCGCGCGTGATCTCGGCGAACGCGGGGTCGCGCGCCAGCAGCACGAGTATGCGCCGCAGGTGGTCGCCGAACGGCCCCTCGTCGCGGCCCGCCAGAGCCTCGAAGGCGTCGAAGGTGAGCCCGCCCGTGACCATCTCGTGCAGGCCGCGGCGGACGAGGTACGGGTGGCCGCCGAGCAGGCGGTAGAAGCGGTCTATCTCGGCCTCGTCGCGCAGGGGCGAGCCCGCGCGCGCGTTCAGCTCCGCCACCTGCTCGCGCGTGAAGTCGCGCAGCTCAAGGCGCGTGCCGACGTTGAAGGGCGACTGGTTCTGGTCGGTGATGAAGAGGTGCGCCTCGGTCGCGTAGGCGATGGCGAGCGTGAGGCGCCCCCAAGGCGCCTCGGGGTCTACGGCGCGCTCGTTGTGCCACGTGCGGAAGAGGCCGAAGACCTCGCTGCCGAAGGGGCAGGTGAAGAGGCGGTCAACCTCGTCCATGCCCCAGACGACGGGGCCGTCCACCTTCCCCAGAACCTCGCGGCGGACGTAGCGCTCGAAGTTGACGCTCGGCGCGCGGCGCTCCTTCCAAACGTCCTCCGGGTAAACGTCGAGGTCGAGCTGGTCGGCGATGAGGCCGCCGAGGGCGACGAAGAACTTCTCGGCCGATTCGAGGTCGCTCGCGTTGAGCTTCTGGAAGTCGGTGACGACGACGCGCGAGCCCTCGGAGCGCGCCTGCTGGAACCCGCGCGCGAGGATGGAGGTCTTGCCCATCTGGCGTGCGCCCTTGACGAGCACGATGCTGTCGCGTCGGCGCAGCGCGTCGAGGAAGAGCGCGTCGGTCGGCCGCACGAGGTAGAAGCGCGAGTCTAAGGGTACGGCGCCGCCCGGCGGCTCTATCCTGCGCTCGGCCCCGACGGCGGCCGGGTCAATGCCGCCCTTGAGCGCCGCGAGCAACTCCGCGGCGAGCCGCCCGTCGTCCTCCGGCCCAGACCAGAGCGTGTACTGGATGGGCGAGAGGATGCCCGCGATAGACTCGGGCAGCGCGCCCTCGTATGCGACGCGCACGGGGAGGATGCGCGGGCGCCCCGCGCGCTGCGCCGCCTCGTGCGCGATCTGCAACTCGTAGGCGAGCATCTCGCTCGACATCGAGGCCGCCGAGAGCAGCGGGACGACCGCGCCGGCCGTGCGCACCTGCCGCTCGATCTCCTTCGCCCACTCGACGCCGACCTTCATGTTGCGGTCAACGAAGACGCCGAGCCCTTCCGCCGCGAGCGCGCCTTCGAGGAGCCGGAGCACGTGCTCGTCCGGCTCCGCGTTGCGCCTGTAGAGCAGCGCCACGTGCGACGCGCCGGCAGAGGTGGCGGGGGCGACCGCGGAGACGGGGGCGACGCTGGAGACGGAGGCGGCCGTCGCCGCGGGCAGTATCTCCGTCGTCAACGGCTGCGTCGGGACGGAGGCGAGAGTCGCCTGCCCCGCGGCGCCGCCGCCGAGGGCGCGCGCCAGCGCGTCCACGAACGCGCGCGCGCTCGGCGGGCGCCCCGCCTCGTCGAAGGAGAGCGCGCGCAGGATTACCTCCTCGGCTTCCGCAGGCAGGTCGGGGCGCAGCTCCGAGGGGCGCGCGCGCACGCCCGCGCGCAGCGTCTCCATGACCTCGTAGGGCGACTTCGGGTTGAAGGGGCGCGCGCCCGTCAGCATCTCGTAGGCGAGGACGGCGACGGCGAAGATGTCGCTCGCGGGCGACGGCCTCCCCTGCAACTGCTCCGGCGCCATGTAGAAGACGGTGCCGGCGACGCGCGTGCTCGTCGCCCCCGCGGCGGCCTGCGAGTCGTGGACGGTGGCGATGCCGAAGTCTATGAGGCGGACGTGCTCGTCGCCCTCTTCGAGCGACTGAAGCATGATGTTGTCGGGCTTGAGGTCGCGGTGGATGATGCCGCGTGAGTGTGCGCTGCTGAGGGCGTGGCCGATCTGCCGGATGATGTTGGCGGCGCGCGCCAGCGCCATCGGCCCCTGCTTCATCACCGAGCGCAGGCTGCTGCCCTCGATGTACTGCATGACGATGAAGGGCCGTCCGTCCTGAAGCTCGCCGGCGTGCATCACGCCGACGACGCCGGGGTGGTCAATGCGCGCCAGCGCCTCTATCTCTTCGTGGAACTTGCGGCGCACCCAGTGGCGCGTGTCGTCGTCGCCGGGCAGGTCGAGGAGCACCTTGACGACCACGCGCTTCTCCATCAGCTTCGTGTCGCGCGCGAGGTAGACGACGCCGATGCCGCCCCGCCCGAGTTGGCTCTCGACGAGGTAGCGCCCGTCGAGCAGTTGCCCGGTCAAATCCCATGCGCCGCCGCCGGGCTTCCCGTTTACGTCTCCACTCATCTGTCTGTTTAATTCTACCCGGTCAGGTTCGGCTCAAGGCACGGAAGCGAAAGTCCCGCCCGCAGGTTCGGGGGGCGGGCGAGATTGTAGCACCGTCCGCGTGCGCGGCAAAAAAACTTCCCGCGCCTGCTCACGCCGGTTCGGAAGCAATCCGCCCGCGGGTCGTGTCGCGGGAATTGCTTTGAGGTAGGAAGAGGCTCGGCGGGATAACTCGTTAAGCGGACACTCCGAAGAGGCTCGCGCCGAACGTTGCGAACAACGAACCGGGGCATCGGAAATCTAAGGCGCTTTCGTCAGCTCCGAGACGACCTGATCGGCGATGTCGCGGCCGGCGTTGCGCAGTTGGTCTTCGATGCTGGTGCGCGGGGTGGGCCGGCCCCACGTCTGGCGGACGCCGCGGCCGTAGCCGCTAGAGACGAGCCTGCCGGTGCGCGGCTCGAAGAGCAGGTAGCGCAGCTTGAAGGGCGCGGCGTCCCTCGTGACGTTCTGCTGCCACCTCAGCTCCAACCAGACGACCCACGCCTCGTCCTCGCCGAGCGCGGTCTCGCGCGCCTCCCAGCGGGGCACCTCCGCGTCGCCGACCACCCTCTTCACGCCGTTCAGGTTCCGCAACGCCACAAGGCTTGCCCCGCGCGCAATCTCTTCGAAGTCTGTCGTCGGCGGGTAGCCCGAGGGGACGAAAGGGCTGTTCTCCTGCGAGCCGTCCGGCGGTGCCGTGACGACGATGAAGGCCGGCGGCAACTCGCGCCGCCCGTTGTTAACCTGTCGGGGGCGCGAGTCGCCCGGCGTCGGCGTCGGCTGGGCGGGCGGTGGTGGCGGCGTGCGGCCCGACTGCGCGAGCGCGACGGCGCAGGCGAAGCAGGCGATGCAGGCGGAGAGCAGGACAGAGGCCGAACCGAAGAGGCGCGGGGCGCGTGCCCGGGGCCGTCGAAGGTTGCCGGCGTAGTACATGGTTTCACCTCACTGGGAAATGTCCACGGGGGATGGCCGACCTTGTTCCGAATTATTGATGCCCCCGCGTGCGCCCGGCGATGCACAAAACTTTAATGTCGCGGGCGATGACTGGCAGCGCTGCGAAAATGTAAAGTCCGTCCGCCGGGCTTACGTTAAAATCAACGCTCCCCAAGATGTGATGACTGAAACGCCCGTCGCCATGATTCGGATTCTGTTGTCGGCCCTGCTGGCATCATCCTGCTGGGGCGCGGGACTGGCTCGCGCGCGGCCTGCGAATCTCTCACTCACAAACCTTGAGACGGACGCGGCCACGCAGCCACTCGGCATTGACGACCACGCGCCGAGGTTGAGCTGGGCTCTGGCGGGCGTGCGGCGCGGCGTGGCGCAGGCGGCGTACCGCGTCCTCGTCGCGTCGAAGCCCGAGCTCGCGCGCGAGGGCAGGGCGGACGTGTGGGACTCGGGGCGTGTCGCGTCGCAAGACCCTTGGGCCGTCTACGCAGGCCCGCCCTTGAAATCACGCGCGCGTTACCACTGGACTGTGCGCGTGTGGGCGGCGGACGGCGTCGCGACTGATTGGGCGCGGCCGACGTGGTTCGAGACGGCGCTCCTCGACGCGGGCGAGTGGAAGGGAAGTTGGATAGCGGGGCCGGAGCGCAAGGTCGTCCCGCTGACGGAGGCCGAGGGGCAGGCCGACGACGCGAGCGTTCGCGCGGCGGGCGAGTTTTGCCGACCCGTAGGTTGGCTCAAGGGCACTTGGTCTGCGCCGCTCGTCAGGAACAATCAGGGCGAGTGCCGCGACGTGCGGCCCGCGCCGATGCTGCGCAAGTCGTTTCGGGTCTCGAAGCCCGTCGCGCGTGCGCGCGTCTACACCGCCGGCCTCGCCTACAACGACCTGCGTGTGAACGGCGAGCGCCCCTCCGACGCCGTGCTCGACCCCGCGTTCACAGACTACGGCAAGACAATTCTCTACACGACGCAGGACGTGACGGCGCTCGTCCGTCAGGGCGAGAACGTGCTCGCCACGGAACTAGGCTCGGGCCACTACGACGACGCGACGCGGACTTGGGACTGGGGCTGGGAGCGTGCCGGGTGGCGAGCCACGCCGCGCCTGCTGCTCGACCTCTACATCACCTACCGCGACGGCACCGAGCAAGTCGTCAGCTCGGACGCCTCTTGGAAGGTGAGCACCGACGGCCCCACACGCTATGACAGCTACTACCTCGGGGAGACCTACGACGCTCAGCGCGAGCTGGCGGGGTGGGATGGGCCGGGCTTCGACGACGCGAGGTGGCAAGCGGCGCGTTTGACGGAAGCTCCGGCCGGAGTGTTGCGCGCACAGACTCAAGAGCCGATTCGCGTCGTGGACGTGCGGCTGCCCGGCGCGCGGATGGAGCCCGCGGCGGGCGTGTTCGTCTACGACGTGGGGCAAAATCTGACCGGGTGGGCGGAGGTCAAAGTCAACGCGCCTCCGGGCAGCGCGGTCGAGATTTTCTACTCCGAGAAGCTCGGCGCCGACGGCCGCGCCAGCACGGCCGGGAACGACCTTGTCTTCGGCCAGTTGCAGACAGACTATTACGTGGCCCGCGGCCGGGGCGTCGAAGTCTGGACTCCGCGCTTCAGCTACAAGGGCTTTCAATACGTGCAGCTCAGCGGCCCCGAAGGGCGGCCGCTCCCGCCGGGCGTCTCGGTCAGCGTCGAGAGCGTGCGGCAGGTGCGCTCGGGCCTCGCGCGCACTTCCGAGTTCGAGTCCGGCAACCAGACTTTGAACCGGATACACCGCAACACGGTCTGGGCCGTGCAGAACAACATGCACGGCATCATCACGGACACGCCGGTCTACGAGAAGAACGCTTGGACGGGCGACGCGAGCCTGACGGCGGGCGCGGCCTCTCTGCTCTTCGACACCGAGCGGCTCTACCGGAAGATGTTTCAGGACATGCTCGACGCGCAGACCGCCGAGGGCGAAGTGCCGCTGCTCGCGCCGTCGAACGAGAACTACGGCTACGCGGGCAAGCCCGCCTTCAAGCCCGCCGACTGCTGCGGGGCGACGCCCGCGTGGGACTCGTTCTGGTTCGTCATCCCTTGGGAGAGCTGGATGCGTTACGGCGACCGGCGCGCGCTTGAGAAGACCTACCCGGCGATGCGCAAGTACCTCGACGAATGGGTGCCGCGCTGGACGGACAGGGACGGCGACGGGTTCGCCTACACTTTGACTTCGGGCCTCGGCGACTGGGTTCCGCCCGAGGGCGTGCCGACGATTAACGCGCTCACGTCAACCGCCTACTACGCGTACCTCGCGCACGTCGCGGCCGACGCGGCTCGCGCGCTGGGCAAGGGCGAAGACGCGGCGCGCTACGACGAGCTGTTCAAAAAGATTCGCGCCGACTTCAACGCGCGCTTCCTCGGCCCCCAAGGCTTCTACCGCGAGAAAGACGCAGACCCGTTCGTGCAGTCGGCGCAAATCTTCCCGCTCGCCTTCGGCCTCGTGCCGGAGGAGAAGCGGGAAGAAGTGGCGAACCGTCTGGCGGACGACATCATGAAGAACCGCGGCGGCCACGCATACGTCGGCGTGCTGGGCGCGCGCTGGGTTCTGCCGGTGCTGACCGAGACCGGCCACACGGATGTGGCCTACGCCGTCGCGACGCAGACGACCGAGCCGAGCTGGGGCTACTGGACGGACGTGTTGAAGTTCACTTCGCTCGGCGAGCAGTGGCCGGCCGCGACGCGCTCGCGCAACCACCACTTCTTCGGCTCAATCGTCCAGTGGTTTTACGAAGACCTCGCGGGAATCCGACCGCTCGAACCGGGCTTCCGCGTCATCGAGTTCCGGCCGCAGATTCCACCGACCGGATTGGACACCGTGTCGGCCTCGTACGAGAGCGTCCGCGGCCGCGTCGCCGCGCGTTGGAGGCGCACGGCCGACGGCCTTGAGCTTGACGTGACCGTCCCGCCGAACGCGACCGGGCGTGTTCACGTGCCCGCGCCCGACCCGCGGGCCGTGACCGAAATCAACGGGGGCCGCGCCGTGACCGCGGACAACGCGGACTCCGTCAAACTCGTCGGCGCCGAAGGCGGCCGCGTCGTCTACGAAGTCGGCTCCGGCGTGTACCGGTTCCGCGTCGCCAACCAAAGCGCGCCGTAAGCGTAGACCTCGCGCGCCGTAAGCGTAGACCTTCAGAGTGAATGTCCCCGGAGTCCGTCCGTCCTCTTCGTCAGCACGAAGGCCGTCCCGCCGCCGTCGCGCCTGCGCCACTCGACCTCGGCCTCGATGAGCGAGGCGCGTGCGCGTATCCCCGCGAGGCCGCGGCCGCGCAGCGCGCGCCGGTTCGCGGCGTCGAAGCCGTGCCCGTCGTCTTCGAGCGTGAGCGTGAAGAGCCCCGCGTCGTCGGCGTGCGCGTCGAGCGAGACGTGCGCGGCCCCGGCGTGGCGGCAGACGTTGCTGACCGCCTCCTGCACGATGCGGTAGACCTGCATCTGCACGGCGGGCGCGAGGCGCGCTTCGAGGTCTTCGTCGCAGGCGAAGTCGTAGGTGAAGCGGCGCCCGGCGGGCATCTGCGCCAGCGCCGAGGCGAGCGCGAATTCGAGCGCCGCGGCGAAGCCGACGTTTTCCAGCACCGACGGCGAGAGGTCTTCGCAGATGCGCCGCACCTCCTGCGAGATGGCTTCGATCTCGGCGCGCAGCGCCGCCGGGTCGAGGGCGGCCGTTTGCACGGGGCCGCCCGCGATGCTCTTCGCAAGTGGGAGTGTGCCGGGCTGCATCTCGTCCGTGAGCAGGAGCAGGCGGCGTAGGTCTGCGAGTGTCTGGTCGTGCAGGTCGCGCGCGATGCGGCGTCGCTCCGACTCGGCCTCGCTGGCGAGTTGCAGGCGCGCGCCCGCGAGTTGGCGGTTGGCCTCGCGCAGCTCCTCGCGGTTGCGCACGATACGCCGGTGCTGCACGTATGCCCACGCGAGCGCGATGAGCGCGAGCGCCAGCAGCACCGAGAGCGCGACGGTCGTACGCGGGAACGGCGCGCGCGCCACCTCGAACTCGAAGACGAGCGGGCGCGAAGGCACGAGGTCGAGCGTGTAGGCCAGCGCCGTCACGCGGTAACTGCCGGCGGGCAGCCCGTCGGCCTGAAACTGCGAGTCGTGCGAGAGCTTCCGCTTGATGGTGCGGCCGCGCGAGTCTTCGAGGACGAAGGCGTACTGGAACTGCTCTGGGAAAGTCCGGCTGGCGCCCGCGGCCACGTCGAGCGCGACGCTGTTCTGCGGGTATTCGAGCCTGAGCGCGCCGCCGCGCAGTTCCTCCGGCTGGTAGGCGCGCGAGGCCGCGACGCGCACGAGCCGCAGCGCGGGCGCGAGCGCGGCCGGCTCGTAGCGCGCGAGGCCGCGTGTCGTGCCGACGACGAGCGCCGCGCCTTCCACGCCCGCGCCTTCACCGTCCGCGGGCGCGAGCAAGGCGAAGGCGTTGTCAGTCGGGAGCCCTTGCTCGGTGTCGAGCCGCGAGGTGACGGCCCCGAACTTCGCGTCGAGCGCGACGCGCAGCAGTCCCGCGCCGGCCGTCGCGCACCACGCGCGCGGCAGACTTCCCGTTGTACTCTCCGCGCTCGAAGTTGATGACGGATTAACTGCGCTCGACGCGTCGGATGAGTCAACGTTGCCCGAAGCGACGGCGACGACGGCGCGCGCGTCCGTGCCCGGCGCGACCTCGACGAGCGGGCGGCCTTCGCGGAAGGCGTAGAGGCCGCGCGAGGTGGCGAGCCAGAGCCAGCCGTCGGCCGCCGACGCGCCCCAGACCGTGGCGCCGTCGAGTGCGGCGAGCGCCGTCTCCTTGCGGACTTCGCGGCCGTCGAAGTAGAAGACGCCCGCGTTCGCCGTCCCGACCCACAGACGTTCGCGCGCGGCGTCTGCGTAGAGGCTCACGACCTCGCGCCCGCGCTCGTCTTCGCCCTGCCGCGGCCAGACGAGCGAGTGCCGTCCCTGACCTTCGAAACGTTCGAGCCCGCGCCCGTACGTCGCGAGGTAAACAGAATCGCCGAAGCGCGCGATGGCGCGGACGCTGCCCTTCAGCGCCGGCTCTACAGCCTTCTTCGTCGCAGGCTCCGGCGCGACCGTCTCCGACGAATCTCCGACAGCGGCACTCTCATCAATTTCTTTCCCGCCCTCCTTATTCTCCTTATCGCCGCTCTCGCCCGCCTTCTTCTCCGGCGCGAACTCCACGCCCGCGCCTCTGCCCGTCTGCAAGCCGACGTAGAGCCCGGCCGAAGTCCCGACGAGCAACAATCCGTCGCCGTCCTCCGCGAGCGCGTAGACGGTTCTGCCCTGAAGCTCCTCGACCCCGCGCCACGCGCCCGCGGCGTCTGAAGAGTCGCGCGCGAACAGGCCGCGGTTCGTGCCCGCGAGCAGCGAGCCGCGCGAGGTTCTGTAGAGCGAGCGGACGAAGTTCGACTCGGCGTCCTCCGAAATCTGTTCGACGCGCACGCCGCGCGGGTCGTAGCGACAGACGCCGCGCGGCGTGCCGAACCAGACGACGCCCTCGCGGTCAACGAAGACCGCGTTCACCACGTCGGAGCGCAGCCCGCCGGCCGTCTCCGCGAACGTGAGGTGTTCGAGCAGTTGCCCGCCGCGGTAGTGGAAGACGCCGCGCCCGTCCGTCCCCGCGTAAACGTCGCCGCCCGGCGCCGCGGCCAGCGCCGTCACGGTGCCGGTCGCGCCCGCCAGCTTCGAAGGGCGCGTGAGCTTCTCGTCCTCGACGCGGAAGAGGCCGCCGTCGCCCGCGGAAGTCTGCGCGCCGTAGTAGAGCGCGCCGTCCGCGCCGCGCTCAAGCGACTCGACGAAGAAGGCGCGCGGACGGCCCGCGACCTCCTTCGCCTCGACGCCCTCGCCGCCTGTGTCAACGGTCATCAGCCCGCGCCCGCGCGTGCCGACGACAAACACGTCGCCCGCGAACGCGATGCTCGTCAGCTCAAGCGGCTGCGCCTTGCCCGCGGCCTTCGTCAGACGCGCGCCGAGTTGCCGCACGTCGAGCGAGCCGTCGTCAGTTCTCCTACAGTCGAAGAGCAGTCCGCCGGCCGTCACCAGAACGGCGCGGCCGCCGCCCGCCGCGGCGACGGCCGTAACCTGCTCGCCCTTCGTCTCGGCAACCTGCGCGAAGGTCTGCGCGCCCGGCGCGCGCACGAACGCGCCGCCGTCAGTCCCGACCCACAGCGCGCCCGCGTCGTCGGCGCGCAGGGCCGAGACCTGACGGCCGGCGAGCCCCGCGTCCGTCACGGTCTGGACGCGGCGGCCGTCGTAGCGCGCGAGCCCCGCGTCGGTGCCGAACCACATCACGCCGTCGGCGTCCTGCGCGACCGCCTGCACCTGATCCGAAGGCAGGCCGTGGAACAGCGTCACCGCGCCCCAGCGGTGAAGCCCCTCCGGCTCATCCGCAGAATGAGACGGAAGGCAAAAGGCAAAAGGCAAAAGACAAAAGGCAAAAATTAAGAAGAAGTTCCGCGCGCGGAGCGCGTCTTCACTTTTGCCCTTTGCCTTTTGTCTTTTGCCTTTTGCCTTCACTGCCTGTGCTGTTCGTCCTGAAAGCGCTTGCGGTCGCGCTCGATCCAGTGTTCGAGTTCGGCGGACGCCTTTTCGAGCTCGTCCGAGTTGATGAGCCCGCGCCGCAGCGCCTCGAAGAAGGCGCGCGTGCGCATGTTGTAGGCGAGCTTGTCGTAAGCCTCGTGCGGCGTGCCCTCGGGCGTCGAGACGAAGAGCTTTTCGTAGAGCGTGGCGAGTCGGCTCTCGACGCCGCGCAGGGAGAGCGCGCACTTGCGCGCGATGGCCCAGTTCGACAGACCGAGCGCGAGGTAGTAGAGCGCCTCGGCCTCGAACTCTGTAAGGAGCGGCCGCTTGAAAGAGTCTTTGAAGGCCGGGTCAATCATGTCCGCGCCGTCTTCGAGCACGGCGGCGACGAAGCGCAGGAAGCGGCTCTCGGGGTTGTTCTTGTGTATGAAGCCGTAGGTCGGCGAGGGCTCGACCGAGCGGACGATCTTGCGAATCTCGTTGATGTAAATCTCGTCGGGGAACTGCGTCCAGAAGATGATGCGTGCGGCGGGGAACTCGCGCCAGACGGCGCGCGCCGCCTTCACGCCCGACAGCAGCGGCATCTGGATGTCGAAGACGCACAGGTCGGGCCGCTCCTTCAACGCGAGCGCGAGCGCCTGCTCGCCGTCGGCGGCCTCGACCACGGGCGCGTGCGCCGCGAACTCGCGCTCAAGAAGCTCGCGCAGGTAGCGCCGCTGCGCCACGTTGTCTTCGGCAATCAGGATGGGCATGGCGGGTCGGGCTCGGGCCGGAAAGACTAAGGACTCGGCGCGATTGTGCAGCCTCGCGGGAGCGTTTGTAAACACGCTGACAAGCATCGGACGACGACGCACCGGCGGTCAATGTGGTTAACCACACACGCCCTCGTTGGGAGGGACACGTGCGCGCGGTGCACGCGTCACGCGCGGCCGCTGTTGCTGCCCGCGTCGCGCGTTTTTCGGCGGCGGGGATAATCGCGCTTGGACGGTCGGCCCGCAGTTTTCGCAGTTCGGCGGGCGCGGTCGTCCGCGGACGCGGGGCGGGCACTGGGGAGAGCGCGCGCCCCGCGCCTCCGTCTCAAAGCTTGACCGAACCGAGGTTGGCCGAGACGCACACATGCGCAAGGGCAGACGCGACAACGCGGCGAGCATCGTCAGGTCGTTGGCGAACGGCCGGCTCCGGCGCGTGCTCTCACGCCGAATGCTTTTGACCGCGGCCGTCGTCTTCGCGCTCGCCGCGTCGCTGTGGGGGCTCGGCGTCGTCAGGCGCGCGCGCGGCGTGCTCGACGAGGCGAGGACGGGCGGCGACGTGCGCGACGCGGTGCGGTTTGAGAAGAAGAGGCTCGGGCCGTTGAAGAGTGAGGGCGTCAGTCTCTTCCAAGCGACGCGGGCCGTGAGGGCAATCGAACGCTTTCGTGATTCCTACTTCGCCGCGACCGACGGCGGGCTGGTCGAGCTCTCTCAGTCGGGGCGTGTCGTGCGCCGCTTCGGCGTCCTCGAAGGGCTCGGCGAGAGCGACCTCACGAGCCTCGCCGCTTACGGCGGGCGGCTCTACGCGGGGACGCGGAGCCGTGGGCTCATAGCCTTCGACGGGGAACACTTCGAGCAGTACGTCTGGACTGACCGCGAGGCGAAGTCGGTCACGGCGCTCGCGGCCGATCAAGGCAAGCTGCTGGTCGGCACGTTCGCGGGCGGCCTTCTTGAGTTCGACGGCGCGGGCTTCCGGGAGGTGCGCGCGGGCGAGGGGCGCGCGCGGCTCGACGCCGTCACGGTCATCAGGCGCTACGGGCCGCGCCTGTACGCAGGCACGTTCGCGGGCGGTCTCTGGGTCTCGGAGGGCGGCCGTTGGGCGCACTTCACTGCGGCCGACGGCCTCGCGTCCGAACGCGTGGTGGGCGTTGTCGAGAGTGACGGCGAGGCGCTGGCTGCGACGGACTTCGGCCTGTCCGCGGCCGCAGCGGACGGGCTCGTGCTCTCGGCCGACGCCGAAGGTGCGCGCGCGTGGCGGACGGTCATGACTGTCCCCACTCTCTCGGGCTCGGCCGAGTCGGGCGGGCGCGTGACGCTCTGCAAGGACGACGGCGAGTTCGCCCTGTTCGACGTGCAGCGCGGCGCGACGAACGTCAGAGCGGAAGACGTGAACTGGATAAAGCCGCGTGCGGCGCGTTCGGACGCGCGCGTCGTCGCGCTGGACGGGAGCCTCTGGCTGCTCGACAGCGGCGGCGTCAGAAGGTCAACGGAAACCTCCTCGCAGGGCGACGCGAGAAGGGGCGAAATCTCCTTCGCCGACTTCGCGTCGGAGGAGTCGCCGCAGACGCCGACGAGCAATCTCGTCTCTGCGCTCGCCTTCGACGCGGGCGGACGCCTCTGGGCGGGCAGCTTCCGAAACGGCCTCAACGTGTTCACGCCCTCCGGCTCGCGGCTCGCGCACATAGAATCTGACGACCTGCGCGAAGTCAACGCCCTCGCACCTGACGGCGAAGGCGGCGTCTTCGCGGCCACCTCTCAAGGCATCTTCCACCTCGACGCGGCGCTTCGCCCTGAGCGAGTCGGCACGTCCGAAGGTTCTTCGCCTACTTCCGTCTCGCACGTCGCGCTGCTCGACGCGGCCAGCGAGCACGACACGTCGCGCGCTCACGAAAATCATTCTTCGCCTCGACAACTCGCGGCCGCCACGCCGAAGGGGCTCGCGCTCTTCGCGCAGGGCGGCGCGCGCGTCCTGACGACCGTGCAGGGCTTGCCGAGCAACAGCGTCTACTCAATCTGGCCTGCGGCGGGCCGCGTCTACGCGGGCACGCTCGGCGGGCTCGTGGAGGTCGCTTCGGGCCGCGTCGTACGCGTCTTCAAAGACTCGAACTCCGCGCTCAAGGTCAACTGGGTGACGGCCGTCGGCGGCGCGGGCGGCCGCCTGTTCGTCGGCACCTACGGCGGCGGCGTCTTCGAGCTGCTGCCTTCGGGCGACCTGCGCGGCTTTGCCGACGAGACCGGCCGCGCCTTCGTCAACCAGAACGCGATGTGGGGCGACGACGAACGCCTCTACGTCGGGACGCTCGACGGCGCGCTCGTCTTCGACCTCCGCTCGCAGCGCTGGACGCGCGTGCGCGAAGAACTGCCCGCGCCGTCCGTCCTGAGCGTCGCGGGGCGCGGGCGCGAAGTCTACTTCGGCACGACCGCGGGGCTGGCCCGCTTCGACAAGAGCTTTTTCGACTCCGCCGACTGAGGTGTCTTGATGGGCAGGCAAGGGCCGCGAAGGTTTGTCGTGTCAAAGGCGCGCTGGCTCGCGCTGCTGTTGGCCCTCCTCCTGCCGCTGCTCCTCCCACCGCCCCGCGGCGGCGCACAGTCGGGCGTGCTCATCCCTTCAACGTTGAAGGACACGCCCGACGACTCCATCCTCTCGCTCGCCTCGATGAACGTGGACGTGCTCGTTGACAACCAGCACGCGCGCGTCCGCGTGCTACAGATTTTCGACAGCCACTCGCCGCAGGTGCTCGAAGGCAAGTACCTCTTCGACCTCGGCCCGCGCGCCTCGGTCTCTGACTTCGCGGTCTGGGACGGCGACACGCGCGTCCCCGGCGTGATGATGGAGAAGCGTCGCGCGGAAGGCGTCTACGCCGCCGTCAAACAGCAGCAGGTTGACCCCGGCCTGCTGCAACAGGACGACGAACAGGGCGGCGCGACGGCCTTCTCCGCGAAAGTCTTCCCCATCCCCGCGCGCGGGACGAAGCGCGTCGAGATGGAGTACACAGAGACGCTGCCCGTGGACGAACTCACCTCGCGCTTCAGCTTTCCGCTTAAGCCGGTGTCGGGCGCGGCACAGAGAGTCGGCGAACTCAACCTGCACGTGCGCGTCCTGAGCGACTACCCCGTCTCGACGCCCGCGTTCGACGCCGCGTCCTACCCCGTGCGCGTGCTGCGCTCAGGCCCGAACGACTTCGAGGCCGAGTATGAGGCGCGCGACGTGACGCTCGCGGAAGACTTCGCCTTCAGCTACCGCATCGAAGTGCCCGACAGCGCTCTCTCCGTCATCACCTACCGCGCGCCCGAACAGGTCTCTGCCTACGACCTGCGAGACCCCGCGTCGGCCACACCGAACCCGGACGGATACTTTCAGGCGACCGCGCTCTTCAACCAGCGCCACGCACGGCCCGGAGAGGATGGCGAACAGAACAGGCAGGCAGTTGAAGGACAGCCGCGCGACGCAGAAGAACAGCCGCGCAGCGTCGTCGTCATGCTCGACACCTCGCTCTCGATGCGCGGCGACAAGCTCGCGCGCGCCTTCGAGGCCGTGGACTACTTCCTGCACGGGCTCACGCCGCGCGACAGCTTCAACCTGCTCCTCTTCAACTCGGACACTTCCTCTCTCTCGGACGAGCCCCTGCCCGCCAGCACGGACGCGGTCGAGCGCGCGCTCGACTTCGTCCGCGCCTCCTCGCTCGGCGGCGGCACAGACCTGCGCAAGGCGCTCAACGCAGGGCTCGCGCTCGCCGACAAGTTCCCCGCGGGCGACCGCAGCCTCGTGCTCGTCTCGGACGCGAACCCGACGCTCGGCACTTCGGACGCGAAGAAGATTCTCGCCGTGCTGAAGGGGAGGAAGCAGGCGCCCGCGCGCATCTTCGCCTTCGCGCTCGGCGGCGACGCGGACGACACGCTGATGAAGGAACTCGCGCGCTCGACGCACGGCCACTACGCCGAGGCGCGCGAGACCGAGGACATCGCGCTCACGCTTAAGCTCCTCTTCCGAAAGGTAGGTGTGCCGAACGTCGAGGGCGTGAGGCTCGCGCCGTCAGACCCTTCGAACTTCTCTCAGGTCTACGCGACCGACGAGTACGGAACGGACGGCTCAAGCTTCTCGTTCGTCGGCCGCTACCGGCGCCCGCAGCCGCAGGCGTCTTTGAGTGTGACGGGCACCTTCGGGGCAGAAGCCCTCACGCTCTCGCGCTCCTTGAGTCTGCCGGAGTTCGACGACACGCACGCGCACCTGCCGCGCGTCTGGGCGCGGGCGCGCGTGGACGCCTTGCTGCGCGAGATGGACTTGAACGGCGAGCGCGAGGACTACATCGCCGAGGTCATACGCCTGTCGCAGAAGTACAAGTTCGTCACGCCCTACACGGCATTCATCGCCGCGCCGCGTGCGCTGCTCCGGCCGCGGCTCATACAGCCGGGCGACCCCGTCATCCGCGTCAAGACCGACCCTTCGATCAAGTCTGTCTTCGCCGTCCTCCCGTTCGGCGAGACGCTCCCGCTCAAGTTCCTCGCGTCGGCGGGCGTGTGGGAAGGGCGCTTCCTCGCGCCCGCGTGGATGCCCGACGGCGCGTACCGCTGCCGACTGCTGCTGACCGACGAGGCCGACCGCGGCTATGAGGAAGAGAAGAGCTTCGTCGTGGACAGCCACGCGCCGAAGCTGAAGTTGACGCTCGCGTCCGGCGCGTCGAGGGCGGGCGAAGAGTTGAAGGTGAGGGCGTCGGCGGACGCCGACACCGTCCGCCTCACGGCGAAGATGTACGGCGCGCAGCCCGTAGAGCTTCGCTGGTCTGACGCCGAGAAGGCTTGCGTCGGGAGCCTGCGCGTCCCCGCGCGACTCGCGCCGGGTCGCTACGTCCTGACTGTCTCGGCCGAAGACTTCGCGCACAACCAGTCGAGCGCCGAGGTCGAGGTCGAAGTCGTCGGCCGTTGAAGTCGCACTTTGAATGTCAGGCGTTGAAGTCGGAACCTCCGCGCGGCGGGAGAGTATGAAGGTTCGCAAAGCAGGACTGAGAACTCTACGGTTGACGCTGCTCGCTCTGGCGGTCGCGTCGGCCGCCGCGTGTTTTGTCTTCGGCGCGAGGCGTTGGGCGGCGGCGGCCGACGAGGGCGCGGCGAACCCGAGTGCGGGCGACGAGGTCGCGCGAGAGATTAACGCGGCGCTCTACACGCGCGCGGAGTTCTTCGGGGCGCAGGCGCGCGTGCCTTACCCGACGGCCGAGGCGCGCAACCGGCTCGCGGCCGTGAGCGGGCGGCGTCCGAAAGAGCCGCGCGTGACTCTCGCGCTCGCGCGGCTCGACGAGAAGTTGGGGCGCTACGAACTCGCCGAAGAGGAGACGCGGGAGTTCGTCGCGGAGTCGGGCGGACGACTCGACGCGCTCGAAGAGTTGGCCGCGTTCCAGCACCGGCGCGCGCTCTTCGACAGGGAGGCGACGACGCTTGAGTTGATGTTGAAGGACGCGCCCGACGAAGCGCGCGCGTCCCTGCTCGAAAGACTCGTCCGCCTCGCAGAGTCGCAGAAGCTCGACGCGTACCTCCGGCCCGAGTTCTTCGAGCGCGTCATCGGCGAGCACCCCGAAGACTTCCGCGTCGTGGCCGACTACGTCGGACGCCTCGCCGGACGGAAGGAGACGGCCGCGGCGCTCGACGCGGTGCGCCGTTACCGCGAGCGCTTCCCCTCGCGCCGGCGCTTCTTCATGGAGCAAGAGGTCGCGCTGCTCGACGCCGCGGGGCGCGCGCGCGAGGCCGAGGCGGTCTACGTCAACAACTTCGACCCCTTCTGGCCCGACACACTCTCCGAGCGCTTTTACGATTTCCTGCGCGAGCACGACCGCTACCGCGCCTACGGCGGCGAGCTGCGCGAAGCCTTCCGCCGCGACCCCTCAGACTTCCGTCTCGCAGTCAGGCTCTTCCACTTCCGCAAGCACGCCTACGAAGGGTCGGACGACATCTTCACGCGTCTGGAAGCGGCCCGCGCGGACGCCCGCGTCGAGTGGCGCGCGGAAGAGCTTGCGACCGCCGCGCGACTCTTAATCAAAGAGGGCGACGCCGACACGGCCTCGCGCTTCCTCTACACGCTCGTCGCGCGCGGCCAGTTTGCGAAAGGCTCGCCCGAGCGAGCGCGTATTCTTTATCAACTCTTCGAGCTTCTTTCGGACGCGGGCGACGAGCGGCTGCCGCTCACGCGCGGCGACCTGCGTTTCTACCGCGAAGTGGCCTCGTCCGACCCGCACCCCGGAATGCTCGGCGGCGTCCTCTCGCTCGTCTTCTCGGGCGAGAACCCCGCGCGCGAGCTGAAGGAGGAGGACGAGGCGGCGGTCAAGTTCTTCAACCGCGCCGCGGCCTACCGCGTCTTCAACGCATACAAGGAGGAGAACCCGACCTCGCCCGAGCTTGCGCAGATGTACCTCGACCTCGTACGCCTCTACAGCGCGGAGAAGGAGCCGAAGGTCGCGGCCGGCGCGCTCGCCGAGTTCGAGCAAAGGTACGGCGACGCGCCGCAGTACGCGGAGGTGGCGCTCAAGCTCGCCGACTGTTACCTACTGCTCGGCAGGCACGACGAGGAGCGCGCCGTCTACGGCCGCGTCCTCGACTACCTCGGCAGGCATCGGGAAGGGAAGTCTCCGCTCGTACCTTCCTCTACGCAGGACGCGCTCTCCGAGCCGACCGCAGTGAGCCCCGCGCTGGTCGAGTACCCGCCGAAGAGGTCGAACCCCGGCATCAGGGCGGGCGAGGACGAAAAGAGTACTTCCGATTACTACAGCCATTACTACTACGAAAGTCCCTCGTACAGAGACTTCCTTGCCTCGCCTGAAGAACAGCAGTCGGACGCCGAAGGCGAGTCGGACGACGAAGCGGCGGGCGCCGTCGAAGAGGAGAGTGATGACGCGACTGTGCCGCCCGTCAAAGTCACTTACGCCGACGTGCTTGCGCGCTACGTCGCTTCGCTCGCGAAGGAGAACAGGACTGAGGACGTGCTCGCGCTCTACGCCGGGGAGATCAGGAAGCACCCGGAAGAGCAGGGGCTCTACGAGCAGATGTTGCAGTGGCTCGGGCAGACGAACCTCTTCGAGGAGCAGTCGCGCGTCTACAGGGAGGCGCTCGGACGCTTCCCCGGCGAGACGTGGCGCGACCGCCTCGCGCGCTGGCTCCTGCGGCGCGAGCGCGGGAAGGAGTTCGAAGACTTCTCGCGCGAGCTGGTCGGCAAGCTAGACGACCAACAGGCCGAGCGCTACCTCGAACAGTTCATAGACGCGAAGGCGGGCGCCGCAGGCACGGAAGCGAACCTCTACCTCGGCCTCTACAGCCTCGCGCACGAGCGCTTCCCCGAAGACATCGGCCTCGTCCGCGGCCTGCTGAAGTTCTACGCGGCGCACGAACGCTGGGACGACTACCGGCGCCTCCTCGCCGAATACTATTTCGTCTCAACGGAAGTGCGCGAACAGTTCCTCTCGCACCTCTCGGAGCGCGGCGAGCTTCGCGCACGCCTCGACGAAGCACGCGCCGTCCTGAAGAAGCACAACGGCGCGGACGCGGCCGAGCCGTCGGCCGACTCGCTCCCTTACAAACTCTTCCGCGCCGACGCGGCCGCGCGCCTGTCGAACTACGAGGAGGCGCTCGACGCCTACCGCGAGCTGAACCGCCTCTACCCCTCGACGCCCGAGTTCGCCGGACGGCTCGTCGCCTTCACGCGCTCGCTCGGCCAGCGCAACCGCGTGATGTTGGAGGAGGCCGCCGCCGGCTCGCGCGAGCTGGCCGACGCGAACCCTTCCGACGCCGACTGCCGCACGCGCGCGGGCGAGGTCTTCGCCGAACTCGGCGACTTCGCGCGCGCGCGCGCCGAGTGGTCGCGGCTCGTCTCGCTCGCGCCGGGCGACGACGAGGCGTACCTCAACGCGGCGACAGTCTTCTGGGACTACTTCCAGTACGGCGACGCACTCGAAATCATCCAGCGGCTCAGGCGCGAGACGGGCGAACGCTCGGTCTACGCCTTCGAGGCCGGCGCCATACTCGAAGCGCAGCACCGCCTGCCCGAAGCGGTCGCCGAGTACGTCAGGGCCCTCGACGAGAACGCGCCCGCACACGCACGCGCGCAGAAGCGCCTAGCCGTTCTCTTCAAACGGCCCGGCGTTCCGGAGTTGACGGCCGCCGCGTACGCGCGCGCGCGTCCCGACAACTCCTCGGGCGTGACGCTCGGCTACTTCGCGCTGCTGAAGGAGGTGGGCCGTCGGCCCGAAGCTTCGAGAGTCCTCGCGGCCGAGGTCGCGCGCAGCGTTGACGCGGACTTCATCGAGAGCGCGCGGGAGAGGTTCTCGGAGGCGGACGACGACGCGGGCGAGCGCGCCTGCCTCGTACGCCTGACGCAGGTCTCGAACGGCCCGCGACAGTTCATCTCGCACAGCCTGCAACTGGCCGATAGCTACGGCCGGCGCGGCGAGCAACAGTCCGCGGCGGCGGTCGTCCGCGGACTCCTCCGCAAGTTCCCCGCGAACTACGGAGTCCTTCAGGAGGCGTCCAACGTCTACGCGCGGCTCGGGCTCGCCGACGAGTCCGTACAGGTCTTGCGCCGTGCGGCGTCGCGCGGACGCGGTCACTACCGCGTCGAGTTCTCGCGGCGTCTGGCGGCGCGGCTGCTTGAGCTGAACAGGGAGGCCGAGGCGCGCAGCGTCCTCGAACGCTTACACGCGGAAGACCCGCTCGACCTCGGCGCCTTCCGCGAACTGGCGCGGCTCTACGCGCGCGCGGGTCAGGGCGCGGCGCTGAAGACGGCCTTCGGTCGGACGCTCGACGCTGTCCGCTCGACCGACGCCGACCCGCGTGAGCTTCGCGGGCAGGTGGCCGACCTGCGCCGCGCGATGATCGAAGTCTTCACGGCGCTGCGCGACTACCGCGCGGCGATGGAGCAGCACGTCGAGATCGTCAACCGCGACCCCGACGACGACGCGGCGGTCGAGGCGGCCATCTCTTACGCCAAGCGCTACGGCGGCGCCGAGGAGCTTCTGGCCTACTACCAGAAGACCGCCGCGCAAGCCTACAAGAACTACCGCTGGAACGTCGTGCTCGCGCGCATCTACGAGGCGAAGGGCGACCTCGCTTCGTCGGCGCGCAGCTACACGGATGCGATAGCGAACCAGCCGGAGATGGCCGAGCTGCACGCGTCGCTCGCAGAGGTTTACGTCAAAGCGCGCGACTACGAAAGGGCCGTCGGCGCGCTCGAACGCGCCTCCGAGTTGTCGAACGACGACCCGCAGTACGTGCGCCGCACTGCGGAAGTGCTTGAGATGGCCGGGCGGATACAGGAGGCCGCGGCCGCGCGCGCGAAGCTGCCCGGCACGGACGCGCCGAAGCGGGAGGGCGCGCGGGAGTTGTTCGCAGAAGCCGGGCGCGCGCTCGACGCAGACCGCGCGAAGGCCGTCGAGCAGTACCGCGAGGCTTTCGCGAAGTTGGAGGAAGACCCTTACAAGCAAGACCTGCGCGCCTCCGAAATCAACGACTACGTCCGCGCCGTGCGCGACGCCGACGGGCTCGACGTGATTTTCGAGAGGCTCTGGCGCTTCCGCGAAAGGCTGCTCGCCGACGCCGACCGCCGTGAAGGCAAAGACGCGGGACGCGCGCGCAGTCTGTTAAGCGTCCTCGACGGCGCGCTGCCCGACGCCGTCGGCGCGACCGCTGCCGAAGTGGCGACGGGCGACGAGCTCGCGCCCCTCTTCCGCAGCCTGCGGGAGAAGGCGGACGGCGCGTTGCGCGACCGGGACGCGCACGGGACTCTGGCTCTGCTTCAGAACACGAGCCACCGCGCGGGCTTCAACGCACTCGAAGAGCGCGTCCTCGTCGCGCAGAAGGACGCGGCGCGTGCGTCGTCCGACCCTTCGACGTTTCACGCGCGGCTGCGCGCGCTCGCCAACTTCTACGCCGAAGGCGGCGAGTACGCGCGCGCCGTCGAACTGCTCGAATCGGAGGGCCGCGCGGATTCGGCGCGGGACGATTTCGACTACGCCGCACTGCTGGCCGAATACTCGCGCCTCTCGGGTGACGGCGCGCGCGAGTTGTCGGCGCTCAGAAACAATTACGAGCGCGCCGTGCGCGGGCCGGTGAGTCAGACAGACCAGCTCGTCGGGCGATACCTCGAACTCCTCTACGAGTCCGGGCAGCAGGGGCGCGAGGAGTTGGCGCGGCGCGCGCAGGAGGGAGCGTCCGCACACCTTCTTCAACTCGTCAACTTCCTTATCACGAAGGGCGAGCGCGGGCTGGCGCACACGGCCGTCGCGGGCGCGGCGCTCCCCGCCGAGTGGAAGCTCGCGCGTCAGGCGCAGTTGAGCCTCGCGCTCGGCGAGTTCGACGCGGGCGGCGAAGCCTACTTCGACGCCGCGCTGAAGCACGCCTCAATCGGCGAACTCATCAAGAACAAAGACGGCGCACGGCTGACCGGCGAAGACTGGTCAAGGCTAGACGCTGACTACGGGCGCTGGCTGTACCTGTCGGGCGATAGCGGCAAACGTGCGGGCGCCGCCGCGGCGCTGCCGGCGGTCGTCGAAGCGCGGCCGCGCGACCCCGTAGCGCAGAGGGAACTCGCGCGCTGGTATCTCGCGCGGGGCGACGCGCGCGACGCGCTCGAACACCTGAACATCGCCGACGAGGAGTCGCCGGACGACGACCGGACGCTCGCCGACCTCGGCTCGGCGCACTTCCTCCTCGGCGAGCGCCGGCAGGCCGAAGCCTTCTGGGCGCGAATCATCGAGGGCGAAGAGCCGACGACGGAAGCCTGCGTCCTTTACCTCAAGACGCTCGCCGGCCACGGCCTCGCGCGCGAGGCGAGAGACAGGCTCGCGCCGCTCGTCGCGAAACGTCTGAAGGAGGCGGCCGACAGTTATTCGGATACGAAGTTCGAGGAGTTGAAGCCGCTGCTCGCCGCGCTGTCGTCTTCGTTCGGCGGCGCGGCCGCGGAGGACTCGCAGAACGCGGCGGCCGACGACGAAGGCGCGAAGCCTCTATCGAGCGCGGAAGAGTCGGAGCGGGCGGCTCTCTTCTTAAAGCTCTGCGGGGCCGCGCCCGACGACACGAAGCTCGCGCAGTTGATAGTCGAAGAGGGGCTCGTCGGGCGCGCGCGGCTCGGCGACTTCTACGCGCTCCTCGTCGCACGCTCGCAGGGGCCGCAGCGTTACGACTACGACTACGAGTACACAGACTTCACGCGGAACGTCTTCGGCGCGGGCGGCGCGGACGAGGCGTTCGACCACGCCAACGCGTTCAAGGCGGAGGAGCCGAGCAACGAGCGCGTCAAGTGGCAGAGGCAGTACCTCGAATACCTGCTCGAAGAGGGGCGCGACGCGGAGGCTTCGAAGGTCGTCAACGCGGTCGAAGACGAACTCGTCCGCCGCTACGCGCGCCCCGCTTGGCTGCGGCTGGCGAAGGCGCGGTTGGAGCTGCGAGGCGGCCGGCGCGAGAAGGCGCTCGCCGAACTGAAGGCTTTCGTCGGGGCGGACGTGCCGCCCGGGCTGGCGAAAATCTCCGCGCCGAGCGCGGGGCGGCTGAGCGATGCGGTCGCGCTGCTCAGACAGGAGCGCTGCGAGTCTCTGGCGCCGCAGTTGATTGAAGCGACCTACACGCAGCTCCTCGCGCTCGGGCAGTACCAGACGCCCTACTTCGTCGCGCTCGCGAGGGTAGCGTTCGAAGGCGGCGACCCGGAGCGTGGCGACGGACTGTTGCGTCTGCTGGTTGACCTCTCGTCGGACGAGACGCGGGACGAGGCCGCGGCGCGTGTCGCCACGCTGCCGGGCGTGAGCGAGCGCGCGGCCGCACTCGAACGTGCCGAGCTGCCCGAAGAAGTGAACTCCATCTCGCGTGCAGACGCGCTCGCGCTCGCCGCCGAAACCGTCGGCTCGTTCGCGCGCTACGAGGAGTCAATCGGCTTCCGACAGACGCTCGCCGCCGAGCGCTCCGAAGACTACACGAACCGCGTCGAGCTGGCGCGCGTGCTCGCAGCGGCCGGGCGGCGCACGGAGGCGGTCGCACAACTGTCGGGCGTCGTCTACGACCGCCGCGCGCCGCGCGCCGCGCGCTGGCAGGCCGTGTGGGTCGCGCCCGAAGTGACGGGCGGGAGCGCAGCGCTTTGGGAATCGCTCGTGCGAAGTTCGGTCGGGCGGGATGACCGCGAGATGAGCGCCGCGCTCGACGCCAGAAAATTGTGGGCTGAGGGGCACGCGGGCGAGGCGGCCGACTTGTTGGAGCGCGCGGCCGGAGACGACCCGAACCCGCTGCTCGAATTCTTCCTCGGCGCCGTCGCCGCCGACTGCGGTCGCAGTGGTGTCGCCGAAGCGGCTTTGGCCGCGGCGTTTCGTTCGCGTGCGGAAGACGACATCACTTCGGCGTTCGGCGCCGACCGTGAAGGTGCGCTCGGCGAGCTGATTCGCCTGCAACTCTCTTCGGGCCGTGCTTCGGCCGCCTTGAAATTCGCCTCGCTCGACGCGGAACTCGTCAAGGTGTCTTCGGCCGAAGGCGCCGGCGGGGACGCGGGCGAAGAGGCGTCTGACGCAAACGCCTTCGAGACGCGGCCCGGCCCGAACTACAGAACGTTGAAGGAGCGCGCCGAGGCGCGTCGCGCGGCGTCGGAGTCGGAACTGCTCGCAGGGCTGTCGGCGGCGGCCGAGCAGTTGGGGGATTTCGACAAGGCTTTAGAGTTCGAGCGCGCGCGGCAAGGCCGACTGCCGGACGAAGCGGAGCGCGCCGCCTCGCAGGCGCGCGTCACAAGGCTCGCGCGTTTGCGGAAGCAGGCGGCGGGAGGCGCAAAGCCGCCGCTGGTCGTTGACGGCACGCTGGTAGCGAAGAGTTGAGGGGAGTTCAAAGCGTGATGGAAGACATCTTGAAGCTCATCTCCGACGGCGTCAGGAAATTTAAAGGGCGCATCGCGGCCTTCGCGCTCAGCTTTGCGGTCGGCTTGGCGCTGGCCGTGTTGTTCAAGTTCGCCGTCCTTCCTCTGATTCATCGGGCCGAGACGCGCGCGCCCGCCGCCGTGCCGACGATGACGAACTGCGAGCGGGGCGAAACTTTCGACTCGCCCGAGGAGGTGACTGCCGCGCTCACGAGCGACGACGTGGGCGTCAGGCGCGAGATGTTCCGCCGCCTGTCGGTGCTCCCCGGGTTGACGACCGCCTACTACGACTTCGAGCGCGACAGGGATTTTCCCGAGCGCGCCGAGTCTGTGAAGCTCCTGCGGGTCAACCTCGACGAAGAGCCCGACGAGGAGGCGCTCGTCACCTTCGTACGCGTGGACAGCCCCGTCGCCGTCGTGCTGAAGCAGGGCGCCTGCGGCTGGAAGCCGGTCGCCGCCGTCAGCTCTTGGCTGAGGTTTGAAGACTACCCTTACGCGGACTGGCTTGAGACGCCGGACGCGACCGCCACCGGCCGCCGACTGCTCCTCGTGCGCGACAGCACGGGCGACGCAGTGCGCTACACGCGGCGTGCGCGCCTGCTCAGTCTCGCGTGCGGGCGGCTTGAGCAGGTGGCGGAGGTCGAGGAGGAGACAATCGAGCCCATCGCCGGCTACGCGGGCGCCGATTGGTCGGAGGTGAAGCGTCGGCGGACTGCGTCAATCGAGTTCGTGCCGCCGTCCGAGGGCACGCCCGCGCGCATGCGCGTCGTGCGCCGCGAAGAGGTCTTGAAGTACGCGGGCGCCGAGCCCTTGAACCTCTACTGGCGCGAGGGCGACGGCGTCTGGCATCAGGCGCCGAGGCATTGGAGGACGAGGCGCAGCGAGGTCTTAGAGCCCGCGTCCGTCAGCGAGGAGCAGTTCGTATGGAGCGAGCAGAAAGGTCGTTTCGTCAACGCCGGTTCGTAGCGCGGAAGGCGCCGCGCGCGAGATTGGCACTGTCGGCCGCGCTCATGGTCGTGGCCGTCGCGTCGCTGCTCGCGTACGCGGGCGCGAAGCGAAAGGCCGGGCCGTACGCGCTGGCCGACGACTGTCCGCGCGGCGCGCTCGTCTACGCGCAGGCGTCCGACCTGCCCGCGCTCGTGCGGCTCTGGGACAGCTCGCAGTTGAAAGTGCGCTACCTCACGAGCGAGAACTTCAGGCAGTTCGCGGACGGGCACGTCGGCTTGAAACTCGCGGCGCGCGCGGCGGAGTTCGGCGACGCCATCGGGTTCACGCCCGACGCTGAGATGTTGGTCGAGGCGTCGGAGAAGAGTGCCGCGCTGGCCGTCTACGACATCGGCCGTATGGAGCTGGTCTTCGTCGCGCCTGTGAGCGAAGAGAAGGCTCTGGCCGCGCGACTCTTCCAGAGCGCGGACGACTTCGAGAAGACGGAGCTGCCGGACGGAACCGTCTACTACGGCCGCGACGTGGAGGCCGACCGCGGGCGGCAGAAGCAGAAAATCCTGTTCGCCTTCGCGCGCGGGCGCTTCGTGCTAGCGACGAGCGAAGAACTGATGCTGCGCGCGCTCGCCAACGTCAACGGCAGGTCGCGCGCCGACCGCCTCTCCGACGACCCCTCGTTCAAAACTCTGAGCCGCGCTCTCGACCCGCACCTCGCCTCGGTCTGGGTGGATCAGACGAGACTCAGCGGCGATTACTATTTCAAACACTACTGGGCGATGGCGGACGCGTCGTCGCTGAAGGGCATTCGCGCCGGCCTCTTCGACTTCGAGGCGCGCGAAGGGAGTTGGGTCGAGCGCAGGGAGTTCCTGCTCGAAGGCGGCCGGGGGCGCGCGGACGCGCTCTCGCCGCGTGACGTGCGTGAGCTGCGCGCGCTCGTCCCCGTAGGCGCAGCCTACGAGAAGCTCGGCGTGCTGGCAGACGGCGCGTCCGCCGCGTCCGCCTCGTCGCTCGTCAGAGACGCGCTCGTCGAACGCGCGCCGGATGAAGGCGGCGGGGGCGGACGTTCGCGCCGCCTTCACGAAGAGTTCGACCCGGTCTACGAAGGAGGCTCCGAATACGGTTGGGGCAACGATTATTCTTACCTCGACGGCGACTACGACGAGGCGATAGACGACCCCGACGAGTCCGACGAAGTTGAAGGGCGCGTTGCCAACGCGGACGACGCGGCCGCGGCGCGACTCGAACGCGTGCTCGCGCGGGCGCACCCGGCGCTCTGGGCCGTGGCCGAAGGAGCCGTCACGCACGACGGCCCGCTCTTCGTCGAGTTCAGGAGGCTCGCGGTGCTCAGGCTCGAAGACCCCGGCGGGCTCGACCGTCCGGCGCTCGAAGAAGCGGTCGCTGCTTTGGCCGCGGGGCGGCTGACCGCGTCGGGCGCGTCGGCCGCGCTGAAGTGGACGGACGCGGGCGAGGGCGCGCGGCGAAGGCGTGAGCTGGAACTGCCGGCCGTCGGCTGGAAGCTCAGCTACGCGCTGCGCGGGCGCGACCTGCTCGTCTCGAACGACGGCGCGTTCCTCGATGCCGCGCTCGCGGGAGGGGGCGAGGGGCCGGGCGGGCGAACAGACACGCCCGCAGTAACGAACACGCCCGCGGCGTGGGACGAGTTGACCGTCATCCATCTGGATCGAAGGGCCGAAGCCTTCGACGCAGTGTTCGCGAAGTTGGAGGAGAAGCAGGCGCGCGACCGTCAGGCGGGCCGCCGCGGCGACGACGGAGACTCTGCCTCGGAGCGGTTCTTCTCCGGCAACGTGGCGAGCCTGCTCGACGCGGCGTCTACGGTAGGCCGCGTCGAAATCCGCAGGCGCTCTACGCCGGGGCGGCTGCACGAGGAGGTCGAGCTGTGGGCGTCGGGCTGAGCGCGTCCGGTTCGACGGCCGTTGGAGAGAACGGGCGGGACGTTTGATGAACGTCCCGCCCGTTCTCTTAGAGCCCGGTGTCGCGTTGCGGCGGGGCGTCGAAGGAAAATAAAATTCCCGGGTTTGTTAATAATCCGCTGCGGGGCGCGTTGTATGTGCAGTGACGGTGTGAAGGAGAACGATGTGCCATCAGTTGCAGCTAACGCGGCCCGCTTAAAGGCTGTCCCCCCCGCGGCGGGGGCGGGCGAGCTTGAGAGCCTCTTCCGCGAACACCACGAGCGGGTCTTCCGCGCCGCGTACCGCATTACGGGAAGCGTCACGGACGCGGAGGACGTTCTACAGACGGTCTTTCTACGTCTGGCCTCGAACGCCGAGACGCCCGACCTCGCGAATCCGGGGGGCTACCTGCACCGCGCCGCCGTCAACGCCGCGCTCGACCTTATACGCGGGCGCACGCGTGCGCGGCTGGTCTCGTTCGACTCGGTGGAGTCAATGGGCGAGTTGAAAAATCCGAACTCCGGCCCGGAGGAGGAGCACGACGACCGCGAGCTGCGCGCGCTCTTGCGCCACGCGGTCGCGAAGCTCGGCGAGCGCGCCGCGACCGTCTTCGCGCTGCGCTACTTCGAGGGCTACGACAATAACCAGATCGCCGAACTCCTCGGCACTTCGCCGACGGTGGTCGGCGTCACGCTCCACCGCGCGCGCACGCGCCTTCGCCGTGAGATCGGAAAGTTTTTGGAGAAACAGTCATGAAGCGCAACAGAAAAGAGCTTGACGCCATTTTAGACGAGGTTGTGGCCGGCGTCCGCGACGAGAGTGTCGAGCAGTCGGCCGTTGATACGGCGGCCTCGCGCGTCTGGGCGCGCATCTCCGAGCAGGCGGCGGGCGAGAATTTAATCGAGTCGCCGGCCGCCGCCACGGCGCCCGCCGAACGCATCGGCGGCTGCGCAGACTACCAGTCGCTCATCCCTTCATATCTGCGCGGGGAGCTTTCGCCCGCGCGCGCCCTGCTGCTCGAAGACCACACGCACGAGTGCATCCCCTGCCGCAAGGCTCTGAAGGCGGCGCGCACGGGCGAGCAGCGTGTGTCGGCGCGCGCATCGCAAGTTAACCCTCGGCCGGTCAAGCGAACGACGCTCGGCCCCGTGTGGCGTTGGAGCATCGCCGCCGGCCTGCTGCTCTGCTTCGGACTCGCCGCGCTCTTCTACGTCGAGCGCCTCGACCTCTCCGGCCGGACGCTCGCCGCCACGGTCGAGAGCGCGGACGGCGAACTCTACCGCGTCTCCGAGACCGAGAGCCGCGCGCTCCGCGCTGGCGAGCAGATTCAGAAGGGCGAGCGCGTGCGGACGGCCAAAGACTCGAACGCCGTGCTGCGCCTCGCGGACGGCTCGCGCGTCGAGCTGCGCGAGCGCAGCGAGGTGTCGGTCAGCGAGAACATGAAGGGCGTGACCGTCCAGCTCGAACGCGGCGACGTGGCCGTCGAGGCTGCGAAGCAGCACGAGCGCCACCTCTACGTCGCCACGCCCGACTCGCTCGTCTCCGTGACGGGCACGATCTTCTTCGTCGGCAGCGGCACGAAGGGCTCGCGCGTCTCGGTCGTTGAAGGCGAAGTCCACGTGGATCACGCCGGCAAGGACGACGTGCTGCACCCCGGCGATCAGGTGACGACCGACGCGCGCCTCGAAACCGTCCCGCTCGCGCAGGAGGTCGCGTGGAGCCGCAACGCCGCGCGCTACACGCAGCTCGCCGCCTCGTTGACGGGGCTGCGGAAGGACATCAACGCGAGAGTCCCGCGCCCCGGCGTGCGCTACTCTTCGCGCTTCCTCGACCTCGTACCCGAAGGCACCGTCTTTTACGCCGCGCTGCCGAACCTCAGCCAGCAGCTCTCCGAGTCGTACCGCGTCATGCAGGAGCGCATCAACCAGAACCCCGCGCTCAAAGAGTGGTGGAAGAAAGAAGGGCAGGGCGCGGGGGCCGACCAGATAGTCGGGCGCGTGCGCGAGTTCGGCGCGTACCTCGGCGACGAGGTCGTCGTCAGCGTGGGACTCGACGCCAAGAACGAGCCGGGCAACGTCCTCGTCCTCGGCGAGCTGAAGAACGCGGCCGAGTTCCGCCCGTACCTCGAAGGGCAGGTCGCACAGCTCGCACGCGAAGGCAAGGACGGCCCGCGTATTCGCATCGTCGCCGACCCGCTCGCGGCCGCCCCGCAGGCGAGCGGCGCTGCCGGCAACGGCGAAATCTTCGTCTGGATTCGCAACGACCTTTTCGCCGCGTCGCCGCAGCTCGAAAACCTGCGCCAGCTCGCGACGACGCTCGACAACACGAGCGCGAACCGCTTCGTCGGCACGTCCTTCCACACGCGTCTCGCCGAAGTCTACCGAGAGGGCGCGGGGCTCGTCGTCGCCGCCGACCTTGAGAAGCTCGTCGGTCAGGTCGCGCACGAGGACGGCGATAAGCCGGGCGGCGCCGAGCGCGCCGAGGGCTTCCGACGGCTCGGGCTGACGAGCCTGAAACACCTCGTCATCGAGCAGAAGGACGTGAACGAGAAGACGCAGAGCCGTGCCGTGCTCACCTTCAACGAGCCGCGCCGCGGCATCGCCTCGTGGCTCGCCGCGCCGGGCGCGATGGGCTCGCTTGAGTTCGTCTCGCCGGACGCGAACGTGGCGACCGCCTTCGTCGTCAAAGAGCCCGAGCTGCTGGTTGACGACCTGCTCGGCTTCCTCGAAACGGTGCAGCCCGATTTGCGCCGCCAACTGCGCGAGATAGAGGCGCAGCAGGGGCTAGAAATCCGGCGCGACTTGGCCGCGCCGCTCGGCGGCGAGTTCGCCTTCGCCATAGACGGCCCGCTGCTCCCGACGCCCTCTTGGAAGATGATCGTCGAGGTGGACGACCAGACGCACTTGCAAAGCTCGCTTGAGCGCGTGGTCGAGAAGCTGAACGCGTGGGCCGCGCAGAACGGCAAGGGCGGGCTGCGCTGGGAGAACACGAACGAAGGCGGGCGCACGGTCTACACGCTGCGCTCGGCGGACTTCGGGCTCGAAGTGCACTACACCTTCGCCAACGGCTACCTCGTCGTCACGCCGAGCCGCGCGCTGCTGGATCGCGCACTGAAGTACCGCGAGTCCGGCGTCACCCTCTTGCGTTCGCCGCGCTTCAGAGAGACGATGCCGGAGGACGGGAACGCCAACTTCTCGGCGATCTTCTACCACGACCTCGCGCCCGTGCTGCGCCCGCTGGCGGAGCGCGCGCCCGAGAGCCAGCGGGGGGCGCTGGCCAACGCCGCCTCGATGCCGCCGACTCTGGCCTACGCATACGCGCAGGGCGACCGCATCACGCTCGCGGCGAACACCGAAGGCGGGCCGTTCGGCTTGAGTCCCGACAGCCTGCTCGGCCTGCCGAACTCGTTCGCGATGCAGAACATTATGATGAACGCGCTGAGCGACAAGGACGAGCCGAAGCGTTGAGTGTAAGTGGGAGAGGTTGAACCACGGAGACACAGAGACACGGCTTCAGGAATTTCAAATTTCAAATTTGAAATTTCAAATTAGCTGTGACTCTGTGTCTCCGTGTCTCTGCCTTGAAAGCTCACTTCACATTCACTCAAATAGAACCCGCTCGCGCTTGAGAACGTAGGTAGTCTCACCAGATTATGAACCCCGTAATCGAACTCAACGGTCTGTGCGTCACGTTCGGCAGGCGAGCGATCCTCAAGGATTTGAGCGGGTCGGTGAAGGGCCGCTCCGTCGGCCTGCTCGGCCCGAACGGCGCGGGGAAGACGACGCTCATCCACACGCTGCTCGGCTTTCACCCGCCCAGCGCCGGCAGCGTGCGCATACTCGGAGAAGACATCGCTACGGACGCCAAGCGCCTCCGCGCGGAGGTCGGCTACATGCCCGAGCGCGATTCGTTCATCGCCAAGATGTCCTGCGTCCGCTTCGTCCGGCTGATGGCCGAGCTCTCCGGCATCCCCTCCGAGGCGGCTCTCGAACGCGCGCACGAGGCACTCTTCTACGTCGGCTTGGGCGAAGCGCGCTACCGCTCGGTTGACACCTACTCGCTCGGCATGAAGCAGCTCGCCAAGCTCGCGCAGGCCATCGTCCACGGGCCGCGCCTGCTCATCTTGGACGAGCCGACCAACGGGCTCGACCCGCCGACACGCAGCCGCATGATTCGTCTCATTCAGGAGATACGCGACAGCGGCCGGGCGCGCATCCTGCTCTCGTCGCACCTGCTGCGCGACGTGGAGGAGTGCTGCGACGAAATCCTCGTCCTGAAGGACGGACGCATCGCCGCCAACTGCAACCTCGACGAAGAGCGCAAGGCCAACCGCAAGTTCATCGAGCTTGAGACGCGCGGGGGCGACCGCGCGGCGTTCGCCGAAGCGGTCGGGGGCTTGGGCTGCGAGTACGCGCTCGCGGGCGAGCGGCGCATCAAGCTCGTGATGCAGGACGGCGTGGAGATCGAAGACCTCTACCGCCTCGCCTTCAAGCGGCAGATTCAGATTCGCCGGCTGGACTACAAGCGCGACTCGCTCGAAGACATCTTCCTCAAGGCGATGGAGGGCGAAGAGGGCGGCGCGGCCAAAGGGGGTGACGGCGATGGCCGTATTTGAAAACAGCTACGGGCGGTACGAGGGCACGCTCACGCCGGAGTGGTCGCGCTTCCTCGTGCTGCCTCGCTACGCGCTCAGAGACGTGTTCGGGTCGAAGTTCTTCACCGCGCTCTACTGCCTGTGCTTCATCTACCCGCTCGTCGCGGCGATTCTCATCTACCTGCACCACAACACGAACGCTATCGCGCTGATGCAGATTGACGTGCGCGAGCTGCTGCCGATTAACGCGTCCTTCTTCCAGTACTACGTCGAAGTGCAGGGCTGGCTCGCCTTCGTCCTCGCGGTGCTCGTCGGCCCGGTGCTCGTCTCGCGCGACCTTGCGAACAACGCGCTGCCGCTCTACCTGTGCCGCCCGTTCTCGCGCGCCGAGTACGTGCTCGGCAAGGCGGCGGTGCTCGTCATCCTGCTGTCGTGCGTGACGTGGGTGCCGGGGCTCCTGCTCTTCCTGCTGCAATCGTACCTCGAAGGCGCGCGCTGGTTCGCGTCGAACTTTTGGATGGCGGGTTCAATCTTCGCCGCGAGCATGGTGTGGATAGTGCTGCTCTCGCTGCTCGCGCTGGCGGTCTCGGCGTGGGTGCGCTGGCGCGTCGTGGCGAGCGGCGCGCTGCTCGGGCTCTTCTTCATCCCGTCCGCCTTCGGCGCGGCCGTCAACGGCCTGTTCATGACGATGATGGGGAACTTAATCAGCCCCGCGGCCCTGATAAGGAACGTCTGGCGCGGGCTCTTCGGCCACTTCACGCGGGAGGTGGGCCGCTTTACGATAGAGGACGCGTGGGGCAACAGGTTCGCCGACGTAGTGCTGCGCGAGCCGCCGCTGTGGGCCTGCTGGCTGGTGCTTGCCTTCGTCTGTCTAGTCTGCGTCCTGCTGCTCGCGCGCAAGGTTCGCGCTTACGAGGTGGTCAAATGACGGCGGCTGCGGCGGCGGCTGCGACTTCGGAGCGGATGATCGTCTTCGACGGCGTCTCGAAATTCTACGGCGAGATACTCGGCGTCAACCGCGTCAACCTCTCCATCGCGCCGGGCATCACGAGCCTCGTCGGCCCGAACGGCTCGGGCAAGACGACCCTCATGAACCTGATGACCGGGCTGCTCAGGCCGACGCGCGGAAAGATCAGCGTGCTCGGCACGAGCCCGGGCGACCCTGAGAGACTCTTCCGCAAGGTCGGCTACTGCTCGCAGTTCGACTCCTTCCCGCGCGGCGTGACCGGGCGCGAGTTCATCGAGTTCTACCTCGGCGTCCACGGCTACGCGCGGCGCGAGGTGCGCGACCTGACGCAGGCGGCCATCGAGCGCGTCTCGATGCAGGAGGCGGCCGAACGCAAGGTGGCGGGCTACAGCAAAGGCATGCGGCAGCGCATACGGCTGGCGCAGTCCATCGCGCACAACCCTTCGGTGCTCATCCTCGACGAGCCCCTGAACGGGCTCGACCCGATGGCGCGCGCCGAGATCATCCGACTGTTCCAGTCGCTCGCGGCCGAAGGCTTGTACCTCGTCATCTCAAGCCACATCCTGCACGAAGTTGACATGATGTCCGACAGCGTAGTGCTGATGCACAACGGCTACGTCGTCGCGGAGGGCGGCGTGCAGGGCGTGCGCGAAGAGATTGAAGAGCACCCGATGCAGATACTCGTGCGCTGCGACCGCCCGCAGGTCTTAGCCGCGCGACTCTTCGAGCACGAGCACGTCACGGAGGCGCGCATCCACGACGACCGGCAGGGGCTCTTCGTCAAGACGCGCCGGCCCGACGACTTCTACCTCCTGCTCAATCGGCTCGTGGCGGAGAATCACCTGCGGGTCGAATCGGTCGCGCCGGCGGACGACGACCTGAACGCCGTTTACCAGTACCTGATTAGTTCCGACGGAGGGCGTGTAAGTTGAGTTCAACGGTTGAGACGAGGGAGAAGCGTGCGGCAGTGGGCGAGGCGGCGAATCATGACTGGTCGCTCCGGGCGCGGCAGACGCTCGCCGTCCTGCGCCTCGAACTCAAGAAGAACTTCCTCGGGCGGCGCGCCCTGCTGCTCTACGCGCTAGCGGGGATGCCGCTCGTGGTGCTCGCGGCGGCGGCCGCCCTCGTGCAGGAGTCCGACGGCGCGTTCAGGAGCTTCGCGGAGTTGAACACCACTTACTCCGTCATCTACGGCGCGCTTATCCTGCGCACGCTCCTCTTCTTCGGCTGCGCTTGGGTCTTCATGAACCTGTTCCGCGGCGAGGTCGTTGACCGGAGTTTGCACTACTACTTCCTCGCGCCCGTGCGGCGCGAGGTGCTGGTTGTCGGGAAATACCTGTCGGGGCTGGTGGCGACCGCCACGCTGTTCTGCATCACGACGCTCGGCGCGTTCGCCCTCGTATACTTCGGCTTCTTCCCTTCGCAGAGCATGGAGTACGTCTTCAACGGCCCCGGCCTCGGGCAGGCGCTCACCTACGCAGGCATCACGGTGCTCGCGTGCGTCGGTTACGGCGCGGTCTTTCTGCTCGTCGGGCTGTTCTTCAGGAACCCGATTATCCCGGCCGGGCTCATCTACGGCTGGGAGTGGATAAACTTTCTGCTGCCGCCGCTGCTGAAGAAGGCGAGCGTCATTCATTACCTGCACTCGCTCGTGCCCGTCCCTCCGCCGTCCGGCCCCTTCGCCATACTCGCCGAGCCGACGCCCGCGTGGATTTCCGTCCCCAGCCTGCTCGTCTTCACCGCGCTGACGCTCGCCCTCGCCGGCCTTCACATACGCCGGCAGGAGATTAGCTACGCGGGCGAATAGAAATTAACGGCCGGCGTTAATACTCCGCCCTCCCGCACGTTTATGTATCTGGGGCCGGCCCGTCGCGGGGTCGGCGGAACCGTTTACAGACACCTGCCGGGAGCTTACTGAAATGCTTAGACAACCTCGCACGCCTCGGACGGCCAGAAGTTTACTCTGCGCGCTGTCCTTCATTTTTACGCTCGCCACGACCGTCTCTGCGCAGAGCGGCCTGCCGCCGCTGATTGACCGTGAAATCTTCTTAGGCAATCCGGAGATTGCACGGGCGCAGATTTCTCCGGACGGCAAGTTCATCGCCTTCCTCAAGCCTTACAAGGACACTTTGAACATCTGGGTCAAGCGCGCGGACGAGCCGTTCGCCAACGCGCGCCTTCTGACGAACGAGCCAAGGCGCCCCGTCAGAAATTTCTTCTGGAGCCGTGACGGCAAGTTCATCCTGTTCGTCAACGACCACGGCGGCGACGAGAATTTCAACCTCTACGCCGTCAGCCCCGGCGAGCAGCCGCCGGCCGGCGCGGAAGTCCCCGCCGCGCGCAATCTGACCAACTCGGAGAAGGTCAAGACCGCACTTTACAGCGTGCCCCGCGCCGAGCCCGACGCGGTCTACGTCGGCATTAACGACCGAGACCCGGCTTGGCACGACCTGTACAAAGTCAAAATCTCCACGGGCGAGCGCACGCTGGTTCGACAGAACACGGAGCGGCTGACGGGCTGGCTCTTCGACAACAAAGACCGGCTGCGCCTCGCCACGCGCTCGACCAAGAGCGGCGACAAGGAAGTGCTCAGGGTGGACGCCGACGGCAGGTTCACGAAGGTCTATTCGTGCAGCGTCTTCGAGACTTGCAACCCCGTCCACTTCGACAAAGAGAACCGCCGCGTCTACATGATTACCAACAAGGGCGAAGGCGTAGACCTGACGAGGCTCGTCCTGTTCGACCCCGAGACGGGCAGAGAGGAATCGGTCGAATCCGACCCCGCGAGCCGCGTTGATTTGGAGGACGCGGCCTTCTCTGACGTGACCGACGAACTGCTCTTCACGCGCTACGTTGACGACCGCCAGCGTTACTACTTCAAGGACGGGGCGCTCGCGGCGGATTACAAGTTTTTGCAGAAGAAGCTGCCGAACAAGGAACTGAGCTTCACCACGTCCACCGGCGACGAGGCGGTCTGGCTCATCGCGGCCGTCAGCGACAGGGAGCCCGGGGAGATGTACCTCTTCGACCGCAGGTCGAAGAAGTTGGAGCTGCAATACCGCGTCCGCGAGAAGCTGCCGCGCGAATCGCTCGCCGAAGTGAAGACGGTTCGCTACAAGTCGTCGGACGGGTTGGAGATTCCCGCCTACCTGACCCTGCCGAGGGGGCTCGCGCCGAAGAACCTTCCGACCGTCATCCTCCCGCACGGCGGGCCTTGGGCGCGCGACGGTTGGGCTTACGACTCCATGTCGCAGCTCCTTGCGAACCGCGGCTACGCCGTCCTCAGTCCGAACTTCCGCGGCTCGACCGGCTACGGCAAGAAGTTTGTGGACGCGGGCAACCGTCAGTGGGGCGAGAAGATGCAGGACGACCTGACGTGGGGCGCGAAGTATCTAATCAGCCAAGGCATCAGCGACCCGAAGCGCATCGGCATCATGGGCGCGTCCTACGGCGGCTACGCGACGCTCGCGGGCGTGACCTCCACGCCCGACCTCTACGCGGCGGCGGTGGCGATTGCGGCCCCGTCCAACCTGTTGTCACTGCTCGAAGCCGTCCCGGCCTACTGGGAGTCGGAGCGCATCCGTTTCTACAAGCGCATGGGCGACCCGACCGACGCGGAAGGCAAAGCGCAGCTCATGCGGCAGTCGCCGCTGACGCACGCCGACAGGATTAAGACCCCGCTGCTCGTCGTGCAGGGCGCGAACGACCCCCGCGTGAAAAAGCGCGAGGCCGATCAGGTCGTCGTCGCGCTGCGCGACAGGGGATTCCCGGTCGAGTACATGGTCTTGCCCGACGAGGGCCACGGCATCGTGCGCCCCGTTAACAGGATGGCGATGATGGCGCTGACCGAGAAGTTTCTGGCTAAATACCTCGGCGGGCGCTATCAGGAATCCCTCACGCCCGAAGCCGCCAAACGTTTGCAGGAGATAACGGTTGACCCCAAGACCGTCAAACTGGCCGCCGACACGAGCGACAAATAGCGGCTCCCCACCTGCGAAGAAATCATCAAGCCCGGCCGTGAAGCATCCTGACGCTTCACGGCCGGGCTTGATGTTCTATGTCTTGCCGCGAAGGCGAGACCTATTCGAGCGACGCGCTCGCCGCGCCCTGACGCGCGAGGCGTATGGAAAGCTTGAACGTGTCGGGCGTGCCCGCCACGCGCTCGACGCGCGAGACGGCGCTCCACGTCTTGCCCTCCTCGTCGGCGAACTTCCAGAGCGACCGCGCGTCGCCGCCGGCCGCGCCCCTCTCAGGCAGACGCGACCAGCTCTCGCCCAGCTTGGCGTCTATAATCTTCAGCAGACCTTCGGGCGTCGTCGAGAGCCGCACCTCCCAGACCTTCTCCCAGTCGTCGCGCCCGCCGCTCTGGCCCAAGACGTTCCAGCCCGTGCCCTCGGGGAGCTTGAAGCCCTCGCGCCCGAGCGCCTTCCGCAGGTGTCGGTCGGCGAAGCTGGCGCGCGCGTACCCTGCGTCGGGCTGCCAGTTGTACTCAAGGTTGAGCGCGACCTCCTGCGCGTAGCCGCGCCCGGCGACGCGCTCGATGAGGTGGAGCGCGCCGTCAATGCCCGAGGAGAGTCCCGCGGTCGTAATGATCTTGCCGTTGTCGGCGAAGCGCTGGTCTGTGACGACGCGCGCCTTCGGCGCCAGCTCCTTCAGGTCATCAATCAACCCGTAGAAGGTCGTCGCGGTCTTGCCGTCGAGCAGTCCGGCCTTGCCGAGGTAGAAGGCGCCGTTGCAGACCGACATCACGTACTCGGCGCCCGCCGCAGTGTCCTGCACCCACTTGATGACCTTCGGGTTCTCGACGCCCGGGCCGACCCGCCCGCCGGGCAGCACCAGCACGTCCGCCTTCGGCATGTTCTCGAAGGTGTACTTCGGGATGACCGTCATGCCCATGTTCGTCGTGACGGGGTCGGCCTTCTCGGCGACCGTGTAGACGTTGAAGAGCCGCTTGTTCGCGTCGTGCGCTTGGCCCAGCACCTCGAACGGGCCGGTGTAATCAATGATCTGCACGCCGTCGAAGATGAAGATGGCGAGGTTGCGCGGGGCGTCCTTTTCATCTTTCTCCGCCTTGGCCTCCTTCGCCTCGGCCTGCTTCTGCTCCTCGCGCGCCGACGCCAGACGCTCCCGGCCGTCTTCGAGCGTCGAGAGCGGGAGGTACAGGGCCGCGCGCGCCGCCGTCGCGGCGAACACAAGAGCGACGACGAGCGCCGGCACGGTTCTCTTCAAAGACGTTTTCGGGTTCTTCATCTGATATCTCTCCTTATCAAGAGTTCACTTAAGCGTCGGACGTTAGGGGGTCAGGCGCTTGAGGCCGGCGCCGTCCGCGCCCACGACGTAGATGCCATTCTTCGGAAAGCCCTGCGTGGTGAAGGCGACGCGCGCGCCGTCGGGCGAGGGGCGCGCGTAGAAGCCCTCGGCCGGCGCCAGCTTCTTCATCTCCGTGCCGTCGGCCTTCATCGTGTAGACGCTCGACTTCTCGGCGCCGTCTCGCTTCGAACAGAAGATGATCTCGCGCCCGCCGCGCGTGAACGCGGGGAAGATGTTGTGCCCGACGCCGTTCGTGAGGAGCTTCGGCTCAGACCCGTCCGAGTTCATCACCCAGACTTGGTCTTGATGGTCGCCCTTCTCGGCGTAGTAGACGATGCGGCGGCCGTCGGGCGACCACTGCGGGTTGAAGAGGCGCGACTCGTCGTGAGACAGGCGCGTCTGGTTCGAGCCGTCCGGGTTCATCACGTAAATCTGGTGCGGCCCTTCGCGCTCTGAGATGAAGGCGATACGCCGTCCGTCGGGCGACCACGCGGGCGTGTTGTCGCCGGCCGGGTCGTTGGTCAACTGCCTGAGTCCCGTGCCGTCGGCGCCGATGACGTAGATGTCTGCCTTCTCTTCGCGCCCGCGCTTCGCGCCGAAGGCGATGCGGCGGCCGTCGGGCGACCAAGCCGTGTAGAAGGTGTCCATCCCCTCGGGCGTCGGCAGACGCTCGACGTGCGTGCCGTCGGCGTTCATCACGTAGAGGCTCCAACGGCCGCCGCTCTCACCCCTGAGCATCGTGAAGGCGAGGCGCCGGCCGTCGGGCGACCACGAAACGTCCTGATAGAAGGCCGCGTCCGCGGGAATCTCCATGCGGTGCTGTTGCTGCTGTTGCTTCTGCTGTTGTTGTTGGGCGGGCGGCTGAGGCTTCTGCTCCTGCGTCTCTGCGGAGAGGCAGAGCCAGCACGGCGCGGTCAGCATGGCGAGTGTGATGATGATGAGCTTCAACGCGTTCCTCCTGCTCGGCGGGCGGGCGTGTTAACGACGCGTGCGAGGATAGGACGGACGGCCCCCACGGCGTTACGACTTTGCAGCGAAGTGCGAGGGGTTTGCAGCGAGCGGCGGCGGGCGGGGGCGAGCGCGTTCAGAGGCGGCCGGCGCCGAGCAGTCGTTCGAGGTGTTCGCGGCGCGAGCGGCTGAGCTTCAGCTCCGTCCCGTCCGAGAGAAGGACTGCGTACTCGCCGTTGAAGAGCGGCTGAAGCTCGCGCACGCGCTCAAGGTTGACGATGGTCGAGCGGTGTATGCGTACGAAGCGCGCCGGGTCGAGCTTCGACTCAAGCTCGCCCATCGTCTCGCGCAGCAGGTGACCTTTGCGCCCGACGTGGAGCCGGACGTAGTAGTCCTCGGCGCTGACGTAGTCAATCTCGTCGGCCTTGAGGAAGAAGACGCGCCCCGCCGACTTGATGAGCAGGCGCGTGAGGTAGCGCGGCTGGTCGGCGCCCGCCGCCGAAGGCTCGCCGCGCCCTTCCAAGAGCGCGATGAGGCGGCTGCTCAGGTCTTTGATGTCGCGCTGCGCGACCTGCTCCTTGGCGCGGCGGAGCGCCTTCTCGAAGCGCGCGTCGTCGAACGGCTTCAAGAGGTAGTCGAGCGCGTGGAACTCGAAGGCGCGCAGCGCGTAGCGATCGAAGGCCGTGACGAAGACGACGACAGGCATCTCGGCCGCCTCTATCTTTTCCAACACGCCGAAGCCGTCCAACTCGGGCATCTGTATGTCGAGGAAGACGAGGTCGGGCGAGTAGTCGCGTATCATCTCAATCGCCGCGCGCCCGCTCGCGGCCTCGCCTATCACTTCGATGTCGGAGTCGCTTGCGAGCAGCAGGCGCAGGTTGCGCCGCGCGAGCGGCTCGTCGTCCACGACGAGCGTGCGTATCTTCTTCTTCTTCGCGGGCGCGTCCGTCATCGCTCACTCACTCTCCGCGCGCACGAAAGGGATGGCGAGCGCGGCCTCGACGCCGCCGCCCTCGCGTTCGGCGAGCGTGAAGCGCTGGCGCTCGCCGTAGAGCTGCTGAAGGCGCTCGCGCGTGTTCGAGAGGCCGACGCCGCCGCCCGCGCCGCCGTTACTTTTAAGGCCGGGGCCGTCGTCATAGACGTTGACGCGTAAGTGTTCGCCGTCGCGCTCCGCTTGGACGCCGACGGTGCCGGGCGTCGCGCGCTTCGAGATGCCGTGGCGGATGGCGTTCTCGACGAGCGGCTGAAGAATAAGGTTCGGCACGAGCGCGTCGAGCGTCTCGGGCGCGACGCGCATCTCGACGCGCAGGCGGTCGGGGAAGCGCATCTGCTGTATGCCGAGGTAGAGTTCCAAGAACTCCAACTCCTCCTTCAGAGGCACCTCCTGCTTGCCCGCGTTCTCAAGCGTGTAGCGCAGGAGGTCTGAGAGGCCGGCGAGCATGTCCACGGCCGCGCGGTTCTTGTTGTCGCGCACCAGTCCCGCGATGCCGTTCAGCGTGTTGAAGAGGAAGTGCGGGTGGAGCTGCATCTTCAAAGCCTGAAGCTGCGCCTGCGCGAGCTGCGCTTCGAGCTGCGAGGCGCGGCGCTCGCGCTCGCGGAAGCGCGCGTAGTAGCTGACGGCGTAGCCGAGCCCGAGCGTCGCCGCGTAGATGAGCAGCTCGATGTGGAGCTGGCTCGTCGCGCGCCCGAGGAAGCGCTCGCCGAAGGGGCGCGGGTGGCGGTCGGGGCCGAACGGTTCGAGCAGCATCACGACGTACTCGAAAAACGCGAGGTGCGCGGCGGCGACGAGCAGGCACGCGGGGACGTGAACCAGCAGGCCGCGCGCCAGCGCCGAGCGTTCCAAAGGGAAGCGCCGCCCGAGCCAGAGCACGAACGCCGTCAGCGGCGCCCATGCGCCCCACGCGATCAACTCCGTCGCGAACATGCGCCCGACGGGGACGGGGAAGTTCTCCATGCGCAGGCCCAGATAGAGCTGGCTCGCGTTGAGCAGCCCGAAGCAGAGCCAGAAGCCTGCGAAGAGTCCCCACCTCGGAAGCCTGCGGCGGCGTGTCGTCGCGCCGCGCGGCACGTCAGATTTAACCGTCGCTGTGGGAGAAGTGTTCATCCTCGCTTCCGCGTAGACTATCACGTCGGCGGCCGCCTTCGTCGCACGATGCGGCGAAGCGCGCGCGGCGTGCGGCCGATTGCGCGCCCCGTGCAGTAAAACGCGCGCCCGGCTCTGACGGCGTCGAAAAATTTCTTGCCGATCATCCCTCCGGCAGGCAACTCCCAGCCGCGCTCGTACTTCAAAGGCCCGTCGTCCTTCAAGGCGTGGTCTCACGTCCCAGAAAAGGGGGCGGCGGGCGACCCTGCCCGGCCGTCTCTGTCGCTCAACGTACGTTATCTCCGAGTCTCGACTCTCGGGGCTCCGACCGTCGGCGCCGTCTGCCTGCGGGACTGCCGGCTCTCTTTAACCGTTCGCGCCTACGGCCCCGTAGGCTGAAAGTCTCGCTGTAACCTCATGGCCGAAACGTACCCAGCCGGGTCTCACCACACGAAAGGAAATACATCATTTTGAGCAAGATGCGTCCTGTCAGAAAACTGCGTGCGAAGGGGAAGGCCGCCCGCTTGGCCGCGCTCCTCGTCCTTGTAGCAGTCGCGGCCAGCGCCGCCCTCTCCGTACCCTCCTCGGCAAAAGTAATCGAAACCATTTTTAACAACACGCCTCTTAACCCCGCGGCGTCGAAGGCGGCGGCCGCAGCCGTCCCCGCCGCGCAGACACAGGCGCAAGGCCAGCAGCGCGCCGACGCGGAAGAAGAGGAAGAAGAAGGCGCCGACGACGCCGACGTGCCCCGCTTCATGGCGGGCAAGATTGACAAGGAAGAGTACCTGCGCCGACGCGAAGAGCACATCAACCGCCTGCGCGGCGTCGAGCGCGGCAAGCCCTTCGACCCCGGCGCGCGCGGCCGCGCCATACGCCAGCTTGAGCGGCAGTCGGGCCGTCCCGACAAGACGACCGCGACCAACGAGAACTTCGCCACGACCAACTCCGCCGCGGCCGACTCGCCGACGATGAGCGGCGCGACGGTCAGCGCGACGACGACGTTGAGCGCGCAGTCTTTGCCCACGTGGACTTCGGTCGGCCCCGCGCCCATCCCTAACGGCCAGACCTTCAGCGTGCAGCAGGCCGTCTCGGGCCGCGTCACGGCCATCGCCATCCACCCGTCGAACTCGAACATCGCCTACGTCGGCACGGCGCAGGGCGGCGTCTACCGCACGACGGACGGCGGCCAGACTTGGACGGCCATCTTCGACAACGCGCAGACGCTCGCCGTCGGCTCCATCGCCATCGCCCCGTCTCAGCCCTCGACCATCTACGTCGGCACGGGCGAAGGCAACTTCGGCTGCGACACCTTCTTCGGCGTCGGCGTCTACCGCATTGACAACGCCGACTCCGCGTCGCCGGTGATGTCCGGCCCCTTCAATCAGGAGACCTCGACCGGCGCCGACGTGCTGACGGGCCGCTCCATCTCGAAGGTGCTCGTCCACCCGACCGACCCCAACACGATCTTCCTCGCCGTCAACTCGGGCGGCATCGGCGGCATCGGCTGCGACGTGAATCCGACGCAGGCTTCCGCGCGCGGCGTCTACCGCTCGACGAACGCGACCTCCGCGAACGCGACCTTCCAGAAGCTCAACACCGCCACGGCCAACTCGGGCAACCGCAGCGCGACCGACCTTGAGTTCGAGCCCGGCAACCCGAACGTCCTCTGGGCCAGCATCGTCGGCTTCAGCACGGCGAACGACGGCGGCGTCTATCGCTCGACGAACGCGCTCGCGGCCACGCCGATCTTCTCGCAGGTGCTCTCGGCGGGGACGACCTCGGCCACGGCGCGCGTCGAGCTCGCCGTCAACAAGGTGGGGACGACCGTCACCGCCTACGCAGGCATCAGCGACGGCAGCGGCACGCTGAAGCGCACGACCAACAACGGCGGGACGTGGACGACGCTGACCGCGGCCAACGGCTACTGCGGCGGCCAGTGCTTCTACGACATGCCCATCGCGGTTGACCCGAACAACGCGGCCGTCCTCTACATCGGCGGGAGCGCCGACGGCACCTCTTCGGCCATCATCAAGAAGTCCACCAACGCGACCGGCACCGCTTCCTTTACGAAGGTGCAGAACGGCCTCCACGCCGACAGCCACGCCATCGAGATAGACCCGCAGAACGCGAACAACATCTGGTTCGGCAGCGACGGCGGCGTCTGGAAGTCCACGGACGCGGCGGCCACTTGGAATTCGCTCAACAACGCGGGCTTCAACGCCACGCAGTTCCAGTCCGTCGCTCGTCACCCGATTGACGCGAACTACTCCATCGGCGGCACGCAGGACAACGGCACCGAGCGGATGCGCGCGGATGGCACTTGGACGCGCACCGACTACGGCGACGGCGGCTTCGCGCTGATTGACCAGAACGCGACGAACACGACGACCGTCCGCCAGTACCACACCTACTACAATCAAGTCGGCACGGGCGGCATCGTCGGGCTGGCCACGACGACCAGCTCGACCGCCTTCGAGAACTGGACGTTCCTCGGGTGCGGCGGAACCTCTAACGGCCTCTCCTGCAACGACTCGGCCGTAGAGTTCTACGCGCCGATGGCGCTCGGCCCCGGCAACCCGAACACGCTCTACTTCGGCACCGACCGCCTGTATCGTTCGGCCAACAACGGCACGACGATGACGGCCGTCAGCCAGCAGTTCGTCTCGGGCGTCGCGGTCTCGGTTATCGGCATCTCGCCGCAGAACGACGCCGTACGCATCGTCGGCCTCTCGAACGGCAAGGTCTACCGCACGACGACCGGCGCCAATCCGATGGCGGACGTGACCGGCGCCATCCCTGCGAAGTACGTCTCGCGCGTCGTGGTTGACCCGAACAACCAGAACACGGCCTACGTCACGCTCGCGGGCTTCTTCGGCAACTCGACGACCGCGCACGTCTACAAGACGACCGACCTCAACTCCGCCGCGCCGACGTGGACGGGGCTCGACGCCGGCCAGATTCCCGACGTTCCCGTTGACGCGTTCGCCGTTGACCCGGCCGACTCGAACATGCTCTACGCGGGCACGGACATCGGCGTCTACCGCTCGGCGGACGGCGGCGCGACGTGGGAGCCTTTCAGCAACGGGCTGCCGCGCGTGGCGGTCTTCGACATGGCGATTCACCAGCCTAGCCGCACGCTCCGCATCGCCACGCACGGCCGCGGGCTGTGGGACATCTCCATCGCCGCGCCCGTCGCGCCCGGCACCTTGCAGGGCACCGTGCGCGACTCCAATAACAACGCCATCGGCGGCGCGACCGTCAACGCCGGCTCGAACACGACGACGGCCGACGCCTCGGGCTTCTACTCGTTCGCCGAGATTGCGCCGGGCAGCTACGGCGTGACGGCTTCGGCGCAGGGCTTCAACAGCAGCACCGCGCAGGGCGTGACGGTGACGAGCGGCGCGACGACGACGCAGGACTTCTCGCTCTCCGCGGCGCCGGCCCACGCCTGCCTGACCGACACGACGCAGGCCGACTTCCAGACGGGCGCGGGCACGTCCGTTGACCTGACGGCGAGCCCCGGCGACGTGCAGCTCGCCAACAGCGGCAGCACTGCGCTCGACCAGCAGCAGACCTCCTTCTCCTTCTTCGTCTCGCCCATCAACCCGACGGCGTGGATGGCGCAGACCTTTGTGCCCGCTTCGAGCGGCAGGCTCTCGTCCGTGGACGTGCAGCTCGCCACCGCGACCACGGGCACGGCCGGCCCGCTCGTCGTCGAGATACACAACACCGTGGGCGGCGCCCCCGGCAGCACGGTGCTCGCCTCCGTCACCACGAGCGACGTGACGAGCGCCACGAACGCTTGGGTGCCGATTACGTTCGCGTCGCCCGCGAACGTGACCGCGGGCACGACCTACGCTATCGTCCTTCGCGGCGCGACGGGCGGCGACTACCGCGCGACGCGCTCGAACAAGAACAGCTACTCGGGCGGCGCTTGGTACACGTCAACGAACAGCGGCTCGACGTGGGCGGCGCAGGGTCAAGACCTCGCGTTCCGCACCTACGTCACGCCGGTCAGCTACGCCGCCAGCGGCACGCTCGTCTCTTCTTCGAAGGACAGCAACCCCGCGGTCGGCGTCTCGACCAACTGGACGACGCTGACTTGGACTGCCGCCGCGCCCGCGGGCACGTCCGTCAAGTTCCAAGTCGCGGCCAGCAACTCGGCCAGCGGCCCCTTCAACTTCGTCGGGCCTGACGGGACGGCCGCGACCTACTTCACGGCCAGCGGCTCGTCGCTCGGCCAGTTCAACGGCTTCCGCTACCTCAAGTACAAGGCTTACCTCGCCACGACCGGCGCCGCTTCGACGCCGACGCTGAGCGACGTGACCCTCTGCTACTGAGCGGCGGTCAACGACACTAACCTGAACGACGCGCCCGCCGGCTTAACTCAAGCCGGCGGGCGCGTCGCTCTTTGTCGCCTACGTCAGAATTACTTGGACGGTCGCGGTCGGAAGCCTTCGGGCGTGTGGCCGCGCCGGTAGACCATGATCGTGCGGATGAACTCGATCACGGTCACGCCGTCCTGATTGAACCCCGTCGTCCGCAGCTTCACGATGCCCACGGCGGGCCGCGAGCGCGATGGCCGCGCCTCCAAGACCTCGCTCTGCGCGTAGAGCGTGTCCCCCTCGAAGACCGGCGCCGGGAGTTTGACTTCGTCCCATCCGAGGTTGACGGCGTTCATGGACACGTCGGAGACCGAGAGCCCCGTGACGAGCGCGAGGGTGAAGGTCGAGTCCACGAGCGGCCGCTTGAACTCGGTGCGCGCGGCGTACGCGGCGTCGAAGTGGATTGGGTTGTTGTTGACCGTCAGCAGCGTGAACCAGATATTGTCCGCCTGCGTGACGGTGCGCCCGAGCGGGTGCTCGTACACGTCGCCCACCTCGAAGTCCTCGAAGACGCGCCCGCGCCACCCCTGCTTTATTGCCATCCCGCTCGCTCCTTCCAGTTTACGGAGAGTCACCACATTCAATTTCTTCGATGATAGTTTTCGCGCGAGGTTTACGCCTTAGGGGATGTGAGCGCGCTGTCGGCTCCGGATTGTTGATTCTCGGTCGCGTAGGCCGCGGCCGGGAGTAAACGAGGTCACAAAGTACACACCCCGGAAGGAGAACTGAACGATGAAGACCAGACTCACAGCAACGCTTCTGACACTCACAGGGCTCTTGATACTCGGCGGCCAGTTTCTCGGGGGAAGCTCGGCGGCCGTGGTAGAAGACCACGTCAACCCGCATTACAAAGGCGGCTCGGCCTTCAATCTGACGGGCGCCGGGCCGAACGTCGCCCGCTGCGGGGCGTTCCCCGAGAACGTCGAGTTGAGCTTCACGGGCTCGGGCATAGACACCGAAGGCGGCTACAACACCGCCGTCTTCTCCGCCTGCACCAACACCGCGACCAACGAAGTCTTCGACCTGAAGGCGACCGACACCTACTTTCAGACCGGCGAACAGGTCTTCATCGAAGGCGACTCCTTCGTGCTGTCGCCCAACCCCGCCATCTGCGCCGCCGCGAACGCCCACGGCGTGCCCTTCCGCGTCGCGGGCGGCACGGGGAAGTACGCGAACGCGACGGGCAACGGGCGTTTCAACATCTTCAGCAACCTGACGCCGTGTAACGGGCGAGTGCTTCCGTCACAGGTTTCGTTCGAGGGCGTAATCAGGTGGTAGCAGTTCACCACTGTAAATCGAGCAGCCAGATGTCGCTCTCCGATTCGTAGACCGTGAAGTAGAGCAGCCGGTCGTCTCGCGCGATGCCGAGGCTGCGTATCTGCTCCTGCCCCGCGTCGAAGAACGGGCGCACGCGCTTCGTCAAGATGTCGGCGACGTACGCCTTGCCCTCGTTCGAGAAGATAAGGCGGCGGCTGTCGGACATCCACACCGGGTACGCCTCGCCGTCGGCCAGCTTTTCGAATTTACGCTCGGCGAAGGAGTAGTAGCCGACGCCCGACGCGTTGACGCTGAAAGTTCCCGCGAGCTTCTCCCCGTCGGGCGACCAGTCCCAAGGGACGAAGCTCGCCCCGCCTTCGGGGGTCGGCATGGGTTGCGCGGAAGGCCGCGCGCCCGTCTTGTCCACGTCAACGATGAAGTTCAGGAAGCCGCGGCGGAAGAGTATCTGCCTGCCGTCGGGCGACCAGAGCGGGAGCGACGCGCCGCGCTCGCTGTCGAAGGTGAGCTGGCGCAGGTCGGTGCCGTCGGCGTTGATAGTCCAGATTTCGTAGTTGCCGCTCCTGTCGGACGCGAACACTATCCGGCGTCCGTCGGGCGACCAGCGCGGGTAGCGGTCGAAGAACTGGTCGTTGGTGATGTCGCGCCAGTTCGTACCGTCGCGGCCCACGACGCCGAGGTCGTCCTGCGAGCGCCGCTGCAAGCGCATGACGAACTGTCTGCCGTCCGGCGAGAGGATGGGGCGCGAGATCTGGCGGTCGCCTCGCGTGACCCAGAAGGGCTCGCCCGTGACCTTCTCTGTCTTCGGGTTGAACCCGACGGCCTTGATGTTCGACTGCCGGTCGGTCTGCACGTAGAGCAGGCGCTTGCCGTCGCGCGAGAAACTGAGGTGCCGGTTGAAGGTCGAAGGCGTGCCGACGGCCTCGGGCTCGCCGTGCACCTCGCCCGTCTCCTCGTCTATCTCGACGCGCCAGAAACTCATGTCGCCCCTGCGGTCGCTGGCGAAGTAGAGAAACCTTCCGTCGGGCGACCAGACGGGGTTCCAGTTGGTTGCGGCGTCCCTCGTGACCACGACGGCGTCGCCCCCGCGGCTCGGGATGGTCGCGATGTCGCTGCGGCCGACGTTCGGCGGCATGAACCAGTAGGCGACGCGCTGGCCGTGCGGCGACCACGAAGGCTGTACGGCGTCCGTCTGCGTGAGCAGACGCTTGGCCCCTGTCTCAAGATGGACGACCCAGAGCGCGCTCGGCACGGTCGTTCGCACGGTGGGCGTGTCGCGCCCGACGGTGCTGTAGACGATCTCCTTGCCGTCCGGCGACCAAGAAGGGTGGAAGCCTTCCGCGACCGCGAGGCGCACGTTCTCGCCCGTCGCCTCCATGACGTAGATGCCCGCGGGCTCCCTGTCCGAGCGGAAGGCGATGCGCGAGCCGTCGGGCGAGAAGGCCGGCTGGCTCTCGTCCGAAGGTGTGTCCGGCGTCAGCAGCGTCGCGTTGCGGCCGCCGACGCGTTGCAGGAAGAGGTTCCAGTTGCCTTCGGCGCGGCCGGCGTAGACGAAGCTCTTGCCGTCGGGCGCGAGTGAAGGGAAGTACTCCGTGCCCGGCTGGTCTGTGAGTTGGACGCGTGTGGCGCGCGCCCAGTCCTGCGCCGCGGGCCGGGATACGTAAAGACGCCAGAGGGTGAAACCGACGGCCGCGAGTACGGCCAGAGCCGCGGCCGCGAGAAAGAGCCGCGCGCGTGTTGACGACGCGGCCCACGATTTAGCGACCGTCCTCTGGCGCGCGCTGCTCGCGCCCGAGTCAATGGTGCGTCTCAGACGCTTGAGGTCTGCGTGAAAGTCCGCGGCGGTCTGGTAGCGGAGGTCTCGCTCTTTCTCTAAAGCTTTATCGAGAATCGAATCCAGCTCCGCGGGGAGGGCCGGGTCGAAGTCGCGCGCGGGGGCGGCGGCGGCCGAAAGGATGGCGTTCACGGTCGCGCGCCTGTCAACGCCGTCGAAAGGCTTCCGGCCCATCAACATCTCGTAGAGGACAACGCCGAGGCTCCAAACGTCCGTGCGCTGGTCAACGGCCTCGCCCGACGCCTGCTCCGGCGACATGTATGCGAGCGTCCCCATCGCGGCGCCGGCCTGCGTCTGCGCGGCGTCAACGAAGCCCGCACCTTCGGTCAGCTTCGCGAGGCCGAAGTCGAGAAGCTTCACGTAGCCGTCCGAGCGAACCATGATGTTGTCCTGCTTGATGTCGCGGTGGACGACCCCCGCGCGGTGCGCGGCGGCGAGGGCTTCGGCGACCTGAGACGCTATCGCCAGACTCTCTTTGAGGCTCACGCGGCCGTCCAGCATCGAGCGGAGCGTGCGCCCTGCGACGAACTCCATCGCGATGAAGTGAAGGCCGCCCGCCTCGCCGACTTCATAAATCGTAATCAGGTTCGGGTGGTTCAAGGCGGAGAGCGCACGGGCTTCGCGCCTGAAGCGTTCGGCGCGCTCGGCGTCCGCGACGAAGTGGCGCGGTAGGATTTTGAGTGCGGCCTTGCGGTCGAGCTTCGAGTCGTGTGCCAGATAGACCTCGCCCATGCCGCCCGAGCCGAGCTGACTCTCGACGCGGTAGTCGCCGAGCGTCTTGCCTGTCAGCGATTCGTGTGAGGTCAGGTTCGCGTCGCGCGCGAGGGCGCGGGCGGCCACGCGGATGGCGGAGCGCTCCATGAAGTGGCCCGCCTGCGACTGAGCCCTGAGCAGGCTCAGCACCTCGTCGCGCAGACGCGTGTTGCCGTCCGACGCGCGCATGACGAACTGCTCGCGCTCGCGCTCCGGCAAGTCCAGCGCCGCGTCGAGCAGTGCGTCAACCCGTTTCCAGAGTTCCGCGTCCATCGGATTAAGGGCTGCTCAGCTCGCGATAGAGCCACGCCTTGGCCTTGCTCCATTCGCGCATCACGGTGACGGGCGCGACCTTCAACACCTCCGCCGTCTCTTCGACCGAGAGCCCGCCGAAGAAACGAAGCTCCACTATCCGGCTCTTGCGCTCGTCAATCTTCGACAGACCTTCGAGCGCCTCGTCCAGCGCGAGCAGGTCTGAGCCTTTCTCGTCCGTCACGGTCAGCGCGCCTTCGAGAGAGATGTGTCGCGCCTCCGTCCCGTGCTCGACGCGAGGCCGCTGCCGCGCGAAGTCCACGAGGATGCGCCGCATCATACGGGCCGCGACGCCGAAGAAGTGCGCGCGGTTCTGCCAGCGGACTGCCTTCCAGTCTATGAGGCGCACGTAGGCTTCGTTGATTAAGGCGGAGGTCTGAAGCAGGTGGCCGCCGCGCTCGCGGCTCATGTAGTGGCTGGCGAGGCGGCGCAGCTCCGTGTGGACGAGCGGCGCGAGGCGTTCGAGCGCCGACTCGTCGCCGTCGCTCCACGCGACGAGAAGCTCGGTCAGTTCGTGAGACCCGAGTGGAGACATCCGGGGGATTCCCTGTAAAACGCGGGCGAGGGCAGCGCGTAATTTATCACACTCGGCCGCGCCGGGCGCCACGCGTATCCCTGTCTCCCGCGTGCGCCGGTTTTGCGAGTCGGCGCGGTACGTGACAGGATAAGGCCGGGGGGCGTGGCGCGTTCAGGTGGGGGCGAAGGAGGGAGTTCAGGCTAAGGGAGGCGACGGCGGGCGTTCGGCGTCCGGCGTCGCCTTCATGCTGCGCGCGCTCGGGCACAGGAACTACCGCCTCTTCTTCAGCGGCCAGAGCGTTTCGCTCGTCGGCACTTGGATGACGCGCATCGCGACGAGTTGGCTCGTCTACCGGCTGACCGGCTCGGCGATGCTTCTGGGCGTCGTCGGCTTCGCCGGGCAGATTCCTTCGTTCCTGCTCGCGCCGTTCGCGGGCGTCCTCGTAGACCGCTGGAACCGCCACCGCCTGCTCGTCGCGACGCAGGTCTTGGCCATGCTCCAATCGCTCGCGCTCGCCGTGCTGGCGCTCACCGGCCGCATCAACATTCACCACGTCATCTGGCTCAGCGTATTTCAGGGACTCATCAACGCCTTCGACATGCCGGCGCGGCAGGCGTTCGTCGTCGAGATGGTCGAGCGCAGGGAAGACCTGCCGAACGCCATCGCGCTCAATTCCTCGATGGTCAACGCGAGCCGTCTGCTCGGCCCCTCTCTGGGCGGCGTCGTCATCGCGGCGGTCGGCGAGGGCTGGTGCTTCATGATAGACGCCGTGAGCTACGTCGCCGTCATCGCGTCGCTGCTGTTGATGAAGGTCGTGCCCCGCGAGATGAAGGGCGCGCGCGAGGCGAACGTGCTCGGGCAGTTGCGCGAGGGCTTCAGTTACGCCGCGCGCTTCGCGCCGATAAGGAAGGTGCTGTTGCTGCTGGCGCTCGTGAGTCTGGTGGGGATGCCGTACACGGTCTTGATGCCTGTCTTCGCCGACGAGGTGCTGCGTGGCGGGCCGAACACGCTCGGGCTGTTGATGGCCGCCTCGGGCGTGGGCGCGCTCGTGGGCGCGATGTTTCTGGCCGCGCGCAGGTCGGTGCTCGGCCTCGGCAAGTACATCCCTCTGATGGCGGCGGCGTTCGGCGCGGGGCTTGTCGCCTTCTCGTTCTCGCGCGTGCTGTGGCTGTCGCTCGTGCTGATGGTCGTGACCGGGCTCGGCTTCATGGTGCAGATGGCCGCGAGCAACACGCTCTTGCAGACCATCGTTGACGAGGACAAGCGCGGGCGCGTGATGAGTTTCTACACGATGGCCTTCATGGGAACGGCGCCGTTCGGGAGCCTGTTAGCCGGGGGCGTGGCCGAGAGAATCGGCGCGCCGCTCACGCTCCTCTTCGGCGGCCTTGGCTGCGTCGTCGGCGCACTCTGGTTCGCGCTCGCGCTGCCCGCACTCCGCCGCGACGTGCGACCCATCTACGAGCGCATCGGCATCCTCCCCGAAGTCGCGGCGAGCATTCACACCACGGCGGAACTGAGCGTCCCGCCCGAGACCTGAGCGCACGCCTCTTCCGGCGTGCGTCCCGCCGCCGCGGTCGCCCGCGCGTTTGCCGACGCGAGACGGAAGCGGCCGTACGTACTTAAGGCTCCCTCCCCGTGAAGTCCGGGGTCACTGTCCGGTCAAGCTCGCCGGCCTCGACGGCGGCGCGGGCCTGCGCCCTCACCACATCGCTCATAGTGAGTATGCCTACGAGCAGCCGTTCGTCGCCGCGCGCGACGACGGCCAACTGGCGCGTGCCCGAGTGGTTCATGCGGACGACGGCGCGCACGAGCGGCTGGTCGGGGTAGACGTGATCGCCGCGCTCCGCCACTTCGCGCACCGCGCGGCCGCCCCCGCCTTCCGCGAGCGTACGTCGCAGGCGTGCCTCGCTGACGAATCCCGCGTAGCGGCCGCCGTCGGCGACGACGGGGTAGGTGGAGTAGCTGTGACTCCCGATTCGCTTGAGGGCCTCCCCGACGGTCGCGCCCTGCGTGAGCGTGACCGCGTCCGTCGTCATCGCCTCCGAGACGCGCAGGACTTCGAGCGCGTGCTTGACCGCGGCGTGCGGGTGCGGCAGGTGCACGCCGTCCTGCTCCAACAGCGCCTCGTAGATGGGCGTCGGCCTGAAGCGTCGCGCCAGCCCGTAGGCGGTCATGTTCGCTATCATCAGCGGCAGGATGAGGCCGTAGCCGCCCGTCATCTCGAAGATGATGAGGACGGAGGTCATCGGCGCGCGGATGCTGCCGGCGAAGACCGCGCCCATCCCGACGAGCGCGAAGGCGCCGACCGAGTTCTCCGACTGGTGGTGCAGCAGCGACGTGTCGAGCAATCCGAAGGCGCCGCCGAGCATCCCGCCGATGAAGAGCGACGGCGCGAAGATGCCGCCCGCGCCGCCCGAGCTGTACGAGAAGACCGTGGCCGCGAGCTTGAACGCGCATAGCACGAGCATGACCTTGACGGCGAGCCTCCCCGAGAGCGCCTCCGAGAGCGTGTCGTAGCCGCCCCCCGTCACGCCCCCCGTCTTCAGCCAGGCGAGCGCGGCGACGGCCAGCGCGCCCGTTACCAGCCCGCCGACGCCGGGCCGCGCCCACACGGGGATGAGCTTCAACTCCCGAAAGCGTCGGCGCAGGCCGAGCAGAGACTCTGTGAAGGCGAGCGAGACGGGCGCGGCGGCCAGCCCGAGCAGCGCGTAGAGGACGAGCGAGGAGGTGTGGTGCAGCCCGTAGCCCGCGGGCACGTCGAAGACCGGGTGCTCGCCGAGCACCGTGCGCTCGATGGCCGCGGCGAGCGCGGCGGCGACGATGACGCCGGAGAGCACCGTCTGGTCGAGGTCGCCGACGATCTCCTCGATGGTGAAGGTGACGGCGGCGATGG
>DATFHD010000053.1:0-81657 GCA_035248785.1 Pyrinomonadaceae bacterium | reverse complement strand
GAACGAAGTGTTTGTAATACAGAATCGTTTAGCTGTCAACGAATTTCTACGGAGGCGTGTCTCTCACTCAGATTCGGCGCCGCCGAGCCCGCGCTTGGCCTCGTCTATGAGGAGGTTGTTGCGCTCGTAGGAGTGTTGCGGGGGCGTAGCCCCGTCGCCGTCGAGGCGCGGCGGGTAGATGTGGTTTCGGTAGACGGGGTAGGCTTCCGTGCGCATGTGCGCGAGCATGTGGTGGCCGCGCCGCGCGGCGCGCTCGTGGCGAAGCGCCGAGATGTCCACGGGCGCGACGACGATGCGCTCGCCGGGGCCGGGGCTCGCCTCTGCGAGCACGCGCCCTTCGAAGTCCACGACCATGCTGCCGCCGGGCCACGAGTAGGGCGGGTAGTGCTTGAGGCTCGCGCCCTGATTGGCTGCGACGACGTAGGCCGTGTTCTCGATGGCGCGGCAGCGGTTGACGATTGTCCACCAGTCCATCGGCGGCGTCGCGCCCCACGGATCCATGTAGGCCGAAACCCTTATCAAGACCTCCGCGCCGTTCGCGGCGAGCTGGCGCATGGCCTCGGGGAAGAGCCAGTCGTAGCAGATGGCGCAGCCGATGCGCCCGATCTCGGTGTCGGCGACGGGGAACAGAGGCTCTTCGTAGCCCTCGATGTCGTGCGGGCTGGCGTGAACCTCGTAGGGAATCCACGTGTTGACCTTCCTGTACTTGTAGAGGACGCCCGCGGGGCCGATGAGGCAGGTCGTGTTGAAGACGACGCCGGGGTACTTGTTGTCGCGCTCAAGCATCGTGCCCGACTGGATGTAGATGCCGTGCTCGCGCGCCTTCATCTCAAGCGCCTCTGTGTGCTCGTTCGGAATCTCGACGGCGAGCTTTTCCAGCAGCTCGCCCACGGTCGGGAAAACCGGCGCCGCGTGCGCGAACTCCGGGAAGACGACGAGCCGCACGGGCAGGAACGGCGCCGCGCCCGCCACCGCCGAGTCAATCAGCGACAGCATGCGCTCCGTATTCCGACGCATCTCGCGCCGCTCCACGGGATTCGCCAAGTCCGTCTGACACGCCGCGACCGAGTAACGTATGTGGTTCATAAACTCCTCAAGGATGATGAAGGCCAAAGAAGGGAGCGGGAGGATTCTAAACGCCGCGGCCGTCGTCTGTCACCTACGGCGGGCCGCCCGCGCGAACGCCGTGACGTTTGAAACCTTCGGGGCGGGTGGTGCGTTTGACCTACGCGGCGGGGACGGGATAGCATCGCTGCTCCCCGCTCTTGCCGGTGTCTCTAAGCGATTGGATTTCATCCGAAAATTTGTGGCCGGAGAACTTCACACGCCCGAAGCGCGCCGGGTGCGCGCGCCGGAGCCTCGCCTTTTGACAGGAGTCTTGAATGAACCGCAAACGTCCCGCGGCACTGTTGCTGCTGCTCTCGCTCTCTATTCTGACGGGGGGGATGCCGCGCATGGCCTCTGCGCAGACGCCTAACGCCGTCTCCCTCGACTCGCTCGCCGAGGGCAAGGTCGTCAACGGCTTCCGCGCGGAGGCCGTGTATTTGAACGACTCGGACAAGCCCTTCGGCGCGCGCCTGCGTCACGCGCGGACGGGGTTTACGCTCGACTACCTCGAAATTCAGTCCGTGCCGCAGGTCTTCGTCTGGGTCAACTCGTTCCCCACGTCCGAGCACGGCGAGCCGCACACGCAGGAGCACCTCCTGCTCGGCAAGGGCAACATGGGGCGCGCGCACGGCGGGCTGGAGAGCATGTCGCTCGCAAGCTCGTCGGCCTTCACGCAGCAGTGGCGCACCTGCTACCACTTCCACACGGCCGCCGGCCCGGAGGTCTTCTACAAGCTGTTCGAGAGCCAGATGGACGCGCTGCTCCACCCCGACTACACGGACGAGGAGATACGGCGCGAGGTGAGCCACTGGGGCGTGGGCGAGAACCCCGCGGACAAGAAGCTGAGCCTCGAAGAGAAGGGCACGGTCTATCAGGAGATGCGCACGACCTACGACCGCCCCGTCAGCCTCCTCTTCCGCGCCGAGAACCAGATGGTCTACGGCGCAGACCACCCGCTGGCGATGTCTTCGGGCGGCTGGCCCGCCTCCATCCGCGAGATGAAGGCGGAGGACATCAGGAAGTTCCACGGCGACAACTACCACCTCGCGAACATGGGCATGGTCGCGTCGTTCCCGAAGGAGATGCCGCTCGGCTCCGTCCTGACGCGGCTGGACGCGATACTGGGCGGCCTTGAGCCGAAGCAGGAGCAGCGCCACTTCACGACCGAGTCGGACTTGCCCGCGCCGAAGCCGGCGCCGGCCGGGACGATTAAGCTCGTCGAGTATCCGCACAAGAACGAGCAGCAGCCCGGCTGGGTGATGTTCGCCTACCCGGCGCAGCTCAAGCTCGACACGAAGGAGAAGACGCTCCTCAACCTCTTCCTCTCGAACGTCGCGGGCGACGCGACGACGAACCTCTACAAGATGTTCGTGGACTCGAAGACGCGCGTGATGGAGACGGGCGCGAAGTCGGTCTTCGCGTTTCTGGACGACGAGATGGTCGAGGGCAATCCGGTCTACGTCGGGCTAACGGACGTGGCGCCCGCGAACATGACGAATGAAAAAATCGCTGACATCCGTCAGAAGATTATGGACGAGATGAAGCGCGTCGCCTCGTTCCCCGACGGCTCGCCGGAGCTGAAGGAGTTCAACGAGCGCCTGAAGAGCCGCGTCATACAGACGCGCCGCACGCTCTCGAAGTTCGTCAACTCGCCGCCGGGCTTCGGCTTCCGCCAAGCCGACTCGGCGTGGATGACGCACCTCATTGACCTCAACCGCACGCCCGGCTTCCGCAAGTCCGTCACGCTGAAGCCGGAGCTGGCCGCGGTCGAGCAGCTCATCTCTTCGGACAAGAACGCTTGGCGTGACCTCGTCGCGCGCTGGAAGCTGGCCGAGTCAGTTCCCTACGCCGTCGCCGCGAAGCCCTCGCCGCAACTGCTCGCGCAGGGCGAGCAGGAACTCGCGGCGCGCGAGAAGGCCGAGGCCGAGCGGCTGATGAAGAAGTACGGCGTCGCGGACGAGCAGGAGGCTCTGAAGCGCTTCAAGGTCGAGTACGACGCGACGACCGCCGAACTCGAAGGCTTAGCGAAGCAGTCGGCGTCGCTCAAGTTCTTGGAGAAGCCGCCGCTCACGCTCGACGACCAGCTCGACTACAAGGTCACAAAGCTTCCCGGCAATGTGCCGATGGTCGCCTCGACCTTCGAGAACATGACGAGCGCGACGACGGGGCTCGCGCTGCGGCTCGACGGCGTGCCGCAGGAGCAGTTGTTCTACCTCTCGGCGATGCCACAGATTCTGACGCAGGTCGGCGTCGTCAAGGACGGCAAGCCGATTCCCTTCGAGCAGATGAGCGAGATGCTGCGCAAGGAGATTCTCGCGCTGAACGCTTACTACAGCACGAACTTCCGCACGGGCCGCGCGGAGTTGGTCGTGCGCGGCTCGGGCAACGACGCCGCCGAGTCGGCTCGCGCGCTCGACTGGATGAAACTCGTCGCCACGTCGCCCGACTGGCGCCCGGAGAACATCGCGCGCATACGCGACGTGGTTGACCAAGTCCTGAGCGGCCTGCGCAACCGCACGCAGAGCCCGGAGGAGTACTGGGTCAACGACCCCGCGAACGCCTACTGGCGGCAGGACAGCCCGCTGCTGCTCTCGACCTCTTCGTTCATGACGCAGGCGCACAACGTACACCGCCTGCGCTGGCTGCTGAAGGACGCTGGCGAGGGCGCGCAGCGCGAAGCGGTCTCGAACTTCCTCGCGTCGCTCGCGGGGGCGAAGGGGAGCCGCGAAGAGTTGAAGTCGCTGCTCGCCGCGTTGCAGGGGAAGAAGGACGCGCAGGCGCCGGCCGCGCTCAAGTCGCACGCGGACGCGTTCGCCGCGCTGCCCGACGGCGAGAAGCCGATTGCCGTGGACGCCGCGAAAGACCTCGAACAGTTGCTCGCGGACATCCCCGACGAGACGCTTGCGGCGGACTGGGATTACCTCGTCAAAGAGATGCGGCGCGACCTGCTCGTCCCGCCCGCGCAGGCGCTCGCCGAGTTGAACGCCGTGCGCCAGAGCTTGTTGAAGACGGGCGGCGCGCGCATGTTTATGATCGGCTCGGCGCCGACGCAGGCGAAGTTGGACGCGGGTGTGCGCTCGCTGCTCGCGGGTCTGCAAACGGGCGCGGTCGTGCCGGCGAAGTACACCTCGGCGCGGCTCGTCGAGTCGCGCGTGCGCGAGCGCGCGGGCGATAAGAACACGCCGGTCTTCGTCGCGCTCGTCAACCCGAACACGCAGGGCGGCGTCTTCCTCAACTCCGCGCCCGCGGCCACCTACGCGGACGCCGACAACCGCGACATGCTGCTCGACTATCTGGCGTCGCGGCTCTACGCGGGCTACGGCGCGCACGGCATCTTCATCAAGACTTGGGGCGCGGGGCTCGCCTACTCGAACGGCTTCCGCGGCTCGGTCGGCGAGGGGCGCATCGGCTGGTACGCCGAGCGCACGCCCGAGCTGCCGCAGACGCTGCGCTTCGTCATCGAGGAGTTGAAGAAGGCCAAGCCCGACCCCGGACTGGTCGAGTACGCGATTGCGGTCGCCTTCTCGCAGTTCCGCTCGGCCAACCCTTACGAGTCGCGCGGCGAGCAGATGGCCAACGACATCGCCGACGGCACGCCGCCCGAGACGGTACGCAGGTTCCGCGAGGCGCTGCTCGCGCTGCGCAACTCGCCGAACCTCTCGGACGAGCTGTTCAAGCGCATGCCCGAGGTCTACGGCCGCATCCTGCCGGGCCTCGGCGCGAAGGCTTCGGACGTGAAGGGCGGCGTCTTCTACGTCATCGGCCCCGAGAAGCAACTCACGGCCTACGAGCAGTACCTCAAGACGGCCGAAGGCCCCGACACACACCTCTACCGCATCTACCCGCGCGACTACTGGATTCGCGCGGCGGACGCGGGAGGGCCGGGCGGCGACAGGCAGTAGCCCCGGGCGTTTCAACTTCCGGCTACGTTCAAAGCGCGAGGGCGCGTGCGTGGAGTGACGTTTAACTCCACGCACGCGCCCTCGCGCTTCGGCGCGCGGCGCCTTACCCTTCTTAATCTTCTTCCGTGTCCGAGAGGCCGCGCGCGAGGACTTCGTCGGCCTCCGCCATCGCTTCGAGCACGCGCGGGACGATCTCCTCCAACTCACGCCACCACTCGCGCTCGAACCGCACGGCCACGGAGTCGCGCCACTGCCCGCGCGCCTCGGCCCAGCGCGCCACCAACTCCGACCACGAAGCGCGTACGCGCTCGTGTGACTCGGCCAGACTCCCCATCAGTTTCTCCGTTCGACCTCGACGGCCTCAGCGGGGACAGCGTCCCAACCCAAGTCCAGCGCCACTTTGATCCGGTGCCTGCCGTTCGTGATGCTGTAGTGCGGGCTGCCGGCAAAACGTTCGACGCGCGCGTACTCCTTAAACTCACTTCCGAAGAAGGAATCAAAGACCTTGAGCGCGCCGCGCTGTGGGTCGTCGCCATTGGCCGCGTCGAGTTGACGGAAGTAGTCGCGGTCGGCCCCCGCACCGAGCTTACTTATGGCCGGCAGCACCTCGCCCCGCAAAACTTCGAGGCCGTCCCTCATCACCTCGTAGGGAACCTTTCTGAAGTCATCCGGGGTCGGCAGCTCCTCCATCTCCTGTGGCGCGATCTCGTCGAGTTTCACCCACTTGAACCCCGAAGGGAGGGGAAAGTCCGTAAGTGAACCGCCGCCGGCCGCGGAATTGTCGGCGGCCGGCGGCGGGGTCGGCATCTGGCCGGCGAGGGCGCCGCCGGGCGCGGCCGAGCGTGGCTGCGCCGCGGCGTACTCCCTCAGCTCCGAGACCTTCTGGCGGAGGAAGGCGCACGCCTCTGGGATGCGCCGGTCGGAGAGGTCGCGCGCGCGGGCCGCGGCTCGCGCGTATTCGGCGGCCGCCTCCTCGGCCCTGCGCAGCCACGCGCGCGCCCGCTCGTAAGACTCCTCGGCGTCGCGCAGGCGGCGCGCGATGTAGCCGAGGTCGTCGTCCTCGTCGGCGCGGTCGTACTCCTCCTGCCAGTACTCGACCCTGCGCGCCAGCTCGCGGCAGCGCTCTTCGAGGAGTTCGCCCCTGCGCGCGATGTCCGCCTCGCCGGCCTCGACGCCGTCGGCGCAGCCGGAGGCGAAGGCGGCGAGGGCGAGGCAGAGGTCTTCGAGCGACTCGACGGAGTCCAGATGGATTGGGCCGGCCAAAGCCTTCACCCCCGCGGCGCGTCAGTAGCCGCCCGAGTGGTAGGCGTCGGCCTTGCGCGCCTTCCGCTCAAGGTAGTCGGCGTAGACCTCCGCGTCGTGCAGGAACTGCGCGAGGCGCGCCATCGTCTCGGAGAAGACGCGCTCGAACTGCTCGTACTTGCGGTCGTGCCAGACCTCGCGCAGCTCGCGGAAGTGCGACTCGATCTGCGACTTGCCGTCGTGCATTACGGCGGCCGAGCGCAGCAGCTCCCGGGCGAATTGGCGCACCTCGTCCGGGTCAATCACGACTCTGGTCATCTCTTCACCTCACTGCGGCAGGCTGACCCTGCCTGTCTCCTCGGCCGCGTCGGCGTCCCGCTCGATGAGCGGCGCGGCGCGGCGCGTCTCTTCGACGAACCCCTTGAGCACGCCCTCGGCCCGCGCGAATATTTCGACGAAGGCCTCGTACTGCTGATCCTGCCACGTGTCGCCGAGGCGGCCGAGCCTGCCCCTGATGTTGGACATCTCGCCGCTCACGGCGTCGGCGAACTTCTTCAGGTCGCCGGCGAACCGGCGCATCCTCTCGGGGTCTGCGTGCATCTGTGCCATTGCTCTACCCTCCCGCCGAATTGCCGCGCGCGGAGGCCGCGCGCCTGCGCAGCGCCCCGGCGGCCCCTGCCATCCAGCCCCTCTCGGGAATCGCGTAGGGGCGAAACTTCTCCAGCCGGCCCGGCCTCTCGTCGTCGAAGAAGACGGCGCGGTGCGGCCTGTCCAGCTTCGACGCGGCCGAGTCGTCGAGCAGGCCCATCGAGTCGTCGCTGCTCATGGCCCCGGCCACGCGCAACGCGAACTCGCCCAGACCGCGCCCGAGCGTCCGCTTCACGTTGGCGTAAGCGTCGCACCACGCGACGACGTGGACGCCGCACTCCGGCCCCTCGCGCAGCACGCGCGCGAAGAGTTCGGACGCCGGGGGCTCCTTGCCCTCGCGGTCGAAGATGCTCCGGCCGCGCGGCTCCTCCTCGCGCAGGTCGCGCGCGCGGTGGAGACCCTGTATGAAGAAGTAAACGTCTTCGCCCGCTTCCGCCTCGCCCTTGAGCCGCCGCTCGACGAGGTCGGCCGCCTGCTTCAGCGCGCCCGCCATGCCGTGACGGTTCAGCACGTCAACGCGGTGCGGGAGCATGTCGGCCAGTTCCTTCGCCAGCCCCTCCCAAGGTGTCTCGGCCGTCGAGAGGTCTGCGAAGTAGAAGAGCGCGTCGTCGGGGTGCGCCTGCGCCGCGAGGCTGAGGAGCGCGGAGGTCATCATGCCGACGCCCTCCTCCTCGTTGCGCGTGACGACGAGGAGGTGGCTCGCGCCCTGCCGCCGCAGCCGCGCGGAGGTCGGCGGGCGGATGGCGACCGGCTCGCCGAGCCACGCCTCGCGCCCCTTCGCACGGGCGGGGTAGTCCGCGCTCCCGAGCAGCGCCTTGAGCGGCGCGCAGCCTTCGAGCCGCGAGGGCTCGTTCCCCTCGAAGACGATGGGGCGGTCGAAGGGCTGGCCGCCGCGCCGCGCCGCCTCGCCCTCCCTCTGGCGCGCGAACGCCGCGATCTGGTCGAGCCGCGCGTGCCTGTCCTCGTCGGTGAAGAGGGCCGCCTGAAAGAAGTTGTTCCCCTCGATGAGGCCGTTGGCGGCGTTGTAGATCGCCTCGCCGGGGCGCGAGAGCAGCCGCGCCTGCGGGTTGTCGTCGGCCATCACCAGCCGCGCGTCCGCCTCGCTGCACTTCATGGCGATGCGGATGGCGACCTGCCCGAGCGTGCCGGTCGGCAGCGCCGACCGGTTCGCGAGGCTCTGCGAGCCGAGCATCACGTGAATCCCGGCGTAGCGCCCGAGCCGTATCAGCCGGTCGAGCCGCAGCCCGGCCTCGCGCGCGAGCTGGTCTTCGTAGCTGAAGAACTCCTGAAACTCGTCTACGAGGAGCAGGATGCGGGGCAGCTTCCGGTCGGGGAACTGTTTCCGGTAGCCGGCGATGTCGTCAATGCCGCCCAGCTCGCGGAACATCGCGCCGCGCCGCTCCATCTCCTCGTCGAGCCCCTTGAGCACGCTCAGGCCGAACTCCCGCTCGCTCTCGATGGCGATGACGCGTGCGTGCGGCAGCGCGGACTGCGCGTAGCGCTTGAACCCGACGCCCTGCTTGAAGTCTATGAGGTAGAGCTGCGCCTCGTCGGGCGGGTACATCATCGCCATCGTGGTGATGATGATGTGCATCAGGTTGCTCTTGCCGGAGCCGGGCATGCCGATGAGGACGGCGTGGTGCTCGGTGCCCTTGCCGAGGGTGAGGTACTGAAGCTTCTTCGCCCCCTTCGGCCCGAGCGGGATGCGGATGCCGTCGCGCGTGTCCGCCTGCCAGAGGCACTGTGGGTCGGCGGAGACCTCGGCGAGGCGGAGCAGCTTGTCGAAGGGGACTTCGACCCGCATCGCGTCCTTCGACTTCTCGCCGACCGTCTTGACGATCGCCCGCGACAGCTCGGCCGCGGGCGGGCGGTCGAGCGCGAACGCGTAGCCCTCGACCGCCTTGTTCTTCCAGACGAAGCCGTCGGCCCCGGCCCTCCAGACCCCGCCCGCCGCGGCCCGCCCGCCGGCCTGCTCCGCGCCCGGGTACTCGATGATGTGCGCCGACTGTTCGAGGTCGGCGAAGTTGAAGCCGTGCGGGGCCGCCTTCGCCGTGTCGCGGACGAGGACGGTGTAGACGCCGCAGCGCGGGCCGTTACGCGCGATGCTCACGAGGCGGCGCGCGGCCGCGTCGCTGAAGTTGACGGGGAAGTCGTGGACGACGAGCACGCGGTAGGGCTCGGCCACCTCGCCCGCGCTGCGGTTGTAGTCCTCGATGGTCGGGTAGTCGTTGCGCAGGTACTTCTGGATGACGTTCTCCATGTGCTCGGTGAGCTTCGAGAGCTGCTCCTCGATGTGGCGCGGCTCAGTCCACGCGCGGCTGGTGATGAGCTTCTCCTCGAAGTCGGCGAGCGGCATGAACGAGGCGACGTTCTGCCCGAGCCCGACGGGGTCAATGAGCGTGAAGAGGACTTTGCCGGGCGGCGCGTTGGCGAGCAGCCGCAGCATCAGCGACTGGACGGCGAGGTTGGCCCGCTCCTTCGGCGCGCCCGTCGCGTTGAAGAGGAGGCAGCGCCCGCCGCGCTCGTCGCCGAAGGAGAGCATCGCCGGCAGCCGGAAGTCCGACCGCGGCGAGGTGAGCGACCCGACGCGCGCCGAGAGCATGAGGCTGTCGGCCGCGTCCCAGCGCTGCCAGCCGTCTTCGCCCCAGTCGAGACCGGCGAAGCCCGTCTCGGCGTAGAAGGCCGCGCAGGCGGCCCTCAACTCGTCCGCCTCGGCCCGCGCGCGTTGCTCGAACTCTTCGAGCTCGGACTTGTAGGCGCGCTCGGCGGCCGCGGCCTCCTGCGCCTGCTCGTCGTGCGCCTGCCGCACGCGCCGCTCCACGTCGGAGTGCGCGTGCCCGTGCTGCGTCTTGACGTGCTTCACGTATCCCGCGAGGTGGCCTTTTACTACCTCGGCCTCCCTGAGCAGCCGCTTGTACCTCTCCTGCATCGCCGACGCGGCCGAGCTGCTGCGCACGAGGGCGATGACCGCGCCGGCGCCCGAGAAGAGCAGGTTGATAAGCACGAAGAGGATCGCGGCCGAGTCGCGTGACACGCTCACCGCCGCGAAGATGCTGATGACTATCCCGACGAGGGCGAAGGCCACAAACATCCCGCCGCTATTCTCCGGCTTCTTCGTCCCCGTGAGGTCGGAGAGTTGGCGGGCGACTTCCTGAAGACGCCTCTTCGCCTCGTCGAGCCCCCTCTCCTCGCCCGCGTCCCGCACGTGCCGCGCTCGCGACGGCGCGGCGGCGGCGCGGACTCCCTGCCGTTTGAGGTGCGAGTCGGCCGCCGAGCGCTTCGACTCAAGCGCGTGCGTCAACTTCCTCGCCTCGGCCTCGGCCGACTTCAGCGCGCCGTCGTTGGCCGCCGCCTCCGACTCAAGGCGTTTCTTCGCCGAGTCGAGCTTCTGCGCGGCCGTCTGTAGCGCGGCCTCGCGCCGCCGGACGATCGCGACGCGCCTCTGGTCATGGCTAGCCGTCAGCGCGTCTATGCGGTGCACCAGTTCACGCATTCTGGCCGGGAAGTCGTCGGGGCGGGCGTCGCTCCGGACGCCCGGCGCCGGCCGTCCGTTCCCCGAAGCCCGCGGGCCGGCCCCGTCCCGAACTTCTGCCGTAGACTGTTCGCGCGCTGGTTGCTGTTGGCTCATTGAAGATTCTCCCGTCGCGGACTCACTCGACGCCTCCGACTTCCCCGAGGCCGCGGCTACGGCCGCCGCCTCCTGCTTAGGGGCTACGGCCGCCTCCTCCTGCTTCGTAGACGCGCCCGCCTGCATGACCTCTGACTTCGGGTCTTCCGCGATGGCGGCTGCGACAGCCCCCTCGCTGACGACTGCGACGACGGTGTTGACCTCGACCGTGTCGCCCTCCTTGAAGCGCACCTCCCGCGGCTTCCCGGCGGCCGGCGAAGGAATCTCCGCGTCAACCTTGTCGGTCGAGAACTCGAACAAGGGCTCGTCGTCAAGGCCCAGAATGTCCTCTTCTTCATTCGGGCGCGGCGGCTCGGACAGCAGCGGGCTCGGGATCAAGGTCGTGACGCCGGACGGCAGCGGGGTCTGGTCGGCGCGGGCGACCGATAGCCCGTCGGCCGCGCGCGGCACTTCGCCGCGAGTCCACGCGCGGGCGGCGCGGAAGACGCAGTTCGCGTCGCTGTCGAGGGGCCCGAACCTGATGCGGTCTCCGTCCGACAGCGTGCGGCGGTTGACGCGCTCGCCGTTGACGTGCGTGCCGTTGGACGATGCAAGGTCTACGACCGTCACCTCGCCGGAGGCGCTCACCTCCAGCGCGGCGTGACGGCGGGAGACAACGTCCACCTCAACGAGGACGCGGCAGCAGTCGGCCTCCCTGCCGACGATCATGTAGTCCGCGGTCAGTTCCGTCGCCTGCCCCAGCAGAGGCCCGGCGAGCCATTCGAGTTGCGGCGGGATGTCTTGGCGAGGCGTGTCGGTCGTCGTCATAAGCTGATTGCAGGGGCGCGGCAGCGAGGGATTCTATCCCCGCCCCTCTGTCGGGGTCGGGCTGCCGGCCGCCCGAGGGCGCGCGGCGCTCAGGTTTCCGGCGCTTCCCCGACGGAAGAACTCGGCTCCCCTAAACACGCGAGCGTCCGAGTGTGCGGTGCGGCTGTGGCTTGAGGTGTACGAGTAGGCCGCCGTGAACTGCGACGGCCGCCGATTGAAGTGCGACGCGGCGCACAATATTCCAACGTCGGTGCGAAGTCAACAATTTTTCGGCCCGCGCCGCCTGCCGGGGGTTGCGCGGCGGAAAAGGCGAAGGGGGACGCGAGTACCACTTGCGTCCCCCTTCGCCTTCCCTGCGGGGCGGAGATTCAGCCGAAGATGTCGCGCACCTTGTCCATGAGGCCCTTGTCGGAGAGGTCTTTCTCTTCGATCTGTGCGAGCTGTTCGAGGAGCTTGCGCTGCTCGCGCGTGAGGGTCGTCGGCGTGACGACGGTGACCGAGACGAAGAGGTCGCCGCGGCCTCGCCCGCCGAGGACGGGCATGCCGTGCCCCTTGAGGCGGAAGACCGTGCCTGTCTGCGTGCCCGCGGGGACTTTCAGGTTCTCCTGCGCTTCGAGCGTCGGCACCGAGATCTCCGAGCCGAGCGCCGCCTGCGCGAAGGTGACGGGCACAGAGGCGTAGAGGTTGTTGCCCTGCCGCTCGAACGTCTCGTGCTCTTTGACGTGGATGACGACGTAGAGGTCTCCGGCCGGGCCGCCCTGCACGCCGGCCTCGCCCTCGCCCGCGAGCCGCAGACGCGAGCCGGTCTCGACGCCCGCCGGAATCTTCACCTCGATCTGCTTCTCGCGCTCGACGCGCCCCGCGCCCTTGCACTTCTCGCACGGCGTGCGGATGACGCGCCCCGAGCCGCGGCACTGCCCGCACGTCCGCGCGACGGAGAAGAAGCCCTGCTGGTAACGAACCTGACCGGCGCCGGCGCAGCCCGGGCAGGTCTCTGGCTGCGTGCCGGGCGCGGCGCCCGAGCCCTTGCACTCCTCGCAGGCTTCGAGGCGCGGGACGCGCAGTTGCGCCGTCATCCCCGTAGAAGCCTCTTCGAGCGACATCTCAAGGTCGTAGCGCAAGTCGGCGCCGCGCTGCGCCGCCGAGCGCCTTCCCGACGCGCCGCCGCGCCCGCCGAACACGTCGCCGAAGCCGAAGAGGTCGCCGAGTATGTCCTCGATGCCGCCGAACCCTTGAGCGCCCCAGCCGCCCTGCGCGCCCGCGCTCGAAGATACCCCGGCGTGGCCGAAGCGGTCGTAACGCGCGCGCTGGTCTGCGTCGGAGAGGACTGAGTAGGCTTCGGCCGCCTCCTTGAACTTCTCCTCGGCCTCCGCGTCGCCGGGGTTCTTGTCGGGGTGGAAGCGCACCGCGAGCTTGCGGTAGGCGCTCTTGATTTCAGCTTCGCTCGCGCCCCGGCTCACGCCGAGGACTTCGTAGTAATCGCGTTTGGTAGCCATATGAGTTAGAGGTTCAAAGCCCAAAGTTTAAGGTTCAAAGTTCAGTTTAGCAAACGCCAACTCTGAACTTTGAACCTTGAACTCCGGGCTCGTATTTTTCGGACGGCCTCAGCGCCCGGCGACGGGGTTGAGCATCGCGAGCGCGAGCTGCTGCGCGATGCGCTCAAGCCGTTGCGTGCCCTCCTGTATGGCCTCAAGGTTCTCGGACTTGAGCAGCTCCTCGCACTCGGCGAAGGCGTCCTGCGTCATCACGCGGTCGCCCGACGAGAGGCTGCTGCCGAACTCGTCGAAGGTGCGCTGCGCGTTCCGTAGCAAGCCTTCGAGCTTGGTGCGCTGCACGACCAGCTCGCGCGCGCGGCGGTCGGCCTCGGCCGACTGCTGCGCCTCGGCGATCATGCGGTCTATCTCATCCGAAGAGAGGCCCGACGTGGGCGTGACCTTCATCTGCTGCTTGTGGCCGCTCGCCTTGTCGGCGGCCGAGACGTTGAGGATGCCGTTGGCGTCCACCTCGAAGGTCACCTCGATCTGCGGCGCGCCGCGCGGCGCCGCGGGGATGCCGACCAGCTCGAACTTGCCTAAGCTCCGGTTGTGCTGCGCTATCTCGCGCTCGCCCTGTAGGACGTGAATCTCCACCGTGGACTGGTTGTCCACGACGGTCGTGAACGTCTGCGAGTTGTGGAGCGGGATGGTCGAGTTGCGCTCGATGATCTTGTGGAAGAGGCCGCCGCGCGTCTCAAGTCCCAGAGAGAGCGGCAGCACGTCGAGCAGCACGATGTCCTTCACGTCGCCCGTCAGCACGCCGCCCTGTATGGCCGCGCCCATCGCGACGACTTCGTCGGGGTTGATTTCCGCCGAGGGGTCTTTGCCGAAAATCTCTCGGACGGTGCGCGCGATGATGGGCGAGCGCGTCTGGCCACCGACGAGCAGAACCTTGTCTATGTCCTTCGGCTGAAGCTTCGCGTCCCAAAGGGCCTTCTGGCAGGGCTCGACCGTGCGCTCTACGAGGTCGCTGATTAAGCCCTCGAACGTCTCGCGCGTTAAGGTCTTGCTGAAGTGCTTCGGCCCCGACGAGTCGGCGGCGATGAAGGGCAGGTTGATGTTCGTCTCTGTGAGCGAAGAGAGGTCGCACTTGGCGCGCTCGGCCGCCTCCTTCAGGCGTTGGAGGGCGAGGCGGTCGTTGCGCAGGTCAATGCCCGTCTCCTGCGAGAACTGCTGCACCATCCAGTTGATGATGCGCTCGTCGAAGTCCTCGCCGCCGAGGAAGGTGTTGCCCGAAGTCGCCAGAACCTCGTAGACGCCGTCGTTAATCTCAAGAATCGAGATGTCGAACGTGCCGCCGCCGAGGTCGTAGACGGCGATGCGCTCCGACTCGCCGCGCCCGAGCCCGTAGGCGAGCGCGGCGGCCGTCGGCTCGTTGATGATGCGCTCGACGCGCAGGCCGGCTATCTTGCCCGCGTCCTTCGTCGCCTGCCTTTGCGTGTCGTCGAAGTAGGCGGGGACGGTGATGATAGCCTCGGTCACCGGCTCGCCGAGGAAGTCTTCGGCCGCGGCCTTCAGACGTTGAAGGACGATGCCGGAAATCTCCTGCGGGCTGTAGACGCGCCCCTGCACCTGTATGCGCGCGTCGCCGTTCGACGCCTCGACGATCTCGAAGGGCGAGGTCTCGCGTGCGCGGACGACCTCCTCCTCCTTGTGCTTGCGGCCGATGAGGCGCTTGACGGCGTAGATGGTGTTGGCGGCGTTGGTGACGGCCTGACGCTTGGCGATCTGGCCGACGAGGCGCTCGCCCTTGTCGGTGAAGCCGACGACCGTCGGCGTCGTGCGCCCGCCCTCCTTGTTCGGCACGATCTGCACCGCGCCGCCTTCGAGCACGGCCACGCAACAATTGGTCGTCCCCAAATCTATTCCGACTACTTTGGCCATAACTTTTTTCTCGTAAACCGTGAACCGTAAACCGTGACAAGAGGGAGAGCCGTGAGTTGGAGTCCGAACCGTGACGAGTCTGCTTCAACTTGTCACGGTTTACGGTTCACGGTTTACGCTTTCGTCGCGACCTTTACCATGGCGGGGCGGAGGAGCTTGTCGCCGAGGCGGTAGCCCCGCTGCATCTCCTGCGTGACCGTGTCGGGCTCGACCTCGTCCGTCGCCTCGGTGGTGACGGCCTCGTGGACGTGCGGGTCGAAGAGCTCGCCGACCGTCGGGACGACCTCGACCCCGAGGCTTTCGAGTACGCCGCCGAGCTGGCGGTTAATCAGCTCGACGCCGTGCAGGAAGTGGCGGAACTCTTCCGACTCTTTGACTTCGACGACGCGCTCGGCGTCGAGCGCGCGCTGTAGGTTGTCGAGGACGGGCAGCAGCCGGCGGACGACCTCGCCGACGGCGCGCTGGTAGGTCTCGGAGCGCTCGCGCTCGGTGCGCTTGCGGAAGTTGTCGAAGTCGGCCGAGCGGCGCGCGAGCTTGTCGAGCAAGTCCTGCCGCTCGGCGTTGAACTGCTTCGCCTCGGCCTCCAAACGCTTCAGCTCGGAGCGCGCGGCGATGAGTTCGGCCACGACCGGCCCCGCGCCCCCGGCGGCTTGGCGCGTCGGCTCCGAAGAGGTGCCCGAGGCGCCGCCGCCTCCCTGCCCCTGCGGGTCTGTGTGCGAGACGGTCGTGTCCTGTTCGTTGCGGCTGCGCGGGAGTTCAGAAGGGTCTGAGCTGCCGGGCGCGTCGCCCGAGCCCTCGCCCGTCTCCTGCTGCTCGCCGTCCTCGACGCGGCGCCCCATCTCGGTCGAGTCGTCGTAGGAGGACTGTCGCCCGAGTTCGCCGGGCGTCAGATTCTCTTCGGCCCCGCCGGCCTCCGGCCCTTTGCCCTCGTCGTCGCCGACGAAGCGCACGGGAATGCGGTTCGGCTTCCTTCCACCCTTGTCTGCCATGTCCGATTGAGTCATCCCTTTTTTACAAGCCTTCCCCGGAAGCCGAAACGCCCGGCGGGACTTTCAACGCTCAGGCCCGCGCCTCCTCGCGCAGCACGCGCTCGACGAGCCGCGCGACGTAGTTGACGGCCGCAATCGTGCGCGCGTATTCGAGCCGCATCGGCCCGACCACGCCCACGCTGCCCGCCACGAAGCCGTCGCCCAGACGGTAGGGCGCCGTAATCAGCGCGCACGACTGCAACTGCGGCGCGCTGTGCTCGCGGCCGATGACGACGTGAACGTCGCCGAAGACGGGCTCGCGCGCGATGCACTCGTTGAGAATCTTGACGAGACGCGACTTGGCCTCGAACGTGCGGAACAGCTCGCGCAGGCGCTCGAAGTCGGAGAAGTCAGGCTTGGCCAGAATGTTCGACGCGCCGTCAACGTAAACGTCGCCCGTCTCCTCGTCGCCTCCTTCGACGCTGCGCTCGAAGAGCAGCACGGCGTTCCGCAGCAGGCGGTCGTACAGAGCCTTCTCCTCGCCCATCAGCGCCAGCACCTCTGCGCGGATGGTCTGCAAAGTCTTCCCCGAGAACTCGGCGTTGATGTAGCGCGCCGCGCGCTCAAGCTCTTCGGGCGTGAGCGGGTCGTCAATCCTTATGATCTTGTTCTGGACGACGTTTGACGCGAGCACTAAGACGACGAGGATGCGGCCGTCCGCGAGCGGCAGGAACTCGATGTGTTCGAGGCGGCTGTCGGCCACGGGCGGCGAGACGACGATGCCGACGTTCTCCGACAGTTCAGACAGGACGTGCGAGACCTTCTCCATCAAACGCGACGGCGCCTGCCCGCCCGCGTCGGACGCGAGCCCGAGCCCGCGGTCTATGGCCGAGATGTCCGCGCGCGACAGTCGCGCGTCGCCGACGAAGTGGTCTACGTAATACCTGTAGCCCTTGTCCGTCGGCACGCGGCCGGCGGAGGTGTGCGGCTGCTCGACCAGCCCGTACTCTTCAAGCTCGGCCATCACGTTCCGAATCGTCGCCGAGCTCCAACCCGCCCCGCCCGCGAAACGCTCCGAGATGGAGCGCGAGGCGACGGGCTCGCCCGTACGCAGGTGCTCCTTGATGATGGCGGCGAGCACGGCCTGACCGCGCGCGTCGGGCGCCCAGTCTACCTGCTTTGGGTTGGTCGTCGCTCGGATTGCCATTGACTTCAAGGGCGGCGTGCGGGGCTTGCGAAGGGGGTCTGAAGGCCGTCTGCCGGGCGTCTGGAAGAGACGAAGACGCCCGCAGCCGTCTTAAAATTGTTTACAGCCGCCACGGCACACTGTCAAGAAATAAATTCCCGCCGGAGCCGCGGCGGCCCGCGCCCGCACGCGCAGCGGCCTTTGGAAGTATAACGGATTGTGGAAAACCGGCGCAAACCGCACGTCCGTCCCCTTTCGGCGCGGCTTCGGCGGCCCGACGCCGACCCCTAATCCGATGAACCGGCAAGACTTACCAACCGACTTCGACAATCGTCTCACGCGTTTCGGGTTAAACGTTGCAGCAGAAGGGATTGAATAAGGTCGTTTTTCATCCGCCTCTGGACGCCTCCGGGCGCCGGGCCGCCATTTGTCGGCAAGTAAAAGGCTTAGCGGCGGGCGTAAAAGAGTTGTTTGACGGCCGCCGCGGACGCCTCTTAATATCTGGGCTTAAGCCTCCGGTCACAGTTTCGACGGCACCACACGGCTTCCGGCGGCTCCCCGGTCGTAAAAACGCGTCGCTCTCGTCAACAGGGGTTGACTGTATGCCCGACTCTCTGCCAACGCTCACGGCCCTTTTCGCCGAGGCTTTCCGCACCCTCGCGCCCAAGCGCGCCGTGCCCGAAGTGGACGTGCGCTACTACCCTTACGCGGGCCTGAACCACACCATCCGCTTGCGCTCGGGACGCGTCTACGTGCGCCTGTCGGATGTCTTCAAGAGCGCGCCCTTGAACGTCCACCGTGCGCTGGCCTTTATCCTCGTCTCGAAGCTTTTGCGACGCCGCGGCGCGCCGCAGTTCTACGAGCGCGTCTACCGCGCCTACGCCTTCTCGCCCGAAGTGCTGCGCGCCTCAGACCTCGCGCGCCGCCAGCGCGGGCGCAAGATGGTCTCGTCGGCGCAGGGCAGCGTCTACGACCTCGGGCGCATGTTCCACCAACTGAACCGGCGCTACTTCGGCGGCGAGTTGGAGCAGCCGACGCTCACTTGGTCGCAGCGGCGGACGCGCACCATCCTCGGCCACCACGACGACGTGCACGACACCATCGTCATCAGCAAGACGCTCGACGACGCGGGCGTGCCCGAGTGGTTCGTCGAGTACATCCTCTACCACGAGATGCTGCACATCAAGCACCCGGCCCGCCTCATCAACGGCCGCCGCTACTACCACACCAAAGCCTTCCGCACAGACGAGCAGCGCTTCCCACATTATCAAGAGGCGCAGCGCTGGCTCGACCAAGTCGCGCGCGACAGGCGTACGCTGCGTGCGCGCGCGGCTTGAAGCGCGAACGCGACTTTGGATTTTCGTCCCGAATTTTTTCTTCATCAACGTCGGGAAATTTCTTAAGCGCCTTCGGAAATTTTTTCCGAACTTTCCCGACGTGTCTTCGTTTAATCGCTCAGGAAGGTGGGCTCCTCCGGTAAGAGCGGGCGGGCGGCAGCAGACGACATCACTCCCTCCGATGTTTCTTCTGTCTCCCGCCCGCTCTCTGGTTATGCGCCGTCCAACTCTTCTCGCTTCCCTCCCCGATTTTGGATTTCTTGACTCGCCCCCCCGCGCGTGCTAGCTTCCGCCCTGCTTTCAACCCAAAACAATTTCAGATTTGAGATTTCAAATCTTCATGCACACCGGAGGACTCTTCGCATGAGCGAGAAGGTTTTCAAGGGGGTCGAGATCGTCGGCACCTCCGACCAGAGTTTCAGCCACGCCATCGAGGTGGCGGTCAAGCGTGCGCGCCAGACGCTGCGCGAGCTTTCGTGGTTCGTCGTCGAGGAGATGCGCGGCGGGCTGCAAAATGGACGGCTCGAATATCAGGTGACGCTCCGCGTCTTCTTCAGGCTCGAAGGGCAGGACGCGGCCGACTCCGAGGGCACTCTGGTCTGACGGCCTGAGCCCTTACGCCTCCGCGCGCACGCTGGACAAAGGGGCGAGCACGTAGCTAGACTACGGGGTTTGCGAAAGGGCGCGCGGGGCTCACTGTGGGGCACGCGCCCGCTTTCGCCGCGCCAATTCGGAATCCCAAAGCATTCGGAGTCAGACTTTATTATGGCAATATCCGCGACCCAGATCCGCAAAGGCATGGTCATCGTCTTCGAGGGCAAGCCCTGCAAAGTGCTCGACGCGCGCCACCACACGCCCGGCAACCTGCGCGCGATGATGCAGACGAAGCTGCGCGACCTGCGCACGGGCTCAAGCTTCGAGCACCGCTTCCGCTCGGCCGACACGGTCGAGCGCGCCGCGATGGAACAGCACGAGATGGAGTTCATGTACTCGGACGGCACGCACTACCACTTCATGAACACCGAGAACTACGAGCAGACTGCCCTCTCCGAGGACGACCTCGGCGACATGGCGCAGTGGCTCACGCCCGGCATGAAGATACAGGCCGAGTACTACGAGGGCTCGCCCATCGGCATTGACCTCCCGCCCTCCATCGAGCTGACCGTCGTCGAGACCGAGCCGACCTTGAAGGGCGCGACCGTCTCGAACGTCAACAAGCCCGCCAAGCTTGAGAACGGCGTCACCATCTCCGTCCCGCCCTTCATCAACGAGGGTGACCGCATCCGCGTAGACCCGGCGGAAGGCCGCTACATGGAGCGGGCGAAATAGAAGTACTGAGGGCTGAGTGCTGAGTACTGAGTGAAGACAAGCCGGTTCTTCACTCAGCACTCAGCACTCAGCCCTCATCACTTATGTATTTTCTCTACAGCATCCTCCTCGGCATCGGCGTCCTAGCGCTGCTGCCGAGGTTTCTTTTGGACGCGGCGCGGCACGGGAAGTACGCGGCAGGTTTGAAGGAGCGCGCGGGGTCTTTGCCCAAGTTCGACGCAGGCGGGCGTCCCGTCGTCTGGCTCCACTGCGTCTCGGTCGGCGAGGCGCAGGCGGCGCGGCCTCTCGCACGCGCCTTGTCAGAACAGTACCCGCGGCACGCGCTCGTCGTCTCGACGACGACGCTCACGGGGCAGCGCGTCGCGCGCGAGGCGTTCAAAGAGTACGCCGCGCTCGTCTTCTACTTCCCCTTCGACTGGGCTTGGAGCGTGCGGCGTGCGCTGCGCGCGGTCAACCCGTCGCTCGTGCTCGTGATGGAGACGGAGCTTTGGCCGCGCTTCTTCCGCGAGTGCCGGCGTGCGGGCGTGCCCGTGGCGCTCGTCAACGGCCGCATCTCCGAAAAATCCTTCGGCCGCTACAAGCTCATCAAGCCCTTCATACGCCGCGTGCTCGCAGACCTCTCGCTCGCCGCCGCGCAGAGTGAGGCAGACGCCGAGCGCCTCGTCCGCCTCGGCCTCGCGCAAGAGAGGACGCGCGTCACCGGCAACGTCAAGTTCGACATCGAGGAGGCCGCGGGCGACCCGCTGACGGAAGAACTGCGCCGACGTTTCGGCGTGAGCAGAGAACGCCCGCTCGTCGTCGCCGCCAGCACGCACGCGCCCGAAGAGCGCGTCGTCCTCCAAGCCTTCAGGCTCTTAAAATCGGAAGCGAACCGACCGCGCCTGCTCATCGCGCCGCGACACTCGGAGCGCTTCGCGGAGGTCGCGGCGTTGGTTGAGGCTTCCGGACTGAGCTGGGCACGTCGCTCTGAAGAGCCGCGCGATGCGGACGCGGCGTGCGACGTAATTCTGCTCGACAGCATCGGCGAGCTGTGCGCAGCCTACCCTCTGGCCGAGGTGGTCTTCGTCGGCGGCAGCATCGCGCACGTCGGCGGCCACAACGTGCTTGAGCCGGCGCTCTCGGCGCGAGCGGTCGTCACGGGCGCGCACACGTCGAACTTCAAAGCCATCGTCGCCGCGCTCCTCGAACAGAAGGCGCTCGTCCAACTGCCGCGCGCCGGCGTCGAAGAGGCACCGCGCGTGCTCGCCGCGTCGCTCGGCGAACTGCTCTCCGACGAGACGAAGCGCCGCCGCATGGGCGAGCGCGCGCGCGCCGTCCTCGAAGAGAACCGCGGCGCCACCGCGCGCACCATCGCCATGCTCGCACCGCTCCTCGAACAGAGGTCGGAGGTTGGCGGTCAGGGGTTAGCGGAAGCCGCCGTCAACCGCCCGCGTTGAACTCGGGCGACGCGCTAAACGTAACAACTAACCTCTAACCTCCGACGCCTAACCTCCGCCTTTATGTCGCTCGCACTCACACCGCTCGGGCTTCTCTACGGCGCAGTGGCGCGCGCGCGCCTGCGCCTCTACGCTTCGGGAGTCCTGAAGACGGAGCGGGTCGGCGTGCCCGTCGTCAGCGTCGGGAACCTGACGGCGGGCGGGACGGGCAAGACGCCTCTGGTCGAGTGGGTCGCGCGCGCACTGGCCGCCGAGGGGCTGCGCGCGTGCGTGCTGACGCGCGGGTACGGGCGCGACGACGAGGGGCGGCGCGTCGTGGCTTCGGACGGCGTGTGGGTGCTGGCAGAGGCGTCGGAGTGCGGCGACGAGCCGAGGCTTCTGGCGGAGAGGCTTGTGGGCGTCGCGTCGGTCGTCTGCGACCGCGACCGCGTGGCGGCGGCGCGATGGGCGCGCGCGGAGTTGGGCGCGGAGGTCTTCGTGCTCGACGACGGGTTTCAGCACTTGAGGGTCGCGCGCGACCTAGACATCGTGACCGTGGACGCGACCGCGCCTTGGGGCGGCGGGCACATGCTTCCGCGCGGGCGGCTGCGCGAGCCTGTGTCGAGTCTCGGGCGCGCGAACTGCGTCGTCATCACGCGCGCCGATTTGGCCGAAGACATTGAAGGCTTACGAGCGGAGGTCGGGCGTGTGAGCGGCGGGCGCGCGGCGGTCTTCACTTCTCGCGTGCGCACGCGCGGGCTGGCGCCGCTCGGCGGCGTTGAGCTTGAGAGTCGCGTTGAAGTCCGTTCGGCCGGCGACGCGAAAGGAGGCTCGATGACGTATGCCGAAGGGCGGCCGAGGTTCGGTGCGTCGGACGTTGGGCGGCGGGTCGCGGCTTTCTGCGCGGTCGGCAACCCGGGGGCGTTCTTCGAGCAGTTGCGGCGCGAGGGCTTCGAGCTTTGCCTGACGCGCGCGTTCGCGGATCATCACGCGTACACGGCGGCGGACGTGGAAGCCGTCTCGCGCGAGGCGGCGTCGCGCGGCGCGGCGGCGCTTTTGACGACGGCGAAGGACGCGGTAAAGCTGCGCGGGTTCGAGTTCAGACTCCCCTGCTACGTCGTCGAGATAGGGCTTGAGTTTGACGACGAGGCGGCGTTGCTCGGGCTGGTGCGTCGCGCGGTGTCGGCGGCGCGTTGAGCGGGGCTAGAAGCCGGGTCAGAACCGCCTGCGGTAGCGGGCGGGTGCGTGTTGCTCTGAGAGCCTTTAAGGCGAAAGACCGACCCGCCCGCTACCGCAGGCGGTTCTGACTTTTTACATGGGGCCGGAGGCGGCGGGGAGCGGCGGCGCGTCGCCGAGCGCGGGAGGCTTGTCCTCTTTGGGCTTGTCCTCCTTCGGCTTGTCCTCGCCGGGCGGCGAGGGCGGCGGCGCCGCGACGTTGGCGTTGAGGTTGAGGCGCGGGTTGCGGCGCGGCGTGGGCGTGGGCTTCGGCGGTTCCTCGTCGTCGCCGTTGTCGTCGCCGCTCTGGTCAGACTGGTTGCCGCCGATGGTGTCCACCTTGCGCGCCTCGGGCGTGGGGCTGCCGGAAGGGTTCGGGTTACTGTTGCCGCGGTTCTCGGCGTTGCCGGCGTTGGCGTTCGCGCCGCCGTTCGGCTGCGCGGGCAGTCCGCCCAAGTCGCCCGCGGGCGCGGACGGCGTCGGCGAAGCCCCGCCCACGGGGACGAGGTTGCGCTCGGCCTGCCCCGTCGGCGGCGCGACCGATTGGACGGGCTGGCCGTTCGGGTCTGCCTGAAGCGGCGGCGCCTGTTGCTGCTGTTCGTCGGAGGCGCCGCGCCGCTGGAAGACGAAGAAGACCGCGAAGATGATTGCGAGCACGGCGACGGCCGGGATGGCGATGCGCCAAGGGTTGAAGCTCGGTTCGACCGGAAGCGGCGCGACGACGGGCGGCAACTCTTCGGCGGTCACGGGGCGCTCGTAGTCTGCGCTGACGACCGTCGCCTCGTCGTCGTCGCGGCCGATGGTAGCGCGCGCGGGCTCGTTCGGCGCGGTCGGGACGACGATGCGGCCGGTCTCGACTGCGGCTGCTGCGGCCGCGGCGTCGGCGGCGGTCTCGGGCGCTTCGCCGGACGCGGCTGCGGCGAGCGCGTCGTAGAGTTCGCCGGCCGAGTTGTAACGGTCTTCGGGCTTCTTCGCTAGAGCGCGCGCGATGACGCGCCCGACGGGTGCGGGCAGGTCTTTGCGCTCGTCGAGGATGGAGGGCGCGGGCTCCTGTATGTGCTTCATCATCACGGCCGTCGGCGAGTCGCCCGTGAAGGGGACGTGGCCGGCCAGCATCTCGTAGAGGATGACGCCGAAGCTGTAGATGTCGGAGCGCGCGTCTATGTCGTGGGCCTGCGAGCACTGCTCGGGCGACATGTATTGCGGCGTGCCGATGATGAGGTTCGGGGCGGTCAGCCCGGGGTCTGTGACGTGTATGGACGAGTTGGTCTGCTGAATCTTGGCGATGCCGAAGTCGAGCACCTTCGCCCAATCGCCGCCGCCCGCGGCCTCTTCGAGCATGATGTTGTCGCTCTTGAGGTCGCGGTGGACGACGCCCTCCGCGTGCGCGGCTTCGAGCGCGCCCGAGACCTGCCGGACGATCTCGACGACGCGCTCCAAAGGCATCGGCCCGCCCGAGCGCACGATGTCCTTGAGCGTGCGCCCGCGCAGGTACTCCATGACGAGGTAGACGATGCCGTTTTCAGACTCGCCGAAGTCTGTGACGTTGATGGCGTGCGGGTGCGAGATGCGCGAGGCGGCCTTGGCCTCGCGTGTGAAGCGGGCGACGATCTTGTCGTCGGCGGCAAGCGCGGGGTGCAGAACCTTGATGGCGACCGTCTTCTCCATCAGGACGTGGGTGGCGCGGTAGACGCAGCCCATGCCGCCTTCGTCAATCTTCTCTTCGATGCGGTACTTGCCCGCGAGCACTTGGCCCAAGAGGCGGTCGTCGCCATCCCTGTGCTTGAGCACCGCGCCGTCCGCGGGGCACAGCGTTGTCGTCTCGGCGTACTCCCTACCGCATGTCGGGCAAGTCTTCATCTAAAAGATACGACCCCGCCTTCAACTCGATTTTTCAGGGGAGACCTGAGCGTATCACACCGCTTTCGCGCGACGCAATACGCAGGTGCCGGGGCGTACTTAACGGTAGAATTTCAGAAGAAATTAAGGACAAAAACGCGTAGGCGCGGCTTTCGAATTTAAGCCGCGCCTACGCGTCTGCGCGCTTAACCCTGACGTCTTACGGGTCAACGCCGGTGACCTTCTTGACGGTGACGGCGGGCGAGTCGGCGGCGCAGAGCTGCGTGCCGACGGTGCGCGAGGCGTGGAGGCGGAGTTGGACGGCCCAGAGCTTTCCCGCGTAAGAGTCCGAGCCGATGCTGAACGAGTAGGGCACGGTCGGCGCTGTGTCCGCTTCGAAGCTCGAATAGGTGAGCGTCAGCGACTTGGCGCCCGCGATGTCCACCCAGCTCGCGCCGCTCAGACGTTGCCACTGAAGGTCAGCGCCCGAGGGCGCCGAGCCCGAGAGCGTGACCGCGAGCGCGCTTCCGTCGGCGAGCGTCTTCGAGGCCGTGGCGAAGAGCGGCGACACGTCTATCTCATTTGACGCCGTCGAGTCTGAACACCCGGCCGTCTCGGTCACCGTGAGCAGCGCGCGGTAGTGTCCCGGCGAAGGCGCGTTGAAGGTGCCGGAAGCGCCCGAGGCCGTCCCGACGTTCGACCAACTGCCGTCCGGGTTCTGGCGCTGGAACGTCCAAGCGTAAGTCAGACTCGGGCTCGTCGTGTTGCCCGTCGAGTCGGCCGACCCCGAGGCGCTGTAGCTCAAGGCGAGCGTGCAGGAGGGCGCGACGTGCGCGACGGCAGACGGGCCGCCGAAGACGTAGCGGAAGATTTTCGTCGTGTCCTTCAGGTCACTGGTCGCCGTCGAACTCGAACGCGTGCGCACCTGCACGTAGGCGAAGCCGCCGCAGGGGTTGACGTTCGGCAGAATCGAGAGCGGCACCTGCGCCTCCGCGAACTCGAAGCGAGGGATGTCGGGCGACAAGACCCAGTTGCCCTTGCTGTCAACGTAGCCCCAAGGCGCGGGCTTCGTGTCCACGTTGTTGATGGAGGTGACGAGGCCGGCGGGCAGGCTCGACAAATTCTGCTCGACGTAAGAGGAGCCGTCCCAGCGGAAGACGTGCGGCGTGGCCGAGCCGGTGTTGCCCGAGCCCTGCATCTCGAAGGTCAAAAGCACGTCGCCGACGGTGCGGTGCGGGATGTAGCCGCCCGCGGTGCCCGACTGGTTGAACTCGAAGTCGAAGGCGGTCGTGCCGTTGTTGCCGCGCCGCTCCATGCCGAAGTAGATGAAGCTCTGGTTGTTGGCGATGTAAGCCTGCGTGATGTCGTACTTCGACGAGCCGACCGAGCCGGGGCCGACGTTCCAAGTCGAGGTGTCGTTCTCCTTGCCGCCGGTCAGGAAGATGTCCTGATCGCCCTGCGCGATGCCGTCAATGATGCGGACGCCGTTCCAGTGGCCCGTGCCGCCGGGCGCGCCCGAGACGTTCGGCACGATGCCGACGGCGACGGGGTCGTTGGGGTCTGGGTCTGTGTCGGTGTTGGCGAAAGAGTCTTTGACCCAGTCGGCCGTGGCGCCGGGGTTCAGGATGTTTGCTGACGAGTCGCCGGGGTAGAGGTTCGCGCTCTTGTCTATCTCGATGGCGAGCGGGTGGATGCTGCCGCTCTGCGCGAAGGCGAGCGGCGCCACGCCCGCCGCGAGTAAGAGCAGCGCGAGCGCCGCGCCCGCGAAGCGCCGACGCGCGCGGGGTTGACGAACGTTTCGGGTCATCTTGTTTTCCTCTCCAACTGTTGAGTATAGGGCGGTGCGGGCACACGTCCGCCAAGACCGCGGCCGGATGCGGCCGGGCTCGGCCTTTCACGCGAAAAGCTTTCTCGGGTTAGAGCCGTCCAAGGAGTGCAGCCCGCACGTGTCTGCGTAAGCCTTGACGAGGCAGGGCGACGGCGACCTCTATTTGACTGCGGTATGGATAGTGCCAAAGCGCGAGCTTTTCCACTTTCTGTCAGGAAGCAGACATCCCCGCGCCGCCCGCTGGCGCCTAAACGTTTGTTGGAAACGGCGGCGCGGGAGGAGTATCATCGGACGCGCGTGTCAGGAGTCAGGGAGCGCGGGACGCGTTGGAGGGGTTATGAAAATTCTGGGCCTTGTTCTCTTGGTGCTCATCTGGCCGGCGTTGACGGCCGCGCAGGAGACGGCCGCCGCGAACGACGACTCGCACGGCGTAAAGATTCTCAAGGCACGCTGGCAGAAGCGCTTCTACAACCCCGCGCTCGACGAAGACCCGATGAACGCTTCGAGCGACGCGGCCGAGCTGACGCGCGCGCGGCAGGAGGTCTCGCAGGCGAACACGCGCCGCGTCGAGCAGCGCGGGCGCTACCCGCTCCCGCCGCCCACCGAGGCGCCGAGCGCGAAGCTCAGGCCGGAGCCGGGGCCGGCCGGCAACGTCTACCTCTACGAGGTCACGGTCAGCAACCGCGGGACGAAGAAGATTCGCTCCATCGTCTGGGAGTACGTGCTCTACAACCCGGCGACGAAGGACGAGGTCGGGCACCACGAGTTCGAGAGCAACGTCGGCATCGAGGTGGGCAAGAGCAAGAGCCTCGTCGGCGCGTCGAGCATGCCGCCCGCGAGCGTCGTCCACGTCTCGCAGTCCGACAAGGAGACGCGCGAGCAGTACGCAGACCGCGTGGACATCCGCCGCGTCGTCTACGAAGACGGCACGGTCTGGGAGCGCAAGTGAATTTCAGATTTGAACTTTCAAATCCGTTGGCCTAAGCCTCAGAGATTCTGCTACATTCCTGCGCATGGCAACGGCGCTGCGCGTCGAAAACGTCTCCAAGCAGTATCGCATCTACGCGCGACCGGGTGACCGCCTGAAGGAGTCTCTGACCCGCGGCCGTCTGAAGCGGCACCGCGAGTTCTGGGCGCTCAGGGGCGTCAGCTTCGAGGTCGAGTCGGGCACGACGACCGGCATCATCGGCCCGAACGGCTGCGGCAAGTCCACACTGCTCCAAATCATCGCCGGCACGCTCGAACCCACCGGCGGCAACGTCTTCCGCGAGGGGCGCGTGGCCGCCCTGCTCGAACTCGGCGCCGGCTTCGACCCCGAGGGCACGGGCGTCGAGAACGTCTACATGAACGCCGCGCTGATGGGCCTCTCACGCCGCGAGACCGAACGCCTCTTCCCAGACATCGAGCGCTTCGCGGAGATAGGGCAGTTCATCAACCAGCCCGTCAAGACCTACTCTTCGGGGATGTTCGTACGGCTCGCCTTCGCCGTCGCCGCCAACGTCGAGCCCGACATACTCGTCATTGACGAGGCGCTCGCCGTCGGCGACGCCGTCTTCCAGCACCGCTGCCTGCGCCGCATCAAGGAGATTCAGGAGCGCGGCTCGACCGTCCTCTTCGTCTCGCACGACGCGGCGGCCGTTCGCGCTCTCTGCTCGCGCGCGATTCTGATGAGCGCCGGCCGCGTGCTTGAGGACGGCCCGCCCTCGGAAGTCCTCAACCACTACCAGAAGATTGTCATGGAGCGCGAGCAAGCTTACGAAGACGAGTCTGCGGGCGAAGACGCACGGACGGACGACGAAGGGGACGCCGAAGTCTTCCCGCCGCTGCGCTACACATACCGGCACGGCGACGGCTCGGCGGAGATCGTGAGCGCGGAGCTGCTCGACGCCTCGCGGCGTCCGGTGGGCGTGGTCGAGACGGGGTCGCCTTTGACTGTGCGCGTGCGCGCGCGCTTTAACCGCGACGTGGACGACGCGGTCTTCGGCTTCCTCGTCAACGACAGCCGCAGCATCCACGCCTACGGGACGAACACGAAGGAGCAGCAGATTGACCTCGGCGTAATCCGGCGCGGCGAGCTGGTCGAAGTCAGCTTCGCCTTCGACTGCTGGCTCGGGCTCGACCAGTTCTCGGTCTCGCTCGCCGTCCACAGCCGCGACGGCGTCAGCTACGACTGGCTCGACGGCGTGCTCTTCTTCCAAGTCACCAGCCCCGCCCTCGTCGAAGGCATCGCCAACCTCAACGCCACCGCGACCGCCCGACGCCTCGGGGCGCGGAACGCCGATGTCGGGATACAAGTTAAAGTCTAAGGAGTTGGCAATGGCCGACGTAGAAGTCGAGAACACTCTGCGCGAGATACGCGAGCGCGTGCTGGCGGACGCGCGTCTGCGCGCGCCGGTCGCCGCCGCGTCCGAGACGGCGGCGCAGCCCGCCGACGGTTCGGCGGACGGAGGCGCGCGGCCTCCGGCGGGCGAGTCTCTGGCGCGCTTGGACGCGAACCTCGCCACGACGGCGCGCGCTTGGTCGCGCCTGCCGCCGCTCTTGAGCTACAGGAGCGGCGCCGCCGCGCGACTCGAACTCTGGCTCAAGCGCCTCGTCAAGCGCGCCGCGCACTGGTTCACTTGGGAGCAGGTCAACTTCAACTCGGCCGTCCACCACGCGCTCGGCGACGTGCGCTCGGTGCTCGGCGAGCTGCGCGCTTCGCTCGCCGAGACGCGCGCGGCGCTTGAGCAGGCGCAGGCGCGCACGCGCGAAGAGCTGCGCGCCGAGACGGAGGCCGACCGCGCGCGCCTCGCGGAGCTACAGGCGCGGCTCGCGCACACGGAGGCGCGCTTCGACGCGGGCGCGGCCGCGCTGCGTCAGGCGTTCGCGGCGGCTATCGAGCGCCTCGCCGAAGAGCAGCGCGCCGCGGCGTCCGAGGCGCAGGCCGCGCAGCACACGGCGGCCGAGGCGTTGACCGAGCAGCGCGCCTCCGTCCGAGACCAGAGCGCGCAGATCGAGGCGCGCGCCGCCGAGCTTCACGAAGAGCTGCGCCGACGCGCGGACGAACTGCTCGAAGAGCAGCGCGTCTGCTTCAGACAGCTCTCGCTCGAAGCCTCCGAGGCCGCCGTCATGCACGACCGCGCCCGCCGCCAGCTCGAAGCGCGCCTCGAAGCGCTGGAGGGAAAGAAGTAGACAGTAGTCGGTAGTCAGTAGTCAGTAGCGCTCCGCGCTGCGACCGCCGACAATGTTGGCCCGACGTTTCGATTACGGATGCTTTCTACTGACTACTGACTACTGTCTACTGTCTACTCACCTATGACTGACGACCTTTACAAGCGCGCGGGCGTCGAAGACCTCGCGGAGTTCTACCGTACGAAGTTCGTCTCAGACGAGGTCTTGGACGCGCGCTACTTCCGCGCGCTCGACCGCTTCGACATGCGTTTCGCGCGCACGCTCTGGGTCTACGACAACGTGCGCGCGGGCTCGACCGTGCTCGACCTCGGCTGCGGCGCAGGGATGCTCGCGCTCCTCAAGCGCAAGGGCGTGACGCTCTCGGGCGTTGACCTCTCCGACGAGTGCGCTTCGGCCTCGCGCCGCAACGGCTACGACTTCACAGCGGCCGCGAAGCTCACGCAACTGCCCTTCGCAGACCACTCCTTCGACTACGTCGCGAGCCTCGACGTGCTCGGCCACGTCGGCTTCGAGGAGAAGGACGCGGTGCTCGCGGAAGTCCGCCGCGTGCTGCGCCCCGGCGGCGTGACGCTGCACGGCATCGAGTGTACAGACCGCCGCGCGCAGAAGTCTTACGAGGAGATGACTGAGGAGGAGCTGCGCCGCTTCGTCTCTGTGGACGGCCACGTCGGGCTCGAAGAGGAGCAGGAGCACGCCGAGCGCTTCCGTCGCTTCTTCGCCGAAGTCGCTTGGGAGCCGCGCTACGCGCTCACTCTTTCGAGCGAAGAGTTCGTCAAGCAGCGCGAAGAGTACGGGCTGCCCTTCGAGTCTGACTTCATCGCCTACCTGCGCGGCCTCACGCACTCGGAGCGCCGCGCCTTCGACATGGCGATGGGCTACGTCTTCAACAAAATCTCAGACCTACACATACGCCTCCCCAAGAGCGGCCTCTACGTCTTCCTGAAAGCCTCCGACGCCCCCCTCGGCCCCTTCTACAACGAGCACCGCGACCGCTCCGGCCTCTTCAACGCCCCCGCCGAATCGGACGGACTGCCCGCCGCTACCCCGTCCGAACAGCACGCCGACGCTGCGAACGACGCGACGCGCTCGCACGCTTCACCCGAACCGTCCGCCGACGCGCCGCGCGCACACGCCTCTATTGAGACGCCGCGCGCCGTCGTCCTCGACCGCACGGCCGAGTTCGACGACGGCTGGTACGAGCCGAACATGCTGCCGCCGGTCGCGCGCTGGATGAAACGGGCGGGCCGCGTGCGCTTCCGCGCTTCGTCGCTCAAAGGCTTACGGCTCGACCTCACCTCGCACATGCCCGACCTCTCGACACACGCGCTCGGCCTCGAACTACGCCTCAACGGCCGCACGCTCTCCGCCCTCTCCCTCCTACGCAACGGCTGGCTCGAACTCACCGCCGCCGTCCCCGACGAACTCTCGACGGCCAACTCCTACGAACTCGAACTCCGCGCCTCCCGCACATGGCAACCCCGCCCCGACGACCCCCACAACCCCGACGACCGCGAACTCTCCGTCGCCGTCTGCAACCTCGAAGCGCTCTTATGACGGGGGAGGAATTCACATGGATGGACAGGATTGACAGGATAGGATTAAAAGAAAGAAGGGGTGGACGGCAATGCTTTATGAAGACCTCACGGCGAAGGCGTTGGAGGCGTGCTTCGCGGACGGCGCGACTGTCATTAACATCAACTCGAAGCTGTCTTCGACCGCCGACATCACACAGGCCGCGCGTCTCTTTCGGTCAAGTTGACTCCGAATCGGCGTCCGCAGAAATGCTAATATGTTTCCCCGCTAAAGATTTGAGGAGGATACCGCACAGGATTGGGCACCCCATTCTTCACCTTCATTGACCTCTTCGCCGGTATCGGCGGCTTCCGCATTGCTTTCGAGAGAGCCGGCGGCCAATGTGTTTTCGCTTGCGAATGGGACAGACTGGCCGCTCAAACTTACGAGGCCAATTTCGGACACAGGCCGGAAGGCGACATCACGCAGATTGAAGAGGATGCCATACCGGATCATGACATCCTGACCGCCGGGTTCCCTTGCCAGCCTTTTTCGATTGCCGGCGTTACCAAGCACAGGGCGCTTGGCAACGCTCACGGATTCGAGCACCCGACACAGGGAACGCTATTCTTTGATGTCGCCAGAATCATCAGGGCGAAGAGGCCCCGCGCCTTCCTGCTTGAGAATGTCAAGAACCTCCTCGGTCATGATAAAGGGCGCACGTTCAGCGTAATCAGAGCGACCCTTGAGGATGAACTCGGTTACCACGTATATCCGGCGTTACTCGACGCGAAGTTCCTCGTCCCACAGCACCGTGAAAGAATCTACCTGATCGGGTTCAGGAGCGACATAGATTTCTACCTGCCTCCGCTCCCCGACCTCAAACCGAAGTTCAGGGATATCCTCGAAACTGACGTTGACCCCAGATACACCCTGACGGATCACCTCTGGAAATACCTGAGAGACTACGCCGAGAAACACCGGGCGAAGGGCAACGGCTTTCAGTATGGGATGACGAATCTGGACGGTGTAGCCCGTACCCTGAGCGCGCGATACTACAAGGACGGCAGCGAAATTCTCATACCGCAGGAGGCGAAGAACCCGCGCCGCCTGACGCCCCGCGAGTGCGCGAGGCTGATGGGGTTCCCCGAAGGTTTCAAGATAGTCGTCAGCGACACCAGGGCCTATAAACAGTTCGGTAATTCAGTCGTCGTTCCGGTCGTTGAGCACATCGCGCGGGAAATGGTCACATGCCTGTTCGACGAGACAAAGCAAAAACGGATAAGACCGAGACCAGCGCGTCAGCTCTCATTGACCCTGCAAGCGTCCTGAAAATCCAGAAAATCCTCTTACTCTGGGGTAGGGCAAACTTTCAATCTTTCCCGTGGCGAACCGCAGGCAGGGACTGGCACGGCCTCCTCGCGGAGGTCTTACTGCTGCGAACGCGGGCGGCCAGCGTGGTCGGCGTTTACAACCTGTTTGTCTCACGCTACCCGGAGCCGTCCGATCTGGCGAAAGCGCCTCTCGAAGAAATAGAGGAACTCATCTACCCACTGGGCCTACGGTGGCGGGTGCCGCTCATCAGGCAACTCGGCGAATCACTGGACAGGCTGGGCATCGTTCCCGACACGCTCGAAGGTCTCCTCGATCTGCCGGGAGTCGGGCCGTATGCCGCCGCCGCGTACCTCGGCTTCCACGGCGGCAGGCGGGGGGTGATTGTTGATGCCAACGTGGTCAGGTGGCTCTGCCGACTCATTGACCGGCCATACGACGGTGAAACCCGCCGTAAGAGATGGCTGATCGAACTGGCCGACGCCGTGACACCGCATCGTAATTGGAAGGAGTTCAATTACGCGGTGCTGGATTTCACCATGCAAGTCTGTGGCAAAGTCCCGCGCTGCCCCGTCTGTCCTGTTGGCCCTGACCTGTGCCTGACCGGACGAAAAATTCTCACAGGAGCAGAACGAAAAGATGACGCTAGAGTTTGAGCATAGTCCCGCCGTCGCATACCTTCAACAGTTCCTCACATTCAACAAGGCGCGAGGGATGGTCAGTGAATGCTCCCTTGAAACCCACCTGAAAGATCGGTCTCCCGTGGATGCGATCAAGTACCTGCCGGGCGGCTGGGTCATCTCCCCAAGGATTGATGAGTCCTCGCGGTATCGTTTCGTAGTCTTCGTACTCCCGCAACTTTTCGAGGGCGAGGAGGAGTTGCAAGCCGCGGTTCGAGCCAGAGAGGTTGACAGAGGGTTTCAGGCACTCGCGACGTTTCTGACGCAGAGCGCCTTCGGCGTTATCGTGGCCGGTGCGGTGAACGCGGGCGATCCGCCCTCTCCCGCCCGCCTGAGATGGAGAAATTACAGTTATGTGGGCGAACGACTCAGGCCGAACCCTGACGACGAGCCGTTCGCGAGCAGGTGGCCGGGTGGACGGGGAAGGGCGTCCGCGGGTAACTCATGGCAGCCGGATGTTATTGACAGATTCAGGGCAGTTGACACAGGGCAGTTAACGACCCTCACGCTGCGGCAGGCTTACTATTACGGCTACTTGAAGCAGCAACTCCGCAAGCCCTTCGATGATCCTTACGACGTTGACGCCTTCATCGTAAGTTTCCGTCAGGCGGTCATGCCGGTCGAGATTAAAGAGAAAAGCCCGACGGAGGCAGGGGCCTTCGGGCTGGACGCCGGGCGAATTTTGATGATGCTGCGAATGTGTCTTGCGACCGACTCGAATGCCCTTTACATCGTGAGAGAAGTGGACACTAGCGCGGCCAGAGGGCTTGTCGGCTGGCGGTGTATCACGCTTTCTAATCTCGTAATGAGTTGTAGCTGGAACTTGCAGGGCGGTGGGAAGGGGATGCTGGGCGGCGGCACGCAAACGGTGATGATGCCGGGCAGTTTCTTCGAGCCGTTCACGGAGCACAACCTTACGGAAGAATGGCTGGAAGAAAATTCGAGGCTGCATGAGTCGGTGAGGATGAAGGCTCAGTTACTCGCCGCCGATCTGGTGAAATTTCTGTAAAATAGTCTTCAAGGTCACCCGGCACAGTCAGCTTCCCGCGCCTCGTCCCGCGCGACCCGGCGGCCGCGCGCGAGCTACAGAAGCGCACGCTCACGAACCTTTACAACCAGCGCCCCGCTCGGCTCAAACACGCGCACAGGCGGCTCGACGCGGCCGTCGCCGACGCCTACGACCTCCCCGCAGACCTCCCCGACCACGAAATCCTCGCACGCCTGCCCGCCCTCAACCTCAAACGCGCGTGAGGAAGAATTAACAGGGATGGGCTGGATGGACAGGGATAAAGCTGTTTCAGATTTGAAATCTCAAATCCTGTACATCCTGTCCATCCCTGTTAATTCATTCCCCCGCTGAAGGGAGGCCGAGGCGCGCGTCGAGGCTTTGGCGCAAGCTTCGGAAGTGTTCTTCGGGGACGTTGGCGATGGAGCGTTGGAGGCGTGTGACGACGGGGTCTAGCTCGCGCTCCTCTTCGGGCTCGACGCTCTGGATGGCTTCGGCCACCTGCTCGGCGCGCGCGCGCCCCGCCACGCGACGCAGCGCGGAGGAGAGGAGCGCCGCCGCGCCCTTCAGCGCGCGGCGCGACTGTCGGAAGGTGCCGCCGACGGTGGCCTCTAAGGGTTTGATGGGGGCTTCGAGGCAGACGGCCTGTATCGCACTGCCTACGGCGGCGGCGCCGCGCAGGTCGAGCGCGCTCGCGCCGTCAGCGCGCGGACGAAGGGCGTAGGCCGTAAGGTAGCCGAAGTGATAAGTGCGGCTCGTCAGATCGGCCGCGCGCTTCCATTCGAGGAAGTAGAAGAGCTTGCGGAAGACCGACTTCAAAGGGTAGACGAGCGCCGTAATCAGGCACCCGGTTATACAACCTCTCTCCCGCTCTGCGGAGAGCGCGCCCACCTCCTCTTCACTCAGCCGGCGCCCCGCGTCCGCCGCCACACTCCGCACGAGGCGCTTGCGGAAGTAGTTTTTCGCCAAGTCGTCCAGCAGCGGAATCGGAATCAAAGGCGTCAACCCCGCCAGCAACGCGTACGTCACAATGCCCCGCTGCCTCTCGCCCACGTTCACCTCCGCCTCAACCCGCATGATACAGTACTGAAGTAGACGGTAGACAGTAGTCAGTAGCGCTCCGCGCCGCGACCGCTGACGATGAGATTCGGGCGGTTCGGCAACGAAGGCTTTTCTACTGTCTACTGACTACTGTCTACTGTCTACTGCTTTCCCGGATGCCCATTCGCAATATTCTCATCTGCACGACGCAGGTTCCGTTCACGACGGGCGGCGCAGAGTCCCACTGCGAGGGATTGCGGCGCGCGCTCGTCACGGCCGGCTACAACGCGGAGATCGCGGCGCTCCCCTTCAAGTGGTATCCGCCCTCCGAGATTATGCGCGGCACGCTCGCGTGGCGTTTGCTCGACGTGACCGAGTCGAACGGCAAGCCGATTGATTTAGTCGTCGGGATGAAGTTCCCCGCCTACGTCGTCGCCCACCCGCGCAAGGTTTTGTGGGTGCTACACCAGTACCGCTCCGCCTACAACCTCTGGGGCACGCCCTTTGACGACCTCTCGACCTACCCCGAGGGCGCGCGCGTGCGCGAACTCATTCGCCACTGCGACGAGCGCTTCATCCCCGAGGCGCGCAAGGTCTTCGCCAACTCGCGCACGGTCGCCGAGCGCATGATGCGCTACAACCGCATCGAGTCGGAGCCGCTCTACCACCCGCCGCCGCGCGCCGAGCGCCTGCACGCGGGGCCGCAGGGCGACTACGTCTTCTACCCGAGCCGCCTTGAGCCGCAGAAGCGTCAGGAGCTTCTGATTGAGGCGATGCGTTACACGCGCACGCCCGTCCGCGCAGTCCTCGCCGGCTCCACGCGCGAGCGCGCGCACTACGAGTCTCTGGTAAAGGAGTTCGGCGTCGCAGACCGCGTCGAGCTGCGCGGGTTCGTCCCCGAGGAGGAGGTGGTCGAGCTTTACGCGAACGCGCTCGGCGTCTGCTACCTGCCGTTTGATGAGGACTACGGCTACGTGACTCTGGAAGGGATGCTCTCTTCAAAGCCCGTCGTCGTCCCCTCCGACGGCGGCGGCGCGACCGAGTTCATCGTCCACGGCTCCGAAGGCTTCGTCTCAGACCCCGACCCGCGCGCCCTCGCCCAGTGCCTCGACCAGCTCTACTCAGACCGGACGCGCGCACGCCGCATGGGCGAACGCGCCCGCGAAAAACTCCTCGCCCTCAACCTCTCCTGGCAGAACGTCGTCGAGCGCATCATCAGCGCCGCGGGCTAAGGCCCGACGGCCCTGTTCTTATACTCCTCCGACTCAAGGAACGCGCGGCTGAGGCTGCGGTAGTCGCCGTTGCGGCGCAGAACGTCGCGCCAGAAGTCGAAGCCTGTGAGGTCTCGGTCGGGCGGCGTGCCGGGGTCGCGCCCGAGGTAGCCGAAGAAGTGTACGAGCACGTAGGACGTGTCGTAGTCCGCTTTGTAGAGCGCAGCGTCTTCCGCCGCCCGCAGCAGTTCGTCCGCACGCGCGGCGTCGCCGTCCGCGAACTGTACGGCGAGCGCGCGGCGTCTCTCGCCCAACTGAGTCTCCCAACCGGCGGCGCCGACGTAGAGGCCGCGGCCGAAGACTTTCAGAGCCTCCATGAACTCGTCCCTGCGCGGCGCGCGGCCGCGCGCGACTTTGAAGAGGCGGTAGACGAAGAAGCTCACGCGCGGGAACTCTTCGACGAGCGCGAAGGGGTCGCGCCCGACGCGCGCGGCCAGCTCGCGCGGCGCGGGCCTCGCCCGACTCCCGCCGTTCTCTTGGGCGTTCGCGTGAAGGCCGCGCACGTCGTAGACGCTCACGCCCGCGCCGCTGTAGACGGCGTCGAAGCTCGACGCGAAGAACCCGGCGTCGGCCTTCAACTCTCGCCGCTCCGCCTCGCCGAGGTAGACGTAATCCACGCCGTAGTAGCGCAGCAGCTCTAAAGCCTCCGCGCCGCCCGCGTAGATTCTGCGCACGTCCGCCTCGCGCGCGCGAAACTCGTAGCCGTGCCCCCACAGCCACGCGGTCGCGCCGCGCACGACGCTGCGCCCCGCGAGGCACAGCGCCGGCTGGTTGAAGACCGGCGCCGTCAGGAAGACCGCGTGCGGCTCCGTCTTCTCGCGCATGAAGCTCGCGGCCTTAAGCTCTTCATCCGTGAAGAGCAGCGCAGACGCCTGCGCCTCGCCGCGCAGCGCCAGCAACCCCGTCGCCACCGAGAGGAACACGAGCACGCACACGCCTGCGAAGACCGCCGCCCTCACGACGAAGGCCGACCCGCTCAACCTCCGCGCACGCACGAGCGTGAGCAGCCAGCGCGCAACGAACACTGCGTTGACGGCGTGCCAGTAGTAGGTGAGCTTTCCGTTGTCGAAGACGTTCGGCGAGACGACCACGACGAGCGCGAAGGCGAAGAGAAGCAGAAACGCGACGTAGAACCTCTTCCACACGCGCGGCGCCGCGAGCCAAGCGGGGACTGCGAGCAACAGCGTCACGCCGAAGTTGCGCAGCATGTAGACCGCGAACGAAGGCGCGTCGGCGCCCATCCAGCCCGGCTGCAAACGCACTACACGGGCGCCCGCCGCGTGCTGCGCGAGCGCGTACAACTGCGGCAACGCCAACACCACGGCCGGCGCCCAGAACGCAAACCACTCGCGCCGCGGCCTGAGCAGAAAAAGAAAGACGCTGACGAGCCCGACCGCGACATACGTGTGCGTGTGGAAGTACGGCAGCAGTCCCGCCAAAACTCCCGCCACGAGCAACAACCTCACGCCGCCCGGCGGCGTCGTCATGCCTTCGACAAGCGCGGCCGGGTCAGTGCCGTCCTCTACCGCAGGCGGTTCTGAACGTTGCCAGACGACGGCGAAGACCGTGAAGATCATCAGCGCGGCGGGCAGGCCGTAGAGGCTCGCGCGTTGCGGGACGAGCGTGTCTGCGACGAGGTTCGTCCAGTGAAGCCCTCGCCCCCAGAGGTTCGCGTAGTTGACGGCCGTGCTGTCCCAGAACTCCGCAAGGCCGAGCCCGCTCGCGCGCCAGTCGCGCACGAACTCCCAGAAGCCGAGGCCGCCGTTGAGCAGGAAGAGGAGCGTCGCCAGCACCGATGCGGCGGCGCTCCGCGTCAAGCGCAGCGCGAACGAGTAGAAGAGCCCCGTGACCGAGAGCGCGAGCGGCAGCGCCGTCGAGAGCATCGCCGCGCGCAACCCGAGCCCCGCGGCCAACAGCGCCGCCGCGTGAAAGTCGGGCATGAACGGGTAGAGCAGCGGCTCGCCGCTCATGGGCGTGTAGGCCGGCGGGAAGTTCGCGCCGTACGCGAACGACGTGGCGAGCGCCGCGTGAAAGCTCAGGTCGTACCAAGCGCTCCCGCCCGAGTAGACACCGCCCGCCCCCGCCGCGAACGTGTGCGTCGAGAACAGACGCCAGTAGACCGGCGCGAACAACGCCAGCACCAACGCGAGCCCGACGTGCTCTCGCCTTATCAAACTGCGAAGCGCGAGCGGTTCACGAAGCCCGAGCGATTCCTTGAGACGAGCACGCCACCCGCTGCCCTCCGCGCGCCTCAAACGCACGAGTTCAGGAGCAATCAACACCGCCGCGACGAGCCACGCCACCGCCGTCCCACACGCGACCGCCGCCCACGTCAGACGCCCCTGCGCGCGCGCCAGCCCGTAAACCAAAACGGCCGACAGCATCCACCCCGCGACCGTCCCCCACAACAACGCCTCCCACACCGCCAGCGCCCCGCGCCACGCGCGCCGCACCGCGCACGCCCCGGCCAACGCCGAACCGATGAGAAACAGTGTCGCCAACATAAGGCGCGTTGGTAAGAAGTCTGCGCGGACATCCCCGAAGGGGATGAAGGTAATAGCCGGGGGTGAAGCCGGAGCCGCGAGCCGCAGGCGAGACGGCGAAGCGCAACCCCCGGGACAGCGCGATAAAGTTTTCGACCCTGAAAGGGTCATACACCGTCAGGCGAGGTGCGACCCTTTCAGGGTCGGATTTGTTTGTCCGTCGTGTCCCGTGGGTGGCGCTCAGGTGCTTTGCACCTTCGCTTACCCACGGCTATTACCTGCATCCCCTTCGGGGATGTCCGGCCATCCGCCACTCTTCACTTATCAATCCCCTTCATCCTCTTGTACTCAATCGAATCCCTGAAGGCGAGGGCGATCTTGTCTGGGCCGTCGGGGGCGGCGCTCATCTGCGCGAGCCAGAAGTCGAATCCTTCGAGGCCGTGGTCGGGCGGGTCGTCGGGGTTGCGTCGCAGGAAGCCGAAGTAGTGGAGCAGCAGGAGCGAGCGGTTGCGCTCGCGCTCGACGAGCCGCGGGTCTTCCGCGAGTCTCAGCAACACGTCGGCGCGCGTCGTCGAACCGTCGGAGAGCGCCGCCACCAGTGCTTCGCGCTCCGAAGGGTCGGACGCTACTCCGGCGTTCTCGTAGAGGCGCGCGACGAACTGCGCGTCGCCCAGTTCCGCGTATCGCGCGCGGACTTCGGCGCCGCTCGCCAACGCGCGCAGGCGCGTCTGGAAGTCTGCTTCCGCCGCCTCCGAGCCGGGGATGAGCCCGCGCCCGAGTTCGGCCGCGTCCTGCATGAACTCGCCGTAGCGCGGCATCCCCCCGCGCTCGACCAGACGCACGCGGTAGAGCGCCTGCGCCCAAGGCGCGTACTGGCCGAGGAGGTTGACCGGGTCTTCGCCGATGAGCGTCGCCCAGTCGCGCAGCTCAAGCTCTGGCGGCGGTGAAGCCTCGGGGCGCGCGCCGGGCTCGGTCTTGACGACGGCGTAGAGGTCGTCGGTGCCGTCGAAGCGATTTATGAACCGCAGCCGACCCGAAGCGACGCCGCGCGCGAGGAAGGCCGCGTAGTCCTGCTTTCGCTCGGGGCCGATGCGCGCGTTCTTGACGACGACGTAGGAGGCCGGAATCTGTTCGAGCAGGTTGAGGAGGCCGGTCGGGATGGTGCCCGCGGCCGTCCAGTGCTCAATCTGGTCTTCCTGCGGCGAGTTGAAGCCCGAGGTGCCGACGATGAGCGGCTTCCCGTGATCGGCCGCGCGGAGCATGTACTCGTGGTTGTAGTCGGGGCCGGCGGGCAGGATGACGATGCCGCCGCGCATCTCTGTCTGCTTGAGCCTCTGCGTGACGGCGTCGGGGAAGACCGCGCCGCGCATGAAGTCGAGCGGTGCGCCGTTGAGTTCGATTAACAGCAGCGCGCAGGCGGCGGCGTAGACTGCCGCGGGCTTGATGCGGCTTCTGCGCTCGCTTATCAGCGCGGCGAGGCGTCGCACGCCAGCGCCCGCGAGCAAGGCGAGGCCGAGGTAAGCGAACATCGCGCCGCGCGTCGGCACACGCATGCTTCGGAAGACGGGAAGCAGGTCGTAGCAGATTCGGTAGAAGAAGAAGTTCCAGCCGAGCGAGTAGCAGAAGCCGACGGCCGAGAGCATTATCCCGAGCCAGAAGAGGTCGTCGCGGCGTTCCGAGCGCAGCGTCTCGACGAAGTTCGCGTTCGCCGCGCGCAGGAGCGCCGGGTACGCGAGGCAGAGCCGCGTGACGAGCGCCGCAGTGAAGAGCGAGAGGGCGCGCTCCGAAGTGACGTAACGGAAGAGGCCGCCGAACTTGTCCGTGTCGTCGAAGCCGACCGCGAGCAGCGAGACGGCGAACGCGACGATGACGAGCGCGTCTAGCCTCCTTACCCATCGCCTTCTCTCCGCCCACACATCACGCGAAGCGCCTTCACGCCGTCCTTCGTCAACGTCCGCGGCGCCGCCGCCGAACATACGCCGCGCCGGTTCGACCAGCACGAGCGCCGCGAGCGAGAAGAGCAAGGGGAGCAGTCCGGGGAAGAGCTTGTGCTTGTCGCCCTGCGGGAGCCCTGCGCCCATCCCGTTCCAGAGCTTGTTGCGCCGCTCGACCGAGAGCCAGTGGACGGGCCACGCCGAGTTGTCCTTCACCTCCTGTATGGTGCGCTTGAAGCCGTAGAGCTTCGAGACGATGAAGTACGGCGCCATGAACGGCAGAAGCGCCAGCGCCGCCAACCCGAGCGAGACCAGCCCGCGCCGCCAGAACACGCCCTCGCGCCAGAGACGGTGCCGCGTCGCCAGCAGCGCCCACGCCAGCCCGAACGGCACGAGCGCCAGCGCGAACCACGACACGGTCGTCAGCCCGAGCATGAAGAACGCGACGCCCAGCCACGCCGCGCGCCCCCGCGTGCGCCGACGCGCGAACAGCACCAGCGCCTCGAACAGCAGAGGTATCCACGCCGAGAAGACGTACATCGCCTGCGACATCAGGTGGAAGCGGAACGGCACGAACGCGAAGACAATCCCCGCCACCCACGCCACGCCGCGCGAGCCCGTCAGCGTCCGCGCCAAGCGGAACGCCGCGTAGCCCGAGAGCGCGAAGCCGAAGAACTCCGAGACGACCAGCACCGTCAGCGGCCTCAAGCCCAGCGCGTAGAGCGGGAAGAACAGCAGCGCCAGCCCGTAGCAGTGCTCGCTGAACGCCAGCGTGTAGCGCAGCGGGTAGAACGTGTTCGAGTGGAAGAGGTTCAGAGGGTCTCGGAAGGTCTGGTGGTAGTCCCACCACATGATCCAAGAGATGAGGTAAGGGTCGCCCGAGTCAACGACCGCGTCGCGCATCCGCGTCACGTACGGCCACGTCAGGATGGCCGTCAACAGACAGAACGCGAAGACTATGGCTAGCTCGCGCACCGCCGCGCGTCCCCACACGGCCGCCAGCGCGCGCCGCACCCCGCGCGAACCGCCGCCGCGCGCCTCCCCTTCAACTTTGCGCCTCTCGGCGACCGCGCTTGGCATTTCCCGACGTGAAGTGTTAGCTTTGCCCCTTCTTTAAGGTGATAAACGATGGGAGATAAGTGACAGGAGGAGACTGAGCCCGCGCCCTTCCCGCACTTATCGCGCACCACTTATCACTTTCTCGCGACCCGATGTCAAGAACACACGCCGGAGAGATTGCGACGCGCGCAGAGGCGTCGGCCCCTGTGATTGATGCGACCGATGCGGCGGACGCGGCCGGGCGCGGCGTCGCCGTCCTCATCCCCTGCTACAACGAGGAGCCGACCGTCGCGCGCGTCGTCGCGCGGTTCAGGGAAGAGCTGCCCGGCGCGCGCGTCTACGTCTTCGACAACAATTCGACCGACCGCACCGCCGAAGAGGCGCGGCGCGCGGGCGCACACGTCTTCGTCGAACGCAGGCAGGGCAAGGGCTACGTCGTCCAGTCCATGTTCCGGCAGGTGGACGCAGACTTCTACGTGATGGTGGACGGCGACGACACGTACCCGCCCGAGGCCGTCCACGCCTTGCTCGCGCCCGTGGTCGCGGGCGAGGCCGACATGAGCGTCGGCTCGCGCCTGCACGCAGACTCGCGCAGCCAGTTCCGCCGCCGCAACCGCCTCGCAAACCAGATGGTGCGCTCGACGCTCAACTTCATCTTCGGCGTGCGCCTGACCGACATACTTTCCGGCTACCGCGCCTTCAGCCGCGAGTTCGTCAAGGGGCTGCCGCTCTTCGGCGGCGGCTTCGAGATTGAGACCGAGCTGACGATTAAGGCCGTCGAGCGCGGCTTCCGGCTCGTCGAAGTCCCGGTCAACCTCACGCACCGGCCCGAGGGCAGCCACTCGAAGATTCAATTCCTGCGCGACGGCTTCCTCATCCTCAACACGACGCTCGCGCTCTTCCGCGACTACAAGCCGCTGACCTTCTTCGGCGGCGTCGGGCTCGCGCTCTTCCTGCTGGCGTTCCTGCCCGGCGCGCTCGCCCTCTTCGGCCTCGCAGGCGCATCGGACGCGACGCCGCGCCTGACGGCGACAGTCATCGCCGTCGGACTCTTCCTGTGCGGGCTGCTCTCTCTGACGGCGGGGCTCATCCTCCACTCCATCGCGCGCCGCTCGCAGGAGTTCGAGTATCACATGCGCGTGCTCGCCGACGAGCTCCGCGCCGGCCGCGCGCCGAGCGCCGCGCACAAAGGCGACGCCGCTACACGCTACGGTGAAGACGACGCCGCGCACAACGGCGACGACGGCACGCGCAACGGCAACGGCGACGAAGGAGAGCGCTGACGGCGCGCGTGACTGACGCATGACGACGAGCGCGACGGCAGAGCCGATGCCTTCGAGGAGCCGCACGGGCGCGGCCCCGCCTGCGCGCGCGCGTGTGCGCGAGCGCGTGGAAGCGTCGGACGCGCTCCTCTTCCTTTACCTGCTCGTCTTCGCGCGGCAGTTCCTCTGGGTCGTTGAGAACAACGCGCTGGCGTGGGCGCTCTCCGTCCCGCTGGCGGCCGCCGCGTGGTACTTATACGTCCGCACGAAACCCTTCGCGCGCGAGCGTGCGGGGCGCGAGTTCTGGCTGCTGGTCGTCGCGCCGCTCGTCTTCGTATACCTGCTGCGGCTCCCCTTCCCAGACCTTTCGTACGACGTGCTGAACTACAGGCTGCTCCACGCGGAGCGCAGTTTGCGCGGCACGCTCTTCATGGCCGGCGACTACTTCCCCACGCCCGCGCCCTACAATCCCGCGCCCGACACTCTGACGGGACTGTTCCGCCTCGCGCTCGGTTACCGCCTCGGCACGGTCGTCAACCTGCTCGCGCTCGTCTGGGCGGCGCGCGTGTGCGAACAGTTGTTGCGCCCGTTCGTCACTCGTGCGCGCGTGCGCGCGGCGTGCGTGCTGCTCGTCGTGCTGGCCGAGCATCTTCTGTTCGAGGTTAACGAGTACATGGTTGACCTGCTCGCGCTGCCGCTGCTGTTGGAAGCAACGCGGCTGGCGCTCAGGGCAGATGAGGCGGAGAGTAAGCGCGGGCTGCTCACGCACGCCGCGCTGCTCGTCGGGCTCGGGATGGGTTTGAAGATGACGAATGCGGCGTCCGTCCTGCCCGTCGTACTGCTCTGCGCGTACAAGGCGCTCGCGGGGCCGCGGCGTCTGAGGTTGAAGGAACTGCCCGCGACGGTCGCGCTGACGGCCGCGGCGTTCGCGTTGCCGCTCGTGCCGTTCACGGTCTACCTGTGGCGTCTGACCGGCAATCCGTTCTTCCCGCTCGCCAACACCTTCTTCAAGTCTGCCTACTGGCCGACCGACGGCGGCTGGGACGCGCGCTGGGGGCCGAAGGGCTTGTGGGAGACGCTCGCGTGGCCCGTGCTCGTCAGCTTCGAGCCCGCGCGCCACTCGGAGTTGGTCGTCTACTCGGGGCGCATCACGCTCGGCTTCGTCGTCGCGATCTGCGGCGTCGTGCTGCTGCGTCGCAACCCGCGCGTACTGACGCTCTGCCTGCTCGTCGTCGTCGGCGGACTAGCGTGGAGCGCGGGCGGGATGGGCTACAGCCGTTACGGCCTCTACCTCGAACTGCTCTCGGGCGTCACAATCGTCGCCGTCGTCTCGACGCTGTTGAAGATGAAGGCCGCGCGGAAAGACTCTTCGGAAGTGAAGGCAACGCGTACGGGCTTCACTTGGAGGATTGCGGTCGCGGCGGTCTTCGCCGTCGCGCTGTCGGCGCAGGCGGGCTTGGCCTTCTGGTACACGCTGCATTACGAGTGGAGCATGCGGCCGACGGCCATCTCGAACTTCGGGGCGTTCAAGTACGAGGCGCGCTTCCTTCTGCGCGACCGGCGGCTGCGGGATTTTTTGAGTGAAGACGCGCGCGCGCAGCTCGGCGGCTTGCGCGGATGGGTCGAGAGCGGCGTGAAGTCGAACGGCGTCGAGGCGCTCATCAACCCCGAAGTGCCCATCATCACCGCGAGCCACCCGGAGTATTTTGCAACGCGTACGGCGCGCGCGAACTTCATCAAAACCATCGAGGCAGGCCCGGCGCAGATGCTCTCGCTCGTCCAGCCGGAAGACCTCTGGCAGGCGAAGGAGTACATCAAGAGCCGCGGGCTCACGGTCGGGCGCGTCACGCCTTTGCAGGTTCCCTTCTTTTCGCAGCGCCGCTCGGTAGGTATGATGCTCATCGCCGTCTCGCTGCCCGAAGGCGAGGAGGGGCGCGCGACGCTGGAAAGGTTCTGGAAGGCGGCCGCGTTCCCCGACACGGACTACCGCGCGGAGATAAAGGTTGCGAACCCGCCAGCCGCGCTGCGCCCGGGCGAGCGGCTTGAGCTTCGCTTCCGCGTGCGCAACGCGGGCGGCTCCACTTGGCCCGCGCGCGGCGACTCGAAGGGCGCATTTCAGGTCAACGCGGGCGACCGCTGGCTCGACTCCGCGGGCGCGCGCGTCGTCAACGACCTCGACGGCCGCACTTCGCTCGCGGAAGACCTGCGCCCCGGCGAAGAGGTCGAGTTGAGTCTGACCGTGACCGCGCCGCAGGCGCCCGGCGACTACGTCCTCGAACTGGACATGGTGCACGAGGGCGTCACCTTCTTCCGTCAGAAGGGCTCGCAGACGTGGCGGACGCACGTCCGCGTCGCGCAGTAATTGGAACCGGGGCGCGCGTCGGCGGTTCAACTTATTAACCGAGAGGAACGATTGAGAATGACGACCGTGAAACTTTTAGCGGCCGCGCTGGCGCTGGCGCTCGCGGCGGCGGCGTGCGGCGGGCGCAAAGAGGCGGCCAACACGAACGCGGCGCCGACGCCCGCCGTGAGCAAGACGCCGGGGCCTCTGCCCGACAACGGCTTCAAGGCGCAGATTACTCTGCCCGAGGCGCCCGCCAAGCTGCGCGCGGGACAGAAGGAGACCGTGCAGGTTCACATCAAGAACGCGAGCGACGTTTTCTGGTGGGCGCGCGGCGGCGAGACCAACGAACGCAACGACAACTGGTTCTACATCGCCGCCGGCAACCGCTGGCTCAAGCCCGACGGCTCGCTCGTCACAGACATGGACGGCCGCTACGGCATCTCGAAAGACCTCAAGCCCGGCGAGGAGACCGAAATCCCCCTCACCGTCACCGCGCCCAAGGAGCCCGGCGACTACCTCCTCGAAGTTGACCTCGTGCAGGAGCAGGTCTCTTGGTTCAGCGACAAGGGCTCGCCCACCGCGCGCGCGAAGGTGACGGTGGTTCGCTGACGGAGTAGACAGTAGTCAGTAGCCAGTAGGCTCCGCTCGGCGGAAGCTGCCACTTGTAAACTGACTGCCCGGCCGAGAATGTATTTTTCTACTGTCTACTGACTACTGTCTACTGACTACTTCTTTATGCATCTCGCCTACTTCAGCCCGCTCGGGCCGCAGCGCTCGGGGATCGCGGACTACAGCGAGGAGCTTCTGCCGCATCTGGCGGAGGCCGGCGCCGACGTGACGCTGTTCGTCGAGGGCTTCCGGCCGTCGAACGCCGACGTGTCCGAGCGCTTCGAGGTGCGCGACTACCGGCGCGAGCCCTCTGCGCTCGCCTCGCTCGCGGAGTTCGACGCGGTCGTCTACCACATGGGCAACGACCACCGCTACCACGCGGGCGTCTTCGACGCGATGCGCGCGCATCCGGGCGTCGTCGTCTTCCACGACTTCGCGCTGCAAGACTTCTTCCTCGGGCTCGCGCGCGAGCGCGGCGACATGCGCTTGTATCTGGACGAGGTGGCGGCCTGCCACGGCGAGGCCGCGCGGCGCGAGGCGGAGGACGCGTTGGAGCGCGGCGCCACGCCCGCGATGTTCGCGCGCCCGCTCGACTTCCCTCTCAACTGCCGGCTCGCGCAGCGCGCCGAGGCCATCATCGTCCACTCCGACTGGAGCCGCGCGCGCTTTGAACAGGTCGCGCCCGGCGTCCCCGTACGCCGCGTCAACCACCACATCACGCACGCGGCCGCGGCGGGAGTTGAAAGGGCAGATGCGTCGTCGGGCAACAACGGCGCGGCGCCGCGCGAAGACGGCGCACGGACGACAGACGCGCCCGTGCGCCCCGTTCAGATCGCCTCGTTCGGACTCATCACGCCGGACAAAGGGATCGAGCGCGCGCTGCGTGCGCTCTCCGCCCTGCGCGAGAGCCACGACTTCCGCTACACGCTCGTCGGCGACCCGAACAGCTACTTCGACGTGCGCGCGCTCGTCCGCGAGTACGGCCTCGAAGACCGCGTCGAGATAACGGGCCACGTCTCGCTCGAAGAGTTCGAGCGGCGCATCACAGAGACCGACATCGCGCTCAACCTGCGCGAGCGAACGGTCGGCGAGACATCGGGGAGCCTCTGCCGCATCATGGCCGCGGGCGTCGCGGCGGTCGTCTCCGCGGTCGGCTGGTTCGGCGAGCTGCCCGACGACTGCGTGGTCAAGGTCGAGCCGGGCGCTCACGCCGACGAGCTGCTGCGCGCGTACCTCGAAAGGCTGATGGAGGACGCGCCCCTGCGTTCGCGTCTGGCCGCCAACGCGCGCCGGCACGTCCTCGCGGAGCACGACATACGCCGCAGCGCCGAAGGTTATCTGAGCTTCATCGGCGAGGTCGTCGCCGCGCGCCCGCGCCGACGCCTGCTCGCGGGGCTCACGTCGGAACTCTCTCTGCTCGGCTTCGAGCCCGCGCGCGACGAGCCTCTCATGCGCACCGTCGCCGCGGAGTTCGCCGCGCTCGTCCCGCCGGGCCTCTTCGCGCCGTCGAACGGGACGCACGACGCCGCGCACCCGAACTCTAACGGACAACTCGCGACGAAGAACGCGCCCGAGACGATTGCGACTCCGAACGCTAACGCGAATCACGGCGCGGCGTCGAACGGCGGCGGGCGCAGTCAAAAATTGGAAGGCGTTGACTACAAGCGCGCGGCCGTCGAGTACCCGCGCCGCATCACGCCGGAGCGGCTGCACCACCTGCGCACGAAGCCCTTCTACAACCTCGCCAACAAGCCCGAGCGCTACGCGGGCGACGGGATAGACGCCGACACCTTCCGACACTTCTGCGACTTCGCCAACGTCGCGCAGGCGTTGGCGCTGCCGCCCGACCGGCGCATCCTCGACGTGGGCTGCGGCTCCGGCTGGCTCAGCGAATACTTCGCGCGGCTCGGCTACGACGTGACAGGGCTGGACATCAGCCCCGACCTCATCGCCATCGCGCGCGAGCGCGTCGAGCACATCCCCTACGGCGCCGACCACGAGACGCCGCTCCGCTGCCGCTTCCTCGTCCACGACGTTGAGGCCGAGCCGCTGGCGGAGACCTTCGACGCCGTCGTCTGCTACGACTCCCTGCACCACTTCGAGGACGAGCGCGCCGTGATGCGAAGCCTCGCGGCGATGACCGCCTACGGCGGTGCCCTCTTCATCCTCGAAGGCGAACGGCCCGAGGCCGGCTCTGAGAACGAGCGGGAGCTGCTGGAAGTGATGCGAACGTTCGGGACGCTTGAGTCGCCGTTCGGGCGCGAGTACCTGCGCTCGCTCCTCGACGAGTTCGGCTTCGCGGTCGTCGGCGATTACGTGAGCGTCAACGGCCTCTTCGACCGCGGCTCGCTCGAAGGCGGAAGGCTGCGCGTCGAGCCGCCCGGCGTCAACTACCTTCTCTGCAAGAAGGTGACGGCCGTCGCGGGTCGCCCGGCCTCGGCCGTGCCCGACAGCCGCAACCCCGCAGCGCCCGCGGCGCGCTTCGACTTCCCCGAAGGCTGGCCCGACGAAGTTGAAGGCGGCGCCGTGACGACTCGCGTGCTGCTCGTCGAGAACGCGGGCGACACGCTCTGGCTCGTGGGGCCGGCCGAGCGCGCCGGCTCCTGCATGCTCGGCGTGCGGCTCTACGACGAAGCGGGCACGCTCGTCTCGGAGCGCCACGGCACGCCGCCCCTTCCGCGCGCGCTCGCGCCCGGCGAGGCCGCTTCGGTCAGGTTTGAGTTGAAGGCGCCGCACGTCCCCGGCCTCTACACGCTCAAGCTCGACGTGGTCGCGCAGCACGTCTGCTGGTTCGAGCAGCGCGGCTCAGGGCCGCTCACACTACAGTTCCGGGTTTCATGACCGAATGACGAACGAGACGCTTTCGCGAGACGAGATTCAGGCGCGCGTGGAGAGGCTCGGGCCTTGGTTCCACTGCATAGACCTCGGCGGCGGCTTACAGACGAAGACCGCGAGCGCCATCGGCGAGCCCGTCGAGCACCCGCGGCCGACTTGGGAGAAGGTCAGGGCGTGTCTGCCCGAGAAGATGGACGGCCGCAGCGTCTTGGACGTTGGCTGCAACGCGGGCTTCTACGCCGTCGAGCTTAAGCGGCGCGGCGCAGGTGCCGTCCTCGGCGTTGACTCGCAGCGCAACCTCGTACGCCAAGCGATATTCGTGCGCGACGTGCTCGGGCTCGACATAGAGTACCGCCGGCTTTCGGTCTACGACCTCGACCCGCGCGAGCTGGGGCAGTTCGACGTGACGCTCGCGCTCGGGCTCGTCTACCACTGCAAGCATCTGGTGCTCGCGCTCGAACGCCTGTTCGCCGTCACGCGCGAACTGCTCGTCTTGGAGACCGCGATTTATCCTCCCGAGAAGTCGCCCGGCTCTTTCACGTACGAGGTCGGCGGCTTACGGCCGCTGCTCCACCCGCTCGCCTACGTCGAGAATCCGGGCGGGGCGAAGGAGGCCATCTACAACTGGTTCCTGCCCGGCACCGAGTCGCTCGTCGCGCTGCTCAGGAACGTCGGCTTCGACGAGGTCGAGGTCTTCCCCGCGACGCAGGACGACCGCGCCATCTTCGCCTGCCGCAAGCGCGAGCCGTACCCGGACAGCCGCGCAATCGCCTACCTCGCCGCCGCGCTCGCCTTCGAGGACGGCCCCGCGCAGGCCGCGCCGGGCGAAGTCCTGCGCTTCCGCGTGCGCGCGGAGAACACGGGGCTCGCGCGCTGGCTGCGCGGCGACGACACGGGGACGCAAGTAGGCTCAGTCCATCTCGTCGCGCACGTCTTCGCGGCCGAGGGCGAGGAGCCGCTCTCGTGGTATCACGCGGGCGCGTACCTGCCCGGCGACGTTCAGCCCGGCGAGTCGGTCCGCATAGAGATCGCCATGCGCGCGCCGGAGCAAGCGGGCCGCTACCGGCTCGAATTCGACATGGTCTCCGAGCACCTTGCGTGGTTCGAAGACCTCGGCTCAACGGTAGTCAAGCACGAACTGACCGTCGAGGGGGCGCGCGGGAAGGCGGAAGAAATTCCGTCTTAAAGGGCGGGGCCGTCGAACCTTTTCGGCCGCGCGGCGCGTCAAAAGCAGCGTGAGTCGGAGGCCGCGGCGCGGCGCTTTTTCCGTAAAAATCTTCCGATAAGTTAAGGTTTGACAAAGGCGCGGGGGCTTCTCTACACTTCTCTTTAGTCGTGACGGGAGCAGCCCCGCTTCCGCGAGAGTTTCGGGCGACGCCGCGTGCGCGCAAAACTCACAGCGGCTTTCCTGTTTTTGGAGTTAACACATGCGTAAGTTAATCGCGGCCGCGCTCGGCGTGGCCTTCGCGGCGAGTGCCGCGCTCGCACAGACGCAGCAGGCGCCGACGCTGCGCATCGTCACCGAAGACGGCAACCGCCTGCCGGCCGAGCTGACCTACGGCAACACGAAGGTCAAGCCTCTGCGCCTGCGCCCCGGCACCAACACGCCGATCACGATTGACGACTCGGACTTCTTCGTCCAGCAGCAGTACGTTGACTTCCTCTCGCGCTTCCCAGACCAGTCGGGCTTCGCCTTCTGGCAGAACGACATCAACCAGTGCGGGGCGAACCCCGGCTGCGTCGAGATACACCGCATCAACGTCTCTGCCGCCTTCTTCCTCTCCATCGAGTTCAAGGAGTCGGGGCTTCTGGTCTACAAGACCTACAAGGCCGCGTTCGGTGACCTGCCCGGTAAGCCCGTGCCGGTGCGCCGCGACAGCTTCATGGCCGACACGCGCGCCATCGGCAACGGCGTCGTCGTCAACCAGCCGGGCTGGGAGGCGCTGAGCGAGGCGAACAAGACGGCCTTCGAGCAGGCGTTCGTCCAGCGCGGAGACTTCCAGTCGGCCTTCCCCTCGTCGCTGACGGCCGACCAGTTCGTCACCAAGCTCTTCTCGAACGCGGGCGTCACGCCAACGGCCTCCGAGAAGCAGGCCGCCGTCAACGCCTTCGGCTCGGGCAACACCGCGGGCCGCGCCGCCGCGCTGCGCTCGGTCGCCGAGAGCCAGAGCGTCCACAGCGCCGAGTTCAACAAGGCGTTCGTGCTGATGCAGTACTTCGGCTACCTCAAGCGCGACCCCGACGCCCTGCCCGACACGACCTACGACGGCTACGCCTTCTGGTTGAACAAGCTCAATCAGGCCGGCGGCGACTTCGTCGGCGCCGAGATGGTCAAGGCTTTCATCTCCTCCACCGAGTACCGCTCGCGCTTCTAAACGGACGCTTTGACGGAAAGACAAGAGGGGCGCTCGACATTGAGCGCCCCTCTTCTTTTATCTACTTAACCCGCCCGCGCCTACTCGCTCTCGCGCGCGGCGACGATGGTGAAGCGTTCCTCCCATCGGCCCGCGTAGTCGTAGTAGTAACGCCCGCTCGTTATCCTATCAATCCGAAAGCCGAGCATTGTAAAAACCTCGCGGTAGACGCCGGCCGAGTAAGTCCACCACGTGTAGTCGTAATCCGGGTTCGATGCCAGTGGCTCGAAGCGCGCGATGCGCTCCTCGGTCTCAAGCAAAGGCGTGACGACGACCAGCGTCTCCCTCGTCAACCTCGTAACGGAAGCCAGCGCCGAAATCTGGTCGCTCAAATGTTCGAGCACCGAGCCGACGATCGTCACGTCGAACTGTCCGAGCGCGGGCGGCAGCTCGTACACACTGCCGTAGAAGACTTCGGCGCGCGAGCCGAGCAGGCGGTGACAGAGCCAGTAAGCGTCCTTCCAACGCTCCATCTCCGCGCCGTAAATCTCTGCCCACCGCTCGCGGTCTTGGTAGTAAAGCTTGTCCTTGAACGGCAACAAAGTCTGCTGCCGCACGTCGCTCATGTCGTGCGAGACGACGCGCGAGGCGCCGCGTCTCTCCGACTCAAAACTCAAAAACCCCGTCGCCGCCCCCACGTCGAGCACACTCTTGCCCGCCAACTCGACCCCGCCCGTGTACTCCTCGAACTTGCCGCGCAAGTCCCACTGCCCGTGCACCACGCCGAAGCCGGGCAGCTCCATCGTGTGGTAGAAGAAGCACCCTTCCGGGCTCTCCACGTGCCGCGGCGCGGCGAACTGTACAGACGAACTCATAAACCGACTTCCCCCTTGCTTCAAAACTCCTACGCGACCTCTCGCGCTGCCTCACGCGCTTCGGCCTTGCGCCCTCTGACGCGCGAGACGTAACGGAGCACACTCTGCTCCGGCAGCAGGCGACGCCACCAGAGAACAAGCGCCAACGCCGCTAGCAGCGAGACGGCGAGGCCGATGTAGACGGACTTCGGACGGTACACAAACCGGACTTCATGCTCGCCCGCCGGGACGTATACGCCGCGCAGGTTGTAGTCCACGCGCAGCACGCCGACCGAACGACCGTCGAGGTACGCGCGCCAGCCCGGGTAGTGGTTCTCGCCGAGGACGAGGATTGCAGGCCCGCCCGACTTCGTACGCACGTCCACGCGACTCGGCTCGTACAGCGTCACCTCCGCGCTCCCCACGCTCGCCGCGCCGCCTCCCGCCGCACTCTCTCCCGACGCACCGCCCAGACGCTCCACGGGTTCCGACTCGACGAGCGCCGTCCGCAGAGGCTCCCACGTCGCGCCCTCGGGCAGACGCCCCTTGCGTATGACATCGAGCGTCGCCTGCTCGCCGAGCGCGCGCGCTTCGGACGCGAGCCACGCGCGCGGCAGCGCACGCGCGTTCTCGTAAACGTCCGCCTGCGCCGTGCGCCCCAACAGACGCCAGCGCTGCCCCGCCTCGGACGCGCCGCCCGCCGCGTCCTTGCCGGCGCCGTTCTCAACCGCGCCCGGAGTCGAAACGTTCGCGCCCTGTGTTGAGACGTTCGCGCCTTGCTTGGAACCGGGCTGCGCGTTGAAGCCCGAAGTTCCGGACGCGGCTCCCGCGCCTGCTCCCGCCGCGGCAGAGGCGGCCTGCGTACGCTCGGCCCGCTCGATGGTCATCCACTCGCGGCGCAGCGGATAGGTCTTGCCCGCGGCCGCGTCCAAGAGCGAGACGCGGAAGACGCCGAGCAGGAGTTCGGGCCACTTCGGCGACGACTCGACGACCACCTCGCCGCCCTCAACGGTCGCGCGCTCGGGCAGCGCGAAGGAGGCGACGTAGGTGTGCCCCTCGTAGTTCCCCTTCGCGTCGGCGACCGGGTAGCTGGAAGCTACGGCCGCGCGTTTGTGACGCACGCGCGCGCGGAGGTCTGCGCGGTCGTGCGCCCACTCGGACGTGTCGGCGCCCGCGCGCAGAGGGAACTCGAAGACGCGGCCGTCCTTCGCGCGCAGGCGCACGCGCGCGACCACAGTCCCGTCGGGCACGTCTTCAGACCACGAGAGATTCGTGACGAGCGCCACGCGGTCTGCCTCGACCGGCGCGACCGCGAAACTGAGGCTGCGCCCCGCGCCGAGGTTCGGCAAACCCAAGTCGCTCTCTGCGAACAGAACGTCGCCGAACTTCTGCGTCGCCGCGGGGAAGTCGGGCGCGGGCGTTGGAGGCGCGGCGGGCGCGGCCGTCATCTTTGAAGAGTCAACCGTCGTGCCGCCGTTCGCGCCGTCGCCCGTCGCAGCCGTGTTGACCTGCGCAGGCATCGAGACGAGGTATCGCACGCCCAGCAGGTCTATCTCGCGCCCCTCGCCGCGCAGAGACGCGTCGGGGTCGGTCAGCTCGCCCCAGACCTTCATGTCGCCCGCGAGCCGCTGGTAGCGCGCCAGCCCGAAGCCGTCGTAGCCCGCCGCGTTCTGCACGCCGCGCATCATGTACACGTCGGGCTGCGTCCAGAGCGTCCAGCGCGTCGAGTGCGAGACCGAAGGCGGCACGGGCGCCGCGGCCGGGTCGAACGGGTGCGGCGCGGTCAGGATTCTGTAAGAGGCCGCGTCACCCGCGCCGTGCTCGCGGATAATCTTCAACGTCTCCGGCTCGCGGAAGAGTTCGCCGTCCGACTTCGGACTCGAAAGCCGCCAGCCGCTCGACTGCCCCCACAGCGCGAGGTCGCACGCGAGCAGCGCGACGAGCATGAAGGTCGCGCCCCGCCGCCTTCGCGCGAAGGCCCACAGCGCCCAAGCCGACGCGCACGCGAAGATGACGGGCACGAACAACTCCGGCGCCCGCATCAGTCCGACCGGCGCCTCGCGCCCGAGCTTGAACGCATCGGGTCGCCCCAACGTCACGACCAACAGAGTCAGCACCACGACGCACGCGCCGACGGCCGCCGCGCGCGTCGAGGCGCGACTCCAAATCCGCGTCGAAGTCTCCTTCCAATCGCGCGCGGCGGCGAGCGCGGTCAGTCCCCTTCCCGCCAGCACGGCGAGCGCGAACTCGGCCTCCATCAAATGGCGCGCGGGGACGCGGAAGAGGTTGAGAACGGGCACGTAGTAAATCAGCTTATAAAATTTGAGCGGCGCGTAACGGCCGAGCGCGAGCAGGAGGCAGACGAGCGCGGCCGCCGTCCAGAACTTTGTCCGCGCGTCGCGTCGGAAGACGACGGCGCAGGCGGCGAGCATCAGGCCGAGCGCGCCGACGTAGCCGGCCATCTCGCCGTAGTACGGCGGCCCGACGTACGGCGCGCGGAAGAGCCAGCCGTCGCCGCCGCCCAGCGCGTACGGCGCGAGGAACGTGCGGAGCATCCCCGGCGTCAGCGAGAAGGACGTGAAGAAGTCGTAGGTGGCGTCGGCGCGCGGGCTGTTGCGCAGCAACTCGAAGGTCGGTAGGATTTGCACGGCGGCGAGCAGCACACCGGCCGCGAGGAACATGAGAGACGAAAGGTAACGCGCGCGCGCTTCCCTGAACGTGTAGCCGCACGCGACGGCGTAGACGGCGGCGAGCAGGAGCGAGTAGGCGAGCGTCTGCTGGTGGCCGACGAAGGTCTGGAGCGCGACGAAGGCGGCGAGCGCGACGCCCCAACGCCTCTGCCCCGTCATGCCGTAGCCGTCGAGCGCCCACAAGACCCAAGGCAGACACGCGCCGGTCTGCACGATGTTGATGTGGCCTATCTGTCCGACGAGGAAGCCGCCCCACTGCCACGCGAGGCTCGTCACCAACGCGCCCGCAAAGCCCGCGCCCGCGCGCCGCGCGTAGAGGTACGCGCCGAGCCCCGCGAGCGCGTAAGAGGCGACGACCATCAGGTTCGTCGCAAGCTGCGGGCTGAAGACGAGGTAGAGCCAGTTCAGGGGAAAGAGCAGCCCGCCCTGCGCCGAACCGAGCAGCGGCATCCCGCCGAAGATGTACGGGTTCCAGAGCGGCGCGTCGCCCGCCAGCGTGATGTTCGCGGCGGCGACGCGCAGGGGCGTGTTGAAGATCGTGCCGTCGTCGGGGCACAGGACGTAGCCTGCGAGCAGCGCCGGCAGGAAGTAGACGACGGGCGCGAGCGAGACGAAGAGGGCGGCCGCGCGGTCTCTGTTCAGGGCGACCGCGAAGCCGCTGCCTTTACGGGGGCGAGGGTTTGACGGGCGAGTCATTTAATCAGGCGGCCGCCGCGGAAAGGACGACGGCGGGCGGCGACTTCATCGTCATCGCGCCGTCGCGCGCTTTGGCACACCTGCGCGCGTGGGCGCGTGCGCACGCGTCGGCGCTTTTGTGCGCGGCGCTCTTGGCCGTCATGTCGGCGCAGATGTTCGCGGTGATTTCGCGGAAGAGCATTACGGCGGACGAGGTCGTCTTGATTCCCGCGGCATACTACCACCTCGCCGCGGCCAACTGCCAACTCGTCCACGAACACCCGCCGCTGGTGAAGCTCGTCGCGGGCGTCCCGCTCCTCTTCCTGCAACCGAACGAGACGAACCCCGAGAAGTGGGGGCAGGCGCCCGACTCGCCGATGGGCAAGTGGACGTACGAGGAGCGCCTCTGGGAGGACAACCCGCAGCTCTTCGAGTCAATCTCGTTCTGGGCGCGCGTGCCGATGATAGCGCTGACGTTGCTGACGGGCGTGCTCGTCTTCGCCTTCGCGCGCGATTTGTTCGGCGACGCGGCGGCAGTGCTCGCCGTCGCGCTCTACAGTCTTGAGCCGACGCTGCTCGCGCACGGCCGCGTCGTGCAGACGGACGTGCCGGCGACGTTCGGATACCTGCTGCTCTTCTACGCGCTCTATCGTTATCTGCGCGCGCCGTCTCTGAAACGCGCGGCGTGGCTCGGCGCGGCTGGCGGCGTGGCTTGCCTGTCGAAGTTCTCGATGCTGCTGGCGGGGCCTGTGGTCGGCGCGGTCTTCCTGTGGCTCGGCGTGCGCGCATCGCGCCGCAAAGAGAGTTACAGGCCGGCGCTCGTGCACGCGTGCGCGGCGGCGCTGGCGGCGCTGCTCGTCATCAACGCGGCGTACTTCTTCGACCACCGCCCGCTCGGCTTCGAGGGCGTGAAGTGGCTGCACGAGGGCGGGCGCGAGAACGGCGAACTCGTCGTGCATTTCGTCAACGCCGTCTCCTACGTCCTGCCGACCGACTTCGTGCTCGGCGCGCTCTGGCAGTTCTGGCACAACCGCGAAGGGCACAACGCCGGCCTGCTCGGCATGTACAGCCGCACGGGCTGGTGGTACTACTTCCCCGTCGCCTTCGCTTTGAAGACGACGCTGCCGTTCCTGCTGCTCTCGCTCTCGGCGCTCGTCTGGGCCGTGCGGCGCTTTCTGCGCACGCGCGACACGCGACTGCTTTACGCGCTCGTGCCCTTCGCCGTCTACGCGGGCTTCGTGCTGCTGAGCCGGATTGACATAGGCGTGCGCTATCTCCTTCCAGCCTACACGTTCCTCTGCATGCTCGGCGGCGCGCTGCTCGTAAGTATGTGGAGGTCGCGGCGACAGATTTGGAAGACGCGACGCGCGGGCGCCGTCGCCGCCGCGCTGCTCGTCGGCTGGATGTGCGTAGAGGCGGTGCGCGCATTCCCTGACCACATGACGTACATGAACCAGCTCGCGTCTCGCGCGCCGCACTGGTGGTATCTGTCGGACTCGAACGTGGAATGGGGCGACGATGTAAACGCTCTCGGCGAGTACCTGCGCGCGCGCGGCGAGACGCACGTGCGCGGGATGCTGCTCGGCGGCTTTCTGACGCTGCACCACTACGGCGTCAGCTACCTCGACGCGATGGCGGTGCCGAAGGGGCCGCCGCCGCGCTACACGGCCGTCGGCGCGAGCTTCCTCAACGGCTCGACCGTGCCGAACTACAACGTCGGGGAACGGCCCGCGACCGAAGGTGAGCGCGTCAACTACTTCGACGAGTACCGCCGCCGCACGCCCGAGAAAATCTTCGGCGGCTCCATCTACCTCTTCCGCGAAGACGCCCGCTGAATCAATTTGAAATTTCAGATTTCAAATTTCAAATTTCAAACCCTCTTGCTCTGGCTCGCGCTCGCCGCCGCGGGCTTCGTCTTCTACGCGTGGGGCGCGTCCACTAACCCGCCCGGCTTCTTCATAGACGAGTCCTCCATCGCGTACAACGCGCACACCGTCGCGCAGACGGGCGTGGACGAGCACGGCGAGCCGTGGCCGCTCTACTTCCGCGCGTTCGGGGATTATAAGAATCCGGTTTACGTCTACCTGCTCGCGGCCGTGTTCCGTGTGACGGAGCCGAGCGCGGCGGCGGCGAGGTATTTGAGCGCGCTGTTGGGTGTGCTGGCGGCGCTGGTACTGGGACTCGTGGGCGCGCGCGCCACGGGGAGGCGGGGCGTTGGGCTTTTGACGTACGCGACGGCGCTGTTGACGCCGTGGCTGTTCGAGCTGAGCCGTCTGGTGTTGGAGGTCGCGGCGTACCCGCTCGCGGTGGCGCTGGTGCTTCTGTGCGTGTGGCGCGTGGCGTCGAAGGAGGCTTGGAGGTTGACGGACGCCGCGGCGCTGGCGGCGTCGCTCGCGCTCGTGACGTACACGTACTCGACGGGGAGACTCTACGGGCCTCTGCTCGCGCTCGGGCTGATATTAGTTGCGACGACGCGTGCGCGGCTGCGAGGGTTGTCGCTGACGTGGGGGCTGTACGGGCTCGCGCTCGCGCCCGTGCTCGTCTACCACCTGCGCCACCCGGAGGCTTTGACGAAGCGCTTCAGTTATCTCACCTACGTCACGCCAGAGACGACGTACGGCGAGGCCGCTTGGGAGTTCGTCAAACACTTCGCGTTCAACCTCGACCCGCGTTACCTCTTACTGACGGGCGACCCCGGGGAGTACGAGATAGTTCACCTGCGCAGCGCGGCGCCCGTGGCGTTGGCGGTCTGCGCGCTCGCGCTCGTCGGCGTCTGGCTGGCGTTGCGCGGGGCGCGGCGCGGAGGCTGGTGGCGCTTCCTGCTCTACGGCCTCCTCGCGTCGTACGTGCCCGCGTCTCTGACGAACGACTACTTCCACATGCTGCGTCTGGCGGCGGTGCCGGTCTTCGTCGTCGCGCTCGCGGCGCACGGGTGGGGCTGGCTGTTGGAGGGCGGGCGCGTGCGTCATGCGGCACTCGTCGTAATCGCGGTGCTCGTCGTCGCGCAGGGCTCGGCCTTCCGCGTCCGGTACGAGCGAGCGGCGAGCGACCCTTGGCGGCGGCACATGTTCGACGCGGACTACGCGGCGCGGCTTCTGCCCGCCGCGCTCGAAACTTCGAAGCGCCCCGTACTGCTCGCCGACTCGACTTCGGTGCCGGGCTACATACAGGCTTACTGGCACGGCGCGGCGCGCGGGCTGCCGCGCGAGACCTTCGAGCTGCTCCCGTTCGAGGCGGCGCCCGCCGCGGGCTCGGTCGTCATCACGACCGAAGACGTGCGCCCGCGCTGCCGAGTGCTCGCGGAGAGCGCGCCCTACGCGGTCTGCTCCGAAGTGGGCGAGCCGCGCGCGGCGGCGGCGCTGCCCGAAGGCGCCTTCCGCGCGGAGTTCCGCCTGCTCGAACTCCCCGAACGCGTCGCGCCGAAGGAGCGTTTTAAGATTCGCGTCGCCGTCAGGAACGCGTCCGACGCGCTCTGGTCGGCGGCCGAGCGCGGCCTCTCGCCCTACCGCCTGAGCGCCGCCAACCACTGGCTCGACGCCGCAGGCCGCGCCGTCATCAACGACGACGGCCGCGGCACACTCCCGCGCGACCTCCGCCCCGGCGAAGAGACCGAAATAACTTTTCAGGTCAACGCCCCGCCGCGCCCCGGCGACTACCAACTCGAACTCGACATGCTCCAAGAAGGCGTCTCGTGGTTCGCCCTCAAAGGCTCGAAGACTTTGCGCGTGCCGGTGAGAGTGCAGTAGGCAGCAGCCGAAGGCTCGTTTGAACATCCCCCGAAGGTGATGCAGACAATAGCCGGGGTTGAAGCCGGAGCCGCGAGCCGCAGGCGAGCGGCAGGGCGCAACCCCCGGTAGCAGCCGCCAAATGATTCCGACCCTGAAAGGGTCGCACAGCGATTCACGGTGCGACCCCTTCGGGGTCGGAATATTTTACCGTCGCAATCCGGGGGCGGCGCTCACTCGCTCTGCTCGTTCGCTCTGCCCCCGGCTATTGTCTACCTCCCCTTCGGGGATGTTCAAACAGGCTCTAACAACTCGCCGTGCCCCGCCGGAACACGCGCGCGCCTGACCGGAACGCGCGCGGGCCGTGTCGCCGTACGCGGAGTTGGCGTCCGAACAATCGGAGTCCGAGTTGGAACACGCGGAGTTGGAGTTGGAACAGCCGGAGTTGGTCTTGGAACATGCGGAGTTGGTCTTGGAACAGCCGGAGTTGGCGTCGGAACGTGTGGAGTTGGCTCCGAAACACTCAGAGTTGGCGTCGGAACACGCGGAGTTGGTCTTGGAACGCGTGGGGTTGGTGTCAGTGCAGCCGGAGTTGGCGTTGGTGCAGGCGGAGTTGGTCTTAGAACATGCGGAGTCGGTCTTGGAACACACGGATTTCTTGTTGGAACACACGGATTTCGAGTTAGAACACGCGGATTTCGAGTTAGAACACGCGGAGTTGGTGTTAGTGCGGAGTTTTGCCGTCTACGCGCGGCCGCTTTTCAGGGCTTCGGCGTAGACGTTGAGGGTGGCGCGGGCGGTTTTCTGCCAAGAGAAGTGGGCGGCGCGTTCGAGGCCGACGCGGGCGAGGGCGCGGCGGGCCGGTTCGTCGTCGAGGAGTTCGAGGAGCGTGCGCGCGAGCGCCGAGGCGTCCGAAGGGTCGAAGAGGCGCGCGGCGCCTGCCGTCACCTCCGCGACCGCGGCCGTGCGCCCCGCCACGACCGCCGCGCCGCACGCCATCGCTTCGAGCGGCGGCAGGCCGAAGCCTTCGTAGAGCGAGGGGTAGACGAAGGCGCGGCACCCGGAGTAGAGCGCGCGCAGTTGCTCGTCGGTGACGTAGCCCGCGAGCACGATGCGCTCGCGCGCGGGAGAGCGTTTGACCGCCTCGAAGAGCGGCCCGCTCAGCCAGCCGCGCCCGCCCGCCAAGACGAGCCGGAGCGGCGACGCGGGCCGCGCGCGCAAGACCTCCTCGAAGGCCGCGACGAGCGTCCCGAGATTCTTGCGCGGCTCGACGGTGCCGACCGCGAGCAGAAACTCTTCGCCCGCGCCGAGCGCGCGCCGTGTTCCTTCCGTCTCTGAAAACTCCAAGGGCCGGAAACACTCGCGCGCCGCCTCGTGTACGGCGAAGACCTTCGCCGCCGAAATCTTCAAATGCTCGCAGACCTCGCGCCGCACCGCCTCGGTCGGGACGACGACCGCGTCCGCAGCGCGCGCCATCAGAGGCAGACGCCGCCGCGCTCGACGCACGCGCGTCTGCTCGTGCGTCTCCGGGTGGATGAAGAGCGAGAGGTCGTGAACCGTTAGGACGGAAGTGACCCCGCCCCACAGAGGCACCTCGTAGTTAGTCCCGTGGAAGAGTCGGAAGCCTCGGCGGCCCGCGTAGCGCGGCAGCCCGGCCGCGAACCAGCGCCGCCCGAGCGCGCCCACCCTCACGCGCTCCGCGCGCAGGTTCGGCGGCAGACGCTCGCCCTCAAGAAATTCTATCGGCGTGTATGAGGAAGGGTAGACCAGCTCGAACTCGTCTGCGGGCGAGACGAGTGCCAGCGCGCGCGCCAGTTCCAGCGTGTAATGGCCGACGCCCGCGCGCGGCTCCGTCAGCGGGATGGCGTCGAGACCGATGAGCATAGGGCAGTAGACAGTAGTCAGTAGTCAGTAGTCAGCAGGCTCCGCTCGGCGGAGCATGTTACCCGAGCCGCGGCCATTCGGCCGCTCAGGGTTTTCTACTGTCTACTGACTACTGTCTACTGCCTACTCTCTCTCTCACTGAATCGTGATGCGCGGCGCCGTGTCGGCCGGGCGGCTGGTGAAGGTCGCGCCGCCGGCCGTGGCCGAGACGATGACCGGCACATCGCCCGCGCCCGCGAGCGTGGACGGCAACTCGACGATGATCTGGTCGAAGCCCGGCGTGTTCGACGGGCCGAACGAGATGATCGCGCTGCCGCTCAACTGCGTCGTGCCGATGGTGACTGTCACGGTCGCGGTCGTCCCCGCGGGCGGACGCAAGCCCGTCACGAGTATCAGGAGGCGCGTCGCCGCCTGCTCGGTCGTGCCCGCGGAGCAGTCGCCGGTCGTGCCCGAACCCGTCGGCCTCGTCGTCGTCACAGTGAACGGCTCGCCCGGCGCCGCGACGCAAGGGTTCGTCACGTTCACCACGGCCGCGCGCCCGCCCGCGTCGTTCGTCGAAGTGAAGATGTCGGGCTGCACAGGGTTGATGAGCACGGACGTACGGATGACCGAGCCGTTGTTGAAGATGACGACCGGCGAGGCCGTCGTGGACGTGGCGAGGCCGGGCGGCACGACGAAGTTGAGCTGGTTCGCCGACGCGAAGAAGAGTCCCGCGGCAGAGCCAGAGACCGTGACCGAGACGCCGGCCAGTTCGACGGGGAGCGGCGGGCGGCGCTGGAACTCGTGCGCGTTGTTGCGGTCAACCTGCCGCGTCGCGGGCGCCAGCGTCAGAGACGCGGAGCGCGCGATGCCGAGCATGCCGGTCGCGAGGCCCGAGACGTTGGGCGGCGTCGGCACGGGGCTCGGGCCCACGACGGGCTCGTTGCTCGCGCCCGTGAAGAAGGAGACGGCCGCAGGTGTCGTCGCGGGCGTCGGGCTCGGCGCGGGCGTCTCGCTCGTCGCCAAGGGGATGAGCTGGTAGAAGGCTTCGAACAGACGGTCGGAGTTGCCGCCGCCCTGCTCGGTGCTCAGGCTGAGCGCCATGCGGCGTATGTCGTCGGCCGGGAAGACCTGCACGGCGTCGAAAGAACCGGTGGCAAGGTTCGTGACGCGCGAGACGGTCGTCAGCGCGTCCACCGGCGCCGAGAACGCCTGCGCCTTGTTCGAAGTGTTCAGCCCCTCGCTCGTGCTCGACGAGACCGTGCCGTCCGTCTTCAGGTTCAGGTTCGACGCCCACACGACGCGCGTGCCGTCGCCAGTGAACGTGGGCCAGCGCGTGCCGAGTTCGATCTGGTCGGAGGGCGCGCGCGGGCCGACCTGCGCGAAGGTGGGCGACGCGCCCGAGAGGTTGATGATGTAGATGCCCGCGGCGGTGTTGAGCCCCGAGTTCGTGCCGTCGGCGTTGAAGTTGGCGATGGACTCGAAGGCGATGCGCGCGCCGTCGCGGCTGATGCGGCGGCCCGGGCTGAAGAGGTTGACGATGTTGCCGGTCTCGACCCCGTTGACGGTCTGCTTCGGAGTCCTCGTCAACTGTCGCAAGGATGTGACGGCGCCCGAAGTTGCGTTCAGGTCTGCGACGTAAACTTCGGCGTTCCCCTTGTCGGCGTCGGCCTCGGTCGAGTTGATGTCGGCGTTCGAGGAGAAGGCCACGCGGCACGCGAGCCCGGCGGCGCAGGCCGAGAGCGACGGCACGTCGTTGAAGACGAGGCGGCCCAGAAGGTTCCCCGAAGTGGGCGGCACGTCGGTCGTCGCCGTCACCTGCACGAACGTCCCCGCCGCGCGGTTGTAGACGATGACCTCCTTGTTGCCGTCGGCGTTCGAGACGCCCGCGAGGCCCGACTTGGCCGAAGAGACGAAGGCGATGAGGCTCCCGTCGTCGCCGACGGTCGGCCCGTAGTTGTCGCGCGCGAAGAAGGGCGGGATGTTGGTCGCGCCCGGGCGCGGGACGCTCGAAGCCGGCGTGAAGGTGACGCGCGTCATCGTGCCGGCCGCGAGGTCTGTGACGGGCACCTCTGTCCCCTGCGTGAGGTCTACGTTCGTCACGTCGGGGATGCGGTAGATGAAGATCTCTGTGTTGCCGTCCAGCTTGAGCGCGGCCGAGTTGGCCTGCCCGTCGAAGCTCTTCGGCGAGAGCGACGCGTCGGCGTCGCTGTAGGCGTTCGACTCGAAGACGATGAAGCGGCCGTCGTGGCTGATGACGGGCTGCAGGTTGACGACCTGCACGTCTATGTTGGTCTGGTCGGTCGTGCCCTTCGTCGTGTCCTTGAGCGCGCTCTTGGTGTTCGTAATCTGGAAGATGCGGCGCTGCGCGTAGTCGAAGAGGAAGATCTCCTGATTGCCGTCGGCGTTGTTGCGCGCCGCCGAGCGGTCGGTGGCGATGTCGCCGGCCGACTCGATGACGACGAAGCGGCCGTTGCCCGAGATGTCGTTGGCGAAGGAGTTGCGCGGGACGTTCGTCGGGGTCGGCGTCGGCGTGGGCGTCGAGGTCGGGGTCGGGGTGGCCACGATGGTCGTCGAGGTGATCTGGAAGATGGCGGTGTCGGGCGTCGGCGAGAGCGTCTGGCCGAACGCGGCCGGCGCGGCGACAAAGAGCGCCGCGAGCGCGAACAGGGCCGCGCACGCGCGCGACAGACGAAGTGCGTGCTTCACGAAAAATCCTCCGGACAGGAGCATATGAAATCGCTGACGAATAAGCCCGATGGAGACGTTCGGGCGCAGGCGCCGCGGGAGTAAAAGAATACGCATTTTACGCGTAAGCCTCGCGCGCGCGCAACCGAGGAAGGGAGTCGGGTCGGGTGCCGGGCGCCGGGTTTTACTTACCGGCACCCGGCCCCTGACACCCGACTCCCTTTAGCCTTACGGCGTGCCGAAGCGGGCACGGTACTCGGTCGAGGTGATGAAAGCCTTGACCATCTCGGCGGCGATGGCGTCGCCGTTGAACTGGTTGAGCTTCGTCAGCCAGAAGTTGTAGCCGTCCGTGTCTGGGGTGCGGCGCAGGTAGCCGACGTACTCCATCAGCACGTAGGCCGTGTTCAACTCGGCGCTCCTCACCGTGTTCGAGTCGGCCACCACGCGGAGCGCCGCCGCGCGCGAGTTCGCCGCGCCGACTGAGCCCGGATTGTTGTAGGCGTTGATGGCGGCCGTCCGCTCGGCCACGGTCGGCGAAAGCCCCGCCGTCGCGTAGAGCGCGTCCACGAAGGTGTCGGCCGTCGCCTGCGGGTACTGCGCGGCGAACTGCGAAGAGGCGACCGTCTGCGCGGCGTAGGCGTTCTTGTTGTTGTCGAGCACCTGCTGGAAGCCCGTCTGGCCGACGACGACGCCCGCGCCTATCTGCTGCTGGGCCGCTATCACCTCGCCGAAGGTCATGCGCGTCGCGCCGCTGTCGGAGCGGCGGTTGAAGGCGGCGCGGTTGATGCGTATGGCGTAGAAGCCCGTCTCCTGAAACTCTATCGAGAGGAAGAAGGCGGCCGAGACGTTGACCTTGCAGACCAAGGGGTCTGCGGGCGGCGGGCTCGCGCAGTTCGTCATCTGGTTCACCCAGAAGGCGAGGCCGCCGGAGTCCGGGTCGCGGTTGAGGAAGTCGTGGTAGTGCTGCGTGACGAAGAACGTCGGGTCGTCAATCGGGTTCGACGAGTTCGAGCCTCCGGCCGCCGTGATGGCGCCGGCGATGTTGAGCTTGCCGTTGCCGAAGCGCGAGTTCCAGCCCGTGCCGGTGAACGAGTCGTGCGCGGCGCTGTTGATGATTAGTGTCTTGACCTGATCGGCCGTCAGGTTGCGGTTGAGTTGCAGCAGCAGCGCGACGCTGCCCGTCGTGACCGGCGTTGACATCGAGGTGCCGGCGAACCCGCCGTAGTCGGACTGCGAGACGCCCGTGGCGAGCGCGTTGTCGCCCGTGCCGTAGGTGTACTGCCCCGTGTTGGTCACGTCGGACGAGCGCGTCGAGTAGAGGTAGTAGCCGGGCGCGCTGATCTCGGGCTTCAGTCGGCCGTCGGCCGTCGGGCCGGGGCTGGTGAAGGGCGCGAAGTTGCCGATGGTCTGGCTCGCCGAGCGGGTGACGAAGGCGCCGACCGTTATCGCGCCGCGCGCCGTGCCCGGCGAGGCGACGAGGTGCGAGTCGTTGTCCACGAAGTTCGTGAAGCTGCCGTCGGTGGTGTCGCCCCACGCGTCGAAGGGCGCGTTCGCCACCCCGTCGGCGTCTTGGAGCGTGATGTGGTAGACGCCGGCCGGCGCGCTGCTGCCGAAGTCTATGAAGATGTCGGGCTGGTCGTTCGACGAGGGGCCGTCGTTCTTCGTGTCGAGGAAGTTGTAAAGGTCGAAGTCGGCGTCCGAAATCTTCGCCCCGTTGAAGGCGAGCGGGCCGACGGTCGTGCCGTTCGGCTTCGTCACCGTCACCGTCAGGCGGTTCGAGACGTTGTAGTAGAGGTCTACGAACTGCGGGCCCGAGACCGCGTTGAAGTCGAGCGTGACGCTGCCGCCCTCGGGCACCGTCGTTTTCGCGTGGAGGCTCGCGTCGCCCTCGTTGCCGGCGGCGACGCAGACGACGCGGCCGGGGCCGCCGCCGACGATGGTGTCTATGGCGCGCTCCTCAAGGCTGGTGCCGTCGTGGGGGCCGGCCTGCCCGCCGAGGCTCATGTTTGCGACGAAGGGCTCGTTCAGCTCGGCCGCCTTCGTCAGGATGAAGTTCAGGCCGTTGACGGTGTCGTCCTCGCGGAAGCTGACCGAGCCGGTGTCCTGCCGCGCGGCCTTGACGATGATGAGGTCGGCGTCGGGCGCCATGCCGGCGTAGACGCCGGGCGCCGACGGCGCGCCGAGCCCGTTGCCGGCGGCCGTGCCCGCGACGTGCGTGCCGTGGCCGCTCTTGTCGCGCTGGCGGACGCTGTCGGACGCCTGAGCGGGCTTCCCTGCGGCGATGGCCGCGTTAATCTGCGCCTCGGTGTAGAGCTTGCCGATGGGGGCGCTGCCGCCCGGCAGCGTGTAGTCCCAGCCCGAGGTCGAGCCGCCGTAGGCCGTCATGTCGAGCAGGTACTTGATGCGCGTCTGCGTGCCGTTCGTGCCCGGCCTTGTGAAGTCCTTGTGGCGGAAGTCTATCCCCGAATCAATGACGCCGACGACCACGCCCGCGCCCGTCTGCCCGACGACGCGCTGAGCCGAGGCGTTGTCTATGCCGACCGAACGGCGCGCGCGGTCGTTCAAAGGATGCTGCTGCGTGGCGGCCGAGAGCTTGACGACCGAGCCCAGCTCGGCCAGTTCGCCGAGGCGCGAGGCTTCCGCCTCGACCGTCGCCACGTCGCCGACGACCGCGCCCACGTCGAAGCCCGCGTCCCTCAGTTCCGAAGCGTCTTCGCCCTTCAACTGCACGAGCAAGCCGACCCTGACCTCGCCCGAAGCGGCGCGGCTGACGCCCGCGGCCGCCCCGAGTTTCTCGACCTCCTCGGCCGCGCGCTCGCGCGCGACGCGCGTCGGGGCCGAGACCGACTCGGCCGCCGCGCGGCGAATCCGCCAGAGGCGCTTGTCGGCCTTAGCCTCGAAGGCGTCGGCGGCAGTCTGCGAAGGGTTCTGTTCGAATTGCGCGCGGGCGACGAGTGAGGCGGGGCCCGGGAGCATCGCCGCGACGGCAAGAAGGGCGGCTAAAATTCCGTTTCTTAACTTCACTTTCAACTCCGAAATCTGAGCGGGCGTCCGGGGAGCGTCGCCCGTACTTCTATTGTCGGCACGCGCCGAGGAGCGGCGGGCCGGGGTAGAACTCTGCTAAAGGGTTGAAGGCTTGCGGACGCGCGTGCCGGGCCGTGCGCGTGCGCCGTCGGGCGCGGGACGTGGCTCTTTTTCGACTGAAAATTCGCCCGCATTTAGACGCTCCGGGCGGGGGCCGGGTTGCACCTTCGCCCCGGCCTCAATGCTCTACTGCCTGCTCCCGAAGCGGCCTACGTACTCGTCCGAGATAAGGAAAGCCTTGACCATCTCGGCCGCGACGAAGTCGCCGCCAAACAGGTTCAGCTTGTCGAGCCAGAACTTCCAGCCGGTGTAGTCCGTGTCGGGCGCGTCCGAAGGGTTGCGCCTGAGATAGCCGAAATACTGCATCAGGACGAAGGCGCGGTTCGTCTCGCGCTGGCGGAGCAGGACGTTCTCGGCCACGGCGCGCAGGGCTGCGGCGCGTCCCGCCGCCGTGGCGGCGCCGGCCGCTGAGAGTTGGGAAGTGTATGCGTCAATCTCGCTCTGCGTCAGCACGCCGCCCGCGTTCTGGTTGAGCCGCGTGACGAACTCCGCGGCCGTCATGCCGGACGGGAAGAAGCTGACGAACTGCGGCCGCTGGACGAATTCGAGCGCGTACGCCTGCTTGTTCGCATCAAGCTGCGCCTGCCAGTTGCCCTGCCCGACGACGACGCCCGCGCCGAGCCGCTGCGTGTCGGTCAGGAAGTCACTGAATCGTATCAGGGGCACCGATATCAACACGGGGTTGTTGTTGGCGTCGCGCGCCGTGCTCGCGCCGTCGCCGAACGCGGCCTTGTACGTGCGGTAGGCGAGGTAGCCCGTCTCCTGAAACTCGATGGACTGGAAGAAGGCGGCCGAGACGTTGACGCGGCAGACTTCCGGGTTCGGGTTGCCGCAGTTCGTCGTCTGGTTCTTCCAGAAGGCGAGCCCTTCGGCGTCGGCCTCGCGGTTGAGGAAGTCTCGGTAGTGCTGCCGGACGAAGAAGTCGGCGTCGAAGTTCGAGTCCCAGCGGACGGGGCTCGGGACGACGGCGCGCGGCGTGAACGTCAACGCGGGCGCGTTCGTCAGGCTGATGCGCGACGAGCCCGCGCGCGTGCGGTCGGAGGTGTGCGAGGCGACGACGTAGGGCTCGGGCTCGCCCGAGGCGATGCCGACGACGGGGAAGAGGTTCGCGTTGCCGGCGCCGTAGCGGTAGACGACGGTGCCGTCGCGTCGCAGCTCGGCCTCGAAGTTGACGGGCGAGGTCTGCGCGTCGAACTGCGTCCCCTGCCAGCGGAAGATGACCGAGTCCGCGCTCGTCACCTCGAAGACGCCCGCGTCCGCGCGGCGCGTGGTGTCAATCATCAGGTCGTCCCAGAGGACGGCCAGCATCTTCTGGCCGCGCAGCGCCGCCGCCTCGCCGGGCACGTCGTCGGCGTCGCCGTTGTCGCGCGTCGGCGGGCTCGGCGGCGTGAAGTAGATGGCGCCGTTAGAAGAGACCGCGACCTGCGTGAGCGACTGGCCGAAGAAGGGGAAGGCGAAGGGCAGAGTGATGTTGCGCTGGTACTTGTCGTCGCCGTCAATCGAGAGGCGCGTGCCGCCCGACGAGAGCGCGCCGGCCGCGCCCGTCGTCACGGCGTAAGGGTTGTTGAAGATGTTGTCCGTCACGGAGACGGGCACGCTCGCGCTGCTTGAGTTGCCCGCGTTGTCGTAGACGCGCAGCTCAAGCGTGCCGCCCGTGCTGAGGTAGGGGAGCGTGATGTTGACGGTCAGCGTCGTCCCCGCCTGCGCCTGAAAGAAGTTGAAGGGGAGGAACGTACGCACGCCCGTCGCCGAGTCGGTGTAGACGAAGTCGTGGTCGGCGGCCGTGCCCGTCATGCCGTCGTCGCCCGGCTCAGTCCAAGTGACTTGGACGGCGCGTCCCGCCTGCGGCGCGACTTGCAGCGTCGGCGTCGCGGGCGGCGTCGTGTCGTTTTCGAGCGCGCTCGCGATTGCGTTGGCGACGTTGAGGCGGCGGCCCGTCGTCGTCTTGTCAAAGAGCGCACCGACGGGGTCGCCGCTGTAGAGGAGGACGCCGCGCAGTTCGCTCATCGAGATGCCGGGCTTGGCCGCGCAGACGAGCGCCGCCGCGCCCGTGACGTGCGGCGTCGCCATCGAGGTGCCGCTGAAGACGGAGTAGGTCGAGCCGTTCGCGCCGATGATGCCTGTGTTCTGCGATGAGTAGTTGCGCGGCGTCGTGCTCAAGACGCCCGAGCCGGGCGCGGCGAGTTGGACGAGGCGCGCGCCGAAGTTCGAGAAGCTTGAGAGGCCGTCGCCGCTGTTGGTCGCGGCCACACTGATGACGTTCGGCAGGTCGTAGCCCGAGGGGTAGTGCGGCGCCGAGAAGTTGTCCGTCGCCTCGTTGCCCGCGGCGGCGACGAAGAGGATGCCGGCGCTGCTCAAACTCTGAATCGCGTCGAAGGCCGCCTGCGAGAAGCCGGCGCCGCCGTAGCTGTTGTTCAGCACGCGCAGGTTGACGCCGCGCTGCTTCAACTTCAGCGCGTACTGGTAACCGGCGAGGATGGCGCTGCCCGAGCAGCCGCTCGCGTTGCAGACCTTGATGGACATCAGGCCGACGCGCCAGTTGACGCCCGTGACGCCGACGCCGTTGTTGCCGCGCGCGCCGACGGTGCCGGCGACGTGCGTGCCGTGGTCGTCGTCCGTCGCGCTGGTGAAGACCTGCCCGCTGTTCGAGACGAAGTTGAAGCCGTTCACGTCGTCAACGTAGCCGTCGCCGTCGTCGTCAACGTTGTTGCCGGGCGTCTCGCCCGCGTTCGTCCAGACGTTGTCTTTGAGGTCTTCGTGCTGCGTGTCTATGCCGCCGTCCACGACGCCGACGACGACGGACGCGCTGCCCTGCGTCGTGTCCCATGCCGCGGGCGCGCCGATCTTCGAGAGGCCGTAGAGGTTCGGGTTGGTGAACTGCGGGTCGTCGGGCGTCAGGTCAGGTTTGTAGATGTAGTTCGGCTCGGCGTAGAGCACGTCGGCGCGGCGCGCGAGCGCGGCGACGGCTTCGAGCGTGCGTTCCGGCGCGACACGTCCCAGACGCAGGCCGGGCACGATGCCTGAGCCGCCGAAGTTCTCGACCTGAATGTCGAAGGCGCCGTTCTCACTTTCGACCGGAAGCACGAGCGCGCGACCGCCCGCGGCCGACGTTGAAGCGACATCGGCCGAAGCGCGCAGCACGTTCGAGTTCGGGCGGAAGCGCACGAGCAGTTCGCCGGGCACGAAGTCTGCGCGCGTCTCGGCCGCGCCGGACTTCGTCTCGGCCGCGCCCGGCTTGACGGACGCGACGCGGCGGGCCGACGCAGACGGGCCGGACAGCGCCGCGGCCAGCGCCAGACAGAGGACGAGCGCCGACAGTGCTGCGCGCGTGTTTTTACGAGGCTTCATCGCCATTCTCTAAGGCGCGGGGAGGCGCGACAACTCAACCCTTATGGACTTCGGAGGCGGGTCAACCCTTCTGTAGGAAACTGCCGATTTTTTATAACACAGGACGGGACGGAATCGAACATTGAACGTCGCTCAGCGGAAGCGCTGGCCGATCTGCTCCGTGCCGAAGGCGCCGATGCCGTTGAGGCGGAAGCTGAAGACGAAGCGGTTCTCGTTGCGCAGGCCGACGTTGAAGGTGAAGTACTGGCCGACGATCGAGCAGCAATCCCACGCGCGCCCGACCGTGACGGTCGAACTGATGAGCGAAGAGGAGCCCTTGCCCGGCCGGTTCTGGAAGTCGAAGAAGAACGAGGCGCCGCCGAAGTAGCCGCGGTCGCGGTTACCGATGAAGAACGAGGGGCTCCACTGCGAGCCTTGCAGCGTCCCCGGCTCGTTGCCCGCCGCGTTGCTGTACTGCCTCAAGCTCGGCGCGAGCGTGACGGCGCGCGTGTAGTAGAAGGTCTGGAACGCCTCAATCGCGCGCAGCACCTTCAAGTGGCGGCGCAGGCCGAAGCTCACGGCGAGGTCGCGCAGGCCGCCGCCCTCGCCGAGCGTGTCTATGTCTGTGCGTACGTCGGAGAAGAGTTCCGAGTCGGCGCGCGTCGGCGTCCGCAGACGCGCCTCGACGTTCAGAGGCGAGAAGCGGCGCGGCACGCCGCCGTAGGTGAAGCCCGAGAAGGTGTTGAGCGGGTAGAACTGGTTACGCCTGCCGGGAATCAGCGCGCCGCCGAAGGTCGGGTCGAAGAAATACTTCTGCCTCACGGTGACGGACAGGAACTCGTAAGGCTGGCGCGTGAGCGGCGACTGGCTGTTCTGTAGCGCCGTGAGCCGGCCGCTGACGCGCGTGTTCTTCGGCACGCGCTCGTCCGCCTCTTCCTTCTTCTCTTCTTTGTCCTCTTCCTTGGCGGCTTCCCTGCCCTCGCGCTTGGGTCTCTCGCCGGCCTGTCGCGGGCCTGCGTCTTCGGGGCGGACGCGGCCCGTGCCCGCGTTCGTCCTCGCCGTACGCGCGCCTCCCCTCACGCTCTCGGCCGAGCGACGCAGGAAGAAGCGGTTGGTGACGCCGTACTCGAACTCGTTCGTGTCGGCGATGGCGTCCAGCTCGTCGAAGCGGATTATCTCGTGGAAGTTCGAGATGCCGCTGATCTTCCTGTAGGTCAGGTAGGGCTCGATGACGTGTCGGAAGCTGAACGAGCCGTCGCTGTGGTGGAAGTTGCGCGCGAGCGCGGGCGGGCGCACGTCAACGCTAAACTCGCCGTAGCCGCGCGTCACGTCATCGGGCAGCACGAGCCGCGTCACGGGGTCAATCGAGTTCGAGTAGTAAGTCCCGCGCACGCGCCCCTGCAAGGTCACGCCCCAGCCGCCGAGGTCGAGCGGCAGCGTCGCAGAAGGGTTGAAGTCCAAGCGCTGCACGATGGACGGCGTGATGACCGCGTTCTGGTTCCCTTCGGCGAGGAACGTCCCCAAGTCTTCAATCGTCTCCTTGCGGCTCACGCCTTCGAGGCTGCTCTCGAACGAGAAGTAGACGGGAAGCTTGTCCTTCAGCCAAGAGACGAGCGCCGGGCGCTTCTCGACCCACACGCCCGGCAGGGAGCGCGTGCGCACGCGCACCGTCGGGATGGAGGTGACCTGCGTCCGCGCGATGAAGTTGAACGAGTAGGCGCCGAAGTTCTTGTTGACGAAGACCTGCGAGCGCTCCTCGGGCGAGATGGCGAGTTGTATCGAGTCGGAGAAGATCTGCCGGAAGGCGAGGTTCGAAGTGATGTTGATGTCGGCGGCGGCGAGGAAGCCGTTCGGGAAGTAGTGTACGCCGTCAACGTAGAAGGACGAGCCACCCTGATCGGGGTGGTCTGCGTCGGGGCCGGCGCCGAAGATTCTGTCCTTGACGGCGTAGAAGCCGATGTTGAGGAACGAGCGCGAGTTGGCGCGCGTCCGCAGGTCTGCGCCGAAGCCGAGGCCGCGCTTGGTGTAGATGTCGTTGCGGAAGGTGATGTCGGCCGAGCGTCCGAGCGTCTGGTAGTAGGCGTCCGAGAAGCGCATGCCCTTCTCGCCCGAGCCGGAGAAGGTCGGCGTCAAAAATCCCGAGGCGCGGTCGCGGCGCTTTAGTGAAACCTTCGCGTAAGGGAGTATGAAGACGGGCACGCCCTTGACCAGAAAGCGCGGCTTCGAGAGCTTCACATTGTCGGCGAGCTTGATGGTGGCGCGCGCCGTCTTGAAACTCCACTTCGGCACCTCGTCGTCGCCGCAGGCCGTGACCTCGCCGTTGATGATGACGATCTTGTCGCCCGAGACCTTCTCGACGCGGTCGGCCGTGAAGTACATGATCGTGCCGTCCTGCGTCTGGTTCGTGAAGCCCGTCGAGTTCTCGAAGACGCCGGTCTTCTTGGCGTAGTTCCACTCGGCGCGCGAGCCCGTGATGCGCTGGAACTCGCCTTGGTCGAAGACGACGTTCCCCTCGGCGACGACGCGACTGCTGCCCTCGTAGTCGGTCACCTTGTCGGCCTGTAGCCGGTAGATGCCGACGCGTATGTCCACGTTCCCCTCGTAGACGACGACGCGGGCGCCCTCGGTGCCCGAGACCGTGTTGCGGTCGGCGCGCACCTCAAGCTCGTCGGTCGGCTGCGCGCCCTGCGTGCCGGCGGGGCGCGGCCGCGGCCGCGGGCGCATGGCCGGCTGATCCTGCGAGAGCGGGTTGACGCTCGGCGTGTCTGTGACGGGGTTCTCGACCTTTCGGTCTACGGGGTTGGTCTGCTGCTGCGCGCGCGCGTGCGCGGGGAGCAGCAGCGGGGCGGCGCAGACGGCCAGCAGCAGCAGCGTCAGGGCGCGGCAAAGCGTGTGTGGAGGAAAGTCTGCGCGCAAGAGTTTGAGCCGAAAGCCTCCCGAGAGACGGAACGCGCCGATGCTATCACGCGCCTCGGAAGGCGACAAGCAGGGGGAAGGAATCAGTAGACGGTAGTCAGTAGACGGTAGTCAGTAGGGCTCCGCCCGGCGAACGTTAGCGCCTATCCCCGGACGGTTCGTAATATGGAAATTCTTCTACTGACTACTGTCTGCTGACTACCGTCTACTCCTCTTCCTGTTTGACTGTCGTCTGCCCAACGCTTACTATCGGAGGCCGTGTCGGGGAGACCGGCGTGCCCGTCCTTCGCTGGGTCTGCGGCGCGACCGTCCGACAAGTCTCATCAGCCGTTGCCAGTCTTTTCTTCTAACGCGGCGCCACCCCTCGCGCAGCGCTAAGACGCGAGCCCCGGTGGCCCCGCCCTGTCGCAAGGCTCCGACCTCGTTCGGCACAGAAGAGTGATTCCCCGCCATGAAAACTAAGCGCCTGATCGCAATCGTCACGGCCGCCGCGGCCGCCTTCGTCTTGGCCGTCGTCGCCGCCTACGCCGCGAGCCAAACCCTGACGGTCACCCCCGGCGACCTGCAAGGCTGGACTTTGCAGACCACGCCGGGCACGACGCCGAGCCCGACCGCGACGCCCTCGGTGACGTTCGTCGCCGGCCCGGCAACCCCGCCCGCGGGCACGGGCAGCGTGCAGTTGAACGTCGGCTCGGACGGCGACGCCTTCGCGCAGGTGCGCCACGGCGGCTACGCGGGCACGGTGCTCCCGACGCCGACGCCGACGCCCGACCCCAACGTGATAGGCGGGGTCACTTATACCGCGGCCCCGAACGAACTCTCGGCGCTCATCTACAGCACGTTCGTGCAGCAGACCGGCAGCGGCGGCCAGTCGCCTTACATCATTCTTGACGTGGACTACGACAACGACGGCGTGCGCGACGACCTGCTCTTCTTCGAGCCGGTCTATCAGGACTCTAATTTCTGCCCCAGCAACCCGCAGCCGTCCGTCGCCAACGGCGTCTGGCAGACTTGGAACGCGCTCCGCGGCTGCTGGTATTCGCTCAACGGCGAGGCCGGCTCCGGCCCCGGCACGAACGTCAAGCCGCTGCGCGTCATCACCGCCGCGCACCCGAACGCGAAGATAGTCAACCCTCCCTCGACCGGCGGCGGCCTCCGCTTCCTCGCGGGCGGCGGCGCGGGCTCGTGGGACAACTTCGTCGGCAACGTGGACAAGTTCCAGATCGGCGTCGGCGAAGACGCGGACACGGGGCCCAACATCACGGTCTACGACTTCGAGCAGGTCGTCGCCCCGACGCCGACCCCGACCCCGAACGCAGACATCAGGGTGACGAAGACGACGGCCTCCGAGTCTTCGCTCCCAGACCGCGACGTGGTCTACACCATCACCGTCTCGAACAACGGCCCCGACACCGCCGCCTCCGTCGCGCTGAACGACACGCTGCCCACCGCGGTCGACCCGCCGCAGCCGCAGCCGCCGCCGCCCAGCACGATGACCTTCGTCTCGCTCGCGCAGCCGGGCGACTGGTCTTGCACGACGCCCGCCGTCGGCAGTCCCGGCACGGTGACCTGCACGAAGTCGAGCCTCGCCGCAGGCGCGAGCGCGACCTTCACCCTCACCGGGCACATCCCCGCCGACGCCGGGCCCGACAGGACGTTCAGCAACGTCGCGACCGTCACCACGGCGACGGTAGACCCCATCTCGGAAAACAACAGCTCAGTCGCCACGGTCATCACCACCTCGTGCCTGTCCGCGCCGGTCGTGAGCACCAACGCCGACGGCGGCGCCGGCTCGCTGCGTCAGGCCATTCAGGACGCGTGCGTGGGCGCTACCATCGTCTTCGACATGAGCAGCGTCGTGAGCCCCATCACGCTGACGAGCGGCGAACTGCTCATCAACAAGAACCTGACGATACAGGGGCCGGGCGCTAACGTCCTCGCGGTCGCTCGCGGCAACGCGGCGCCGAGCTTCCGCGTCTTCAACGTCGCGCCGGCGCTGACCTCGGTCAACATCTCCGGCCTGACCATCTCGAACGGGCACGCGCCCGACGGGGCGGACAACTCCACGCCGGGCGGCGTCGGCGGCACCGGCCAGAACGGCGGCGGCATCCTCAACGCGTCCGGCTCGACGCTGACGCTCACGGGCGTCGCCCTCACCGGCAATCAGGCCGGCAACGGCGGCAACGAGACCGGCAGCGGCGCCACCGGCGGCCTCGGCGGCGACGGCGGCGGCGTCTACAACTCGGGCACGCTCAACGTCAACGACAGCACCTTCAGCGGCAATCAGGCCGGCAACGGCGGCACCGGCACGGCGAACGGCGGCACCGGCGGCAACGGCGGCGGCCTCTCCAACGGCGTCGGCGCGACGGCAAACATCACCAACAGCACCTTCAGCGGCAACCGTTCGGGCAACAGCACGGGCGGCACGGCCGGCTTCGGCGGCGGCATCTACACGCAGGCCGGGCTGACGCTCTCAAGCTCGACCATCACCGCCAACCAGACCGGCACCGGCGGCACGGGCGGGCGCGGCGGCGGCGTCTACAAGGCCAGCGGCACGACCAACATCAAGAACACCATCGTCGCCGGCAACTCGGCCCCCGGCGGCCAGAGCCCGGACGCCTCGGGCATCTTCACCTCGCAGGGCTACAACCTCGTGCAGGACACCTCGGGCGTGACGCTCAACGAAGCGCAGAACCCGGGGACGAACATCACGGGCGTCGCGCCCAAGCTCGGCGCGCTCGCAGACAACGGCGGCCCGACGAAGACGCACCGCCCGCTGCCCGACAGCCCCGCCGTGGACAAGGGCAACGGCTTCGGGCTGACGAAGGATCAGCGCGGGTACATACGCCCCGTGGACAATAACAACACGTCCTTCCCGAACGCTTCGGGCGGCGACGGCTCAGACATCGGCGCCGTCGAGGTCAACTACGCCATCAGCGCGACCGCCGGCACGCCGCAGAGCGCCTTCCCCAACACCGACTTCGCCGCGCAGCTTCAGGCGACGCTGGTCGAATCCGGCATGCCGGTCTCGGGCATCACCGTCACCTTCACGGCGCCGGCCTCGGGCGCCTCGGTCACGTTCCCCTCGGGCAACACCGCCGTCACGGACGCCAACGGGCGCGCGAGCGTCGCCGTCAAGGCCAACGCGACGCCGGGCTCTTACAGCGTGACCGCCAACGTCACGCCCGCGCTCGCCCCGGCGGCCACCTTCAGCCTGACGAACCTCGCGCCGGGCGTCATACAGTTCGGCTCGGTCTCGTACCAGCAGTCGGAGGGCGGCGGCGAGGCCGTCATCAACGTCACGCGCACGGGCGGCTCTGACGGCGCCGTGTCGGTCACCTTCTCGGCCACGGCGGGCACGGCCACGCCCGCGGGCTCCCCCTCGTGCGCCCCGGGCGTTGACTTCATCCCCGGCGGCGGCACGCTCAACTGGGCCGACGGCGACGCCGCGGACAAGGTCTTCCCCGTCACCATCTGCGAAGACTCTTCGAACGAGCCGGACGAGACCGTCAACCTCGCGCTCTCGAACCTGACGGGGCAGGCGACCTTCGGCACGCGCACGAGCGCGACGCTGACCATCCTCGACAACGACCCGCGCGGCGGCGTCGTCTCTTTCAGCGCCGCGCTCTACAGCGTGGCCGAGCGCGGCGGCCAGCGCACCGTCACGGTCGTCCGCACGGGCGACACGACGCGCGCCGCCAGCGTTGACTACGCGACCGACGACGGCAGCACGCCTTCGGTCTTCGTGCCCTGCTCGGCGACGACCGGGCAGGCGCTTGAGCGCTGCGACTACACGCGCGCCTCGGGCACGCTTCAGTTCGCGGCGAACGAGACCTCGAAGACGTTCCTCGTGCTCGTCAACGACGACTCGTACGTCGAGGGCACAGAGACGACGACGCTCCGCCTCTTGAACCCCGGCGGCGGCGCCGCGCTCGGCTCGCAGCCCACGGCCGCGCTACAGATAGACGACGACGCGTTGGAGTCTTCGGGGAACCCGATTGACGACGACCGCAACTTCGTACGCCAGCAGTACCACGACTTCCTCAACCGCGAGCCCGACACGGAAGGCTGGGACTTCTGGACGAACGGCATCACCTCCTGCGGGGCGGACGCGGGCTGCCGCGAGGTCAAGCGCATTGACACCTCGGCCGCCTTCTTCCTCTCCATCGAGTTCCAGCAGACGGGCTACTTCGTCTACCTGACGCGCAAGACCTCCTTCGGCGACATCCCCAACACGCCGATTCCGGTGCGCGTGCGCGAGTTCCTCGCCGACACGCAGCGGATCGGCCGCGGCGTCATCGTCAATCAGGGCGACTGGCAGGCGCAGCTCGAAGCGAACAAGCAGGCTTACCTGCTCGCGCTCGTGCAGTCGCAGGAGTTCCGCACGCGCTTCCCCGACTCGACGAGCGCGGCCGTCTTCGTCAACACGCTCGACGCGAACGCGGGTGGCGTGCTCACGCAGGGCGAGAAGGACGACCTGACGCGCGAGCTTTCGCCGAACCCTGCGGACGTGAGCCTCCGCGTCTCCGTGCTCAGGAAGGTGGCGACGAACCAGACGCTCTCGCAGAAGGAGTTCAACAAGGCGTTCGTGCTGATGCAGTACTTCGGCTACCTGCGCCGCAACCCCGACGACGCGCCGGACACGAACTTCGACGGCTTCAACTTCTGGCTGACGAAGCTCAACCAGTTCGGCGGCGACTACCGCCGCGCCGAGATGGTCAAAGCCTTCCTCTCCTCGAACGAGTACCGCCAGCGCTTCGGCCCGCAGTAATCCCTGCGGGAAGGCAAAAGGCAAAAGGCAAAGTTCAAAAGGCAAAAGTGAAGGAGGATGAGAGTCACACTGACCTTCATCCTCCTTTTGATTTTTGCCTTTTGCCTTTTGCCTTCCCGTCAGGGCCGGCGCCAGTTGAGGCGGTAGCGCGCGGTGAGCGCGAGGCCGAGGCTCATCACGACGAGGCCGAAGACGAGCAGCGGCCAGACGTAGGGGAGCGCGAGCGCCAGCGCCCAGAAGGCCGCGCCGAGGAGCAGCGCCACCGACTCGGAGCGTCGGCTCTCGGGCAGCAGCACGCGCTGTAGCCAGCGCCCCGTGGCCGCGTGTATGACGACGCGGCCGAAGAGGTAAGAGAGCAGCAGCAGCAGGAACGCCGTGATGCTCACGACCGCGCTCACCGCGGGCGGCATGTACTGTAGCGCCAAGGCGACTCCCGGCCCCGCGACGACCGCGCCGAGCAGCCCTATGAGCGCGACGCGCGCGAACGTCACTTGCAGACGCGCCGCCGCGCGCCCGACCGCGCCGGGCGTGACGGCCGTCAGCGCGATGGAGACGACGAACCAGAAGAGCACGGCCAGCAGTCGCCAGCCGACGAAGGCCAGCGAGAACTCCGGCGTCAGGATCGAGGCCGGGTTGCGCGCGAGGTTGCGTAACTCCTGCTCGTAGCCGGCGACCATCACCGTCCGCGCGCCGGGGTCGCGCCCCGCCCCTTCCTCCTGCCGGTAGGTGCCGCCGAAGACCATCACGTCGCCGCCGACGTAAGAGCCGGCGCGCTGTATGACCGAGCCGCCCACGGCCGCCGCGTCGCCCTCGACGCGCCCCTCGATGATAACGTCTCCGCCGAAGGCGATGACGCCGTGCACGTCGCCGCGCACGCGCACGGTCTGCCCCATCCCGAACACGTCGCGCGCGTAATGCCCCTCGACGACCAGCTCCTCGCCCGGCTTCGGCGGCGCGTCCTGCGCCTGCGCGAACGCGGCGGCCAGCAGCACGAGCACCAGCGCGAACGCGCTCTTTAACGAAGGGAGCGCGCGGCCCTTCGGGTATGTGTCTTGAGGGTCGCCTAGATTGATTTCACCACAGAGACACGGCCGATTCGGAATTTCAAATTTGAGATTTGAAATTCTCAAGGCTGTGCCTCCGTGCCTCTGTGGTGAAATCGTCAGTCGCATAAGCTCAAGGTTGAACCACGGGAGTCTTTAAAACCCTTCAGACGACGAACGGCCGGCGCCCGTCGCTCTTGCGACTCAGACGGGGCCCGGCCGCTTCTACCGGCGCTCGACGCTTCGGAACTCTCTCTCTCAATCGCGCGCGGACGCGCGGTGGTAGCCGCCTATGAGGCGCAGCAGCAGCACGAACCCCGCGGCCAGCAGCACGCACAGGACGACCGCCAGCGTCTCGGAACCTTTGAAGACCCGGTCGCCCACCGCGCGCGAGACGACGACCGCGCCCGTGCCCGCGTCGGCCGCGGCGCGTCCGGCGAAGCCGAGCATCCCCGTGGCGGCGCTCGCCGCGCTCAGCGCCGGCCTCGCGACCGCCTCGAACGCGGCGAAGCCCAGAAGCGCGAATGCGCCCGCGCCGAGCGCCGCGCAAATCTTCAGCGCGCGGCGTCGCTCGCACGCGTCGCGCACGCCGCTCAGGTCGTTCTGCGCGCGCGCCTTCAACTGCTTCGTAAACCCTTCGGGCAGCTCGACGCGCTTTTCAAAAGTCCGGTCGAAGGCGGAGTCCAGAAGGCAGAGCAGGCGCCGCTGTTCGAGCAGAGCCGCGGCGCAAGCCCGGCACTCGCGCGTGTGGCGCTCGAACTCCGCGGCCGCCCGCTCGTCCAGCTCGCCGTCGAGGAAGGCGGCCGTCAGGGCCGCCCTCTCACACGTCTGAATCTCGCGCGACGCTCCCTCCAAACCTTTCACCTCGCCTCAGACGCCCGTGATGCCGCGCGCCACGAGCAGCTCGCGCATCGCCTCGCGCGCGCGGAAGATTCTGTTCTTGACCGTGCCGAGCGGGAGGCCCGTCACCTCCGCTATCTCGTCGTAGCTGAGGTCGTGCGAATGTCGAAGCACGATCAGCTCGCGGTATGCGTGCGGCAACTGGCCTACGACCTCTTCGATTTCGGCGCGGCGCTCGCCGCGCTCGGTCTCCTGCTCGGGGTTCGGCGCCTTGCTCGCCAGAGGCTTCTCGAAGGAGTTGCCGCCCTCGCCCTCGACCGTCATCTCCTCCGTGCGCGAGGCGCCGACTCTACGCAGGTGGTCAATGGCCGCGTTGTGGGCGATGCGGTAAATCCACGTCGAGAACTTGAACTCGGCGCGGTAGCGGCCGAGCGAGTTGTAGACGCGGATGAAGACCTCCTGCGCGAGGTCGAGCGCCGCGTCGTAGTCGCCGACCATGCGGTAGACGTATGCGACGATGGGGCGCTGGTAGCGGCGCACCAACTCCTCGAAGCCGTCCTCGCGGCCCGAGAGGGCGCGCACGACCAGCTCCGCGTCGGCCGCGGCAAGTGTCGTCGGGGGAACTGCTTGTGCGATCATGACGCCAAAGTTTTACGCGCGGCGCGAGGGTAAAGTTTCAGGGGCGCGGCGCGGCCGCAGGCGGCGCAGTCGGCGCGGGTTTCGTCGGCGTGGCTGTCGCAGTCGGCGCGGCCGGCGCGTCGGACGGCCGCGCGGCAGTCCCGCCGGACGGCGTGGCGGGCGCCGACGGGTTGAGCGCCTGCCAGAGCGCGGAGCGCACCATCTCGGGCACGCGCTGGTTGTAGCCGCGTATGTGGAGAAGGATGCGGCCGTCTGTGCCGACGACGAAGGTCTGCGGGATGACTTGGCGCGTGCCCATCAGCGCCGTCGCCGTCTCGTAGTCGAGCCACGCGAGCCTGTACTTCATCTTCAGCTCGCGCGAGGCCGACTGAACTTTATCGAAGTCGTTGGTCGGGTCGTTGTTCGTCAGCCCGATGAACTCGACGCCGCGCGGCCTGTAGTCGTCGTAGATGCGGTTGAAGCCCGGAATCTCCTGCCAGCACGGGGGGCACCAAGTCGCCCAGACGTTGATGACGAAGACGCGGCCGCGGTACTCCGACAGGCGGAAGACGCGCCCGCCGATCTCCCTCTGCTCGCGCGCGAAGAGTTTGTCGTCTATGAGCTTCGCGGGTTCGAGTTTGACGACCGGCGCGGGCTGAACCTTCTGCGCGGCCGGAGGTGTCGGCGTCTGCGCGCGGCCGGGCGCAGACAGGCAGCAGACCGCGAGTGCGTGGAGAATGAGCTTCTTCATCTCTGCGCGACTGAATTCTTTCCGCCGGGCTTTCGGCCCGCTCAGGCCCATGCGAGCGCGGCGAGTCCGGCGGGCGCGGCTATCTGTCGGAAGTCTATCTGGGCCGAGGGGAAGGCGAGCCGCAGGTCTGCGGCGCCGACCGCGCGCGGCGAGGCGTTCAGGGTCTCTTCGACGATGGCGCGCGCCTGCTCGGCGTCGAGGCCCGTGCCGGCGACGAGGAGGCTCCCTATCCCGGCGCCGTAGAAGGCGGGCGGCGGCGCTTCCCCTTCCGCGTCAGCCTGCGGCGAGGTGCGGTCGCGGTAGAAGAGCAGGAAGCGGTAAAGCTCGTCGGCGCGGTCTTCCACGTCGCAGACGACGCCGCGCACGTAGAGCGGCGTGCCCGCGCGCAGGACGACGGCCGTGAAGCCTTCGGCGTGCGAGCTTACCAAGAGCGAGTCAGCGCCCGCGCCGCCGTCGCGCATCAGCCACCAAGCCTCGCCCATGTGGCGCGGCAGGATGAGCCCCGCGTGCCAGCCCAAGGCGGCGAAGACCTGCTCGTACTCGGCGAGCACGGAGAGGCGTACGGCCGTGACTAGGTAGCGCGCCCGCCCCTGCGCGTCCGCCTTCAGGCGTTCGCGCGAGACGCGCAACTCGTCGAGCGGGGCGCCGACGGCGCGCTCGGTCTTCCAGCGCAGCATCTCCTCGGCCTCGGTGCGCGAGGCGGGCGCGGTCTCCATCGTCAAAATCGAGGTGCGCGTGGAGGCTTCGGGCAGGCCGACCGACCAGCGCTTGCGGCGCGCGAGGCCCGCGCTCGAAACTAGCTCGGAGAGAGCGCCCGCGAGCGTGTGCGGGTCGGCGACGTTCGCCTCGTCGAAGCCGGGGCGGACGAGCCCCGCCGGCAGAGGCAGCAGGCCCGCCGCGCGCACGGCCAGTCCGCCGCCGCGCCGCTCCAACTGCACCGCGCTCGCGGCCTCGCCCGAGAGCCCCACGGCCGCCTGCGGCAGACGCGG
>DATFHD010000052.1:0-3038 GCA_035248785.1 Pyrinomonadaceae bacterium | reverse complement strand
GCTGACGGTGGCGAGCTGCCGCGCGCGGCAGACCGCCCGCCCGGACGAGCCGGCCGCATACGAGCGCCTGCGCACGCTCACGCGCGGCGGGGCGCTGCCGGCCGAGGCGACCGCGGCGCAGTTGGCGACCCAGTTCGCGGGCACGCGCACGGGCGCGCTCGCCAACCTCGTCCGCGCCCGCATAAGGGTGGCGGCGGGCGACAACGCGGGCGCGGCCGCGCTGCTGCGCTCGGAGGATTTCCGTGAAGCGACGCGCGTCGGCGACTACGCGCTCTGGCTGCGCGGCGACGCGCTTGAGAAGGCCGGCCGCCGCGCCGAAGCGCGCGCCTCCTTCGAAGAACTCGCGCGCGACTACCCCGACTCTCTGCGCGCGCGCGACGCCACGGTGCGCGCCGCGCAACTGCTCATGCAGGACGGGCAGCCTGCGGGCGTCCCCGCCGAAGTCAGCAAACTCGCTGGCGCCGACGACGCGGACGCGCTGCTCCTGACGGCGAAGGCTTACGAGCAGTCGGGCGACCAGACGAAGGCGCTCGCCGCGTACCGGCGCCTCTACTTCTACGCGCCCTCGTCCGTCCAAACTGAGGCGGAGGCCGCCGCAGGGCTCGCGCGGCTGAACTCGACGACCGCGCCCGGCAGCGCAGAGGAGGCCGCGGCGCGCGCCGAGAAGCTTTACAAGTCGAAGCGTTACTCAGACGCCGTTGACGCCTACGCACAAGCCTTCAACAGCTTTCCCGCGACGCACACGCCGCAGGCGCGTCTGCGCCGCGGCATCGCCGCCTTCAACGCGCGACGCGCCGCCGAGACCGTCGAGGCGCTGCTGACGGACGGGCCGCCCGCGGGCGACGAGCGCGCCGAGGCGCTCTACTACCTCGCGCAGCACATGGCCCGCGCCAAGCAGTGGCCGAACGCGCGCAACGTGCTCGACCAGATGCGCCGCGAGTTCCCGCAGAGCCCCTTCACGATGCGCGCGCTCGTCGCCGTAGGCACGGCGGCGCGCGACGCGAAGAACATGACAGACGCGCTCTTCATCTTCCGGCAGGCCGTCCAGCAGTTCCCCGGCGAGCCCGAAGTCGCGGGCGCGCAGTTCGAGATCGCTTGGGCCGCGCACGACGCGAAGAACTTCGCCGAGTCGTCGCGTCTTCTGATTGAGCACCTCGCCAATTACGCCGACCGCAACACGGACAACCGCGGCAAGGCCGGCTACTGGGCCGCGCGCGACGCGGAGCGCGCAGGGCTGCTCGCCGAGGCGCGCACGCTCTACGACGCGATGCTCGTACGCTACGGCGCCAACTGGTACGGCTATCTTTCAAAGCAGCGGCTCGAAGCGATGACGAAGGCGGGGCAGGCGGGCACGACGCCGACGAAGGTTGACGCGAACCTTCTCTCGCGCGCGGTCGAGAACCTGAAGCCCGTCACCGTCGCGGAAGAGTCGGCCGGCCCCGCCGAGGCCGAGCGTCTGTTGAAGGCCGAGCAGTTGAGCGCCGCCGCTTGGGACGAGGCCGCGCACGCCGAACTCGACCGCGCGCTTGAAGCGAAGCCAGACAGCCCGCGCCTGAATCTGGCGAAGGCGCAACTCTACCGCGCGCGCAACGACAACGTGCAGGCGCTCAACGTCCTGCGCCGGAGCTTCCCGGACTACTCGCAGATGGCGCCCGAAGAGTTGACGCGCGAGGAGTGGGACGTGTTCTACCCGCTCAACTACTGGGACGCGATTAAGCAGGAGGCGACCGCGCGCGGCCTAGACCCCTACACCGTCGCCGGCCTCATACGTCAGGAGTCTGTCTTCAACCCGCGCGCGGTCTCGAACGCGAACGCCTACGGGCTGATGCAACTGCTGCCCGGTACCGCGCAACTCACCGCGAAGCGCTACGGCGTGGACGACACTGTGACGACCGAGACGCTTCTGAGCGACCCGCGCCTGAACATACGGCTCGGCACGGGCTACCTGCGCGACCAGATGGACAAGTACGGCCGCATCGAGTACGTCGCCGCGGCCTACAACGCCGGGCCCGGCCGCGTCGTCCAGTGGCGCGCGACGCTGCCGCTACAGCTCGACGAGTGGGCCGAGGCCATCCCCTTCCGCGAGACGCGCGGCTACGTGCAGGGCGTCGTCCGCAACAGCCTTCAGTACCGGCGCCTCTACGACGAGCAGGGCCGTTTCCGCCCCGAGGTCGGCGCGCGCGCCACGCGCCGCGACATCACGCAGACGCCGAACGCAGGCACGAACGACAACACGCGACCCCGCCGCGTCTCGAACGAAGAGGAGGAGTAGCGCCGACGAGACTGTAGGGCGCTGCGCGACCGAAGATGAAAAGGAGGACTTCGGGCATGTTCTTCCGACGGAGAACGTCGAACACGACTCTTGTCATCAACCTCTTCGCCGTCGTTGTCCTCTCGCTCTCGGCGGTCGCCGCTCTTCCCTTCGCGGCCGTGGCGGCGGGACAGTTCCGCACGCAGGCGCCCACGACCGGCAGTGTGTCGGGCACGGTCTCCGACCCGTTCGGCGCCGTCATCGTGTCGGCCGACGTGGTCTTCAAGTCGCGCGACGCGCGCAGCGAGACGACGACCGACGCGGGGGGCGTCTACAAGGCCGAACTGCCCGCGGGCACTTACCTCATGACCGTCCGCGCGAACGGCTTCTGCCCCGTCCGGCGCGAGTTGAAAGTCGAGCCCGGCGGCGCACCGTCGTTCGACGTGAAGCTCAAGGTGGCCGCCGCGGCGGGCTTCATGAGGGTTGAAGGCGGGACGGACTTCCGCGGCAGTCTGGCTGACTTCGGAACGAGCGGCCCCTGCGGCGAGCGCCCGCCCGTCCGCATCGTGAACGTCTCCGCACAACGAAGCGCCGTGAAACGTCCTGCCGCGAAGACGCCCGCCGCGGCGAAGCCTTCCGCGAAGACCGCGGCAAAGCCTTCTTCGGGCACGACGGCGGCGAAGTCTCCCGCGGGCGTCGTCAACCTGAGCACGCAGCCCGGCGCGTCCGTCTGGGTGGATGATGTTCGGCGCGGCGCGGCGGACGCGGAAGGGAAGCTTCAGCTAAA
>DATFHD010000051.1:0-2093 GCA_035248785.1 Pyrinomonadaceae bacterium | reverse complement strand
TCGCGCTCCTCGCCCGACCTGTGGTAGCGCTCGATGAGCTCGAACATCATCTCGCGGTCATCGCTCTCGGCGGCGTCGCGGGCCATCCGGTCGCGCGAGGCACGCTCGGCGTTGGTCGTCGGTTGGCTCTGCGCCCTCGCGGCGCAGGCCGCGAAGAGGAGAACAGCCGCCGCGCCGAGAACGGACTTTGACGAGTAGCACATCGTAACCCGCCTTTCTTTGACGTGACGCCGCAGTAGCAACGCGCCCGGGCGGCGCCCCGGCGGCGGCCGGACTCCCTTGGTGAGATATCACATGTCGCGCCAACGGGGAAGGGCCGCGGGCGAACGAACTCGCCGCCCGCCGCCAACGGCGGCCGTTCTGCTATCATGTGGCCGTCCGCCTGACGAGAAGTTCACCCGTGACCCCTGAACGCTGGAAGCAGATCGAGAGCGTCTTCGACGAGGCGGTCGAGCTACCGCCCGGCCGGCGCGAAGCCTACCTCGCGGAGGCTTGCGGCGGCGACGCCGAGCTGCGCCGGGAGGTAGAGCTGCTCCTGAGCTCGCACGAGGAGGCCGGCGAGTTCATAGAGGAGCCCGCGGTCGCGAACGTCCTGAGCGGCGGCGTCAAGTTCGACGTGGAGGAGGAGGCGCCCTTCGTCGGACGCCGCGTCGGCTCGTACCGCATCGTGCGCGAGCTCGGCCGCGGCGGCATGGGCGCCGTCTACCTCGCCGTGCGCGCCGACGACGAGTTCCAGAAGCGCGTCGCCATCAAGCTCGTCAAGCGCGGGATGGACACCGACTTCATCGTCCGACGCTTCCGGCAGGAGCGGCAGATACTCGCCTCGCTCGAACACCAGAACATCGCGCGCCTCCTCGACGGCGGGACGACCGAGGACGGGCTCCCCTACTTCGTCATGGAGTACATCGAGGGGCTGCCCATCAACCAGTTCAGCGACGCGCACAAGCTCTCCACGCCCGAACGCCTCCGCCTGTTCCTGAAAGTCTGCGCGGCCGTCGCCTACGCGCACCACAACCTCGTCATCCACCGCGACCTCAAGCCGTCGAACGTGATGGTCATGGCCGACGGCACGCCGAAGCTTCTCGACTTCGGCATCGCCAAGCTCCTCAATCCCGAGATGGGCGCGCGCACGCTCGACCCGACGACGCTCGCCATGCGCATGATGACGCCCGAGTACGCCAGCCCCGAGCAGGTGCGCGGCGAGACGGTGACGATGGTCTCGGACGTTTACTCGCTCGGCGTCCTGCTCTACGACCTGCTCACCGGCCACCGCCCCTACACCTTCCGCAGCCGCGACCCCGAAGAGGTGGCGCGCATCATCTGCGAGCAGGAGCCCGAGCGCCCGAGCGTCGCCGTCAACCTCATCGAAGTCATCCCCGCTTGGGGGCGCGACCCCGTAGAGATCACGCCCGACTCCGTCAGCCGCGTCCGCGACGGCAGCCTTGAGAAGCTAAGAAGGCAACTGTCCGGCAGCATTGACAACATCGTCCTCAAGGCTCTGCGCAAAGAGCCGCAGCGCCGTTATCAATCCGTCGAAGAGTTCGCGCGCGACATCGAGCACTACCTCTCGGGGCGCCCCGTCAGCGCGCCCGCCTACTTCCCCATCACGGCCGAGACGCGCGTGGAAGAAGGTGAACGGGTGACGGGCAGCACCTCCATCGCCGTCCTTCCGTTCAAGACGCTCAGCCACGAAGAGAACCGCGACGAGTTCTTAGGGATGGGCATGGCCGATGCCATCATCACGAAGCTCTCGAACGTCGGCGGCATCGTCGTCCGCCCGACCAGCTCGGTCATCAAGTACTTCGACGGCGAGCAGAACGTGGCGCACGCCGGCCGCGAGCTCGAAGTCAGCCACGTCCTCGACGGACGCATCCAGCGCGTAGGCGAGCGCGTGCGCGTCACCGTCCAGCTCGTACGCACGCGCGACAGCGCGCCGCTCTGGGCCGGCAAGTTCGACGAGAAGTTCACGGACTTCTTCGCCGTCGAAGACTCTCTATCGGAGCAGGTCGTGCGTGCGCTCCTGCCGCTCCTGACGGGCGACGATTCGGCGGGCCACGAGCGCGCCGGCTCGGCGGGGCGCGAGCGCGCGGGGG
>DATFHD010000050.1:0-21652 GCA_035248785.1 Pyrinomonadaceae bacterium | reverse complement strand
AGGCGCCCCCGCGCTGCTGCGGCGCGGCGGCGGCGGGGCCGGCGAGCGAGCCCGTCAAAAGCGTCGCGGCGAGCGCGAAGACAAAAAGATTGCGTCTCAAGTTAATTGACTTCATAAGACCTTCACGAATTTTCACCGGGGGACGTTCGCGCGGCCGGCACGCCGCGAAGGCCGGGCTCTCGCTCGTGGGCTTCCCTTGTTCTGACGCCTACCCGATTCGGGTTCACAATTTTGAGGCGATGATAGCACGCGGGGTTGCTCGGGGGGAAAACAGTAGACAGTAGACAGTAGACAGTAGACAGTAGGCTCCGCCCGGCGGGCGCTGACGCTGAAACTCGGGCGGTTCGCCAATGAAGGTTTTTCTACTGTCTACTGTCTACTGTCTACTGACTACTGTCTACTGCTAAAATCCCCCCGCTCTTCCGAAGCCGCATCCGCGGGGTGTCTCCATGAGAAAGGTTCTGCTCGCGCTGGCCTGCGCGCTCGTGCTGGTCGGGTCGTCCTCGTTCGCGCCGCGGCCAACGGCGCGTCGCGCGGAGGAGGTTGACCGCGCGCTGGCCGAAGAAATCTTCCGCATCAAGGCCATAGACAACCACGCGCACCCCTTGCGCGCCGTCGCCGTGGGCGAGGAGGACAGGGAGTTCGACGCGCTCGCGCCCGACGTGCTTGAGCCGCCGCCGCTGCCCGCGCGCCTGCGGCCCGACAACGCGGAGTACGTCGGCGCGTGGCGCGACTTCTGGGGCTACGACCACGAGGACATGTCGGAGGCGCACGCGCGCGAGGTGACGGCCGCGCGCGCGAAGGTGGCGCGCGAGCGCGGCGACGAGTACCCGGCGTGGGTGCTCGACAAGCTCAACATCGAAGTGATGCTCGCCAACCGCGTTGCGATGGGGCGGGGGCTTGTGCCGGGGCGCTTCCGCTGGGTCTCGTTCGTGGACGCTTTGATGCTCCCGCTCAGTTCGGCGCAGGTGCGGCGCGCGACGCCCGACTACGCGGCCTTCTACCCGGGCGAGGACGCGCTGCTCAGGCGCTACCTTTCGGAGTTGAAGATGACGGCCGTGCCCGCCACGCTTCGAGAGTACACGGCGCGCGTCGTCACGCCGACGCTCGAAAAACAGAAACGCGAGGGCGTGGTCGCTGTCAAGTTCGAGGCAGCTTACCTGCGCGCGCTCGACTTCGGCGACGCTTCGGAGGCGGAGGCCGCGCGCGTCTACGCGCGATACGCACGCGGCGGCGCTCCCGGCGCGGCCGAGTACAAGCCGCTTCAGGATTTCCTCTTCCGCTACATCGCGCGCGAGGCCGGGCGGCTCGGGCTCTCCGTACACCTCCACACGGGCGGGGGCGTCGGCGCTTACTTCAACGTCAACGGCTCCAACCCGGCGCTCCTCGAACCCGCGCTCAACGACCCGGCGCTGCACAAGACGAACTTCGTGCTCATACACGGCGGCTGGCCCTTCGACAAGCAGGCGGGCGCGCTCCTACTCAAGCAGAACGCTTACGCGGACTTCTCCGCGCAGACCTTCGTCCGCAGCCCGCACGCGCTCGCCGAGACCCTGCGCGCGTGGCTCGAATTCGCGCCGGAGAAGGTCATGTTCGCAACGGACGCCTTCGCACTCACGCCCGAAGTCGGCTGGGAAGAGGTCGGCTGGCTCTCGAACAAGACCGGCCGCACCGCGCTCGCCGTCGCGCTGACCGGCATGCTCCGCGACGGCGAAATCACGCGCGCACGCGCCTCCGAACTCGCACGGATGGTGATGAGGGATAACGCGGCGCGGCTTTACGGGCTGAAGTAAAGCAGTTATTGCCGCGAAACTGTCTAATATCGCGGCGAAACTGTCTAATATCGCCGTGATATTAGACAGTTTCGTGTCGGAACGAGATGGTTTCAGGGCGAAACTGTCTGATATCGTCGTAAAACTGTCTGATATTGCCCTAATACTGTCTAATACAACCGCGAAACCGTCTAATATTGGAGTAAAAGTGTCTAATATCGGAGTAATAGTGTCTAATATTGGAGCAATATTAGACACTATCAGAGCAATATTAGACACTTTCGCGGCAATCTTGATGAGAATCGCCGCGAAACTGATTCACTTTTTTCCTGTGTCGAGTAGACGGCCGCCGCGCTCGGAGGCGAGGGGGAAGTTCGGGAGGACTCGGAAGGCCGTGAGGCAGACGCCGACGCGGTCGCCGACGCTCAGGGGCGCGTCCGCCGCGTCGGGCTTGGCGCGCGTGACGATGATGGGGACGCCGAGACGGCGCTCGGGCGTCTCCGAGATTTCGTAGAGCGGCGGCTCGCCCGGCTTGGGCCGGCGCGCGACGAGGTCGAGCCGGACGGTCAGGCGCTCGTAGGCGCCGACGAAGTTCTTCTCCTCTACGGCCCCGTTCGCCAAAGCGTTGCAACCCTCGGGCAGCGCGCCCGTCGCGCTCAGCCGCACGTCTTCGGGGCGGAAGACGAGCTTGACCGACTGACCGGGCCGGAAGCGCGCGGCATCTTCGCCGGCCTCGATGGCGCCCGCGCCCAACTCCACGCGGTTGCCCGGCGCGACGACGCCGAGCAGTAGGTTCGCCGCGCCGAGGAAGGTAGCGACGTACTCCGTGTCCGGACGGTTGTAGACCTGCTCGGGCGTGCCGACCTGTTCCAGATGGCCCGCGTGCAGCACCGCGATGCGGTCGCCGAGTTCGAGCGCCTCCTCCTGATCGTGCGTGATGAAGACGGCGGCGACTTTGACCTCTTTGAGCAGCGCGCGTATCTCTCGGCGGAGGCGTACGCGCGTCTGCGCGTCGAGCGCGCCGAAGGGCTCGTCAAAAAGTAGCACCTGCGGCTCGTATGCGAGCGTGCGCGCAATCGCCACGCGCTGCTGCTGCCCTCCCGAGAGTTGGCTGGGAAGTTTCTCCCGATGCTCTTCGAGGTGGACGAGTTCGAGCAGGCGCGCGACCTTCTCCTTAACATCCTTGCGGCGCACGCCGCGTATGCGCAGGCCGTAGCCGATGTTCTTCTCGACCGTCATCCGCGGGAAGAGCGCGTAACTTTGGAAGATGACGCCGACGCCGCGCTCGCGCGCGGGCAGGTCTGTCACGTCGTGGCCGTGGAGGATGACGCTGCCGGCGTCCGGCTGTTCGAGCCCCGCGATGATGCGGAGTATCGTCGTCTTCCCCGAGCCAGAGGCGCCGAGCAGCACCAGCGCCTCGCCCTCGCCCACGTCGAAGCTCACGTTTTCGAGCACGCGCACGCCCTTGAAGCTCTTGCTCAGGCCGCACACGGTCGCGGCCGGCGCGACGCGCGGGGCGACGCGCGCGCCTGCGCCCTGCGTGCCGCTGCCTTCGCCCGTGTCCGTCTCGTCGTTAATCTTCTCGGGGAGCATCGTCGGTCACCTCACTTGCCTTCGATCCAGTCGCGCGCGAAGAAGAGGATGCTGAAGATGGCGAAGGAGAAGAGCGCGAGGACGATGGCGACGGCGTTCGCCGCCTCGACCTGCCCCTCGTTGAACTTGGCGAAGATGTAGAGCGGCGCGGTCTGCGTGCTGCCCGCGAGGTTACCGGAAACTAAAATCGTCGAGCCGAACTCGCCGATGGCGCGCGCGAACGTCAGCAGCGCGCCCGTCACAATCGCGCCGCGAAGGCTCGGCAGCGTCACGTGCCAGAAGGTCTGCCAGCGCGTCGCGCCGATGGTGGCCGAGGCCTCTTCCAGAGACTTGTCCATCGTCTCGAACACACTCATCAACACGCCGAACGCGAGCGGGAAGGTGACGAAGATGTTGGCGAGGATGATTGCGTACGGCGTGAACATTATCTGGTGGTCTTCAGAGATGAAGCGCCCGATCATCCCGTACTTGCCCCACAGAAGCAGCAGCGCGAAGCCGGCCACGGCCGTCGGAATCGCCGTCGGCAGAGAGATGGTGACGATGATGGCGGTGCGCCCGAAGAACGTGTAGCGCGAGAGCACGTAGGCCGCGAGCAGCCCGAAGACGACGTTGAAGAGCGTCGCGTAGAAGCTCGTCACCACCGACAGCTTCAGCGCGAAGACCGCGTCCGGCGCCGTCAGCGCAGCCCAGAAGCTCCCCAAGCCCTGACTCGTCCCGAAGATGAAGATGGACGCCAGCGGCAGAAGCACCAGCGGCAGCATCAACAGGAAGACCATGCCGAGGCCGAACGGCTTCGCCGCGTCGAAGCCGCGCACGTGCCGCATCGCCGAAACCGCCGCGCTCATAAGTCGCCCCCCTTCACTTCTGCTTCACCTGCTTGCGCCAGACGCCGTCAATCACTTCCGGGTAGGCGCGCTGCCAGCCGCCGAAGAGGTCGCCGACGGTGAAGGGCAGCTCGATGCGCGCGAACTCGGGGTTCGCGTCGTTGAACTCTTCGTGCGTGACGGCGCGGAGGTGGTACTTGACGAAGGCGCGCTGCGCCTCGTCGCTCCAAAGGTACTGCATGAAGGCGTCGAGCAGCGGGCGGTCTTCGGCCGGGACGTTCTTGTCTATGACGACCGCCGGGTGCTCGCTAAATATCGTCGCGCGCGGGACGACGATGTCGAAGGGCGCGCCGGCCTGCTTCATCATCAAGCCTTCAAGTTCGTAGGTGATGAGCGCGTCGCCGTAGCCTGTCTCGAACTGCGTCCGCGCCTCGCGCGCAGAGCCCGGCGTCGAGATGACGTTGCGCCAGATGTTCTTCAAAAGCTGAAGCGCGCGCGCTTGGTCGGCGCCGCCCGACTCGGCCTGCGACTTCTTCAGCTCCGAGCCGTAGATGGCCAGTATTGACCACTGCGCGCCGCCCGAGCCATCCGGGTCGGGGTGGATGACCTTGACGCCGGGCTTGGCGAGGTCTGAGAAGTCGCGTATGCCCTTCGGGTTCCCCTTGCGTACGAGGATGACGAAGGGCGTCTTGTTGACGACGCCGCCGAAGGGCGTCGCCTTCCAGTTGGTCGTGACCAGACCCTTCTGCGCGAGCCGCTCCACGTCGCGCTCGATAGAGAAGATGCCGACGTGCGCGCCGACGCCCTGCAAGATTTGATTTGTGATCGTCTCGGAGCCGGCGTAAGAGGCGGTGAACTTCACGTCCTCGCCGTGCTCCTGCTTCCACTTCGCGGCGAAGGCGGGCAGGACTTCCTTGTCCATCACCTCCTTCATCACCGAGAAGGCGTAGAGCGTGACGTTGCGGCTGCCGCCGCGCGAGACGGTGGAGGACTTCGGCAGGCACGAGGCGGCGAGCAAGAGCAGCGGCACGGCCAGCAAAGCGGCCGCCCGCCAACTCCCTTTAAAGTATAGTCGTCCCCTCACGGCGTCTCTCGTCATCAACACCCCCGCGCCCGGCCCCTGAACTTTCGGCCCGCTCTGACTTTGGAATTTGCGCATCTATAGCACAGCCGGCCCCTTTTCTGAAAGCCTTTGCGGGCGCTCTCGCCAAGCGGGCGCGCCCCCGCGCGGCTTTCAAAGGGGCGGTTTCTGTGCGATGCTAGGGGCGTCGGCCGGCGCCGCAAGCCCCGGCCGCGCGCAAATCTTTTTCGGAGACATTCGATGGTGAGAAAGCTCTTAATAACCTCCGCGCTGGCGCTCGCCGCAGTCCTGCTGTTCGGCGCGTGCAAGGCGACCGACACGGCGGGCGGCTCGGCCGCCTCGCAGGCCGCCTCCAACAAGAACGCCGCCGCGCCCGCGCCGGGCGGCGGCACGAGCACGGTCTCGGCCGACGGCGCGCGGCGCGTCACGCCGGCCGAGTTGAAGCAGATGCTCGACAACGGCACGGCCGCCCTCTACGACACGCGCGCCAAGGGCGCCTACGACGCCGAGCACATCAAGGGCGCGCTCTCGATGCCCTCGAACGAGGTCGGCGACCGCACGGGCGAGCTGCCGAAGGGCAAGACGCTCGTCTTCTACTGCACTTGACCGAACGAACACACGAGCGCCGGTGCGGTGCTCACGCTCAAGTCAAAAGGCATCGAAGACGCCGCCGCCCTCCTCGGCGGCATGATGGCTTGGAAGAACGCCGGGCTCCCGACGGAAGGCAGCGGGGTGAATAAGTAGCCAGTAGCCAGTAGCCAGTAGCCAGTAGCCAGTAGAAAACTTCGGCGGGCGTTGCGGGTTAAAAACCCGACGCCCGCCGAAGTTGTTTTCCCTACTGACTACTGGCTACTGGCTACTCTTTCCTGTTGCCTTGCCCCACGCGCCTGTGTAACACTCCGCGTCCAAGCCGGCCGCGGGTGTTGGCGGCCGAGTCCTTCGCCAACAAGCGCAATCAGAATCTTTCCGTAACCGGAGGCACTGCCTTGCTTCGAGGACTCTTCCGCACCAAAAACCTTGACGACATTCTCGCCGCCGCGGGCGGCCCGCAGTTCGCCCTGAAGCGGACGCTCGGCGCCTTCAACGTCACACTCCTCGGCATCGGCGCCATCATCGGCGCCGGCATCTTCGCCACCGTGGGCACGGCCGCCGCGGGCGACCCGGCGCGGCCCGGAGCGGGGCCGTCGTTGATGCTCTCGTTCGTCATCACGGCCGTGGTGTGCGGCTTCACGGCGCTCTGCTATGCGGAGATGGCTTCGATGGTGCCCATCTCCGGCTCGGCCTACACCTACTCCTACTCGACGCTCGGCGAGCTGGTCGCGTGGATCATCGGCTGGGACTTAATCATCGAGTACGCGGTCGGCAACATCGCCGTCGCCATCAGTTGGGCCAACTACTTCCGCACGCTGATGGCGAACCTCGGCGTTGACATCCCCGCGTGGCTCGCGACCGACTACCGCACGGCGATGAAGCTCGCCGGCGACAACCCGGCGGGCTTCGCGGAGAAGTTCGGCAGCGCGCCGCACCTCTTCGGCTACCCGGTGATTTTTAACCTGCTCGCCTTCCTCATCGTCGCGCTCATCACGGTCGTACTCGTCTGGGGCATCAAGGAGTCGGCCGAGTTCAATGCGGGCATGGTCATCATCAAGATAGTCGTCCTGCTCTTCTTCATCGGCATCGCGCTCTACTACGTCTCGCCGTCGAAGATGACGCAGAACTGGGTGCCGTTCCAGCCGAACGGTTGGAGGGGGACTTTCACGGGCGCGGCGCTCGTCTTCTTCGCCTACATCGGCTTCGACGCCGTCTCGACCGTGGCCGAAGAGTGCAAGAACCCCGCGCGCGACCTGCCCATCGGCATCATCGCGTCGCTCATCATCTGCACGATTCTCTACGTCATCGTCGGCGCGGTCTTCGCCGGGTTGATTCCCTACCCGGAACTCGTGCAGAAGCTGACGACCGAGCAGGCCGAGCCCCTGACGATGGCGCTCGACCACGTGGCGCCGCCGGGCACGACTTGGCCCTCGACCATCGTCGCCTTCGGCTCGGTCATCGCGCACACGGCCGTGCTGCTCGTCTTCCAGTTGGGCCAGCCGCGCATCTTCTTCTCGATGGCGCGCGACGGGATGCTCCCGCCGGTCTTCGCCAGCGTCCACCCGAAGTTCAAGACCCCGCACGTAACGACGATACTCACGGGCGTCTTCGTCGGCGTCTTCGCCGCCTTCGCCTCGATTGACGAGGTGATTGACCTGACGAACATCGGGACGCTCTTCGCCTTCATCCTCGTCTGCGTCGGCATCCCAGTGCTTCGCTACAAGGACGCGGGGCGCGAGCGGCCTTTCCGAGTGCCGCTCGGGCCTTGGCTCCTGCCGCTGCTCGGCGTCGTCTCGTGCTTCTTCCTCATCTTCTACCTGCCGCCGGCCTCGTGGTGGCGCTTCGTCGGCTGGCTCATGCTCGGCTTCGCCATCTACGTCTCGTACGGCTACACGCGCAGCGCCGTCGGGCAGAAGCTCGGGCGCCCGACGCGCACGCCGACGATGCTGAAGGTCGCGGGCGTCGGCTTCCTGCTCGTCGCCGCCGGGCTCTTCATCATCCCGCACGACCTCGGCCCGAGCGCCATCCTCGCCGCCGCGGCCGACGCCGCCGCAGACCGTCACGACCGCGCCGTCTACGGGCTGATTCTGATTGTCGTCGGGCTGATCGCGGGCGTCGCCGGCACCATCCTCGGCTCGCGGCAGGGCGACGCCGCCGGGACGGACGCGGGCTGAGCCTCGAAGTGGCTCGCCCCGTGACGCGGGGCAAATCTCGACGGGCGAACCTGAAAGGAGAATTGAGCCATGCCCGCTTTTGTCGTGACGGTCTTGATCTGGGTCGGGACGAAGGCGGCGGAGTCCGCCGCGTCCGCCGTCGCCAGCAAGCTCATCAGCATCCCCGTGGACAAGGTGCTCTCCATCGAGGTCGAGGGGGCGACGGTCGGCGCGCGCTTCGAGGCGTTCGCGCTCGGCATGTTCACCGGCAACATCAGGCCCGACCCGACCTACGAGCAGAAGGTGGCGGCGAGCTTCAAGACCTTGCAGGATCAGGTGAGCAAACTTGAGAAGGGCCTCGCCGAAGTCAAAGAAGACCTCGCCAACTTCAAGTGGCAGGTCAAGGAGATGTTCGACGAGGCGGACGAACGGTCGCTGTGGAAGGACATGCTCGACATAGACAGCGCGCTCGACACCGCCTACGAGAACCTGAGCGAGCTGGTGGCGGCTAACTTGAAGGTGGACGAGCAGACGAAGCAGCCCGTGCTCACGCCCGAGCAACGCCGCAAGGACACGATTGACCACGCCAACGGCATCCTGAAGGCGCGGGAAAACGACGTGAAGAATACGCGCAGGCGGATGCTCGGCGAAGCCGTCACGAGTCAGACGCGCGTGAAGGGCTTCATAGAGATATGGCAGCAGCAGGCGCTCAGAGACGCAGACCTCGGCTGGAACGCCAACCGCCTTATCGAGGTCTACGAGATGCTTGAGGCGAAGTTCACGCGCGCCCTGCTCATCCAGCTCAAGAGCGTGCGCTTGCAGATGGAGGCCCACGAGGCGCTGCACCGCGCCGACCCGTCGAAGAAGGGCGCGGTGGACTTCTTCGTTGACAAGTACTACCCGACGCTGAGGGAGGAGGTGGACGCCTTCCGCAACATGGTCGAGACGCTGGCCGTCAACCTCATCCCGCTGCCGACGGGGCAGATGCTCCCGCTCGTCATCCCCGACCAGATTGCGGGGATGCTGGCGCGGCTCGACATGTACACGGCGCAGGCGCTCGGCGGCAAAATCAAAGAGCCGGCGGGCGCGGGCGGCCCCGCCGTTACCGTCGTGGATCGCCGCCAGCTCGACGTGCCCGCGCTCGCGGGCTGCTGGGGCCGCGTCGTCATCCCCGGCACGCGCTGGATCAAGCGCGCCCCCGGCTCGAAGGAGAAGGCGCGCGTGAAGATTACGGGGCCGGGCGGGAAGGCCGACACCCTCAGCGGTACGCTGGAGGTGCGCGCCGCAAGGTACCTGCCCTACGAGAGCAAGAAGGGGGAGACCCTGCACAAGGGCTACCAGTTGCAGGTCGGCAACGAGCCGTTAGACATGGACAAGATGCTGATGGCGCACTTCACGCCGAGCGACGTGCTCTCAATCGGCACGACGAAGGAGGGCGAGGAGTTGGACGTGCAGCTCGAAACCGAGGGCGGCGAGCTGCTGGCGAAGACGAAGGCGTTCCTCGTCACCGTGCCGCTCGACGCGGAGGGGAAGCAGACGACGCCTTACGGCACCTTCATCATGAGCTTCAAGGCCGGGGCCGGGCTGCGCGGCATAGGCTAGGAGGAGCGGGCGATGAGATTCATTGTCGGGAGCGACAACAGGAGCGGCTCGATTTCGGTGAAGGTCGGCAAGCCCGACTCGCGCGACGACAACTACAACGTAGACCCCAGCCGGCGCTACGCCAAGATCACGCGGACGATGTCGGAGAGCGCGGGCACGGGCACGGGGCAGATGAGCGTCACGCTTGAGACCTCTTCGGAGTTCGTCGGCTACCAGAAGGCGACGCTAGACTGCGCGGGGCTCCAGTTCACGAGCAAGGGCACGATCAAGCCGCCGCAGGACGAGAAGGCGCATGGGCGCGGCGTCATGCACGACTCGATAGCGATGGGCTTCCGCGTCGAGCAGGCGGGCGAGGTGCGGCTGACGGCCTCGGTCGTGAGCGACCTCGACATCGTAGACCTACGGCTGACCGGCCCCTCGTTCCCCAAGCCGCTCCGCATCCTCGACGACCACGACGAGACGCACAGCCTCAAGCCCGGCGAGTACATGCTCAAGGGGGCGTACCAGTTGGCCGTCACCGTCCCCGACAGCAGCCTCGGCGGCAGGCCGCTCACCATCGAGATGCAGGCCACGCTGAAGCCCGCCGCCTGAGCGCGGCGCCTCGGCCGGAGGGGCGGACGACGCGGGCGCGCGGACATGGGTAGAAACCGATGAGAGTGCTCGTGCTCGGAGCGGGGCGGATGGGGCTCGGCGCGGCTTACGACCTCGCGCGCAACTCGCAGGGCGTCGAACAGGTCACGGTCGCCGACGTGGACGAAGGGCGAGCCCGCGCCGTGGCCGAGACGCTCAAAAGCAACCACATCCGCCACGCGCAACTGGACGTAGAAGACCACGCGCGCACGGTCGAGTTGCTGCGCAGACATGACGCGGCGATAAGCTGCGTCACCTACTTCCACAACCTTCAGCTCGCGCGCGCCGCCCTTCAGGCGCGGACTAACTTTTGCGACCTCGGCGGCAACAACAAGGTCGTTGACGCCGAACTGGCGCTCGACGATGAAGCCCGCGCCGCAGGCATCAACATCATCCCCGACTGCGGCCTCGCGCCCGGCATGGTCTCCGTGCTGGCCGCGCACGGCGCCGCGCGCTTCTCGCGGCTCGACGAGCTTCACATACGCGTCGGCGGGCTGCCCTTAAACCCGCGCCCGCCGCTCGACTACCAGATAGTCTTCTCGGTCGAAGGTCTCATCAACGAGTACGTCGAGCGCGCGCGCGTCATACGCGGCGGCGAACTGCTGGAAGTCGAGTCCATGACCGAGCTCGAAACGCTCGACTTCCCCGAGCCCTTCGGGCGCATGGAGGCGTTCCAGACCTCGGGCGGCACCTCGACGCTCCCCGAGACCTTCGCCGGCCGCGTCCGCGAGCTCGACTACAAGACCATACGCTACCCCGGCCACTGCGAACGCTTCCGCCTCCTCGTCGAACTCGGCCTCACGCAGAGCGACGCCGTCGAAGTCGAAGGCCACGCCGTCAAGCCCCGGCGCCTCCTCTGCGAACTGCTCCACCGACACCTGCCCGCCGACGGCCCCGACGCCGTGCTCGTCCGCCTTGAGTTCGTCGGCCGACTCAAGATGGACGAAGACGCGCTCCTCACACAGCTCATCGAAGTCGGCCAGATCAGCCCCGCGGAGGCTTCCACCGAGATGTTCCGCAAGGTCGCGCGCGACGCGGCCCAGTCCGGCGGAGCACAGTCGGGCGAAGCCGAGCCCGCGCGCCTCCGCTACGACATCATTGACCGCTTCGACGAGCGCACCGGCCTCTCCGCAATGCAGCGCACGACGGCCTTCCCCGCCTCGGTCATCGCGCAGATGATGGCCCGCGGGCTCACGACCCGAAAGGGCGCCGTCCCGCAGGAGCGCTGCGTCCCGCCCGAAGCCTTCGTCGCCGAACTCGCCGCCCGCGGCATACGCATCGAAGAAAGTTTCGTAGACTGAAGGGAGGCCGGCCCTCCCGTCCGCGTGCAAACGTTGACGCGCGCGTCGAGCACTCTCTCTCGGCGCGCGCGTCACACTCTTTCTATAGCCGTCTGACTGTAGACTCTAGACTCCCGCCGCCTTCGCCCTGACCCAGCGCCTCAACATCTCGACGGCGAAGTCGCCGTCAGCGCCGAGCACGTCGTGCTCGCGCAGCCACGCGCGCGCGGCGGGGAAGTCGGGCGGCGCGGCGCCCGCGGCCAGCGCCGTCAGTATCGCCTGCCCCTCCGGCCCGGCGTCGCCCCACACGTTGACGAAGTACGCGTCGCCGCTCACGAGCGCGCGGCGGACGGCCTCCTCCACGTCCGCGGGCGTCGCCTCGCGCCGCTGCGACTCGTTGAGCAACTGCACCAGCTCGAACGCGACGGCCTGCGTCAGAAACGGGTGGCAGTTCGTCGCCGCCACCAGCGCGTCGAGCGCCCCCCCGGCGTACGACATGTCGAACTCCGGTATCGGCTTCGTCAACAGCAGCTCCACGTCCGCCCGCGTCAGGAAACTCACGCGCACCCGCCGCGCGCTGATAAAACGGTCAGTCCAGACGGGCCCGAGCTCCTCAAAAGTGTGCGCGCCCGTGAACATCAGAACTAAGCGCGGCCGGTGCTGGGACGTGTGCCGCAAGGCGTTTAAGAATGACGCGCCCCAACCCATCTTCAGTGCCGACTGCAAACGCTCGTACTCGTCCAGACACACCAGCGCCCTCATCCCCTCCGGCATCGCCCGCTCGACGTTGTTGAGCCATTCGTCAAAATCGGCGAACGGCTCGCTCCCGATCTGCGCCACGGTCAGCGCCTCGACAGACACACGCCGCCTCCGCAAGCCTTGGCTCAGCGCCCGCGACAGATACCGCAAGAACGTCGCTTCGCTCCCCGTCACCGCCGGGTTCTGACAGTCCACCACCGCCACCGCAAAATCCGACCCCAACAGCCGGGGCAGTTGATTCAGGATGCTCGTCTTCCCCATGCGCCTCGGCCCCTGCAACAGGAGCGTCGGCGCCTGCGCCGCCCCCAACAGGCTCGCCTCGATCTGCCTCACCACGTCCCGCCGCCCCGTGAACACGTTGTGCTCCGTCTCCATCACCGGATTGCCGTACACGAACGGGTTCGGAATCTCCCTCGCCGCGCCGCCCAGCCTGCCGGCGATGTTGCGCTCTGCTTCCAGCAGGGCGCGCCAATCGTTCGCAATCTTCAGGAGGCGCGGCGCCAGATAGTCGCCCGCCGCGATGAGAGCGCGCTGTAACCCGCTGATTTCGGATAGCGCGCGGGACAGTACCTCACTCTTACGGTACGGGCTGTTCAACGTCAGATACTGCCCCACGTGTTGCGCAGTTCTGTCGAAGAGTGGGAGCACGGCTACAAACTCCCTCGGGAGACTGCCGGGCTGCTCCGTCGTCCAGCCGAGCCTGTCGGCCACGTCAGCCATCTGCGACATTGACGTGATCTGTAAATCGTCAAGGATGACCTCGTTGAGCGCGGCGCTCGCTGCGCGCCGCCGCGACGGCCGCCGGGCCACGACCAAGGCTATCTGCCTCAAGCCCTCCTCCCTGTTCTGCTTGAAGAGCGCGACCAACAGCCGGCGCATAAAGGGCAGCGGCAGCAAGACGGGTTCGTGCCATATGGGGGGATACCCCAACAACATTCGCGCAAACTCGTGGGGGTGCGCCGACCCGTACAGGCGCAGCAAGACGGCCGTGCCTATGTCGAACGGGTAGAGTATTAATCTGAGGCGCGTGAGCCAGAATGAGAGTGCGAACGCCGTGCCGCCGGCCATGCCGTAGAGCAGCGCCCACGCCGCGCCGGTTTCTAAGCCGTCGAGCAAGCCGCTCGCGCCCACGGCCCTTATGATGTTGAGGGGCGCGGCCAGCAGGGCGACCAGCACGCCGAACGCGCCGCCCAAAATCCACCCCGCTTGGACGCTATCCCCGGCGCTACCCGACGCGTCTCCCTCGGCGCTGTCGCCCAGCCCCACGGCTATGCCTATGCCAACTCCCAAGCCGGCGGTGAGGGTCAGGTAGCCCTTCGTGTTAAGCCCGATGCTGCCGGCCAACCCGAGCGTTACGCCGAGGCCCGCGCCCAGCCCCACGGCGTAAATAACGCCGACCGGGACACCTACCCTTATGCCGATCAGCGCCCCCGTCAGTACGCCTATGGCTAAGCCCATCCAAGCGTTATTCCAGTGGAACGGCGGCCCGAGGAACTTACAGGCGTACCCGGCGACGGCGTTGGCGAGTGCCGAAACGGCGACGGCCCACGGCAGTATCTTCAGCAGGTAGAGGAAACGCCCGAGGGGGCGCCTCCTGCCGGACTCCCCGCCTTCCGCCTCGCCGTCGAGCAGTACAGGCGCAAAGAATATTCCCCGTAGTTGGCTGGACGCCCAGCGCAGGAAGTTTTTCATGGCGTCAGGTGTTACCAGCCCTGCGGCAGGTGGGCCTCCATGTCGTCACCGGCCTTCTGGAGCGCGGCGATCAAGCTCGTGCCGGCCTCCTTCGATTCGAGGACATTGAAGCAGGCGATTTGGAGGGCGAGGGGGTGATGCTTGTCGGAGTCTTTGCCTTTGGCGAAGTCGAGGATGGCGGCGCGTTCGTCGGGTTTGAATGCGGGGATGCCGGGGCGGTAGTGGTTGAGGAAGTCGGAGGCGTCGGCGGGTGTGAAGGGGCCGAGGCGGAGGAGGGGGAAGGTGTTGTAGAAGGGGGAGGTCGGGTCGTTGGTGTCGGTCAGTTCGTGGAGGGGGCGTTGCGAGGCGGTGATGATTGACATGCCGCGCTGGCCGCAGGCGCGCAGCGTCAGGAAGAAGTCGGGGGTGAACTCGTCGCGGTGCGTCCTTAAATGCTCGAACTCGTCGAGGCAGAGGACGGGGCGGCGGCCGTCCGTCAACATCTGGTCGGCGCGGTCGGCGAAGTCGGCGAGGGTGGAGGGCGCGGGCGTCCAAGCGAACTGGCGCGCGGCGTGGGCGAGCCAGCCCGCGAGCGTGTAGCAGCGCGGGTCTTGCAGGTCGAGGTAGGCGACCGCGGCGGACTGCTCCCACTCGGCGGCGCGGCGTTCGACTTGCAGCAGGAGCGAGGTCTTGCCGATGCGGCGCGGGCCGACGACCTGACAGTTCTGCCGGCCGTGCAGGTATGCGCGGAGCGTGCGCTGCTCTGCGTCGCGGTCGAAGAAGTCTTCGGGCTTCGTGATGCCGTCGCGCCAGATGAAGGGGTTCGGCGTTGACTCCAAAGGCCCGAGCCATTCCTTCAGGCGGTAGACTTTGACTTCGCCCACGACGCCTTTCAACTTCTCCGGCTCGACCTCGACGCGCTCGGCCACAGTCTCTCGCGCGTTCAACTCTCGCATGACCTTCTCGGTGAAGTAGACCTCGCCCGCGGGGCAGGCGTTGCAGACGCGTGCGGCGAGGTTCGCGGTGTTGGCGCGCAGGTCGCCGTTCGGGAGGACGACTGCCTCGCCGAAGTCTATGCCGACGTGAAGCTCGAAGCGCAGGCGCTCGTCCCGCCGCGCCGCGTTCCTCTCGCGGACTCGCGTCTGTAGGAGAAGGCCGCAGCGCACGGCGTCGGCGCATGACTGGAACTCGACGAGGTGGCCGTCGCCCGTGTCCTTGAGGATCGTGCCGCGGCACTGCTTCACGACTTCGGCCGTGAGGTCGCCCTGCTCGCGCGCGACGCACCTGATCTCGGCGGGCGTGCGCTCGGCCGTGTTCCGCGTGGAACTCACTTGGTCTGTGAACATGACGACCTTCAGCTCGGTGGACATCCCGTACCTCCGCTGGCTCAGTGGACGTGAGGGGCCGGGGAAGTGGCTTCGGCCCTTGGCTCTAAAGGCGCGGCAGATGGTTTATCGCCGCCAGCGCGGGATGTCAACTTTTTTGTCGGGAGCGCCTCGACGCGTCCGGCGCGGTTCTGTCTGTACACTCATTCGTAAAGCGGTATAATCTCGGCGCCCCCGCGCTTGTCCCGCAGCGACCCTTCTCGGCGGAGGAACTAAAAAAGTATGAACGCACTTCCGATCATCGTCGGCGCGCTGTGCGTGATGGCGATTGCGTACAGGTACTACTCGGCCTTCCTCGCCGCGAAGGTGCTGGCGCTCGACCCGGAGGCGCCCGTGCCGTCGAAGGAGATGTACGACGGGCACAACTACTACCCGACGAACAAGTGGGTGCTCTTCGGACACCACTTCGCGGCCATCTCGGGCGCGGGGCCGCTCATCGGGCCTGTGCTGGCGGCGCAGTTCGGCTTCCTGCCCGGGCTGCTCTGGCTCGTCATCGGCGTCTGTCTCGGCGGGGCCGTACACGACTTCATGATTCTGGCGGCGAGCGTGAGACGCAAGGGCAAGTCGCTCGCGGAGATTGCGCGCTCGGAGATAAGCCCTCTGTCGGGACTCGTCGCGGGGCTCGCGATTCTCTTCATCGTCGTCATCGCGCTCGCGGGGCTCGGGCTCGTCGTGGTGAACGCCTTGGCCGAGTCGCCTTGGGGGACGTTCACGGTCGGCTTCACCATCCCGCTCGCGCTCCTGATGGGGCTCTACATGTACCGCTTCCGCGTCGGCCGCATACGCGAGGCGAGCGCCGTCGGCGTCGTAGGGCTCTTCGTCGCGGTCATCGTCGGCGGCTGGGTGGCGGATTCGAGTTGGGCGCCCGCGTTCACCTTCTCGAAGGGGACGATAACGATTCTGATGGCGGCGTACGGCTTCGTCGCGTCGGTGCTGCCGGTCTGGATGCTTCTCTGCCCGCGCGACTACCTTTCGTCCTACTTAAAAATCGGGACGGTCGCGTTCCTCATCCTCGGCGTCATCCTCGTCCACCCGAACCTGAACATGCCCGCGTGGACGCCGTTCACGCAGGGCGGCGGCCCGGTCATCCCGGGCAAGGTCTACCCGTTCGTCTTCATCACCATCGCGTGCGGCGCCATCAGCGGCTTCCACGCGCTCATCTCTTCGGGCACGACGCCGAAGATGATAAGCAAGGAGACGGACGCGCGGATGATCGGCTACGGCGGGATGCTGATGGAGGGCGTCGTCGGCGTCGTCGCGCTCATCGCGGCCACCTCGCTCTTCCCCGGCGACTACTTCGCCATCAACACCGCGCAGACGACGCCCGCCCAACAAGTACGCTACGCGCGGATGGTCGAGACGCACACGGCCGAGGGCTTCGACCTACAGCCGAAGGAGATTGACCGGCTCGAAGCCGAGTCGGGCGAGAAGAATTTAAGAGGCCGCACGGGCGGCGCGGTCACGCTCGCGCTCGGGATTGCGAAAATCTTCGACGGCATCCCCGGCCTCGCCGGCCTGATGAAGTACTGGTATCACTTCGCAATCATGTTCGAGGCGCTCTTCATCCTGACGACGATTGACACGGGGACGCGCGTCGCGCGCTTCCTCGTCGGCGAGTTCGGCGGGCGCTTCTACCGAAAGTTCGAGGAGCCGACGTGGATGCCCGGCGCCTTCATCACGACGGCGCTCGTCGTCGCCGGCTGGGCGGCCTTCATCTGGTCGGGCTCGATCTCGACCATCTGGCCCATGTTCGGCATCGCCAACCAACTGCTCGCCGCGGTCGCGCTCTGCGTCGCCACGACCGTCATCGTCAACTCCGGCCGCGCGCGCTACAGTTGGACGACGATAGTGCCGCTCTCCTTCGTCGCCACCACGACGCTCGTCGCCGGCTGGAAGTCCATCACAGACAACTTCTGGCCGCTCGCGCAGAAGTCCGAGACGGCCGCGCAAGGCTACATCAACACGGGCCTGACCGCCGTCCTCATGGCCGCCTCCGTCATCATCATCGTGGACTCCCTGCGCAACTGGACGCGCGGCCGCCGCGCCCCCGCCGGGGCACCGGACGCGCAGGTCGCGCCGAGCGCCGGGTGAATCCGAAACGGCCGGTTCTGTCTTTGAACTTTCCGGCCTTTTCAGCCATAATGACCCTCTTTTAGCGAGACCAAAAAAACGGTCTGTGCGGACAAGGAGCACCTCCTCTCGTGCGACTCTCGGTAGTCGAACGCGCGCGTGCCGCACGGGAGCCTTCGCCCCCGAAGGCGTTTTCACTCGCCACTTTTAGAAGAACCGAGAAAGGAATTAGTTCAACTTGTCTACCAAGCTTTTGCCGAGTATGTCTAAGGGGCTGCTCCGCGCTTTAACCGTCATCTTCGCGGTCGCTGCGGCGGCGACCGGCGTGATGGCGCAGCACACGCAGGGCGCCGGCGCCGGCAGCGGCGCGCAGACCGGCCACCGCCCCGGCGGCGAGGCCAACCTGCTGCTGCCAGACCTCTCCTCGGTCAAGTTCTTAGGCGTTGACGGCCACACGCTGCTGCTCGTCGGCCTCGTCGTCTGCGCGCTGGGCCTTCTGTTCGGGCTGATGATCTTCACGCAGTTGAAGAACCTGCCCGTCCACCGTTCGATGCGCGACATCTCGGAGCTGATCTACGAGACCTGCAAGACCTACCTCATCACGCAGGGCAAGTTCATCATGATCCTGTGGCTCTTCATCGGGGCCATCGCCGCCATCTACTTCGGCTTCCTCGCCGAGACGGTTAACGACAACGGGACGGTCGCACACGGCTTCCCGGCCTTCAAGGTGCTCGTCATCCTCGTCTTCAGTCTGATAGGCATCGCGGGCTCTTACGGCGTCGCGTGGTTCGGCATACGCGTCAACACCTTCGCCAACTCGCGCACGGCCTTCGCCTCGCTCGAAGGCAGGCCGTACCCCATCTACGCGATTCCTTTGAAGGCGGGCATGTCCATCGGCATGATGCTCATCTCGGTCGAGCTGCTCATCATGCTCTGCATCCTGCTCTTCATCCCGAGGGATTACGCGGGCCCGTGCTTCATCGGCTTCGCCATCGGCGAATCACTGGGCGCGGCGGCGCTGCGCATCGCGGGCGGCATCTTCACGAAGATTGCCGACATCGGCTCCGACCTGATGAAGATCGTCTTCCGCATCAAGGAGGACGACGCGCGCAACCCCGGCGTCATCGCCGACTGCACGGGCGACAACGCGGGCGACTCGGTCGGCCCCTCCGCCGACGGCTTCGAGACCTACGGCGTGACGGGCGTGGCGCTCATCACCTTCATCCTGCTCGCCGTGCGCGAGCCGGCCGTGCAGGTGCAACTGCTCGTCTGGATTTTCGTGATGCGCGTGATGATGATCATCGCGTCGGCCGCCGCCTACTTCATTAACGAGGCGGTGGCCAAGTCGCGCTACGGCCGCGCGGACGTGATGAACTTCGAGGCGCCGCTCACTTCGCTCGTCTGGGTCACGTCAATCATCTCGGTCGTGCTGACGTACATCGTCTCGTACCTGATGATTCCCAACCTCGGCGACGGCTCGCTCTGGTGGAAGCTCTCGACCATCATCACCTGCGGGACGCTGGCGGGCGCGATCATCCCCGAACTCGTCAAGGTCTTCACCTCGACCGAGTCGAGCCACGTCAAGGAGGTCGTCACAAGCTCGCGCGAAGGCGGCTCTTCCCTGAACATCCTTTCGGGTCTGGTCGCCGGCAACTTCTCGGCCTACTGGATCGGCATCGCCATCACCGTCCTGATGGCCATCGCCTACGTCTTCAGCACGCAGGGCTTGGGCGCGCTGATGGCGGCGCCCGCGGTCTTCGCCTTCGGCCTCGTCGCGTTCGGCTTCCTCGGGATGGGGCCGGTGACGATTGCGGTTGACTCCTACGGCCCCGTGACGGACAACGCGCAGTCGGTCTACGAGCTTTCGCTCATCGAGCAGGTGCCGAACGTCGAGGACGAGGTCAAGCGCGAGCACAACGTCACGGTCAACTTCGACCGCGCCAAGCACCTTCTCGAAGAGAACGACGGAGCGGGCAACACCTTCAAGGCGACGGCCAAGCCCGTGCTCATCGGCACGGCCGTCGTCGGCGCGACGACGATGATCTTCTCGATCATCCAAGTGCTGCGCGGCGAAGCCATCGCGGGCGCGACGCGCGGGGGGCTGTCGGAGGCGCAGGGGCTCGCGACCTTCTACGAGAACCTTTCGCTCCTGAACCCGCTCTTCCTGCTCGGGCTCGTCACGGGCGGCGCCATCATCTACTGGTTCACCGGCGCCTCCACGCAGGCGGTGACGACGGGCGCCTACCGCGCTGTCGAGTTCATCAAGGCCAACATCAGGCTCGAAGGCGTCGAGAAGGCTTCGGTCGAAGACTCGAAGAAGGTCGTCCAAATCTGCACGCAGTACGCGCAGAAGGGGATGTTCAATATCTTCCTCACGGTCTTCTTCGCGTCGCTCGCGTTCGCCTTCGTTGACCCGTACTTCTTCATCGGGTATCTCATCTCCATCGCGCTCTTCGGCCTGTATCAGGCCATCTTCATGGCCAACGCGGGCGGCGCGTGGGACAACGCGAAGAAGATCGTCGAGGTCGAGTTGAAGGAGAAGGGCAGCGACCTGCACGCGGCGTGCGTGGTGGGCGACACCGTGGGCGACCCGTTCAAGGACACCTCTTCGGTGGCGATGAACCCGGTCATCAAGTTCACGACGCTCTTCGGCCTGCTCGCGGTCGAGTTGGCCCTGAGCGTCTTCCGCAGCCGCGGCGACCACACGCTCAATTACGCGCTGGCCGCCGTCTTCTTCCTCGTCTCGGTCTTCTTCGTCTGGCGCTCCTTCTACGGCATGCGCATCGGCGGCGGCGAAGAGGCGGCGCCCGCCCGCGCGGTGGGCGCGAGCGCGGCCGGAGACTAGGGAAGAGTTGACTGATGACAAGTGGCGGGTGACGGGTTAAATTCTCTTAGCTCGTCACTCGTCATTCGTCTTTCCCTCGGAGGTTCATGTGAGTAGTTACGCGAAAGCAGAAACGCTCGTCGGCGCGTTGGCCGCGCCTCTGGACTGGACGCGTTCGGCGCTGCTGGTCGTGGGCTTCAGCCTTCTGACGGCGGCGGCGGCGCAGGTCGTGGTGCCGCTGCCGTGGACGCCCGTGCCCCTGACGGGGCAGACGTTCGCGGTGCTCTTGACGGGCGCGCTGTTGGGGCCGCGGCTCGGCGCGCTGGCGATGCTGGCGTATCTGGCCGAAGGGGCGGCGGGCCTGCCGTTCTTCCGCGGGGGCGCGGGCGGGCCGGCGCATCTTCTGGGGCCGACGGCCGGATACCTTGTCGCCTTCCCGGCGGCGGCGTACGTCACGGGTTATCTGGCCGAACGCGGTTGGGACAGGCGCTTTGCGACGGCGGCGGCGGCGATGGCGCTCGGCTCGCTCGTTATACTCGCGTGCGGCTGGGCTTGGCTCGGCATCTTGAACGGGAACGCCGCCAGCGCCTTCCGACTCGGCGTCGCGCCGTTCCTCGTCGGCGACGTGGTGAAGATAGCGCTCGCGGCGGCCGCGCTCCCGGCCGGCTGGAAGCTGCTGCGGCGCACGGGCTCTCGCTGAGCCGAACAGAAAGTGTCTGAAAGAAGAGGGTCGCGTCCTTTGAAAGGACGCGACCCTCTTCGCGTGCGGCGCTCGACGTGCGGCGCTCGACGTGCGGCGCTCAGGCCTTGAGCGGCTTGACGTGCTTCTCGGCCTCGGCCCAGACGGCGGCGAGGCTGTCGCCGTTCTTTTTGAAGATCTTCAGGCACTCGGATGGCTTCAGGACGCTCTCCGGGAGCAGTTGGATGTGCGGCGTGTCCACGATGCCGCTGAAGCGCGCGCCCCAGAAGAGGCCGAGCCGTTCGGCCTCCTCGCCGGCCGCGTCCTGTATGGCGTGGAAGAGCTTGCGGAACTCGACCGAGTCGGTCTTCTTCACGTCGGTGAAGACCTTGCCGTTGATGACCGGGAACATGTCCACGGCGAGCCCGTAGTTGTGGTTCGACTGCCCGCCGCGCGCCTTGGTGACGATCTTCTCGCCGGGGATGCCGCGCCGCCCGATCAGGAAGAGCGCGTCCTGCTCGGCGAAGGTGCGCAGGCCGTCTGTGATGAGCGTCTGCATGCCGCGCTGCGCGAGCGCCTCAGCCAGCAGCACGAGCCGCTCGCGGAAGACGGGGTTGAGCTTCTTCGACTTGCCGCGCTTGTCCATCGCGGCGAAGGCGGCCGAGTCGGTCGTGATGATTGCCGAGACGGGCGACGCGGCGGCGACCGCCCCGGGCTGCGGCGGCGTGACGGCCGCGA
>DATFHD010000049.1:0-11613 GCA_035248785.1 Pyrinomonadaceae bacterium | reverse complement strand
GACGCCGACGGCCGCGCGCGTCTCCCCCGCGTCCGGCGCGTCCGCGGCCGCCTCGACGCCCACGCCGTCCGTGAACGCGGGCGTCGCAAAGGCCGTCGCGGCGAAGCCACCGGCCAAGCCGCCCGCCGCCGGCCCGCTCGTCCAGAGCCTGCCCGACCCTTCCGTGAACCAGTTAAGACGTTGGATTGTCTGGGGGAGCGTCGCGGGCTTCTTCGGCGCGCTCTCTCTGATGATGGCGCGCTTCTTCCTGCCGCGCGCCATCTTCGAGCCTTCGAGCATCTTCCGCATCGGCTTCCCCGGCGACTACGCGCTCGGCGTTGACACGAAGTGGCAGCAGCAGTACCGCATCTGGGTCGTGAAGAACTCGGAACGCCTCTTCGTCATCTACGCGCGCTGCACGCACCTCGGGTGCACGCCCGATTGGAAGGCGAGCGAGAACAAGTTCAAGTGCCCGTGCCACGGCTCGGGCTACGACAGCGAGGGCGTCAACTTCGAAGGCCCCGCGCCGCGCCCGATGGACAGGGCCGAGGTCAAGCTCGACGCAGAGGGGCAGGTCGTCGTCAACGTCGGCAAGCTCTACGACTGGCCAAAAGGCACGCCGGGGCACTTCAACGACGACGGCGCCTTCATACGCATCTGAAGGGCTGAGACACACCAAGTAAAGAACAAGCCGGGGTCTGCTTTCTCGAAAACGTTTGGGGCTGTGGGGAGGTAAGCGATGGAGCCTGAACGACCCGAGGGGAACGGCGGCGGGAGCGGCGACGGTCAGATCGCCCCGAAGGGGCGCGGCGCGGGTCTGCTGACGCGGGCGCGCGCGCAGGGCGTGGCGCTCAAGGAGCGCGCCGAGGCCGAGGCCAAGACCTACAAAGACCCGCAGCAGACGCAGCTCTGGAAGTCCATCTTCCGCGTCTCGCACGACCGCTCAGACCCGCGCAACCGTTCCTTAGCCATCCTCTCGAACGTCTTTCTCCACCTGCACCCGGCGAAGGTCAACCGCGACGCCACGCGCTACTCGTTCACGTGGGGCATGGGCGGCATCACCTTCTACCTCTTCATCGTCTTGACCTTCACGGGCATCCTCCTCATGTTCTACTACCACCCGACGAAGGTGCAGGCGTTCCGAGACATCCTCTACCTCGAACACGACGTTCCGTTCGGGAAGCTCCTTCGGAACATGCACCGCTGGGCGGCGCACCTGATGATTATTACGACGTGGCTGCACATGTTCCGCGTCGTGCTGACGGGCTCATACAAGCGGCCGCGCGAGTTCAACTGGTGCGTCGGCGTCGTGCTGCTCGTGCTGACGATGCTGCTCTCGTTCACGGGCTACCTTCTGCCGGACGACCAGCTCGGCTTCTGGGCGGTGACGGTTGGGACGAACATGGCGCGCGCCACGCCGGGTTTAGGAAGTGAAGGCCCGTTCGGGCCGCAGTTGGGGATGACGCCCTTCAACGATGTGCGTTTCGGCCTGCTCGGCGGCTCCATCGTGGACGCGAACGCGCTGCTTCGCTCCTACATCTGGCACTGCATCGGCATCCCCGTCGTCGCCTCGCTCTTCATGGCCGTCCACTTCTGGCGCATACGCAAGGACGGGGGCATCTCCGGCCCCGCGCCCGTCGTGCTTGAGTCGGAGATGAAGGCCGTGAAGAAGTAGCGGCGCGAAGTCGGCAAGACCTTTTCTCTTTCTGTTAGAGGGGGAGACAGGCAATGGCAATGGCAATCGAGCGGCCGCGGAGCAACCGTTGGCTGCTGTGGCTGGTCGTCGCGGTCGTCGTGGTCGGCGCCCTCGCCTTCATGGTCGAGGACTGGGGGCAGTTGTGGAAGATAAGCTCGGCGCCCGACAACGTGCCCATCGTGATGATGATTCCGCTCGTCGCCTTCTTCACGTGGCTGGGCTTGCGGCAGTCGCGCGACAACGACGAGCTGATAGACCGGCTCGAAGAAGACCCCGCGCTCGCCAAGACGCACCACCGCAAGACGCTGCCGTGGCGGCCGGGCTGGGCGCGCGAGCTGCACGTCTGGCCCTACCTCGTCCGGATAGAGTTCCTCGCCGCCATCATCGTCACCGTCATCCTCTTCGTCTGGTCAATTCTGATTAACGCGCCGCTCGAAGAGCCGGCCAACCCGAACCTGACGATGAACCCTTCGAAGGCGCCTTGGTACTTCCTCGGGCTTCAGGAGATGCTCGTCTACTTCGACCCTTGGATAGCGGGCGTGGTGATGCCGGGCCTGCTCATCGTCGGGCTGATGGTCTTCCCGTACGTTGACTCGAACCCTCTCGGGAACGGCTACTACACTTGGAAGCAGCGGCGCTTCGCGACCTCGATGTTCCTGTGGGGATTCTTCATGTGGATTATCCTCATCATCATCGGGACGTTCATACGCGGGCCGGGATGGATCTGGTTCTGGCCGGGGCAGACTTGGGATCACAACGCCGTCGTCTTCGACCGCAACCGCGACCTGCACGAGATAGTCGCCGGCTGGGGGATGCCTTTCCTCAACACGTACCCTTGGAAGGCAATCTTCGGCGCGATGGTCGTCGGCGCGATATTCCTCGTCGGCGGACTCTTCTTCCACTGGCTGATGCTGCGGCCGCCCTTCCGCGCCTCGTACCTTCGCTCGCCGAAGCTGCTGCGCGAGTGGCTGACGAACTCCGACAGCTTCGAGGAGAAGATTCTTTCGCGGACGAGCCTGCTGCAATACCTGACGTTCCAGTTCTTCGCCATCTCGGTGCTGTGGCTCTTCCCCGTGAAGCTTCTGCTGCGGCTGCTCTTCACGATTAAGTACATCTGGGTCACACCTTGGTTCAACGTCTGAGGTTCAACGTCTGAAGCGGTGAAGCTTCCCCCGGAGGATTCAACCCGTGGCTGAGACTCCTGACACCGACAAGCTGGTCAAGCGCGAACCCGAACAGCCCGCGGCCGACCCCATCACCAGCCGCTCGACGAGCGCCATTCTGCTCGTCTCGGCGCTGCTTTTGACGGGCGTCCTCGTCTGGTCGCTTTATGATGAGGTCTACGGCACGCGGCCGTGGAAGTCCATGCAGCAGTCCTTCGTCAAGCGCTACGACCGCTACCTCGCGCGGTTGCAGAAGCGCGGCTTCAAGTCGGAGGACGAGGTCAAGAAGAGCCCCGAGTACCAGCGCCTCGACGCCGACGCGAAGGCGGCGCGCGCGCAGGCCGCGCCGCGGCAGGCCGAGATAGACAAACAGGTCGCGTTCGTACAGGAGCAGCTCGACAACATCTCCGAGGAGTTCCAGAACCGCCGCGGGCGCATCACGGTGGCGAGCTACAACGTCGAGCAGGCGAGCGGCGGCCGCAAGACCTCCCTACTAGGCGACCTCGACCGGATGAAGGCGCAGAAGTCCACGGTCAAAGTCCCGGATGACGACAAAGACCCTTCATCGAAGTGGGTGAACAAGCCGCAGAACTTCGAGGAGTTGCAGACGCGTTACGTCTCGCTGAAGGACAGGAAGGGCGAACTGCTCGCCGAGAAGGGGGAATTGCTGAAGCCCGCGAGCGAGCTGGAAAAGCAGCGCGACGACTACCTCAAGAACAACGTCACCGAGGCCACGGCCGATCAGGTGAGCAAGCTGCGCGCCTCGCTCGAAAACTACGACTTCGGGATGAAGCAGATCAACGTCAATGGCGAGATGGTCGTTGACCGCTGCGAGTCGTGCCACCTCGGCATACGCCAGCCCATCACCATCCGGCCCGTGGACATGATGGCCGCGGGCCGCGGTCGGCGCCCCGACCGCCTCGCGCGCGCATTCGTCAGCCACCCTTCGAGCGAGCTTCTGAAGATTCACGACCCGGAGAAGTTCGGCTGCTCCTCGTGCCACTGGGGCAACGGCCGCGCGACGACCTCCGTCGAGAAGGGGCACGGCGAGAACCGCTTCTGGCTCCACCCGCTCTTCAAGAAGGAGAACGTCGAGGCCGGCTGCAACCAGTGCCACTCGGCAGACCGCGTGCTCGCGGGCGCGAACACCCTGAACGAGGGCAAAGACCTCTTCTACCAGCGCGGCTGCGTCGGCTGCCATCGCTACGAAGGCTTCGACCGCGAGGCGGACGCGCTGACGAACGCGCGGCAGACCATCAAGCAACTCGAAGACGAGGTGACCGCCAACGAACACGAGGCGAAGGTCGCGCGCGCCGAGAGTAGCGCGCCCGGCGTCTCGGACGCGCGCGCGCAGGAGTTGCTCGCACGCGCCGAGAGCCTCGTCGTCACCAACAGCCAGATTGAGGCGCGCATTGACCAGCTCAACACGCAGTCGCGCTTCCTCATGCAGGATCAGAAGAAGGTCGGGCCGAACTTGAAGGACGCGCGCCTGAAGCTCCGCAAGGAGTGGATACCCGTCTGGCTCAGCGACCCGCAGGCGTTCCGCCCCGGCACGAAGATGCCGACCTACTGGTATCTGACCGGCGACAAGAACAAGGGCGGCATCGTCCCCGTCAACCAGCAGGAGGACGAGCGCAAGGCCATCGCCGCATACATCTGGCAGTCCGCGTTTGAAGGCCAACTCCCGCCGCAGCAGCCCGGCGACAAGGCTCACGGGGAAGAGTTGTTCAAGACGCGCGGCTGCCTCGCCTGCCACTCGATAGGCGAGGGCGAGCAGAAGATAGGCGGCGAGTTCGCGGCGAACCTGACGAAGGTCGGGCAGAAGGAGAACTACGAGTACGTCGTACGCTGGGTACACAACCCGCGCGAGCGCTGGGCGCCCTACTGCCCGAAGGAGAAGCGCGACCTGACGCCCGACGACTACAGGAAGCACGGACAAGACTTCGTCTTCGACACCACCAAGCACACGCGCTGCCCGAACGACGGCGCCGAGCTACAGGTGCAGAACATGACGGTCATGCCCAACTTCCGCCTCGCAGACCAAGACGCGCGCGACATCGCGACGTATCTCGTCTCGCTCTCGCCGCCGACAGACTACCCGGCCGCGCCCTTCATGGACGACCCGGCGATGGCGGCGAAGGGCAAGACCTTGATTAAGCAGTACGGCTGCGCCGGCTGCCACGAGATACGCGGCTTCGAAGACGAGCAGCGCATCGGCAAGGAGTTGACGGCCGAGGGCGCGACGCCGCTCGAACGCCTCGACTTCGCCCGCATGACGAAGGTTGCCGAAGAGGGCGAGCAGCCGCACTCGCCTTGGCTCGACAGTCAGACGGAGGGCGGCGCGGCCGACGGCGGCGGCAGCGAAGCGAAGGGGAGCGAAGGCGCGGGCGCGAAGGGCACAAAGAAGAAGGACGACCCTTGGTACAACCACAGGGGCTTCTTCGAGCACAAGCTCGCAGACCCGAGCATCTACGATCAGGGCAAGGAGAAAGACCCGCGCGAGCACCTGCGGATGCCGAAGCCTTACCTGAAGGAGGAGTGGAAGACGGCTCTGACGACGCTCCTCTTGGGAAGCGTCGGCATCGAGGGCGCGAACGTGCCCGCCTCGCTCTTCTACAACCCGACCGCGCAGCAGAAGGACGTGCAGGACGGCTGGTGGGTCGTCAAGAAGTACAACTGCATGGGCTGCCACTCGGTGATGGCCGGGCAGAAGTCCGTGCTCTCCGGCCTGCCGCAGTACCAGCCGGGCGGCACGCTCGGCGACGTACAGCTCGGCCCCGAACAACTCCCGCCCGGTCTGATGACCGAGGGCGCGCGCGTTGACCCGAACTGGCTGCTACGCTTCCTCTGCGACCCGTCTTTGAGCAACGGCAACAAGGAATGCGTCAGCCTCGGCGGCACGCCTCTCGGTGCGTCAGGCGCGCAAGGCGGAGCGCAGGGCGGCGGCCCGATGGACTCGGGGCAGGGGCGAGGCGACGCGGCCAACCGCCAGTCCGGCCCCGGGGGCGGCGCGCAGCCGTCGCAAGGCGGGCAGGCGCAAGGCGGCGCCAATCAGGGCGGCGCGAACCAGACGCAGTCCGGCCCGCTCGTCATGGGCCACCTGCTGCCGCAGCCGGGCGAGAACCGCAACGGCGTACGCACCTACCTGCGCGTGAGGATGCCGACGTTCAACTTCTCGCCGAACGAGCTGCGGACGCTGGCGCGCTTCTTCCTCGCCGTCTCGGCGCAGCAGGAGCCGTACATCAAGCAGGAGCTTGAGCCCCTCTCGCCGGGCGAGCGCGACCTCGCGCGCGCGCTGTTCACGTCGCAGGCGGCGCCGTGCTTGAAGTGTCACATGACGGGCGACGCCACGCACGACCAGACGGCGACCGCGCCCAACTTCCTGCAAGCCGGCCAACGTCTCAAGCAAGACTGGACGGTGCGCTGGCTGCTCGACCCACAGCGCATCATGCCGGGCACGGCGATGCCTTCCGAGTTGTTCAAGCGCGACGGCGAGCGCTGGGTCTTCAACGGCCCGCTGCCGCCCTCGGCCGCAGACTATCAGGGCGACCACGCGCGCCTGCTCGTGCGCTACCTGCTCTCGCTGACGCCGGAAGAGCAGGCGCGCGCACGCTCCACTTCGCCCGCGGCCGCACCCGCGCCGAGCGGGGCGACGCAGGCCGCACCCGTCGCCTCTCATCAACCCGGCGTGGCGCCGTCGGCCACTTCGCCGCGCAGGGAAGTGAGCCGCGCCGTCGTCCGGCGGCGACGCGGGATTCAAGTCTCCGCGCGCGCACGCCCGCGTCACGTCAAGGCGCGGCGCGAGCGCTGGCGGCAGTCGGCGGCGGCGTCCGCCGAGAGTCGTCGTCCGCCGCGTCCGCGGGCTGCTGCGGCCGATTTCTCGCGTTGAAGTTTTCGCGTTATCATACGTCCAAGTTCCCTTTGAGGAGGTTTCGTCTGATGCACTCAAACCGCGCGCGGTTTCTGGTCGCGCTGTTTGCCGCACTATGCCTGCTGGCCTTCGCCGCCGCGTGCTCGAAGAGCGCCGACGACGAGTCGGACGCGGAGGGCGGCGGCGACGACTCGGCCGAGGTCGCGAACCTGACCCCATACAAGCCTTCGGGTCAGGAGGGCTCAATCTCCGGCACGATTAACTTCAGCGGCGCCGCGCCCGCCCCCAAGCCCATCAGCATGGACGCCGACCCCGTCTGCGCCTCCGCGAGCCCCGACGCGCACGCCGAAGACCTCGTCGTCAACGGCGACAAGCTTCAGAACGTGCTCGTCTACATCAAGGACGGCCAGATGGGCGGCAAGAGCATCAGCGGCTTCAAGTTCGACCCGCCCGCGCAGGCCGCGACGCTCGACCAGCACGGCTGCCACTACGTCCCGCACGTGCAGGCCGTCGAGATCAACCAGACTCTCAACATCATCAACTCGGATCAGACCTCGCACAACATCAACTTCGACTCGAAGCTCAACGAGAAGTTCAATCAGGGCCAAGGGCCGGGCGCGGCTCCCATCGTCAAGCAACTCAAGCGACCCGAGACGGTCGTCCCCGTCAAGTGCAACCAGCACCCTTGGATGCGCGCCTACGTCGCCGTGCTCTCGCACCCGTTCTTCGCCATCACGGACAAGGACGGCCACTTCGAGATTAAGGGCGTGCCGCCCGGCACGTACACCGTCGTCGCTTGGCACGAGAAGTACCCGCAAGGGCTGACGCAGTCGGTCACCGTCGGAGCGAGCGAGAAGAAGGAGCAGAACTTCAGCTTCACGGGCGACCAGCTCAAGGCCGAGTCAATCGAAGGCGGCGCGCTCCGCGCAGTGCCCGCGTTGGAGTTCCCGATGCTGGGCATGGATATGAATCACTGAAGCCACCGCGGGCGATTCACAGAACAAGCATTCTTCGTTAACGAAGAGGGAAGCAGCACTCATCCATGAAGGAGTTCGTGTTAGAAGCGACGACCGACGTGCCCGTGGCGCCGGACGTGATCGCGCCGCTGGCCGCGCGCGAACGGCTCGCGGCGTTCGTCGAGTTGACCAAGCCGCGCATCACTTTCTTAATCGTGCTCACGTCGGCCGCGGGCTTCTGCCTCGGCTCTCGCGGCGCGTTCGACTACCTGCAACTCTTCAACGCGCTCTTCGGCATCGCGCTCCTCTCGTCTGGCATAGCGACGCTTAACCAGTACATGGAGCGCGGGCTCGACGCGCGCATGCGCCGGACGCTTAGCCGTCCGCTCCCGACGGGCAAACTCTCGGCCGGCCAAGCGCTCGCCTTCGGGCTGCTGCTGACGCTCGCGGCCGAAGTTTATCTCGCCGTCTTCGTAAACCTGCTCACGGCGGGCTTCGGCGTGGTCGTAGTCGTCGGCTACCTCCTGCTCTACACGCCGCTCAAGACGCGCAGCTCGCTCTCGACCGTGGTCGGGGCCTTCCCCGGCGCAATGCCGCCGCTGATGGGCTGGACGGCCGCGACGGGCAGCGCCGGCCTTGAGGCTTGGGCGCTCTTCGCCATCCTCTTCGCGTGGCAGTTCCCGCACTTCCTCGCCATCGCGTGGATGTACAAGGAGGACTACGCGCGCGCCGGCATCCGTATGCTGCCCGTGGTCGAGCCCTCGTGCCGCATGACGGCGCAGCAGATAGTCATCTGGTCTTTGCTCCTTGTCCCCGTCAGTCTCTTCCCGACCGTTTTGGGGACGACCGGCGCCGTCTACTTCTACGGCGCCTTCCTGCTCGGCATTCTTTTCCTTGCGACGAGCATCCACGCCGCCACGGCGCGCACGCGTCAGGGCGCGCGCCGGCTGCTCCTCGCTTCCGTGCTCTACCTGCCCGTCCTGTTCGGGCTGATGGTCTTTAACAAGTAGACAGTAGACAGTAGTCAGTAGACTGTAGGGCTCCCGCCTTACGGGAACTGACGCTGACATCCGGACGCCCCGCCACGAGTGAGTTTTTCTACTGTCTACTGCCTACTGCCTACTGTCTACTTAGGAGGCTGCATGGGTCGTGCTCTCGCTGTCTTCCTCTGGGTGATGACCGGCCTTTCGGTGTGGATGTTCGTGAACGGCCGTTGGTGGTTTCCGACGGCCATCTCCGAGCACGGGCCGGCTTACGACCAGCAGTTCATACTGACCATCGCGGTCGTCGGCGTGGCCTTCGTCTCGGCGCAGGTCGCGCTCGGCTACGCGGTCTGGCGCTTCCGCGACACGGGCGGAGGCGTCCGCGCCGTCTACTCGCACGGTAACAACCGGATGGAGATTCTCTGGACGGGCGTGACGGCCGTCATCTTCATCACGCTCGCGCTGCTCGGCCAGAGAGTCTGGTGGAATCTGCACATGGTCGCGGCGCCGGAGAACGCCGCGAAGGTGAAGGTCACGGCGCAGCAGTTCCAGTGGAACTTCCACTACGCCGGCCCCGACGGTCTGTTCGGCCGCACCGACCCGAAGAAGATAAGCGACGAGTCTATCAACTACGTCGGCCTCGACGACACAGACCCGGCCGCGAAGGACGACACCGTGACGCAGACGCTCGTCACCGAGGTCAACCGCCCCGTCGAGCTCACGCTCACCTCGCGCGACGTGACGCACAGCTTCTGGGTGCCGCAGCTCCGCTTCAAGCAGGACGCCGTGCCCGGCCTCGACGTGAAGGTGCACTTCACGCCGAAGGCGACGGGGCAGTACGAGATCGCCTGCGCAGAGCTCTGCGGGCAGCAGCACTACAAGATGCGCAGCTACATGCTCGTCCTCCCCGACGACGAGTACAACGCGCTCGTCGCGATGCCGCAGGCGCAGTTCCAGAAGCGCGTCGGCGAGCTGGTCAAGAAGTACCCCGTCACCACGGGGCAGGAGCAGCGCGGTTACTAGAGAAACCCCCAGCCGGCGCCCGCGCGCGCCGGGCCGAAGGAGCTTCCGAGATGGCAGAGACGGAAACGACGGCCGAGACCCACGAGGCTGAAGAGCGCGCCGCCGAGCTTGAGGCGGCCGCGCATCACCACCACGCGCCGACCGGCTTCATACGCAAGTACGTCTTCAGCATTGACCACAAGGTCATAGGCATCCAGTACCTCTTCCTCGCGCTCTTCTCGGTCGTGCTCGGGATGCTCATGTCCGTCCTCATGCGCATGAACATGACGTGGCCGGGGCACGCGTGGCCCATCTTGGGCACGCTCTTCCCGCAGGGCGCGCCGGGCGGCGTGATGACGCCCGAGTTCTACCTCTCGCTCGTCACGATGCACGGCACGATGATGGTCTTCTTCGTGCTGACGACGGCGCCGCAGGGCGGGTTCGGGAACTACTTCCTGCCGATTCAGATCGGCGCCGACGACATGGCGTTCCCCTACCTGAACATGCTCTCGTTCTGGACGACCTTCGTCGGGCTGGTCGTGCTCGTCTCGGCCATCTTCGCCTCGGGCGGGACGGTCATCGGCCCGACGGGCGGCTGGACGGGCTACCCGCCGCTCTCCGCCATCGGCGACCTCCTCAACGTGCCGGGGCAGGGGATGGGCATCAACCTCTGGATAATAAGCATCGCCATCTTCTGCGTCGCCTCGCTGCTCGGCGCGCTCAACTTCATCGTGACGCTTTTGAACCTGCGCACGAAGGGCATGTCTTTGATGAGGATGCCGCTGACGTGCTGGGCTTGGTTCACGACGGCCGTGCTGGCGCTTCTTTCGTTCCCCGTGCTGCTGGCGGCGGGCGTGCTCCTGTTCCTCGACCACAACGCGGGGACGAGTTTCTTCGTGCCGGCGGGGCTGTCGAACGGGACGACCGTCATTGACCACGCGGGCGGCTCGCCGATCCTCTGGCAGCACCTCTTCTGGTTCTTCGGCCACCCTGAGGTCTACATCGCAATACTTCCGGGCATGGGCGCCACCTCGCACATCCTCTCGACCTTCGCGCGCAAGCCCATCTTCGGCTACCGCGCGATGGTCTTCGCCATGTTCGCCATCGGGCTGCTCGGCTTCTTCGTCTGGGGCCACCACATGTTCATCTCGGGGATGGCGCCTCTGACGGCCGCGGCCTTCTCCGTGCTCACGCTCTCCATCGGCGTGCCCTCGGCCATCAAGACGTTCAACTGGCTCGGGACGCTCTGGGGCGCGCGCATCAGGTTCACGACGCCGATGCTCTTCGCCATCGGGTTCGTGTCGCTCTTCGTCGCGGGCGGGATTACTGGGCTCGTGCTCGGCCAATCGTCGCTCGACCTCTCGATGCACGACACCTACTTCGTGCTCGCGCACTTCCATCTGGTGATGGGCGTGGCGGCCATCTTCGGCATGTTCGCCGGCACCTACTTCTGGTTCCCGAAGATGTTCGGGCGGATGATGGACGAGCGGCTCGGCAAGATTCACTTCTGGCCGACCTTCATCGGCGTCTACTCCATCTTCATCCCGATGCACGCGATGGGCGTGGTCGGCATGCCGCGCCGCTACTCGCAGTTCTACGAGATCATCAACGGCAAGGAGGAGATGATCTACCAGTTCCTACGCCCGACGCCCGGCCTCGTACACTTCGTCACGTGGGCGGCCATCCTGACGGTGACGGCGCAGGTCATCTTCATCTTCAACTTCTTCTGGAGCATGTTCAAGGGGAAGAAGGCGAGCGATAACCCTTGGGACGCGACGACGCTCGAATGGGTGACGGCGACGCCGCCGCCGCACGACAACTTCGGCGGCAAGGTTCCCACGGTCTACCGCGGCGCTTACGAGTTCGGCGTGCCCGGCACGCCCGACGACTACGTCTTGCAGACCACGGCGGACGAGACGGGGGCCAACACGCCTTACGCCACAGCGGGCGCCAACGGACACGG
>DATFHD010000048.1:0-69405 GCA_035248785.1 Pyrinomonadaceae bacterium | reverse complement strand
CGGCCAGCGTGCGCGCGAGGGCGGCGGCCGCGTCCGCGTGGTCGGGCTTGATGCGGAGCGTGCGCGACCACTCGGCCGCGGCGAGGTTCGTCTCGCCGCGCAGCGCGTGCAGGCGGCCGAGGCTGTAGCTCGCCTCCGCGTAGGTGTAGCTCTCAAGCTTGAGCGCGGCCTGCAAAGCCTCTTCGGCCTCCTCCCATCGCCCGAGCCGCGTGAGCACGACGCCGAGGTTGTGCTGCGCGCGCGAGTAGTTGCCGCGCCGCTGCTCTATCGCCTTGCGGTAGGCTTCGGCCGCCAGCTCCGACTCGCCGAGACGCGCCAGCGCGTTCCCCGCGTTGTAGAAGAACGGCGGGTCGAATCTCTCTTCCGCGAGCATCGAGCGTAGAAGCTCGACGGCCTCCGACTTCTTACCCACTTCGGCCAGACGCTCCGCGAGCGACTGCCGCAGGCGAGCGCGCTCCGCGGGGTTCGACTCCGCCTCCGCCTTCGCGCGCAGCGCTTCGACCTCTGCGTCCGCCGACTTCACTTCCGCCGCGTCCGCCGACTTCGCTTCGCCCGCGCTTGTCTTCGCTTCGCCAGCGCCCGCCTCGACGCGGCGCTCGCGCACGGCCTCGGCGGGCTTCTGCTCGTCGGCCGACTTCTGCGCTTCGCCTTGCTTCTGCGCTTCGGGCGTCTGCGCCCAAACGCAGGGCGCGAGCGTGAGCGCGCAGGCGAAGACGAAGACCGCCGTGTTGAAACTGAGAACTCTTCTCATCCGTCGTCCCTCCGCCGTCCTCACTTCAGAGCGACGGCCGTCCCGCCGAAGCCGACGGCCCAAGCCTTCCGTCCGACGAGGAAGAGGCGTTCGAGCGCGTGCGTCGTCACCCTCCGCTCGTCGGCCCACGTGCGCCCGCCGTCGCGCGTGTGCAGCATCGCGCCGCCCCCGCCCACGGCCCACCCCTCCGACTCGTCGAAGAACTTCACGTCGAAGAGGTCGTCGTCCACGCCCGACGCTTGCGGCCGCCACGTCGCGCCGCCGTCCGCGGTCGAGATGATGCGGCCGCGGCTTCCGACCGCCCACCCGCGCCCCGTGTTCGCGAAGTAGATTGCGTTAAGCCGCCCCCCCGACGCCGGCTCGACCGGGGGGACTGGAAAATGCTGCGGCTCTTTCTCGTCCTTCTTCTGCGGGAACTGTGCGTCGGCCGGGAGGAAGACGAGGCCCGTGCGCCACGTCGAGCCGCCGTCCGTCGTACGAAGCACGGTCAGGCCGCCGCCCGAGAGCCAGCCGGTCTGCGCGTCGAAGAAAGAGCCGCCGAGCAGCAGGTGGCGCGTCGGCACGCGCTGGCGCGTCCAAGTCGCGCCGCCGTCCTGCGTGTAGAAGAGCGCGCCCATTTCGCCGTAGACCCAGCCGTGCGCGGCGTCGGCGAAGCGGACGCCTGCGAGCTTCACGTCAACGTCCGCGCCCCGCGTCACCTCCACGCGCGCCCAACTGCCGCCGCCGTCCGCCGTCTTCAGAAGGTACGAGAGCGGCTCGTCCATCTCCTTCGTCGCGAAGATGCTCCGCTCGCAGACGACCCAGCCCGTCTGCGCGTCCGTAAAGAACAGGTCGCGCAGCGCGTCCTCGCTCGGCGGCTTCCTCAACTCCCAAGTCTCGCCGCCGTCCGCAGTCGAGAGCAGCGCGCCCTTGCTCCCCACGGCCCACCCGCGCCGCTCGTCCACGAAGAAGACCGAGTGCAGCCACGCGAACGTACGCGTGTTCTGCCGCTGCCACGCGGGGCCTTGCGCCGCGGAAGGCAAAAGGCAGAAGGCAAAAGGCAAAAGGCAAAGACATAAAAAAGTTCTGCGCGCGTTAGCGCGTCCGAACTTTTGCCCTTTGCCTTTTGCCTTTTGCCTTTTGATTTCAGAATCCCCCGGTGAAGACGCGCGCGAAGCTGATGACGGGCAGCGCTTTGAGAATCTTGTCCACGGTCTTCCAGCGGTTTCCGGGGACGAAAATCTGGTCGCCGGGGCTGAGGAAGTAGTTGTCGGGCGCCTTGCCGCGCTCGATGGCGGCCACGTTAATGGGCACCTGCTTCATCGTGCGGTCGGCGTTCCAGTGGAGGACGACGACGCCCTTCTTGTTGCCCGTCGAGAGGACGCCGCCCGCTTCCGACAGCGCCTCGTAGACGCTCAGGCGGCGCGACATCGGGCGGATGCCGGGCTGCGCCACGTCGCCGATGACGGCGTAGCGCGCCGACATCGCCTTTTCCAGAGAGACCGTCACCTTCGGGTCTATGATGTACTCGTCGAGGTGTCGCGCTATCTCGTCGGCCACCTCCTGCGTCGTCTTGCCGGCGACGAGGAGGCCGCCGCGCATGAGGTAGTAGCTGATGCGGCCGTCGGGCGGGATGACGATGCCCTCCTTCGAGTACTTCGGCAGGTCGAAGACCGTGACCGAGATCACGTCCTCGGGGCCGAGCTTGTAGGAGGAGAGGAAGTTGTTGTAGTAGGGAATCTCGGCGTCCGCCTCCTCGTCAATGCGCTCGCGGCGGTTGACCATCGTCGCCTCGGGCACGTCCGCCTGCACCGAGCCCTTGTCGTCCTGCTCAAGCCGCTCGGCCGCGCCCGATTTCGGCGCGGGCTTGTCGCCCTTCTTGTCCTGCGCGAGGGCCGCGGTCGGCGCCGCAAGCAACAGCAGGAGCGCGAGGGCGGCAGCGGGTTTAGGATTCGACTTCATAACTTCTAACCTCCGTTGACAACTGCGGCGCGTTTACGTCCCGCGGCCGAAGAGGATCGTCTTCACGGTCTCGAACAGGATGACGGCGTCGAGCACGAGGCTCTGGTTCTTGATGTAGTAGAGGTCGTACTGCAACTTCTGCCGCGCGTCCTCGACCGACGCGCCGTACGGGTATTTAATCTGCGCCCAGCCCGTCAGCCCCGGCGGGATGAGGTGGCGCTGCTCGTAGAAGGGAATCTCCTCGGCGAGCTGTTTGACGAAGTGCGGGCGCTCGGGCCTCGGGCCGACGAAGTTCATCTCGCCGCGCAGGATGTTCCAGAACTGCGGGATCTCGTCCACGCGAATCTTGCGTATCACGCGCCCGACGCGGGTCGTGCGCGCGTCGCCCGCCTTGCTCGCCCAGACGGGGCCGTTCTTCTCCGCGTCCGTCCGCATAGAGCGGAACTTGTAGACGCGGAACGTGCGCCCGTTCTTGCCGACGCGCTCCTGCGAGTAGAGCACGGGGCCGGGCGAGTCGAGCTTAATCAGCGCGGCCGTTACAAGAGCGACGGGAAGCGAAACTATCGCGCCGACGAGCGCCACGCCGCGGTGGAACAGCGTCCGCACGACCGCCGACAGACGCGCCTGCCGCGCGCGCGACGAGAAGATGAGCCACGACGGCCGCATCATGTCGAGCGAGACGCGACCGGTCAGCCGCTCGTAGAAGCTGGCGCACTCTTCGATGTGCACGTCGCCCGAGAGGCTCAGGTCTAAGAGTTGTCGGACGGGGAACTGCCCGCGCCGCTCGGCCTGCGCGACGACGACGCGGTCAACGCCCTCTCGCCGCGCGATTGCGGCGAGGTCTTCGGTCAGCCCGAGGACGCGCGGGTTAATCAAGCTCTGCCCGACGAGTTCGGGCCGTCCGTCCACGAAGCCGACGACGCGGAAGCCCGCGTCGCGCCGCTCCAAAACTTCGCGCGCGACCTCGACGGCCAGCGGGCCCGAGCCGACGATGAGAATCCGTTCGCCGACGCCGGGGTGGCCGAGCAGCCAGTGCGCGCAGACCCTCCACGCCACCATCATCGAGAGCGCGAGCGGCAGAGCGATGAGCGAGACGCCGCGGCCGATCATCAACTGCGGCAGGAGGTACATCGTTATCGCCAGCGCGACCCACGCGAGCCCGAGCGCCTGCACGAGCCTCAAGACCAGCTCGCGCCGGTCGTGCATGACGACGAAGTCGTAGAGGTCGTAGAGGTAGAAGGCGGCGAGGCAGAAGAGCGTGACGACGGCCGCCTTGAAGAAGCCGTACTTCACGTTCAGCTCGTGGTAGGCGTCCACCCAACCCAAGCGCAGGTAGGCCGCGGCCACCATCGCGAGGAAGATAAGCAGCGCCTCCGCGACGATGAGCAGCAGCGTCCTGACGTTAAAGCGAGTGGAGGCCACGGCCCTTTAAACCCCTCTACTCTTCCTTGCCTCCCTCGCGGCGCGAGGAGTAGCGGCGGTAGTAGTAGTTCTGCTCGCTCAACTGCTCGTCCGAGCCGTTGAGGATGACGCCGAGCAGGCGTTCGCGCGGCAGCGGCTCAAGCAGCCGTTCGAGCTGCGCGTAGCGCGTCCTGTTGGCGCGCGCGACGATGAGCGCGGCGTCGGCGCGGCTGATGAGCACCGTAGCGTCGGTGAAGATGCCGAGCGGCGGCGCGTCTATGATGATGTAGTCGAACATGCGCCGCAGCTCTTTGAGCACCGAGAGGAACGTCGGCCCCGACAGGAGTTCCGCCACGTCGTCGCGCGCCGAGCCGCCGGGCAGGAGGTGCAGCCCCGCGGGCTCAAGCTTGATGATGGTGTCGGCGAGCGACGCCTCGCCGCCGAGGACTTCGGAGAGTCCGGCGGGCGCTTCGAGGCCGAGGTACTCGGCGGCGCAGGGGTTGCGCAGGTCTCCGTCTACGAGCAGCGCCGAGACGCCGTCGGTCTGCGCGAGCAGCCAAGAGAGGTTGAGCGCGGTGAGCGTCTTCCCTTCCATGATGCCCGCCGAGGTGATGACGAACGCCTGCATCTTGCGCCGCTCTCCGGCGTGCAGGACGCGAGTGCGTAAGCTTCGGAAGCGCTCGGCGTGTGACGAGCGCGGCTGCGTGACCGCGACGAGGTGTGGTTCGACGCGCGCGGCGGAGATGTCGAGTGTGACAAACTCCGGCGTGCGCGCCGAACCGGCAGCGCCCAAAGTTGCCCCAGCAGTACGCGAAGCCTGCGCGGCGGGGAGTGCCGACCCGCCGTGCGTACCCGTCTGCTCAGTGGGCGCTGAAGCGTGCGCCGTCTCCGGCGACTGAAAATGTCTTGAGGCAGTGAAGAGATGTTCGGGCGCGCCGCCGTTCGCGCCGCCCGCGCGCGCGCCGCCTGCCTTCGCGTTGCCGTTGGCGCGTGCGCCTTCGGAGACGAGCGTGGGCGTGTCGTCATCGCCGCCCGCGGCGTGTGAGCCGTTGCGGCCGTTGCGCTGCTCGGCGAAAGGCGCGACCGACTTCTCTTCGACGGCGACCGGCTTCTCTTCCACTGCCGCCCGCGTCGAACCCTCGTCCGCCTTCGCGCTCGACTCGGCCGCGCGCTTGAGTGCCTCGTAGACTCTGCCCATCACGAATCTCCCTTGTCGTCCCAACTGCGGAAGGCGCGGTCGAGCTCGTCCGCGTTCGGCGCTTCCGTATCGCGCCCGCCGCCTTCCAACTCGCGCTCGACTTCGCGCACGACCTCGCGCTCGTGGCTCACCTGCGCCGCGCGCCCGACGGTCGTCTGCGGCTGTTGTTCTTCGCCGCCCTCGCGCCCGGCGCCCGCCTCGGCCGCCCAGAGCTCCGTGCGCCCGGCCGTCGTGAAGATGCGCGCCGCGCCCGCGCGCTCTTCGCCCGCCTGCCGGCCGCGCTGCGCGTTCGGCAGGAGGTCGAAAGTCTCCGCGACCTCTTCGACGATGTCGCGGCCGACGTGCTGCGCGCCCGCTGCGAAGCCCGCGAGCAGGGCGTTGTCGCAGATGTTGTTTATCTGCCGCGGAATGCCCTCCGAGCAGCGGAAGATGAGGTCAACCGCGGCGGGCGTGAAGATGTCCGTGCGCTCGGCGCCCGCGGCGAGCAGGCGCGAGGCGACGTAGCGCGCAGTCTCTTCGATGTCGGGCAGCGGCCGAATCTCGCAGCGAAGCGCGATGCGCTGCTTGAGCTGACGAAGCTCGGGCTGGTTCAGCACGTCGCGCAGCTCGGGCTGTCCCGTCAACACTATCTGCAACTGCTTGGCCGAGTCGGACTCGAAGTTCGACAGCAAGCGTATCTCTTCGAGCACGGCGGGCGAGAGGCCGTGCGCCTCGTCTATGACGAGCACCGTGCGCAGGCCGCGCGAGTGGCGCGAGTCTAAAACTTCGCCGAGGCGCAGCAGCAGTTCCGACTTGCTCTCCCAGCGCGGCACGTCCAAGAGCTTCGGCGATGAGACGTACTGATAGAACTCCGAGACCGTCATACGCGGGTTGAAGAGGTAGGCGACGAGCACGGTGCGGTCGAGCCGGTTCATCATCCAGCGCAGCACGGTCGTCTTCCCCGTCCCGACCTCGCCCGTGACGACGATGAGACCCTTGCCGCTCTCGACGCCGTAGTGCAGGTTCGCCATCGCCTCGGTGTGCGACGGCGTGAAGTAGATGAACCGCGGGTCGGGCGTCAGCGCGAACGGCAGCTCTTTCAGTCCGTAGAATTCGAGGTACACGTCCGAACCTCCTCTCACCCTCTGTTGGCCAGCAACTCGATGACGTGCAGGCGGCTGAGGACGAAGGCGAGCGCGGGCGCGGTCAGCACCGTGGCGACGACCGCCGCGACGGCGAGCGCCGCGCGCCGCGCCTTCAGGCTGCGCTGCTCGCGCGCCGTCAGCAGCATGGGGACGGTGACGAGCACGGGCAGGCCCGTGTAGTGCGCGGCGTCCTCGGCCGTCTGGACTGTGAGCAGGCGCGGCACCTCGAAGGCGGCGGCGAGCGCGACGCCGACGCCGAGGCCGATGAAGAGGCCGGCGAGCATCAGCACCGCGCGGTTCGGCGCGACGGGCTGCTGCGGGAGGCTGGCCGGGTCTATGACGGCGATTGATTCGCCCTGCGACCGGTTCGCCACGTCGGCCCCGATCTCGGCCTTCTGCTGCTGCTCGACGGCCTGATCGTAGACGGCCTTCTCGGTCTGGTACTCGCGGTTGATGGATTCGAGCTCGACCTCGGCCGTGGGGATGTTGTTGATGCTCTGGCTGGCGGTGGCGATCGCCGCCTCAGCCTGCGCGAGCAAAGACTGCTGGCGGGCGACCTCGTCTTGGAGCCGCTTGATGTCGGCCTTGTAGGAGTTCAGGCGCGGGTCTACCTTGCCCGACAGGCGCGTGCGCGTATCCTCGACCTTCTGCTTGTGCTCCGCGATCATGTCGTCCATCTGCCGCTGTATCTCGTCTATCTGCTTCTGCACCGACCGCATCTCGGGCGCGGCCGGCTTGAAGGTGATGCCGAGCTCCTGCTTCTGCGCTTCGAGCGCGGCCTTCGTCCTCGTCAGCTCGGCGTAGGCGGGCGTGCCCTTCGGGTCTTGCATCTGGGCGATGACCTCCTCGACCTGCTGCGCGTTGGCCTTGCCGAGGTCGTTGACGAGCTGGTTGAGGCTGCTGATCTGACCGTTGAGGCGGCCGATCTCGGTGATGCGCGTCTTCTGCTCGTCGCGCAGGCCGGCGAGCTGGCTGACGAGCCCCTGCATCGAGGAGGGGAGGTGCGAGATGTTGCGCTGCATGGCCTCAAGGCGGCGCTTGTCTATGTCGTCGAGCTTCTGCTTCTCCTGATTCACGCGGTCGTTGAAGAACTCTTTGGTGAGCGTGGCCTCCTGACCCGCGGCCTTCGTCTGCGCGTCCACGTACTTGCGCGCCAGCGCCTCGGCGACGGCCTGAGCGGCGCGCGGCTCCTCGCCGCGGAAGGAGAGGAAGAAGCCGTTGGTGATCTCGTTGCGGCTGGTGTTGAGCGTGATCTTGATGTCTTTGGCGCGCATCCGCTCGATCAGCTCGTCCATCGTGGCGCCGCGCGCCAGCTCGCGCCGGTAGAGGCCGTAGCGCTCAATCAGCGGTTCGAGCGAGCTGCGGCTCGTCACCTCCTGACCGATGTTGTTGATGCGCAGCGTCAGGTCTGAGTCCGAGAGCTGCGTGACGACCGACGTGGCGATGCTCGCCGGGCGGACGGTCAGAAGCGTCGTGGACTCGTAGACGTTCGGCAGGCGCCACACGACGAAGGCGACCGCCGCCCACACCGCCAGCGTCGGCAGCACGATCAGCCACTTTCTCCGCCAGACCATCCGCGCCAGCTCGGCCGGCTTCCGCTGTCGAAAATCAACACTCATGGCTCACTCCGTTCGCAGAGTGGTGAGTGATGAGTTATGAGTTAAGGCAGCTTGCTTTCACTCATCACTCATCACTCATCACTCATCACTTCCCTAAAGGCTTTCGAGCGTGCGGCGCACCTCGTCAACGGGGGTGACGGTCGGGGGCCTGACGGGGCGCTGCTGCTCCGCGGCGGCCAGTTCCAACGACTTCTGTAGCTCGCGGCGCGCGCCGGCCTTGTCGCCGTTGCGGGCGAGCGCGGCGCCGAGGTGCCAGCGGTAGAGCGAGTTGTCGGCGTTGCGCTTCGACGCGCCCGCGACGGCGCGCTGAAGCTGCTCGACGGCGTCGCGGTAGAGCCCCTTGCGGTAGTAGACCCAGCCGAGCGTGTCGGCGAAGCCGGGCTCCGAAGGGAAGCGCCGCGCCACGTCCTGCGCCAAGCGCATCGCCTCCTCGGCGTTGCCCTTGCCGTAGTCGGCGTAGAGGGCGGCGAGGTTGTTGGCGGCGACGGGCTCGTCCGGGCGGATGGCGAGCACGCGGTGGTAGTAGTCGGCCGCGGCGTCGAGGTTGTTGCGGCCGGCCTCGATCATGCCGATGTTGCGGAAGGCGACGAAGTCGTCGGGCCGCCGCTCGGTGATCTTCTTGTACTCGTCAATCGCGCGGTCAGGCTGCTGCGTGCCGAAGTAGATTTCGGCGAGCGCCGAGTAGGCCGGCATGTAGTCGGGGTCGAGCTCGACGGCGCGGCGCATGGCGGCCTCGGCGCGCGCGGCGTCGGGCTGCTGCTGCTGGTTGCCGTTGCGGTAAGCCTGACCGAGCAGGTATTGAAGCGGCGCCTCGTTCGGATGTTGGCCCGCAAGCTGCTCGATGCGCGAGCGCGCCTGATCGAGTTTGCCCGTGGCCGCGCCGAGGTTAATCAGCCCCGTGAGCGCCTGAAAGTTGGTCGGGTCGAGCGAGAGCGCGCGGTCGAGCTGCTGCCAAGCCTCGTCGGGCTTCTTCTCCATCGCGGCCGCGTCGGCGAGGTTGACGTAGGGCAGCGGCGAGTTGGGCTGCGCCTGTCGCGCGGCGTCGAAGTCGGCGCGCGCCGAGGCCAACTGCTGCGGCGTGGGGTCGCTGCCGCCGAGGCGGAGTGACGCCTTGCCGCGCAGGAGCAGCGCGTTGGTCTTCACGTCGGAGAGGAACTGCGGCGTCACGTCGCCGTTCGGCGTCGTGTCCTGAAGCTTCTTGACGAGGTCGTCGGCGCCGCGGTGTGCGCCCTCGGCGTCGCCCGAGTCGAGCCCGATCTGAATCTGAAGGAGCTTGGCGGGCAGGAAGTCTTGGTAATAACGTTCGAGCTCGCCGGCGCGCGCGCGGGCCTGCTCGAACTGCCCGTCGCGGTAGAGCGCGTCGGCCATGAAGTAGAGGCCGAGCTTCGAGCGCGGGTCGGAGTCGAGCACGGTCTTCAGGTCTGCGATGGCGTCCTTGAGCCTGCCCTGCGCCGAGAACATGCGCGCGCGCAGGAAGAGCGCGTCCGGGTCTTTCGCGTTGCGCTTGATCAGCTCGTCAATCTGCGCCTTCGCCGCGGCTTGGTCGCCGCGCTGGAGGCTGATCTCGCCGAGCCGGTAGCGGCCGCGCGCGTAGTCGGGCGAAGCCTTGACGATCTCCTCGTAGAGCTTCGCCGCGTCGTCGAAGCGGCCGACCGTGGCGTAGTAGTCGGCCAGCCGCGACCTGCCGTCGGGCTTGTCCCAGTCGAGCTGCGCCCAAGCCTTGTAAGCCTCCTCGGCCTGCGGGAAGCGCTGGTTGACGAGGTAGTAGCTGGCGAGCACCCAGCGCGCGTCGCGGTTCTCGGGCTCGACCTCGACGGCCCTGCGGAACTCGGCCTCGGCCTCGCCGCGCTTGAGCTGCGCGAGGAACTTGCCGTACTCCATGTGCGCCAGCGCCGAGCCGTCGTTCATCGCGATGGCCTGCTTGAAGACCGCCTCGGCGTCGGGGACGCGGCCGACTTGCAGGTAGAAGCGCGCGAGCCCCATGTAAGACTCGACGCGCTTCGGGTCGAGCGCGACGGCCTCCTTAATCATCTGCTCGGCGCGCGCGGCGGCGTCCTTGTCCCCCTTGAGGAAGACGATGTTGGCTTGCAGGATGCGGCCGTCCGGGTCGTTCGGCGAGCGCGCGGCGACCTCGCCGGCCAGACGCTCGGCCTCGGCCAGCAAGTCCGGGTTCTTCTGCCTCGCGTAGGCGAGCAGGTAGGCGTTGGCGAGGCGGACGCGCGCCTCGGCGTTGGCGGGGTCGAGCTTGACCGTGCGCTGAAGCTCTTCGAGGTACTCGCCGCCGCGCCCGAGCCCGTCGTAGGCGCGTGCGAGGCCCCAGTGGGCCGCGGCGAGATTCTCATCTATCTGGATGGCGTTGCGAAACTCAAGGGAGGCTTCCTGCCAGCGGCGCTCTTTGAGGAAGGCTTCGCCGCGGCGGACGTATTCCGCCTTGGCCTTCTCGGGGTTGGTGCAGGCTGCGGCGAGCGCGACGAGGCAGGCGAGCAGGACGGCGACGAGCGCCCGGACACTCCGGGCGCGGGGGCACTCTTGAAGGTTCATCTGTCTGGCACTCCTTGAACGGGCCGGCGGCCTCTTCGGCCGACTGAAGGCCGGGGCTACGGCCGTCGGTCGGGCGTTTACTTGAGTCCGCCGCTTCCTACTTAAACCGTCCGGCCGACCCTTTTCGGCGGCGGGCAAAGCCGCTTCTAAAAGTCTCGCTGGCCGACGGCTCCGAACGTCTCCGCGGCGGGGCGTGCCGCGGGTGACAAAGTCTTTAAATGTCTAATGAGGCTTCCCTTCCCCTTTTACAATGCCCCACCGGGCGGCAAAAAGGCAAGGGGAATCTCAGTCGGGCACGTAGGCCGGCAAGGCGGGGGCGACCTGCGCGGCGAACTCTGCCGCGGCCGCCGTGGCTTCGGCTTCCGAGCCGCGGAAGGGGACGAGCACGCGCACCATCGCGCCGTCCGAGCGCCGGCGGCGTATGCTGTCGAAGACCGTGTAAGCCTTGTCCCAGTACTCGCTCGCCACCGCGCGGCCGCGCCCCTGATACCAGTAGAGCATCATCATACGGTCTTCGCCGTGCTCGATGACGTAGCCGTTGGCGCGGAAGGGCTCGCGGCCCGCGGGCCTGACTTCCACGGTCGAAGGGTTGTTCAGAACCCAGCCCGAGCCGGGCAGGCAGTTGAGCGGGCTGTGGTAGGTGGCGCCGGTGCGCTGCGTCGCGTAGTAGCCGACGTAGAGCGAGGCCGTGCGCCCGCCCGCCCCGGCGTAGTCGCGCGAGACGTAGTCGTCCGCACGCAGGACGGCCTCGGTCGCCGCGTCGAAGCGCGTGTCGCGCCCCGCCTGCCGCCAGCCGCCGACCTCGGCGGGGAACTCCGAGAGTGTGCGGCGCGAGACGCGCGCCTCGCCGGCCGCCGCCCAGAAGTTGACGACCGCGCCGCCCAGAATCAGCAGCGCCGCCATCGCCCAGAAGTGTCTCGCAGTCTTCATCGCTTCTGTTCTTTACTGTAAGCCCGCGGCCTGAGTCTCGACGGCGCGAACTTCATCATTCACCTCGACGCCGTCCTTAACCTTCACCGCGGCGCCGCCGCTCCCCTTCCCGCCGCGGCGCGTCGGGTTGAAGCGGTCGAGCAGCCAGCCGAAGGCGAAGAGCAGCAGGAAGGCGGCGACGTAGATGACCCAGCCCGAGAACTCGTGGAAGAAGCCGTCGGCCACCTCCGTCCCGTAGTAGCGCGCGAGCACGCCCGTGCCGCTCACGCGCGCCGCGTTCGTCACGATCGCAATCGGCACGGCCGCGAGCACGATGAGCACCGCGCGCAACGCGCGGAAGCGCCGGAGCTTCGGCCCGCCCGCGCCGCCCTCGTCCGAAGGGCTCGTGAAGTATGCGAAGACGACGGCCAGCGTCACCAGCGTCATCAGGCTGCGGATGCCGCTGCAAGCCTCGACGACTTCGAGCTTCTTCGTCGTCAGCGAGCCCAAGGGGTAAAGCTCTATCACGTTCCCCTCGCGCAGCACGGGGATGTCGAGCAGTCGCATCGCCCAGACGGCGCATTGCGACGCGAAGAGTTGCAGCGGGAACGCGAGCTTGTTGAAGATTATCGAGGGGATGGGAATCGCCAGCGCCAGAAGCAGCAGCGGCACCGCGACCGCGCGCAGCAAGCGCCAGCCCCAGAAGTAGACGGCCAGCCCCGCCAGCAGTAGGACGAGCGAGGCGCGCTGCGTGAACAACTCGGCCCCGGCCGTCCCGACCCACAGCAACAGCAGCGCGGCCGCGGCCAGCGCCGCCCCCCACGCCGCGCGCGGGCGCTTCCCCATCTCGGCAAGCCGCCCGCGCTCCGCCCAGAGGATGTAGCCGGCGACGAACGGGATGAGCAGCCCGTGCGAGTAGTTCTCGTCCTCCCACCAGAAGCGGCCGAGCCGCGCGAGCACGCCCCAGTAGGCGAACGCCACCGCGGCCGCGATCAGCAGCGGCTTCCACAAATTTTCGCGCGAGAGTGTTTGGGGTTGGGGCATCTTGTCTGGCACGGATGGGGTTACAACTGAGAGCCTGTGCGGCACCGCACTTTCCGGCCCGGCGTGCGCCGGGACTGTTTCCAGATTATCCCAACGCGCGACGCCGCGGCAACTAAAACCTTCCGCGCCCGCGCGGCAGGCACGACTCGATAATCGCCCAGAGGTTGCCGATGCTGCGCTCCATCGAGAAGTTCTCGGTCGCGCGCGCGCGCGCCGCGCGGCCCATGCGGCCGGCGAGTTCGGCGTCGCGCGCGAGGCTGAGCATGTGCGCGGCCATGCCCCGCACGTCGCGCTCTTCGACGAGCAGGCCGGTCTCTCCTTCGACGACCACGTCGGGGATTCCGGCGTGTCGCGTCGAGACGACGGGCAGGCCGGCGGCCGAGGCTTCGAGTATCCCGACCGGCGTGCCCTCGCAGTCGCCGTTCGCGGCCTCGACCGAGTGCTGCACGAAGCAGCGCGCGCCGCGCATCTCTGCCTGAACCTCTTCGTGACCGCGCGCGCCGAGGAACTCGACCGCGTTTTCTATACCGAGCCGGCGCGCGACGGCGCGGCACTCTTCGAGCAGCGGCCCGTCGCCGACCATACGCAGGCGCGCGTCCGGCTCTTCCACCAAGACTTCGGCGAAGGCCGCGAGCGTCAACTGCGGCGCCTTCTTCTCGACGAAGCGGCCGACGGCGAGGAAGGTGGGCGGCGCCGCTTCGGGGTCGGCCCCGCCGAAGCGCGCGAGGTCTATTCCGTAAGGGTTGTAGTGAACCTTCTCGGGCGCGGCGCCGAGCGAGACGAGCTTCCTCTGCATCGCGCGTGAGACGGCGACGACCGCCGCCGCCGCGCGGAACATCGCGGGGTAAGTTTCGCGGTGCTCTTCGAGCACGGCGCGCTCGCTCGCGTCGTAGCCGTGGAAGTGTACGACGAGCGGGACGCGCGCGCTCTGGCAAGCCTCGTAGACCTGCGCGCCCGTCGTGCCGTACTCGGCCAGCACCGCGTCGGCGCCCGTACGGCGGAAGGCCGCGACATAGGCGGCCGTGGTCGCCAGCGGCGTGCCGCGCGCGAGCTTGCGCAGGAGTTTGTGATAGGCGCGGCGCGGCGTCGAGAAGACGGGGCGTCCTCCGAGCGCGGGCGGCCACCCGCTGACGAGCGACGTGCGCGCCGGAAGCCTTTCCAGATGCGCGCGGATGAAGGTCTCGCTCAGCGCAGGCTCGTAGGGCGTGACGACGCAGAGGCTCGGCCGGACGGCCGCGGCGCCGTTGTTGTTCGCGCCGTCGTTGTTTGAGTTCAGTTCCGCGTTCATGCGGAGTTCGTCCCGAGCCGCTTCATGACGCGGCGTCGTCGCAGAGACTTGCTGAGGTCTGCGAGGCGCAGGCGGTGCCGAAGCGCGCCGAGGCCGCGGCCGACGAGCGTGGGGCGCGGCCAGCCCTTGAGCGGCAGTCGGTCGGAGTCGGCGATGGGGCGGACGCGGCTCGCGCGGCGCTCGACGACGGCGTGCGCGTAGTCGTTGGCCTCCCAGATCGAGACGACGTTGAAGTAGGTCAGCTCGCCGCCCACGTCGCGCGCGACGCGTTCGAGGTCTGCGAGCGTGATGGTCTCGTCCACGACCTGTAGGCCGTGCCCGGCCTCGCGCAAAGACTCCTGCTTGCCCGGGCTCGGGATGGTGAAGAGGATGCGGCCGTCGTCGGTCAGCAGTTCGTTGAAGCGCGCGTGGAGCGCTTCGCGCGCCTCGGGCGGGATGTGCTCGTACACGTCCGGCAGCGCGATCACGTCGAAGCGGCCTTCGACCCGCTCACGCGTCACGTCGGCCTTGCGGTACTCGACGCGCGGGTGCGCGAAGAGTGCGCGGGCGAGGCGCAGGTTCTCGGCGCTGATGTCGAGGGCGAGGACGCGCGCACGCTTCGCCACGCGCGCGGCGAGGTGGTGCGCGCCCTGTCCCGAGCCCGAGCCGATGACGAGGATGCTCTCGGCGCCGGGCGGGACTGCGCGCGAGAAGAAGTCGAGCTGCTGCGTGACGCGCTCGTTGCCTTCGACCACGTCGTCCACGAAGCGGCGCGAGAATTCGTCGTAAAAGGACTCGACCGATTCAGCCATCCGAAAGTTTCCCCCTTAAGCTCCGCGGCCAGCCAGCGCGGCGGCCGTCCTCCAAGTGTCGCGCAGAACCCTGCGCCCGCCCGGCAGCAGCGCGAGCAGAACGAGCGTCACGGCCGCCGCGATGAGGCAGCAGGCGGCCAGCCCCGTCAGAGGTCTGGCCGGCGCCGCCCAGCGCCGGAAGGCCGCGACCGCGCCTATCACGCCGAGCGAGGCGAAGGCCACGGGCGCCACCGTCCTGTAGAAGTCGGCCGCGCGCACAGGCCCGCGCCGCCCGACGTACCAGAACAGCAGCGGCGTCACCACCAGCACCCACACGGCCGAGTAGGCCGTGGCGACGCCCGCCGCGCCCCAAGGCAGTCCGGCCACAATGGCCGAGATGATTATCACGGCGCCGACGGGCGTCCAGCGCAGCATGTCGCGCGCCCGCCCCTGCGAGATGAAGAGCCAGCCCGTCGTGTTCGTCAGAGGTTGGAGCAGCGCCGCCACGCCGAGCAGCGCGAAGATTCTTCCGGCCTCGACCCACTGCGGCCCGAGCACTATGAGCACGACCCAGTCGGCCGTCGCCAACATCAGCGCGATGCCCGGCATCGTGAGGAGCGCGACCTTCTCAAGCATACGCAGGTAGGCGGCGCGGTAGCGCTCGGGCTCGCCGTTGAGACGCGAGAGCGCCGGCACGGCCACGTTCGTCAGAGGGTAGTTAATCTGGTCGAGCGGGAGCAGTAGAAGCTGGTAAGCCTTCGCGTAGAGGCCGAGCTGCCACCCGCCCCAGAAGCGCCCGATGAGCATGTTGTCGAGGTTGCGCGAGAAGTAGTTGATGACGGCCGCGCCCGTCAGGTTTCCGCCGAAGCCGAGCAGCGAGCGCACGCCCGCGCCGCGCCGCGGTCGGCCGGGCCGCCAACCGCACACGCCCCACACCGCGAGCATGTAGACGAAGCTCAGCGCGAGGTGGCCCGCGACGAGCGCCCAGTAACCGAAGCCGCGCCACGCCAACAGAACGGTCGTCACGATGCTCGCGAGCAGCGCCGCGACCTCCGACGTGACCAGCACGGCGAAGCGCATCTGCCGCTTGAGCAGGGCCTCGTGCTGAACGGTGAGTCCGCCGAAGAGGAAGCCGATTGAGTAGGCGAGCGTCACGGGCGCGAGCCGCGGCTCGCCGTAGAACCAAGCCACGGCCGGGGCGAGCGCCGCCGTCAGAAGGCCGATAGCCGCGCTCACTCCGACGTTGACCCAGAAGAGCGTGCTCACCTGCTCTTGGCTTATCTCTTCGCGCTGGATGGTGGCGGCCGAGAGCCCGAGGTCTTTGAAGAGCGCGATGAAGCCCGTGACGACCGCGACCATCCCGACCAGCCCGTAGTCGCCCGGCGTCAGAAGCCGCGCCAGCACGACCGTCGCCGCCATCGTCGCGGCGAACTTGAAGCCCTGCGTCGTGACGGTCAGGAACCCGCCGCGCGCCGTCCGCGCGCCGAGGTCTTCCTTGAGCCGGTCGGTGCGCAGGAAGTCGCCGCCGCGCGCGGCGGGCGGTGACTCCACTACCTCTGAAAGTTCCTGTGCCATCTCAGGCCCCCGCGCGCAGGCGCGGCCCGGCGAGTTTTACGAAGAGGCGCGGCGCGACCTTCAACATCAGGAGCGCGACGGTGAGTTTCCAGCCGGGCGTGACGCGGCGCGCGCTCTCAAGCGCCTCGCGCGCCTCGGCGAACTTCGACTCGGCGAGTAGAGACTTGCCGCGCTCAAGCTCGACGGCGGCCGCGCGGCGCGCGAGCATCCGCTCGACCTCGGCGCGCTCGGCCTCGGTCAGGTCGTAGGTGTCTGCGACGTGTTGCGTGATACGCAGGTCGCGCAGCAAACGGTGCCGCGCGTCGCCCGTGAGGCTGCCCTCGCGGCAGCGGTAGCGCGCGAGCACGCGGCGCTGGTAGCCGAGCCGCGCGCCGCGCCGCGCGAGCCGCGCCCAGAGGTCGAAGTCCTGCGCGTTGCGCAGCGACTCGTCGAAGAGGCCCACGTCGAAGACCGCGGCGCGGCTCGCCACGACGCCCGACGTGATTACGTTGCACTCGCCGCGGATGAGGCTCAGGAAGTTGACCGGCCCGTCCGAGGGCGCGATCTCCATGTACGTCCTGCCCGCCTGCTCGGAGTCGCCGAAGAGCAGCGCGTCGGTGTATGCGAGGTCGAGATTGTTCTCGCGCACGTGCTTCAGTTGCTCTTCGAGGTAGGTCGGCTCCCAGAGGTCGTCGCCGTCGAGGAATGCGACGAGCGGGGCGCGCGCCGCGCGCAGGCCGGTGTTTCGCGCGCCGCCCGCGCCGCGGTTCTCCTGCGCGATGTAGACGAGCCGCGGCATGTAGGGCGCGAGCGCGCGCTCAAGCTCCGAGGTGTCGGGCGAGCCGTCGTTGACGAGGATGACCTCGAAGCCGGGAAGCGTCTGCGCGAAGACCGAGTCGAGCGTCTCGGCGATGTAGGGCGCGACGCCGTAGGCCGTGACGATGACGCTCAACGCCGGCTCGGCCCTGACGACTTCGTCACCCACGCGGACGACTTCGGCCTCGCCCGCCGCAACTGCGCTTTCTCCGGTCTCACTCACGGTCACTTCCCTCAACTCGCTCATGCGTACGCGCGCCCTCCGAACGCGTCGGCGGCGCCGGCCTCGCGCCTGCGCGGGAGCGCGGCCGAGACGCCCGTGACCCAGCCCTCGAACTCAAGGTCGGAGAGCCCCGAAACGTCGAGCATGCGCGGCAGCAGCAGCGGCTCGGATTCGGCGGTCGCGTAGCCCATGTCGCAGGTCGTCGCCGTCAGCACGCCTGCCTCCGCAAGCCAAGGCAGGAAAACGCGGTCGTAGACGCCGCTCGGGTAGCAGAAGTGCACGGCGTCGCCCTGCCCCGTCAGCGCGCGCAAGGCCGCGCGGTTGTCGTCAATCTCGCGCCGGAACAGCTCGCGCACCTTCGGCGTGCGGTGGCGGTGCGTGTGCAGTTGAATGTCAACGCCCGCGTCTGCGAGCTCGCGCACCTCCGAGGGGTTGACTAGGTGCAGCACGCGGCGCGAAGCGAGCTCGTCGTAGTCCGCGCCCACTTCGCGCGCGAGTCTTTTAAGTAGCTCGTCCTTCTCCCCTGCGGACAACTTTTGTTCGGCCGCGAAGGAACGCAACGCTTGCGCGATAGCCTCGCGCGCGCCGTCGTCGGCGAGTTCGACGCGCGAGCCCGCGCCCGTCAGCCTGCCGAGGTCGAGCGCGCCCGCGCGCCCCTTCCAGAGAAGGTAGGAGCTGAAGGTGTCGAAGACGGGCCGGTTGAACTCGGTGTAGAAGGTCGTCAGGTAGAGCGTGACGGGGAAGCCGAACTCTGCGAGGACAGGATAGGCGCGCGCGTGGAAGTCGTAGGTGCCGTCGTCGAAGGTGATGGCGACGGCGCGCTCCGGCAGGTCGTTGGCGTAGAGCCTTTGGACGGCCTCGCCGAGCGGGAGCACCGACGCCCCGCAGCGCTTGAGCGCGTTCATGCGCGAGCGGAAGGTCTCGGGGCTCACGTAGAGCGCGCCGCGCCACAGGTGCTCGTCGTCGAGCGAGACGCCGTGATAAGTAAGGATGAGCAGGCGTCGCCGTCGCCAACTGCTCCCGCCGACGAGGCGGAACGCGCCCGCCGTCTTGAGCGAACGCAGCGCCGCACGCTTGATGCCCTTCAGCGCGCCCAAGCCTGAAGCCTCCCCGCGCACGCCGACGCGCCCCGGCGGGCCAATGCGCCGGCCGGGCGCGGCTCGTGCGCGCCGCACATGACTTTATCCCGCATACCTTTCGCTGTCACTCGGGGGGTTTTTAAGGAAAACCTCGGCGGCGAGTCCGCCCCGTCCGGCGCGACTGTGCGCGCGGGGCGTGCTGCTGGCGGGGCCGCGCCGGCCTCCGCACCCCGGCGCCACCTCTTCGAGATTAACGCGGATGAGGCGCGCGGGGCAACAACTAAAGTGGCGCGCGGCCGTGCGCGGATGTGAAGGTCAGACGCGGAGACACGTGTGAAGATTAACCGCTGATAGACGAAGGCGCGGCTTTCAGAATTTCAGATTTGAAATTTGAAATTCTGAAAGCCGCGCCTTCGTGTGTCTGAGTTTTTTCTGCCTTGCGCCGGCGGCTTACGGGCGGCCGAAGCGCTGGCGGTACTCGATGGAGGAGAGGAACGCCTTGACCATCTCCGCCTTCTGGTAGTCGCCGCCGAAGGATTCGAGCTTACCGAGCCAGTAGTTGTAGCCGCCCTCGTCGGGATCGCGCTGGAGGTAGCCGAAGTACTGCATCTGCACGAAGGCCGAGTTCGTCTCGTGCCGCGTGACCGGGCCGAGCTCGACGAACTGGCGCAGCACAGAGGCGCGCGTCGCGCCGCCGTCGAGCGAAGAGACGAGCGCGGCCCTGTCTTCGTCTGTGAGACTCACGCCGACGTTCGCGGCGAGCGTGTCCACGAAGCGCGCGTTAGACAGCGCGTCGAAGCGCGACTTGAACTCGGGGCGCTGCACCCACTGGCCGAGGAACGCGCCCTTGTTCGCATCGAGCTGGTTGTTCCAGCCCGTCTCGCCGACGATGACGCCGCGCGAGAGCTCCTGCCTGTCCGGCGTGAACTCGGCGAGCAGCGGCGCGCGGCCGTACGACGAGCGGTAGAGTTTGTAGAGCAGGTAGCCCGTCTCCTGAAACTCGATGGAGAGGAAGTATGCGGCCGAGACGCTGATGTGCGCGGCCTCGGCGCACGTCGGGGCGCCGCAGCCCGTGACGCGCCCGACCCAGAAGCTCTGCCCCGACTCGTCGGGCTCGCGCCCGAGGAAGTCCACGTAGTGCTGACGCACGAAATACTCGGGCGCGTCGAGCGGGTTCGGGATGTCGCCGTAGACGATGTGCACGTTGGCGAGCACGAGGTTGTCGGTGGCGACGCGCAGGTTCTTCTGCACGTCGGCCATGCTCCCGCCGCCCTGCGAGAGCGAGACGGCCGCGCGCGCGTAGGAGAGCGCGGCCGCGAGCTCCGTCTCGATGCGCGCCGCCGCCGGGAACGAGGCGCGCTCCGTGTTGAAGTCGGTGTAAGCCTGCTGGACTGCTGCGACCACGGCCGCGAGTTGCGTGTTGATGTCGGTGGTCGAGTTGGCGGCGACGTTCGAGCCGTCGGCGCTGGTCTTGAGCGGCGCGGCCTGCGCCTGCCCCAGAAGGTTGCTGGTCTCCTGCGCCTTCACACGGGCGCGCGCGACCGAGTTGCTGGCGGCGCTCACCCTTATCGTCACCGACGCGGACGTGAACGTCGCCCCGCCCCAGTCGGTCAGCTTCGCCGTCAGCGTGTGGCTGCCCGCCGGCACGTTGCTCCAACGGAAAGTGTAAGGCTGGCTCGTCGCGGAGCCGACCAGCGTCGCGCCGTCGTAGAACTCGACCTTGCTGACGCCGCCGCTGCCCGCCGTCACGTCGGCCGTGATGTCAATGGTGACCGGCTCGACGAACTGCGCGCCGTCGGGCGGGTTGGAGAGCGCGATCTTCGGCGCCACCGGGGCCGGCGTCGGAGTCGGCGTCGGCGTGGATGTAGGAGTCGGGGTCGGAGTCGGCGCGGGCGCCTGCTGGCCCTGTAGCCTCAGCGCGAGGTAGCGCCCCGAGGCGCGGAAGTTCATGGCGTAGTCCTTCCCGCGCCCGTCATCCGCCTGCCCGTGGATGCCGTCCACTACGTCGCCGTACGACGCGTCGAAGACCTCGTCGCCCATCCGCAGGTATTCGGCATTCCCCGTCAGCGCGTAGGCGTAGCCGAAGGCGTGGTGCACCGTCGAGTTCAGATGCCTGACAGCCCTGATCTCGTCGAGGTTGCCGCCCGTCACCATCCGGCCCTGCCCCGGCCCGCGCTCGTAGGCGGTCGGGTCGGCCGCCGTCCCGCCGCACGAGTAGTACCACATGCCGCGCCAGCGGTACTTAGGCATGTCAGACACCTGCTCGCCGCCGCGGTAGCCGCGCTCGTAAAGCCTGTGTACGGCCTTCTCCAACTGCGACCGCAGCGAAGCCTTCACAGTCGGGTCTGTCGTGATGCGGTCGAGCGCGACGACCGATTCCATGTAGAGGCCGATCATGAAGGGCTGCTCGACGCGGTAGGCGTCCTCGTCCGGGATGTCCCACTTCCAAGAGCCGTCTGTGCCCTGCAACCGGCCGAAGAACTGCACCGCCGCCCGCTCAGTATCTTTAAGGAACGCCGCCCGCTTCTGTGCCCCGTCCGTGGCCGTGCCGCCGGAAGCCGCGAGCGTCCCCGAGGGGTAGAGCGGGTAGGAGTCGGGCAGCACCCGCGCCAGCAGCACGGCGTAGAGTTGCGCGTAGCCGTCCTCGCGGATGTCGTAGTAGAGGCCCGCGTCGCCAACTCTTCTGCCCACCCAGTTGTCGAAGGTCACGCGCACGTGCCGTTGCAGGTAGTCCCACATCTCGGGCCGCCCGTCGAGGGCGCGCAGCATCAGCCCCGCGTAGGCCATCGAGCGCGGCGGAAGGTTGTACTGACCCTCGAAGACCGTGCCGTTCTCGATGTAGGGCGAGGCCCACCACGAGTCGGCGGCGCGACGGGCGTAGGTCAGGAACGTAGTGTCGCCGGTGCGGTAGTAGTTGAGGTACTGCACCAGAGCCATGTCGTAGTAACCGCTGTCGTAGTACCTGTCGGAGTTCCAGCCGCGGCTCGCGTCGTTGTGGTAGGTGTCGGCCTTCAGGCCCGAAGCCGTCGCGCCAGCCCAAGGTGCGGTCAACGTGAGGCGCGTGTCCGACGCGACCGACACCACCCTCATCTCGACGACCGCGCCGGTCGCCGTCGTCACCCTCAGCCAGCCGTAGTAGGGCGCCTGCCCGTTGGGGTCTACTTCGAGCGTGAAGCGCGTGCCCGTGCCCGTGACATCCGCCGAGCCCTGCCGCACCGAGACGGTGCCCGTCAGAGTGCGCGGCGCCGCGGCCGGGAACTCCGCGCCGAGCAGTTGGCCCTGCTCTATCGCCACGCGGTCGAACCAAGGGTAGGGGTTAAGCGAACTGCCCGACTTCAACTGCGGGCCGCCGATGAAGGCCGCCTCTTCGCTCGGGTACTGCACCAACTCGCCCGCGGGCGCCTGCGCGGCGGCCGAAAGCGAGAAGGAACAGACGAGGGCTAACAGGAGGAGTACGCGCGCTTTTGAACGGAGGGGAGAATGAAGGGATGACGGAATAGAGAGACCACGGCCGGATGACAACATTTCCTTGTTCCTCACTTCGGTAACCGGACGATCTCGCCTCACGGGCGAGACTCCTGGCTTTGCGGACCCGCATCACTGCGGGGGTGCCTTTATCGGTGCGGCCGCGCCCTAAGTGGGCGGCGACGGCGGCGTGTGAAGCGGCGAGGGAGTGCGCCCCGCGTGCACGGGGCGGCGTGCCGAGTTTTAAAGACTCGGCGCGAGCGCCGCGTCGCGCAAAAGACGACGGGGCGGCTCGAAGACTTCTCTAGATTGTGGAAGGGATGAAGGTGGTTCGGAGGGTTGCGGAGCCGACGGCTGAGGCAAAGACGCCCGGACGCGGTTCCGTTCAGGTCTCGGTTCCTTGTAGCCTTCTGCCGAACGCGCCCTTGATGAGGAGGGCCGGCCCGTACCCTTCGAGAACTTTAAGACCTGACTTTCTCCGATCGCCTTCGGCAGCCAGACAATCTTCCGAACCTTTCAGGGCTTTACCGCCCCTTCGGCGGAAGACTCACGGCTTTGCGTCCCTGTCTCACGACAGGTTTGCCTTTATCGTGTGCAATCGTCAAACTCCAAAGATCGTACCGGCTAAAGCCCGGCAGCGACAAAACGATTAAACATCCTGCCGTTTTGTTTGTCAAGAACTACTTTGGTTGGCCACCAGACGCGAAACTTGTCGAGGCCAGAATCCGCATAAAGCTCCGCATTTAGACAGACTTTTTACGCCGCTCGGCCTCTTCCCTGAGCTTCTTCTCCTCGCGCCTGTCGAGCAGCGTATTCAGGTAGAAGGCGAGGAGGACTATCACGGCCACGAAGAGAACTACCAGAAAGAGCAAGCGTCTTTACCTCCGTCGGGCGCGATCCAGAGCCCTTTTCAGCCGCGCCGCCGCCCACGCTTCGCGCAGCCTCGCCGACGCGCCGTCGCCGACCTTTAAGGCTTCGAGAGCCGTGCGCGCGTGTCCCAATGCCGCGTCCAGTTCCGAGAGCACCGCCTCGGGCGCGACGTACGCCCCGCGCTCGGCGTCGAAGGTGCGGCGCGCGCCCTCGATGCTGTTCAAAAGCGCCCCGACTTCCGCCTGCGTCTGGCCGGAAGATTTTGAAAGCCCCTGCGCCTGAGAGAAAGCAGACTTCAACGACTCCGACGCCGCGCCAACGGCCGTCGTCGTCGTCGCGCCTGCGCCGTCAGCCGTCGGCGACGCGTTGACGCTGCCGGCCGTGCCGCGCCCCTGCGCGCCCGACAGCCGCCAGACGAGGTAGCGGCCCGAGGCGCGGAAGTTCATGGCGTAGTCCTTTCCGCGCCCGTCATTCGCCTGCCCCTTGATGCCGTCCACTTGGTCGCCGTAGGAGGCGTCGAAGACTTCGTCGCCCATCTTCAAGTATTGCTCGTCGCCGGTCAGCGCGTAGGCGTAGCCGAAGGCGTGGTGGACGGTCGAGTTCAGGTGGCGCACAGCCCTGATCTCTCCCACGTCCCCTCCGGTCTTCACGCGTCCCGAGCCGCCCGCGCGCTCGTAGGCGGTCGGGTCGGAGAGAGTCCCGCCCCCCCAGTAGTACCACATGCCGCGCCAGCGGTACTTCGGCATGTCAGACACCTGCTCGCCCCCGCGATACGCCTGACTGTAAAGGTGCCGCACGGCCTTCTCCAACTGCGACCTGAGCGAAGCCTTGACCGCCGCATCCGTCGTCAAACGGTCGAGCGCCACCACCGATTCGAGATAAAGCCCCACCATGAACGGCTGCTCAATCCCCACGACCCCTTCGTCCCGGTCGTCCCACTTCCAAGAGCCGTCGGCGCCCTGTAACCGCCCGAAGAACTGCACCGCCGCCCGCTCAGTATCTTTAAGGAACGCCGCCCGCTTCGCCGCCCCGTCCGTGGCCGTGCCGCCGGAAGCCGCGAGCGTCCCCGAAGGGTAGAGCGGGTAGGAGTCGGGCAGCACTCGCGCCAGCAGCACGGCGTAGAGCTGCGCGTAGCCGTCCTCGCGGATGTCGTAGTAGAGCCCGGAGTCCCCGACCCTGCGCCCCACCCAGTTGTCGAAGGTGGCTCTCGTCTTCCTTTCGATGTAGTCCCACATCTCGGGCCGCCCGTCCAGCGCCCGCAGCATCAGCCCGGCAAACGCCATCGAGCGCGGCGGCAAGTTTTCGCGGCCGGAGAAGACCGTGCCGTGGTCTATATACGGCGAGGCCCACCACGAGTCGGCCGCGCGCCGCGCGTAGGTCAGGAACGTAGTGTCGCCGGTGCGGTAGTAGTTGAGGTACTGCACCAACGCCATGTCGTAGTACCCAGAGTCGTAGTACTTATCATAATTCCACGTGTCCGCGGACGGGTCTCGGTAGAACGTGTCGGCCGCGGCGCCGTTCACGCCCGCCTCCGCCCAAGGCGCGGCGAGGGTGAGCTGCGTGTCCGAAGCCACCGACTCGACCCTCACGTCGCGAAAGCTCTTGTCCGGGAGTTGAATGCGCAGGCGTCCGTTGAAGAGCGGCGCGGGGCCGCCGGGGTCTACTTCCCTTTTGAAGTGCGTCCCCGCGCCCTCGACCGCGCGCGAGTCCTGCCGCACCGTGACCGTCCCCGAAAGCCGTCGCGGCGCGACGGCCGGGAACTGCTGGCCCAACTCCCTGCCCACCGTCAACTGCACGCGGTCGAACCAAGGGTAAGGGTTGCGCGCGCTCCCGGCCTTCAACTGCGGCCCGCAGATGAACTCGACGCGCGGGTCTGGGAACAGGACTGCGTCGGTCGCGGGGTCGAAGCCCGGAGGCCCGAGGGCGACGGACGCCGTGCTCGATGCCCCCGCGCCGGCACGCGCGGCGCCGCCCTGAAGCACGTCCGCCCTCTGCGCGGCGCAGGCCGTCAGGAAGAGCGCGCACGAGAGCGCGAGCAGAAGCTTTCGGTAAAGACGCATCGGCCACCTTCGCGGCGCACGGAGACAAGCGACGGGCGCGGAACTTCGCCGCTCAAATTTTACAACAACGGCCGAGGTCTTGAGAGATTTAGAAACGTCTGGATTTCCCGCCCGCCGCTCATCTATAATTTTTTCAGCCACGGGCCGGCACCCGCCACGTCTTGCGGCCCAGAGATGAACACCGAAAATAAGAAGGACAAGACGACTTTCCGCGTGCTGGCGCTGATGGAGGCGACCACCGTCACCGGCCCCGCGAAGAACCTCATCGAGTTCTCGCGGCGCGCACGCCTGCCCGGCAACTCCGACGACATGACAACGGCCGAAGTCTCCTTCGTCACCTTCCGACGCGGCGCAGAAGAGTCGCACAACGACGACGACGCTTCGCACGAAGGCGGCCCGGCGCCGAACGCGTTCGTGGCCGCGGCGCGCGCGGCTGGCGCGCGAGTGTACGTGATACCGGAGCGCTTCCGCTTCGACCCGCGCGTGCTTTCACAACTCCGCCAACTCGTCGAACTCCACAGGCCCGACATCATCCAGACGCATCAGGTGAAGTCGCACTTCCTCCTGAAGCTCTCGGGGCTCTGGCGGCGACACCCTTGGATCGCCTTCCACCACGGCTACACGACGACCGACCTGAAGATGGAGCTTTACAACCGTCTCAACCGCTGGTCGCTTCCCGCGGCGCGCCGCGTCGTCACGGTCTGCGGGGCGTTCTCGCCGCGGCTCACGCGCGAGGGCGTGAGCCCCGAGAAGATTTTCGTCCGCCACAACTCGATCAGCCCGAACGGCAACGCGGCTCCTCCTGTTGAAGAAGTGAGCGCGCTGCGCGAGAGGCTGAACATACGTGAAGGCGCGCGCGTCATCCTCGCGGTCGGGCGCCTCTCGCGCGAGAAGGGCCACGCAGACCTCGTCCGCGCGCTCGGACACCTGCGCGCGTCGGAGCCCGCGATTGACTTTCGCCTGCTCGTCGTCGGCGACGGGCCGGAGCGCGAGGCGGTCGAGACGGAAGCGCGCGCGCAAGGCGTAGCAGACCGCCTCGTCTTCGCCGGCCACGTCTCGGACGTGCGCCCCTTCTACGCGCTCGCGGACGTGCTGGCCCTGCCCTCACACAGCGAGGGCTCGCCGAACGTCCTGCTCGAAGCGATGGCCGCGGGCCTGCCCGTCGCGGCGACCTCGGTCGGCGGCGTGCCCGAGATCGTCTCTGATGAAGAGAGCGCGCTGCTCGTCGCGCCGCACGACGCGGCGGCGTTGGGCGCGGCGCTCGCGCGACTTCTTAAAGACGAAGACCTCGCCCGCCGCCTCGCCTCGAACGCGCGCGCGCTCGTCGCCGCACACTACACGCCCGACGCCTACGCGCGCTCACTTATCGAACTCTACCGGGAAGTCTCGCGCGAGTAAGGCGAAGGATGAATCAGTGCGAAGGAGAGTCAGGACAAAGCAGACTTCCTCTCCTTGAGCAGTCCGCGGTGAATCTCACTGAGGCGCGCGCCGAGTGTCGCCCAGTCGTACCTCTCCGCGACGGCCCTGCGCCCGTTGGCTGCAAGCTCCGCCCAACGCCGCTCGTCCCGAGCGATGTCGTTTATCGCGCGGCAGAACTCTTCGGGCGTCTCGGCGTAGACGATGCTCTCGCCCCCGCCCGTCTCGACGCCCTCCGCGCCGAGCCGCGTCGAGATGACGGGCACGCCCGCCGCCAACGTCTCGTAGATTTTCAGACGACTCCCGCCGCCGACGTTCAGAGGGACGACCGACGCCAGAGCCTCGCGGTAGTAAGGGCGCACATCCTCGACCGTGCCCGTCACCTCAACGCCGCGCAGTTCCGCCAGCGCGCGGACTTCCGGCGCCGGGTTGCGCCCGACGATGGTCAACACCAAGTCGGGCAGCGACTCCGACACGCGCGGCCAAGTCTCGCGCGCGAACTCGACCGCCCCGTCCACGTTCGCGTGGTAGTCCATCGAGCCGACGAAAAGTATCCGCCTGCGCCGCGCGTCTCCGCCTGAACTCACGTCGCCGCCCGAATCGGCGCGGCGCGAGCGCCAGACCTCGTAAGCGCGCCCGACCTGTTCGTCCGAGTAGTAGTCGGTGTCCACGCCGTTCTCGACGACGTGTGCGCGCGCGCCGGGCGCGAAGGCGAGCAGCCGCTCGCGGTCGGGCTCGCTGCAAGTGACGTTCGTGTCCGCCTCGCGCGCCGTGCGGCGTTCGAGCGCGGCGAGTTGCGAAGCAGTCCTTCGCGCGTAGGCGCGGCGCAGCGCGTTCGCCGTCCGCCCCGCGTACTGGCGCATCAGGTCTGATTCGATGTTGTGCCAGTCGCAGACCACTGCGGGGCGCCCGCGCGCCGCGCGTATGAGCGGCAGGTACGCGGCGAGGTGGACGCTCTCGACCTGCACCACGTCGAACTCATGCGCGCCGAGGATGCGCTCCAACTCCGCGGCCATCGCGCGGGTCGTGTAGTTGAGCACGGTGACGGGCGTCCGACCTAAAGCGCCGCGCGCGAGCTTGCTCAAAGTGTAGCCGCGCTCAAGGGGCACGGTGACGACTTGTTCGCACCAGCCCGCGGGGTCGCCTTCTGAGGACGAAGCCTCGCCCGCAGCGTTGTCCGCGAAGGCGAGGTACGTGACATGCGCTTCGCGCGAGAGGGCGCGCGCGAGGTGGTAGTTGCGCAGCTTCGCGCCCGTGTCGGGCGGCCAGCACTCCTTCGGCGCGAAATAGAGCACGCGCATCTTCGACGCCTCTACCATTCAAGAGTCTCCGAACTACTGCTCCCCTTCTTCCCCCCGTTCAGGCAGCGGTCGTAGAGCGCCGCCGTGCGTTCGAGCTGCACGCGATCCGAGAAGAGTCGCTCGACGCGAGCGCGGCCGCGCTCGCCCATCGCGCGTGCGGCCTCGGGGTCGCGCAGCAGTTCTATGACGTGGCGTGCGAGCGCCTCGTCGTCGCCCGAAGCGACCAGATAACCGGCCGCGTTGTCTTCGCCCAGAGCCTCGCGCGCGCCGCCCACGTCCGTCGCGACGACGGGTCGCGCCGCGCCCATGTATTCGAGTATCGAGTTCGAGAAGCCCTCGGCCTTCGAGCTGAGCACGCACACGTCCGAGGCGAAGAGTAGCTCGGCCACGCGGTCGCAGCGGCCGGGAAAGAAGACCGCGCCGCCCAGTCCCAACTCTTCGGCCAACGCTTTCAACGAAGGTATCAGCTCGCCCTCGCCCGCGCAGACGAACGCGGCGTCGGGCACGGCTTCCCGCACGCGACGCGCCGCGCGCAGGAACATCGGGTGATCCTTCACTTCGTGGCGCATGTTGGCGACGATGGTGACGAAGCGGCGGCCCTCTTCGACCGGCAACCCGCAGGCAGCGAGCGCTTCGGCGCGCGTGAGCCCCGGCGCGGGCGTGACGCGGCCGAGGTCGAGCCCGTTGTAGACGACCGCGATGCGGCGTTCGGGGACGCCGCGTTCGAGGAGGTAACGCTTGCAGGCTTCTGAGTTCGCGTGTACGACGCTCGCCAGTCGGTAGACGAAACGTTCGAGCGCGTCCTGACCGCGCGTGCGCCAGCCCGCGGTCTCGCCGCGGAAGGCGACGCGCGCGGGGACGCCCGCCACAGCCCCGCCTGTGATGCCGAAGACGTTCGTGTAGAAGCCGTCGGTGTGAACGACCTTGATCTCCTGCTCGCGCGCGTAGGCTCGGAAGCGGCGGAGCTGCCGCGCCATGTTCGCGTCGTAGAAGCTCGTCAGAGGAAACTCGGGGATGGGGCCGACGCCGAGCGCCTCGGCCTCGGCGTGCAGCTTCCCGCGACGGTTAAGACACGCGAGGCGGACGCCGTAGCGCCCGCTCTTCAAGAGCAGACGCGCGAGCAGGAGTATCTGCCCTTCGGCCCCGCCCACGTCGAAGCTGTCAACCATGAGCAGGACGTTCGGCCTGTGTCGTGAGTTCATCAGCGCTTGAGTGGGTTGGCCTGCACGGCCGGCTCGCGTATCGGCTCCCAACGCGCGTAGCGCTCGCCGCGCAGGAACTTGTAGAAGGCGAGCACGGCCGCGAGGTTCGCCAGCACGAAGTAGCCGGGCAGCGCGAGCAGACGACTGTGCAGCCCCGCGCGCCCGAGTGCGAGCGAGAGCGCCGCCGCGAGGTAGACGAGCGCCTGCGCGAAGAAGGCCGCCGCGTAGAAGAGCGAGCCGGGCGCGAGCGCCGCCGACGCCGCGAAGACCGCGACGAGAAAGAGGGGCACGGCGTAGCGCAGAACCTTGTGCGACAGAAGCTCTACCGAGTAGAAGCCGCCGCGCAGAGGGTTCAGCATACGGCGGTGGCGCCAGAGGTCTGTGTAGGTCTGCGCGATGACGCGCACGCGCATCTTGAGTTCCTTGTCGGCGCGGCGGTTCGTCTCCTCGACCGAGACGGCGCCGGGCTCGTAGACGGTGCGGAGGCCCTGCTCGAATAACTCGGTGGCGATGATGAAGTCGCTGCAAGCCTCCTCGTAGAGCGGGACGTAGGCCGAGCGCCGCACGGCGTAGAGACAGCCCGAAGCGCCGATGAGCGAGCAGGCGCGGCTCTCGTGCTGTTTGAGAAAAGTCTCGTAGCCCCAGTACGAGCGCGCGCCCTGCCCCGTGCTCGTCCCCTCGGGGTCAACGTAGACGAGGCGGCCGGCGACGCAGCCCACCGAGGGGTCTGCGAAGCTCGGCGCCATCACGCGCAGCACGTCGGGCTGGTACATCGTAGTCGCGTCGGAGAAGAGTATGACCTCGCCGCGGGCGAGCGCGACGGCCGCGTTCTGCGCCGCGGTCTTGCCGCGCCGCGTGGGCTGTCGGTGGAGGCGGACGCCGCGCGCGGCGAACGAGCGCGCGATCTCGTCCGTGCGGTCGTTCGAGCAGTCGGAGGCGACGACGATTTCGAGCTTGTCCTGCGGGTAGTCGAGCGCGAGCGTGTTCTCAAGCTTGGCGGCGAGGTCGCGCTCCTCGTTGTAGGCGGTGATGACGACGCTCACCGTCGGCTCGTGCCCCTCGCCTCGTCGCACTGCGCGCGGACGCAGGCGGCTCACCATTAGCACGAGCAGAGGGTAGCCGACGTACGTGTAGCAGAGCGCCGCGGCGCCCAGCCAGAAGACGGCTTCGAGAAGAGTCCTCAAGCTCAATCGTCTCCCCAAACCTCAGTCGGTGCATTCGACGCACGGCCGCCTGAAGAATTCTCGCCGCGCGTCTCGGTTGCGTCGCAGTATATTCGCCGCAGGCAGACCGCGTAGCCGACGAGGAAGTAGATGTAGAGATAGAAAGCGACCGAGACGAAGAAGCTGCTGACCATGTAGGCGACGATGCTCGTCTGCAAACCCACAGACAGGTGGTAGAACCTCGACGCGCGCCGCTCCTCGAACGTCTCCTCCTCAATCAGACGCAGCCGCCGGAGCGGCGCGACGACGAACATCGCGTAGATGACGGCGCCGGCGAAGCCCATCTCCGCGGCCACCTGCATGTATGCGTTGTGCGTCACCAGCCCGCGCTCAGAGACGAGCGGGAAGTTGCCGATGCCGAGGCCGAAGACAGGGTTCGCGACCGCCGAGATGAGCGCGTGCGCGAGCAGCCCGCTGCGCGCCTGCGCCGAGCCGAGCCGGTCGAGGCTCGGGTTAACAATCGAGGCCAGCCGCTCCCAGTATTCGCCCGGCGCGAGCGCCATGAAGAGCACGGCGACGAGGCCGAGCGCCGCGAAGACCGTCAGGCGGCTGCGCCGCCCGAGCTTCCAAGCCATGAAGACGCCCGAGGCGAGTAGCGCGAGCGACGCCCCGCGCGAGAAGGTCAGGACGATGACCACCAGCGTCAGCGCCGCACACGCGCCGAAGACCAGTTTGCGCAGCAGCCCGCGCCCGCCGAGCCCGAGCGCCACCATTATCGGCAGCACCGTCACGAGCTGGACGGCGAGGTCGTTCGTGTTCTCGAACATCCCGGCGGAGCTGCGGCCCACGACGCGGTAGCCTTCGGCAACGAGCGTGCCGTTGCGGTAGTCGTTGATGGCGAACAGGCACAGCAGCACCGTCACGGCCACGGCGAGGTAGAGCATGACGCGCAGGCGGCCCTCGGTGCGCACGACGTTGACGATGATGACGAAGGTGAGCACGCTCTTGAGGCAGTTCTCCCAGAACGCGCTGAAGGCCACCGACGGGCTGACGGCGAGCGGCACCGAGATCAGCGCCGACAGCATGAGCAGCAGCGCGAGGTTGACCTCGCGCGGGCGCGCAGTCAGCGTGCCCTCGGCGGCGAGCTGCGAGGGGAGGTATGCGAGCAGCGTCAAGACGGCCGGCACGAACGCGATGTATGCCGATTGCAGCCACGGGAAATAATCCTGCGGCCTGAAGTAGAGGACGAGTATGAAGGCGAGCAGCCCCGCGAAGCTTGCGGCGTGGCCGCGCGGCGCGCCCCAACGTTCGCCGTGCAGCAGCCGCGACCACTTGGCCGAGAGTTTACCCGTGCCGCGCGGGCGTGAGTTGACGCCGCCCGGTCGTGAGCTAACGCCGCCGGGGCGTGTGCGTCCGAAGTCGTCGCCCGTCCGCTCCGGTTCGGGGTCGCCCGCCGGCTCCGGCCCAAACGCGTCCGCCCGCTCCTCTTCTTCGAGGGGCGGGCGCGGGAGGCCGACCACGGGCTCGTAATCGAAAGTCTGAAGTCTGTCCGGCATCGCGGGCTCGCACCGCCTGCCCCGTCGGCTCGGAAACGACGGCCCCGTAGCGTGCCGGCGCCCGCGCCCTTACAAAGGTACGAGGTTCAGGCGGCTCCGCACGGCCGGCGAAAGAGCGCGCGGGGGCGAGGGGCAATCCCGCCCCCGCGGGCTGTCGAAAGGCGCGACCGCGCCACACGCCTGAACGTGTGGCGCGACGCGCCGAAATTATAAGTCCGCGGGGGCTAACGGGTCGCCGCCCGCGGGGCTGTCGCCCTCTCTCCTCAGACGGCCACGCTCTCCTCGACGGCGGCCAGCGCGCGCACGCGCTCGCGGAGCGCCGTCTCGAACCGCCGCGCCTCCTCGACGCTGGTCAGGGAGAGAGCGCGCAACTGCTGCTCGATGCGGCGGCGGTAGTCGGAGACCAGAGAGTCGGAGACGTTCAGGCGCGCGGCCGCTTCGAGCTGCGTGATGTGCGCCGGGCTCAGGTAACAATACCACAGCACGCCGAGCATGCGGTCGTACTGCTTCGACTTGCCGCGCACGGCCGCGTGCAAGCCCCGCAGGAACTCGTCCACGTACCCGGCCGCCTCGTCCTCCGACGCCCTTCTTAAAAGCGACTGCTCGGGGTTCTCGCGCCCGTCCACGGGCTCGAAGCCGCGCCCCTCTTCGCCGTCGTCGCCGCCGATGGGCACGAGGTAGATGTCCATCACGGGCAGGCGCGACATGACGAGGCTGCGAAGCGACCGCACGTCAATGGGCGAGTCGCAGGCTTCGAGGACGGAGACGATCAGGTCTTCGAGGTCTGAGTTGCTGATGATGATCTGCGCGTCGCCCGTGCAGCCGACCATGCGCGTGTCGCGCTGGCGGTGGGGAATCATCTGCACGCGCTCTTCGAGTTCGGCCTGCGCGCGCCGCTGCTTGTCGGCGCGCCACTCGCGCAGGCCGTAGACGCGGTCAACCAGACGCCGGTGCTGGTCGTCGTGGCCTGCGGCCGAGTCCACGCGGCGGAAGTTCGCCGAAGACTGGATGATGGTCGAGATGCGCCGCGCGAGGCGGTAAGACTCTGGGTGGCGCTTGCGCAGCTCGGCCGTCAGCAGGTTCGTCAGCTCGATCTGGCTGATCTCGCACTCGATCTCGGCGTCGGTCATCTCGGCGTCGAGGTAGTGCTGGAAGCGCGACTTGGCGAGCAGCGTGACGAAGAGTTCCTGCGTCAGGTCGAGGTAGGCGCTGCCGCGGTCGCCCTCTTCGACCAGAAGCCCCGCGCTGTAGGAGGCGCGCACGAGCGGGTGGTTGACCACGATGCGCTGCAACTCGGCCCAGAGGCGGTTGACGTCCGAGCGGCGCAGCGTCTCGACCCACGCGCCCGCGTGTCGCGGTGCGCGCTCCGTCGCGCCGGTGGCGCGCCCCGGCGGGGTCGGGTTTTGCTCGTCCGTCGCGCTGGTCATGGGGTCGTTCAAGTGATGGTCTTGATCTGCGGATGTGGCAGCCATGTTACCGGTTCTGATTAGTTACGAGCAAGGTCGGAGATGTCGGAGACGAGTCCGCTGAGGAAGAATCCGCTTAAAGTCGGGGTGTCAAAGTCTAGGGCGTCTCGGGGCGCCTTCGGGCGGGCTCTAAAATCGGCCGCCGTCGGCGAGACGTGGGAATCCGGGAGAGGACATCTCTCGCTCCGCTGGCTCTGGGGGTTTGAATTGACGACCTTGCAGGGAAACCCGCGCCGGTTCGGCCGCGAAAGGGGAATCGGGCGCGGCCACCGTGAAGGGGGTGCCGGGTGTATTGCGGCTGCCGCCGCCCCGAACACATTAAGGATGGTAGCAGACCGGACGCCGTTTGAGCAACATCTTTTTACAGAACGGTCAAGGCGTTGAAAAGGCAGGGGAAAAAGGGGCGCGGCGGGGCGGGCGGCGGCGGCGAAAGTTTGGAAGTGTACAGTCATTGGTACTTTAACCCCGGTTGCACGAGTGAAGCGCCCGAAACGGGGTTTTGACGACGACGGCCGGCCGCAACGTTTGCGGCCCGGCGCCTTCACCAGAAAGACCTACGCCCTGCGCTGTGCTTTAACCGGAGTCGCGCTTCACTCGCGTCAAGCCGCACAGTTGCGCCTCGCGCACGGCGGCCAAGAGACCAGAAGACAGCGAGGAGCACTCATGTCGTTCACAAGCACAGCACGATTCCGCAAGCTTCGGACGTGCCCGGGTTCGGAGACGATTCATGGCTTCAGCCTCGGCGCGCGCGGCGCGTCGGGCGCCGGGGCCGACGGCGTCGCCCGACACGTGGCGTCCTGCGACTTTTGCGGCGCGGAGGCGCAACTGCTCTCCCTGCACGCGCCGCCGGCGGACGCTCTCCCCTTCGCCGAACTCCCTCTGCCGGGGCACCTGCGCCGCCTCGCCGAAGACCTCCTCGCCGAGCCCTCCTACAACCGCGCCCGCTTCGCCGGCGCCCTCGTCGAGATCGAACGCCTGACGTTCACAGACGCCTAACGACTTGCCTTAACAGAACCGCGAGCGTTAAGCGAGCGGGTCGGGGTGACGCCGAGAGAATCCATCGCGTCACCCCGACCCGCTCGCTCGACGCTCGCGGTTCTGTTTACTCTTCTTTCGCCGGGCCGGCGCCGTTGTAAATCTCGTCAATGAGGCCGCTGTATTTTTCGTCTATGACGCGGCGCTTGACCTTGAGGGTTGGGGTGAGTTCGCCGCCGTCTATGGAGAAGTCTTCGGGGAGCAGCGCGACGCGGCGCACGCGTTCGTAGTCGTGCAGCGGCTTCGTCAACTCGGCCACCTCGCGCTGGACGAGCTTGACGGCCGCGGGGTTCTGACTCCACGCGACGCGCAGCGTGTGCTCCTCGGCCTGCGGCGCCGGCAGGGCGGACGAGAGCGCCTCCCAGTCGGGGACGATGAGCGCGGCCGGCTGCTTGCGGCCCGCGCCGACGACGACGACCTGACTGACGTACTGGCTCTGCTTTATCAAACTCTCGACCAACTGCGGCGCCACGTACTTGCCGTTCGAGAGCTTAAACAGCTCCTTCTTCCGGTCGGTGATGTGGAGCCGCCCTTCCTCGTCAATGTGGCCCACGTCGCCCGTGCGGAACCAGCCGTCCTCGTCGAGCACCGCGGCGGTCTCTGCCTCGTGGCCGTAGTAGCCGCGCATGATGTTCGGCCCGCGGACGAGAATCTCGCCGTCCTCTTCGGTCTTCATCTCGACGCTGGGGAACGCGAGGCCCACCGAGCCGACGCGGTTGTCCTCGGGCCGGTTGGCCGAGACGATGCACGTCTCTGTCATCCCGTAGCCTTGAAGGATGACGACGCCCGCGCCGAGGAACGCGTACGAGAGCGCGGGCGACAGAGGCGCGCCGCCCGAGACGAAGAAGCGCAGACGCCCGCCCACGCCCTCGCGCCACTTCGAGAAGACGAGCCGCGACGCGACCTCCTGCTGAATCTCAAGCAGCGGCGGCACGCGCTGTCCCTTATCAACCAACTCCGCGTGCTCCTGCCCGACGTGCAGCGCCCAGTTGAAGAGACGCGCCTTCCAGCCGCCGTCGGCCGTCCCCTTCTTCACTATCTTGTGGAAGACCTTCTCGAAGAGGCGGGGCACGGCCGTCATGATCGTCGGGCGCACCTCGCGCAGGTACTCGCCGACCACGTCGAACGAGGGCGCGTAGGCCACAGAGACGCCGTTGTAGCAGAAGACGTAGAAGACGACGCGCTCGAAGATGTGCGAGAGCGGCAGAACGGAGAGCGCCACGTCCGTAGAGCGTATGGGGAGCGCCGAAGTAATCGCCAGAACGTTTGTAACGAAGCTCCGGTGCGTGAGCATGACGCCTTTGGGCTCGCCCGTCGTCCCCGAAGTGTAAATTATCGTGGCGAGGTCTTCCGCGCCCACGGCGTTGAGCGCGCGCTCGAAAGCCTCGGGCGAGGCTTCGTCTACTTGCGCGCCGGTCTGCTCAAGCTCGAAGAGGGTGAGTGCGCCTTCGCGCAGTTCGGCCGCGTCGGTGTCGAAGAAGATGACGCGCTCCAAAGTCTCAACCGGCTCGATGCCGGGGCGCGCGTGGCGGTAGACCTTCTTGCCCGAGACGAAGAGGACGCGCGCGCCCGAGTCTTCCAGAATGTAGCGCACCTGCTCGGGCGCCTGCGTCGTGTAGATGGGGACGTTGACGGCGCCGAGGCTGAGGATGGCGAGGTCAACGACAGACCAGTCGGGCCGGTTCTCGGAGAGCAGCGCGACGCGGTCGCCCTTCTTCACGCCCAGAGCCGAGAGCCCCATCGCCACTGCGCGCACGCGCCGGATGATGACCTCGCCCGGGATGTAGAGCCACTGCCCGCCCTTCTTCAAACTCAGCGCGTCCGACTTCGCGTGCCGCGCCAGCGCCGCCAGACACATCCGCGGCACGCTCTCCGGAACGTCCGTCTGTCGAGTTTCTGCCATCGTCACTTGTTCGAGATTCTTCCGGCGAAGTAGGCGACCGTGCGCTTGAGGCCGTCGCCGAGCGGAATCGTGGGCTGCCAGCCGAGCAGGCGTTGCGCGCGCGTGATGTCGGGGCGGCGCTGGCGCGGGTCGTCTTTCGGGAGGGGGCAGAAACGCACCTTAACTTCGACGCCCGCCGCGCGCCCGACCTCCTCGGCCAGCTCGCGCATGGTGAACTCGCCGGGGTTGCCGACGTTGACGGGGTCGTGAACGTCAAAGCCCTCGGCCGCGCCCTCTTCGACGTTCATCAGACGAATCATGCCCTCGACGAGGTCGTCCACGTAGCAGAACGAACGCGTCTGGCTGCCGTCGCCGTAAATCGTCAACTCCTCGCCCCTCAAAGCCTGCACGATGAAGTTCGACACCACGCGCCCGTCGTTCTCAAGCATCCGCGGCCCGTACGTGTTAAAAATCCTGATGATGCGCGTGTCCACGCGGTTCTGCCGGTGGTAGTCCATCATCAGCGTCTCGGCCAGACGCTTGCCTTCGTCGTAACATGACCGAATCCCGATGCAGTTGACGTTGCCCCAGTAGTCTTCCGTCTGCGGGTGGACTTCGGGGTCGCCGTAGACTTCGGAGGTTGACGCCTGAAGGATGCGTGCGCGGACGCGCTTGGCGAGGCCGAGCATGTTGATGGCGCCCATGACGCTCGTCTTGACCGTCTTCACCGGGTTGTACTGGTAGTGGACGGGCGAGGCCGGGCAGGCGAGGTTGTAAATCTGGTCAACCTCCAAGAGCACGGGCTCGATGATGTCGTGGCGCAGCATCTCGAAGCGCTTCGAGTCCATCAGGTGATAGACGTTCTCGCGCCTGCCCGTGAAGAAGTTGTCGAGGCAGATAACGTCGTGCCCCTGCGCGATGAGCCTCTCGCAAAGGTGCGAGCCGATGAAGCCCGCGCCGCCTGTCACAAGTATCCTCATCAGTCTCCCCGACTCCCGGTCTCAGTCCTTCCCGAGCATTGTACCAGCGCGGCTCAGCCGGCGGCGCCCTCCCCTTCCGCGGCGGCTTCGGCGGGCGCGGGCGCTGGCGCGGGCTCCGTCACGGGGGCGGGCTCGGTCGCCGTAGCCGGCGCGGAGGCAGGTGCGTCCGCGGGCCTGTGCGGGACGGCGGCGCCGGAGAAGCTGCTGACGCGGCGGCGCCGTTTGCGCCGGCGGAGTTGGGGCTCGTCCTGCAACGGCTCCTCCTCGACGCGGCCGTTGACGGTGGCGAGCGCGGCGAGGACGAGGAAGCAGAGCGCGTTGGCCGTCGTGTGCAAAGTGAAGTCGAAGAAGCTGTGGACGAGCACGCCCGCGCAGCCCGAGAGCGCGCCGAGAGCCACGCCGCGGCGGTACTTGTCGTGCGACTGCATGCGGCGGAGCGCCGTCCAGAAGAGGACGCCGACGAAGGCGAGCCCGAGCGCGCCGCCGACGACGCCGCCGTCCGAGAGGATTTGCAGGTAGTCGTTGTGCGCCTGCTCCAAACGGTACATGCCGTTGCCCGTGTCGTAGCGCGTGTAGGCCGCAGCGAACCCGCCGAGCCCCGCGCCGAGCAGCGGGTGGTCTTTGATGATGTCTACGGTGCCGCTCCAGAAGTGTGCGCGCCCCGTCGTCGGGTCTTCGCTGTTGACGGTGCCGACGAGGCGGCTCAGCGCCTCCTCGCCGCCGAAGTAGAGAGCGCCGAGGACAACGGCGATGATGAGCGCGAAGCCGAGCCCGAGGCGGACGAGCGTCGCGCGCGCGCGCGTGGCCCTGTCCTCTTCGCTACGGCGGCGGCGGCGCAGAGCCGTCGCGGCGACGATGGCGAGGAACATCACCTCCGCCACCATGCTGAGGACGCCGCCGCGCGAGTTCGTCATAATCAGCGCGATGGCCATTATCCCCGAGGCGAAGCCGTAGAGCAGCATCCGCTCTCTGGGGATGGCGCCCGCGAAGAGCAGCCCCAAAGGCACGGCCATCGTCAGCTCCATGTAGCCGGCGAAGTGGTGGCGGTTGACGTAGGGGCCGAAGGGCTGCGCCTGCTTCGGCTCGCGCACCCAGAAGATGGTCGCCGGGTTGACGAAGTGCTGCATCAGCCCGTAGACGGCCAGCACGAAGCCGAAGATGACGACGAGGCGCACGACGAGGCGGAGGCGTCGCGGGCTGTCTACGAAGGCGAGCGCCGCCGCGAAGTAGACGCCGAGCGCGGCGATCTGCGTCAGCGCGACGCGCGTCGCGTTCGGGTCGAAGCTGACGGAGCCGACCAACTGGACGGCGCCGAGCGCGAAGAGGCCGACGAGCGGCAGTTGCAACAAACTCCGGCTCACGCGCAGCGTGCCCGTCCGCAGCGCGTCCATCATCCAGAGCACGAAGACGATTCCGGCGCTCAACTGGAAGGCCGCGATAGACCAGCCGTGGACGGTGCCGAAGGCGAGCGTCGTCAGGACGACCGCAAGGCAGAGCATGAGGATGATGAAGCGGCTCCAAAGGGTGCGCGCGGGCGGGGCCGCGGCCGCTTCGGGAACAGCCGGCAGTGCCGCCCCTCTCTCGGCTAGTTCAGCGCGCGGCGGGGCGGCCGCCGACGCGTTCGAGGTTAAAATCGTCATACCAAATCTTTCCGTAGATGGGGCAGGAGCCTTCCGTGCAGCCCACGCGCGCGATGTGAATCACGAACGCCTCGGTGTTCGGCCCCGTTGTGAACTCGATTGAGTTCTGCTTCCACTCGTTCGTCCCCGTCGGCGCGTTCACCTGTGGCGAGGCGAGGGTGACGGGCGCCCCCGCAGTCGCCTCGGTGACGACGACGTAGAGCGTGGCCACGCTCCTCAGCTCCTCGGTCTTCAGCGAGTAGGTCAGGCGGTAGCGCGTCGAGGGCTCGGCGGCGACCGTTTGCGAGACGTGGCCGAAGTCCAGCTGCCCCGAGGAGTTGAAGACTATCCGCAGCGAGCGCCTCCCCGACGCCGCGACGCGCGCGTCTATGGCGATCTGCGCGCCCGGCGGCTGCGCGATCTCCCACATGAAGGGCAGCTTGATTCCCTGCCCGATGTCGGACTCGAAGCCGCCGTTCCAGACCTTCTCCGCCGTCAGGTCGTCGGGCGCGGCCCCCGCCTCGCGCAGCGTCCGCAGCGCGAGGTGAAACTGCCCGCGCCCGTAGAGGGCGTTGGCGAGCCCGGCGCCCGTCTGCATGTGGTCGCGCCGCTCGGCCGGGTCGAGGCCCTCCCAGATGGCGAGCGCGTCGTCGAAGCGCCCGCGCCCGCCGAGCACGCTCACGAGCTGCGCGCGCGCCTCGGGCGTCTTGCCCACGACGGCGATGACGCGCGACATGTCCGGGCCGTAGACCTGCCACGCGAGGTTGAAGACCTGCGGGCGCAAGCCTGCGTCGGCGTCGGCCGCGCGCTGCATCTCGGCGAACGCCTCTTCGGTCTGCCCCGCGCGCAGCAGCGCGTTGCCGAGGTGCCAGTGCGGCTGCGCGTAGTTCGGCGCCAGCGCGACCGAGCGGCGCAGCATCTCGACGCCGCCCTGCGGGTCGCCGAGCGCGGCGCGCGCGCGCCCGGCTTCGAGCCAGACGAGGTAGTCGTTCGGGGCGAGACGCGCCGCCTCCTCGTACTCGCGCATCGCGCGCTCGACGCCCTCGGGCTCGAAGCTGAGCTGGCTGAGTCGCGCCAGCATGAGGTGCGTCTCCGGCGCGTTCGGGGCGAGGCGCACCGCGGCCGCGGCCGACTCCATCGCCGCCTGCGGGTCGTTCGCGTAAGAGCCCGGCGCCGTCTCGGCCATCGTGCTCCCCACCCCCGACGCGACGCAGTACCACGAGACGTAGAGCGCCAAGAGCGCCGCCAGCAGCAGCGGCACGCGCGCCCACACGGGGCGCAGGTTGATGAAAGCTATCTGATCCGCCATTGTCCGATTTTTGACTTCCTAAAACTCATCTCCGACCAGCTCGATCTCGATGCGCATGCGTTTGAGGGTGACGCGCGCGTCCTCGCAGTCGCGGCGTATCGCGCGGACGCGCTCGTCGCCGAGCTTGGAGGTGGAGATGAGCACCTCCTCGACCTGTTGCTCTTGGCAGACGCGGCGCAGGTGGCCGTTGCCGCCGAAGACGCGCAGGCCGTGAATCATCCTGCCCTTTTTGAACGGGTCGTCGTCCACGAACCCGACGGGCGTGTACTGTAGTTGCAGGTTGTTGCGCATCTCGCGCAGGAGGAGTTCGCCCGCGTCGCCCGCGCCGTAGATGAGCACGCGGCGGCCGCCCTGCGTCGGGTGCGGCAGGAGCTGGCGGAAGACGCGGAAGGCGACGCGGCTCCCGGCGAGCATCATGAAGAAGAACATCGCGTCGAGGACGAAGACCGCGCGCGAGAAGCCCTCGAAGCGGAAGGCGAAGAGGAGCGCCAGCACGCTCAGGACGGAGCCGGCCGCCACCGCCTTCGCGTAGACGATCAGGTTGTCGAGGCCGACGAAGCGCCACATGCCGCGGTAGACGCCCGTCGCCAGCAGCGCGGCCATCTTCAGGAAGATGAGCACCGGCACCGTCGAGAGGAAGAGCACCCACACCTCCGCCGAGAGGTCTGAGCCGAACAGAAGGACGTAGGAGAAGTAGTAGGCGAGGATGACCAGCACCACGTCGAGCAGCACCTCGAAGATGCGCCGCTTGTACGAGAGGTCTACGAGGAACGAGACGACCGGCTTCTTGCGCGCGGCGCGCACCTCCTCCTCGTCGTAGACCTTCACGCCCGCGAGGTAGACGCCCACCAGCGTCAGCGCCACCGCGAAGCCCGCGACCATCGCTATCCCGGTGTGGTACTCGAACCGTCGCACCTGCATCGCCAGCAGGCCCGAAGCGCCCGCGAACGCGTAGAGCATCCAGACCGCGCGCCGCTCCGACAGGCCGAGCGCGACGAGGCGGTGCGAGGCGTGGTCGCGCCCGCCCTGCGAGGCCGCGCGCCCCGAGAGCTTGCGGACGACCGTCACGAGCGTCGTGTCGAAGATCGGGATGAAGAGGATGAGCACGGGGACGGCGACGACGACGATGAAGCTGCGGCCGCGGTCGCCCGACGCCGAGAGCAGGGCCGAGCTTGCGAGGAAGAAGCCGATGAAGAGCGACCCGCAGTCGCCCATGAAGATCGTCGCCGGGTTCGAGTTGTAGACGAGAAAGCCCAGCAGCGCCGCGGCGAAGACCGAGAGCACGATGGCCTCGGTCGTCTGCCCGTTCGAGGCGAAGTTCGCCGCGATGAAGACGGCCGCGATTGCCGAGACGCCCGCGGCGAGGCCGTCCATGTTGTCGAGCAGGTTGATGGCGTTCGTGATGCCGATGAGCCAGAAGATGGTGAGCGCCATCGCGGCCGACGCGCCCCAGCCCCACGGCAGCAGCAGCCCGAAGTAGACGACCGCGCTCGCGCCGAGGATCTGGCCGATGAGCTTCTGGTAGGGCTTGATGTCGAGGAAGTCGTCCGTCAGCCCGACGAAGAAGAGCGCCGTGCTCGCGCCGAAGACGACCCAGCCCTCGCGCGTGTGCGGCGCGAAGAGGAGGAACGCGACGGCGACCGAGAGGTAGATGGCGACGCCGCCGAGCATCGCCGTCGGGCGCTGGCTGTGGCGGTCTTTCCGCGGCTGGGCGATGACCTTGTAGCGGCGCGCCAGCGCCCGCACCAGCGGCGTCAGCACGAGCGACAGCGCGAGCGCCGCGAGGGCGGGCACGAGTTGGCTGCTGCTGAAAGGCATTGCTTACTTCCGGGATTACTTCAGGGCCGGCGCTTACTCGGCCGCACGGCCGCTGTAGTACTCGATGACCGACTCAAGTATCTGGTCGAGCGTGACGGTGGCACGGAAGCCCGTCAGGCGGTTGACCTTCGTCGTGTCGGGCACGCGCCGCGGCATGTCCTCGAAGCCCTCCTCGTAAGCCTCCGAGTAGGGCACGGTCACGATCTCGGACTCCGACTTGGTCAAAGCCTTCACGCGCTCGGCGAGCTGCATGATGGAGACCTCCTCGCTGGAGCCGATGTTGAAGACCTCGCCCACCGACTCGTCCGAGTCCATCAAGGCGACTAACGCGCCGACGACATCTTTCACGTAGCCGAAGCAGCGCGTCTGGCTGCCGTCGCCGTAGACCGTTAAGGGCCGCCCGGCCAAAGCCTGCCTGACGAAGGTCGGGATGACCATCCCGTACTGGCCCGTCTGGCGCGGGCCGACGGTGTTGAAGAGGCGGACGACCGTCGTCGGCAGCTTCTTCTCGCGCCAGTAGGCGAGGGCGAGGAACTCGTCTATCGCCTTCGAGCAGGCGTAAGACCAGCGCCCCTTGGTCGTGGCGCCCATGACGAGATTGCCGTCCTCTCGGAACGGCACCTCCGTCGAGAGGCCGTAGACCTCCGAGGTCGAGGCGACGAGCACCTTCTTCTTCTTCTTGTTCGCCTGCGCGAGCACGACCTCGGTGCCGCGCACGTTCGTCTCGATGGTGCGAACGGGCGACTCGACGATGAGCTTGACGCCGACGGCCGCGGCGAGGTGGAAGACCACGTCGCACTGGTCAATCAGCTCGGCCACGACAGGCTGGTTGTGCACCGAGTCTATCGTGTAGTTGAAGCTCGGGTGCCCCTTCAGGTGCGCGATGTTCTGGAAAGACCCCGTGGAGAGGTCGTCTATGACGAAGACCTCGTCGCCGCGCGCGACGTAGGCGTCCGAGAGGTGCGAGCCGATGAAGCCGGCACCGCCCGTAATCAGTATTCGCAAGCTTCTATCTTCCCTTTCAAGTCCGCCGCGGCGCGCGCTCGTCGTGCGGCGGCGTGTGTGCCCGGGCGCCTTCCGTGTCGTGCGGCGCGGCGGCCGTCTCGGCCTCGGGCGAAAGCTCTTTGTAGAGCCGCAGCACGTCAGAGACCAGCCGCCCAACCGAATAGTTCTCGGCGACGTACGCGCGCCCGCGCTCGCCGAGGGCTTTGCGCAAAGGCTCGTCCGCCGCGAGGTGTGCCAAGGCGTCGGCGAAAGCCTCGGCGTCGCCGGGCCGCACCTGAAGCCCCCGCTCGCAAATCTGCCAAGGGTGCGGCCGCCGCAACTCGCCCTCGGCGACGCCGCCGAGCAGGTCTACGACTCCGCCGACGGCCGTCGCGACGCAGGCGCGCTCGTTCGCCATCGCCTCGATGAGCGTGAGCGGCGTCCCCTCGTTGCGCGAGGTGAGCGCGACCACGTCGAGCGCCGGGTAGAAGTTCTCCGGGTCATCCCTGAGACCGACGAATTTTACATCATCACGGAGCCCGAGCGCCTCCGCGTGCAGCTCAAGTTCGCCGCGCAGGTGGCCGTCGCCGACGACGACGAAGGTGACGCGCGGCTGCTCGCCGCCGCCGCCCGACTCGGCCTCGAACGCGCGCCGCTTCTTGAAGAGGGCCGCGGCTTCGAGAAAGAGCCTGTGGTTCTTCACTTCGGTCAGCCGGCCGACGATGCCGACGAGCACGTCCGCGTCTGACGCGCCCCACTCCTGCCTCAACAGGTGACGCCGCGCGGCCCAGTCCTCGAAGGCGCGCGTGTCAAGCCCGAGCGGGATGACCTCGAACTGTTCGCGCCGCCCGACGCGGAAGCGGCCCTGAATCTCTTCCAACTGCTGCGGGCTGATGACGACGACGCGGTCTGTGGCGAGCCGCGCCAGCGTCCGCTCGACGAGCAGGAAGAAGCCCGTCTTCAGCCGCCCGTAGTAGCTGTGGAAGATGTGGCCGTGGTACGTGTGCACGAAGCGACACGCGCGCGGCCTCCCCCAGAGCGCGGACGGCGTCAGCCAGCGGTAGAGCAGCCCGGCCGCTCGGCCCACGGTGCCGGCCTTCGCCGTGTGCGTGTGGACGATGTCGGGGCGCTCCCGCAGGAAGAGGCGGTAGAGCTTCCAGACCGTCAGCGCGTCCTTCGGCGAGACCTCGCGGCTCATCTCGGGGATGACGTGCGGGCGGACGCCTAAGCCTTCGGCGAAGTAGCTCATGTCATCCTCGCCCGGCGGCACCACGCCCGAGACGAGGAGCGACTCGACCCCGTGCCGCCCGAGCCCCGCCTCAAGCCAAGCCACGTGACGCGCCGGCCCCCCGACGTTCAGCCGCGCGATGATGCGGAGAACTTTCATGAAGCAGTAGACAGTAGTCAGTAGACAGTAGTCAGTAGAAAATCTTCTTAAGCGAATCTTCCGGGTGTCAACGTCCGCCGGGCGGAAGCCCTACTGGCTACTGTCTACTGACTACTGTCTACCTGCCTTCAGTCGTCCACCCGGTAGACCGTATCGGGGTCGTCCTCGTGGCGTATCTCGTCCACCTCTTCGCGGCGCCCGTCGCCCATGTAGAGGCGGTTCGGGAGGTTGACGACGATGCCGACCGAGGCGCCGACGTTGCGGTAGGCGTGGACGACGCCCTTCGGGACGATGATTGACTTGGGCGCGTCCTCGCCTGCGAAGACCGTCATCACGCAGTTGTAGGTCTCCGAGTCGGGGCGGTTGTCCCACATCCGCAGCTTGAAGTTCGAGGGGCCGATGAAGCAGAAGTTGTCGGCCTGATCCCGGTGCTCGTGCGGCCCGCGCTGGACGCCCGGCAGCGTGGCCGACGTGTAGGCCATCGCCGGGCGGTACTCCTCTTCCAGCTCGTCGTCGCGGAAGAGCTCGGCCAGCCAGCCGCGCTCGTCCAAGTACTTCCGCAGGTCGCGCACCACGACCCCGCGGATCGCGCCGCGCCTGAAGGCGGGGGCCGACGATTCGCCCGCGGCCGCGCGGACGGCTTTCGTCTCAGTCTTCACAGCCTCACCTCCACGCCCGCGGCGGCGCCCCCCGCCGCCACTTCCTCGTCCAGCTTATTGGCGCCGGTCTCGGCGACGAGGTTCGACGCCCTGAGCAGCGACTCGAACGTGCCGGCGTCCGTCCACCAGCCGTCGAGCTCGTCCCACGTCATCTCGCCGCGCTCGATGTAGGCGTTGTTGACGTCGGTAATCTCAAGCTCGCCGCGCGCCGAGGGCTTGAGCGTCTTGATGATCTTGAAGACCTCGGCGTCGTACATGTAGATGCCGATGACGGCGTAGTCGGACTTCGGCACCTTCGGCTTCTCCTCGATGCGCAGGACGCGGCGGCCGTCTAGCTCGGGGACGCCGAAGCGCTGCGGGTCTTCGACCTTCTTGAGGAGAATCTTGGCGCCGCCGCCCTGATGGCGGTACGCCTTCACAGCCTTGCAGATGTTGCGCTCGATGATGTTGTCGCCGAGGACGACGCAGATCGGCTCGCCTTCGGCGAAAGCCTCGCAGAGGTCGAGCGCGGCGGCGATGCCGCCCTCGCCCTCCTGATACGTGTAGTTGAGGTGGGCGAGGCCGAACTCGCGGCCGTTGCGGAGCAGCTTGAGGAAGTCGCCGGCCGAGTTGCCGCCCGTGACGATCATGATCTCGCGGACGCCCGCGTTGACGAGCGCCTGCACGGGGTAGTAGATCATCGGGCGGTCGTAGACGGGCAGCAGGTGCTTGTTCGTCACCGCCGTCAGCGGCCGCAAGCGGGTCGCCAGCCCCCCGGCTAAAACTATTCCTTTCATCCGTTCCTCCGAACTGTCTACGTCTTCAATCAATGAACCGCTGGAACCAGAGTTCGAGCATGAGCAGCGTCCAGAGCTGGTGCGCGTGGTCGCGCTCGCCAGAGGTGTGCTCCTCGACCATGCGGCGGACGGCCTCGGGGCGCAGCAAGCCCCGCCGCGCGACCCGCTCCGAGAGCAGGTGCTCGCGCAGGAAGGGCTGCATCTGCCCGCGGAACCAGTGGCCGATGGGGACGCCGAAGCCCATCTTCGCGCGCGTCAGGTTCTCCGACGGCAGAAGCCGCTTGAGCGTCTTCTTCAGCAGGTACTTCGTCGTCAGGCCGCGCAGCTTGAGACTCACCGGCAAGCTCGCGGCGAACTCGATGACGTGGTGGTCGAGGAACGGCGAGCGCGCCTCAAGGCTGACGGCCATGCTCGCGATGTCCACCTTCACCAGCAGGTCGTTCGGCAGGTACGTCATCGTGTCGGTGAGCAGCGAGGCGTCCACGACGCCCGCGCCGTTGGCCTGCGCGAACCACGGCGCCAGCCAGCGGCCCCCACTGAGCCCGCCCGTCTCGCGCCAGAACTCGTCCGTGTAGAGGCCTTGCTTGGTCTGCGCGTCGAGGACGCTCACCCAGCGCAGGTAGCGCTCGACGGGCGGCAGGCTCGCCGCGCGCAGGAAGCGCTTCACGCGGCGGACGAAGCTCGGCTTCAGCTCCGAAGAGGGGAGCAGCCCGACGGCCTGCCGTATGACCCTCTCGCGCAGCACCTCGGGCAGCCGCCGGTAGCGCTCCGAGAGGCTCATCGCCGCGTAGCGCTCGTAGCCGGCGAAGCACTCGTCGCCGCCGTCGCCGTTCAAGGCCACGGTGACGTGTCGCCGCGTCTCGCGCGAGACGTAGTAGGTCGGGACGGCGGACGAGTCGGCGTACGGCTCGCCGTAATGGTCAATGAGCGTCGGCAGCACTTCGAGCGCGTCGGGGCGGACGACGAACTCGTGGTGATCCGCGCCCACGTGCTCTGCCACGCGCCGCGCGTGGTGCAGTTCCGAAAAGTCCTGCTCCTCGAAGCCGATGGAGAAGGTCTTGACGGGGGTGGAGCTGACCTCGCTCATCAGCGCGACGACCGCGCTCGAATCTATCCCGCCGGAGAGGAAGGCGCCGAGCGGCACCTCCGACATCAGCCGGACGCGCACGGCCTCGCGCAGCAGCTCGACCGCGCGCTCGCCCGCCTCCTCCTCCGTAATCTTTATCTTCCGGTTGAAGTCGGGGCGCCAGTAGCGCTCGACCCTGACCTCGCCCCCGCGCGTGAGCGTGAGCGAGTGGCCGGGCTCAAGCTTCCGCACGTCGCGGTAGGCCGTGAGCGGCGCGGGCACGCACATGAAGCTGAGGTAGTCGTGTATGGCCTCGCGGTCTACCTCGCGGCCGACCTCGGGGTGGAGCAGCAGCGCGCGGAACTCGGAGCCGAAGACGAAGTCGCCGCCGGGCTTGTATGCGTAGAGCAGAGGCTTCTTGCCGACGCGGTCGCGTGCGAGGAAGAGTTCTTCCTTCCGCTCGTCCCAGATGGCGAAGGCGAACATGCCGCGCAGGCGGTTGGGCGCGTCGGCGCCCCACTCCTCGTAGGCGTGGAGGATGGCCTCGGTGTCGCAGTCGGTGCGGAAGCGGTGGCCGCGCCCCTCAAGCTCTCGCTTCAGGTCGCGGAAGTTGTATATCTCGCCGTTGAAGACTATCCACGCGGACTCGTCCTCGTTCGCGATGGGCTGCTGCCCGCCCGCGAGGTCAATGATGGCGAGCCGGCGCATCGCCAGCCCGACGCGGCCGCGCAGGTACGCGCCCTCCTCGTCGGGGCCGCGGTGACGTATCGCCTCGTTCATCCGCGCGAGCAGCCCGCCGTCGGCGGCCCGCCCCGCCGGGCGGACGACTCCAACAATGCCACACATCTATAAGTCCACCCTCCCGGCGAGCGGCCGGGGCGGCCCCGACCGTTGTCTCTCGCGCGCCGCCCTCAGGCGCGCGAGGCGCAGCGCCGCGTGCTCGGCCCGTGCGGCGATGGCCGCGCGCTTCGCATCCTCGGCGCGCTGGCTGCTCTCCTCCTGCCGCTCCTTGGCGAGGACGAGCCCGACGGCCACGAAGATGAAGTAGAAGACCAGCAGTTGGGAGCGCTGGCGGTAGGCCGTGCCGATGTTGCCCTGAAAGACGGAGTAGGCGAGCGTCAGCATCGAGGTGAAGATGAGTATCGGAAGCGCCTGCCGCAGCCTGTGCCTGAGCGTGAACCACAGCCCGACGCAGAGCAGCGGGAAGCTCAGCCACCACACGGCCATCTCCGGAATCGTGATTGACTGCCGGAGGCTCCCGAGCTGCCACGGGAAGGGCGCGAACAGCAGGTAGACGAGGCCGATGGGGATGACCGTCAGCGCGCCCGAGGTGGTCGAAACGTCCACGTCCCGGCCGAACCCGGACTTGGCCTCGGTGGCGAGGGCTTCGCGGCTGACCTGAACCTTCTCAAGGCTCCCGAACTGCTCGTACTGCTGTGTGGCCGTGCGCAGCACGCCGAAGTAGGTCATCGCCAGCCCGACCGCGGCGACCACGACGGCCTGCCGGATGAGGCTCTGGCCCGTCACCTTCCGCATGCCGATGAGGAAGGAGCCCGCCACGGCCGCCGAGAGCATGTAGAAGACGTAGAAGCGCAGCGAGAGCAGCGCGATCATCGAGGCCACGAGCAGCCCGAGGTAGGCCGCGCTGAACTTCTCGCCCAGCTTCATCGTCGCCAGCATCGCCACGGCCAGCGCGAAGACGATGGGGCCGTCCTTGAGCCCCTGCGCCGACCAGAGCACGAGCGACGGGTAGAAGGCGACGGCGAAGGCCGTCACGCGCGCGACGCGCATGTTGCGGAAGATCTGGCGCGCGCAGCCGAAGCAGACGACCGCCGTCGCCGCGCCGACGACGGCGTTGAAGAACTGCACGGCCAGCATGTTCCTGCCGAAGAGGTAGTAGATGACGGCGACGAGGTAGCCCATGCCCCAGCCCGTAGCGCCCGACTGCCACTCCATGATGAGGTCGTCGTTGCGCATGCGCCCCACCCACTGGCTGAGCACGTCCCAGCCCATACGGTCGTAGATGAAGGCGTCGCCGCCGAAGAACTCCTGCAAGTGCATCGCGTAGATGATCGTCCCGATGAGCACCCTCACGAGCAGGCCGGCGACGAAGATTTGCAGCAGGAACTTGCGCTCGTCCTTGACCACGAAGCCGCCGGCCGCGACGGCGCAGAGCGCGAAGAAGGCGCACGCCACCAGAGCACCCATCCCGCCCTCGACGAAGATCGAGACGGCGGTGGCGAGCGCGAGCGCGAGGACTGTCAGAAGGGCGTTCATAAAGCTCGGGACGCGGGGCGCCGGCCCGCCACGTAGTATTCAGTAAATGCGCGCGCGCCGCAACCCTTAATCCAGCCCCCCTCCGAAGCCACGGCGCGCCGCCCCTTCAGCGGACGGCGAGGTGATTCTCAAGCACGAGCGCGTCGAAGTTGGCGTCGAGGAAAGTCTTCACGGCGTCCTCGGGGCGGCAGACTATCGGCTCCTGAATGTTGAATGAGGTGTTGAGCAGCACGGGCACGCCCGTCAACTTGGCGAACTCGTTAATCAGGGCCCAGTAGCGCGGGTTCACGTCGCGCCGGACGGTCTGCGGGCGGGCCGTGCCGTCCACGTGCACGACGGCCGGTATCTCGGCGCGTCGCCCCTCCTCGACCCCCAAGACCGTAATCATGAACGGGTCGTAGTGGGGACGGCCGAAGAGCCCTTCGGCGTACTCGGCGTGCATCGAGGGCGCGAGCGGGCGGAACCACTCGCGCAGCTTGACCTTGTGATTCAGAAGCTCGCGCATGTCCTCGCGGCGCGGGTCTGCGAGGAAGCTGCGGTTGCCCAGAGCGCGCGGGCCGAACTCCATGCGCCCCTGAAACCAGCCGATGATGGCGCCGTCCGCAATCATCTTCGCCACGCGCGGCAGCAACTCCTCGTCCGGCAGCGTCTCGAACTTCACGCCCGCCGCGCGCAGCGCCGCGGCGCACTGCTCGGAGGTGAACGAAGGCCCGTAGTAGGCGTGCTCCATTCGGAAGCGGCGCGGCTGGCCGAGCTTCTGGTGGTGTACGAGGAGCGCGGCGCCGAGCGAGCAGCCGGCGTCGCCCGCCGCGGGCTGGACGAAGAAGCGCTTGAAGGGCGTCTCGGTCATGATGCGCCCGTTCATGACGGAGTTGAAGGCGCAGCCGCCCGCGAGACACAGATTCTCTTCGCCCGTCTGCTCGTGCAAGCCTTGCAGGAGGTAGAGCACCGTGTCTTCGAGCACGCGCTGGGCGCTGGCGGCGATGTTCTGGTGGCGCTCGCTTATCTCCTCGTCGGGCCGTCGCGGCGCGCCGAGTGCTTTGACTATCTCGTCGCTGAACTGGTAGTGCTTCGCGAGGTGGTGGTCGAGCACGCGTATGTTGAGGTGAAAGTCGTAGTTGCCGTTCGTGGAGAGCACGCGCTTCGAGAAGAAGTCGTAGAACTCCGGCTCGCCGTAGGCGGCGAGCCCCATCACCTTCCACTCGTCGCCGCCGAACATGTCGAAGCCGAGGAAGTTCGTCACGGCCGAGTAGAACTGACCCAAGGAGTGCGGCAGCTTGATGCGCTTGAGCGGCTGGACGCGTCGGTCTTCGCCGAGCGAGAAGAGCGTGGTCGTGTCCTCGCCCGTGCCGTCCATCGTGAGGACGGCGGCGCGCTCGAAGGGCGAGACGAAGAAGGCGCTCGCGGCGTGGCACTGGTGGTGTTCGAGGTAGTGGAAGCGGAAGCCGCTCGGGCCGAAGTGCTTCCGAAGGCGCCCGGCGTGGCGGAACATGCCGAAGTAACTCTCGCTGACCTGCGTCACGCCGCGGTCTACGCGCGCCCTGAACATGTCGCGCGAGATGAGGCCGGACTTTAAAGCCTGAAAAGCCTTGTGGCGGAGCACCCAAGGCTTCCAGTAGAGCGCGACGTGCTCGACATCGGCGATCTTGATGCCGGCCTCTTCGAGGCAGTACTGGACGGCGTTGTAGGGGAAGCCGCTGTGGTGCTTCTTGCGCGAGAAGCGCTCCTCCTCGGCCGCGGCGACGATCTCGCCGTCGCGCAGCAGCGTCGCCGCCGAGTCGCCCAGTGTGGTCAGGCCAAGTATGTACATAAACCCTATCTGCGACAGCCCGCTTGTGACGGATTTGTCCCCACGGAGGGGCGGAAGGACTCCGCCGGAAAAGGTTGAAACTACCAGACTTCAGCCCAAAAGTAAAAAGCGCGCGCCGTGAATAACGCAGGCGGTTCTGACCCGTCTGCGGAAGGTCGCTGCGGGTGTGCAGAAGGGATTTGCGGCCTCGCAGAATGATTCTGCACGCCCGCAGAACTGTTTTGCAGCCTCGCAGAATGGTTTTGCAGCCGTGCAGAAGCATTCTGCGGGCTTGCAGAACCGTTTTGCAGCCGTGCAGAAGGGTTCTGCATGTCTGCAAACCTCCGCTGCAAGCGTGCGGAGAGGGTTTGCAGGCGTGCAGAGAGGTTCTGCGGACGTGCAGCGGGGTCTTGCAGGCGTGCAGAATGGTCTTGCAGGCGTGCAGAACGGTTCTGCACGCTCGCAGAATGGTTTTGCAGCCTTGCAGAATGGTTCTGCACGCCTGCAAAACCATTCTGCAAGGCTGCAAATCGGTGCCGGCGGGCGTGAAAGTGAGAATTTTAAGCCGAAATCGCTTCGCGCAGCGCCGCGGCGAGCTTTTCGGCCTGCGCGCGGAGGCCGTAGTGCGAGAGCGCGTGGCGGCGCCCGGCCTCGCCCATGCTTCGGCGGAGCGCGGCGTCGGAGAGGAGCGTCGAGAGGGCCGCGCGCCACTCTTCGGGGGTCGTCGCCGTGAGGTGCGTCGTGCCCGGCTCGCCCATCTCGGCGCAGACGCCGACCGGAGTGACGACGAAGGGCACGCCCACGGCCATGTACTGCACGGCCTTGAAGCCGGATTTGCCCGCCAGCCACTCGTTCGGCGCGTTGCCGAGCACGGTCAGAGGGTAGAGCCCTACGTCGAGCGAGCGAAAGTCTTCCACCTCCCTTTCGAGCTTCCAGTCGAGGTATTCGACCCCGACTCCCGCCAATTCCGGCTGACGCGAGCCCGCGCCGACGACCTTCAGCCGAAAGCGGTGTTCGCGCGCGAGTTCCTGCAAGACCGGGAAGATTGATTCGAGGAAAGGGAAGGTCGAGTGAGTGCCTATCCAGCCGACGACGGGCGGCGCGTCCGCTTCCGCCTTCGGCGCGGGACGGAAGATGTCTGTGTCAACTACGGTCGGGATGACGACGGCGCGCGTGCCCTTCGACGCGACGTACTCCGCGATGTTGCGGTTGCCGCACGTGACGACGCGCGCCCAACGGATGAGGTCGTCGGTCTTCCTGAACCACTTCAGCGCCGCGCCCAAGCGCCCGTAGGTCGGACTCTCGTAAGCGACGTAGGTCGCGTCGTCCAAGTCGAGCAACATCGGACACCCGCCGACCTTCATCGCCAACCACTCCACGACCGGCGGCCCGAACAGCATCGCCTCGCGCTGCACGAGCAGCACGTCCGCGCCGCGCGCGCGCCAAGCGTCGCCCAGACGCCGCGCCGCCGCGAGCGCAAGCCCCGCGGCCGTACGCGCCTTGCCCTCGCGCCGGTAGAACGCGCCGAAGAGCCGCGCGTCCATGAACGGCCTCAGCTCGACTTCGATGCCTAGCTCGGCCAGCGGCGCGACGAACTGCGCGACGCGGAAGCGCGTCGCCGCCGCTTCCAGAGGGTAGGAGGCGAGGGCCAGAACTTTCATACGGAGGCGTAGGCCCGGCCGTGAGTGTCCCGGCCCTTCAGCGGACGAGTTGCCGGCTCTCAAGGTCGGCGGTCGCCTGCGCCACCTGATCGGCGGCCTTCTGCTCGCGCACCCAGCCGAGCAGTTCGGGGATGCCGTCTTCGAGCGACACCTGCGGCTCGTAGCCCAGAGTCTCGCGCGCGAGCGAGATGTCGGCCACGCAATGTCGTATGTCGCCCTCGCGGTACTTGGCCGTAATCTCCGGCTCGATATCTTTGCCGAGCCCCGCGGCGAGCATCCGCGAGATGTCGCGGATGGAGATGGGGCGGCCCGTGCCGACGTTGAGCGCCCTGTAGTCGGCCCGGTCGGTCTCAAGCGCGAGGAGGTTCGCGCGCACGATGTCGCTGACGTGTACGAAGTCGCGCGTCTGCTCGCCGTCCTCGAAGATGAGCGGCGGCCGGTCGTTCAAAAGCCGCGAAGAGAAGATGGCGCAGACGCCCGTGTAAGGGTTCGAGAGCGCCTGCCGCGTGCCGTAGACGTTGAAGTAGCGCAGCGCGACCACGGGCAGGTCGTATGCGCGCCCGACCGTCAGGCAGAACTGCTCCTGATCCTGCTTCGTGACGGCGTAGACCGAAGTCGGAAAGAGCGGCTTCTCTTCGCCCGTCGGCGCGGGGCGAAGCTCGCCCCCGCAGCGCGGGCACTCGACCTCCCAACGCCTGTCCGCGAGCTGCGCCGCAGGCCGCACGCGCGGATGCACTTCGCCGCCGCAGCCCGCGCACGTGTACGCGCCCTCGCCGTAGATGGACATCGAGGAGGCGACGACCAGCTTACGCACGCGTCCGCGTTTGTTCACCAGCGATTCGAGGAGGACGGCCGTGCCAAGGTCGTTCGCCGAAACGTACCGGCGTATCTCGTACATGGACTGACCGACGCCGACCTCCGCGGCCTCGTGATAGACCACGTCCACGCCTTCGAGCGCACGCCCGACCGCGTCGGCGTCGCACACGTCAGCGCGGATGAACTCGGCCGCGGGGTTCAGGTACGCGGGCGCGTCCACTTCGCCGTGGACTTGCGGGACTAACGCGTCGAGCACGCGCACGCGATGGCCGCGCTCGACCAGCGCGTCAACCAGATGCGACCCGATGAAGCCCGCGCCGCCGGTGACAAGTATGTTCAGACTCTCCATAAAGCTTTTGACTGATAACTCCTCGGTCAGAATTCCATAGCCGTTTGCAGTCGGGCGCGGACGCCGTAGCGGTCAGTACCACCCGCGGTAGCGGGTGGGTATGTGCCGCTCAGTCGGCCCTCTCGGCGTCAGCCCGACCCACCCGCTACCGCGGGTGGTACTGACCCGGTCGCCCTCGACGTTGTGACCACACTCGACTGTAAATCGTTATAACTTGGCTTGGGGTCGGCCAAAAGTGGGCATTCTACATGGCCGCGCGCGGCTTAGCCAGCGGGGCGGCTGCCGCCGAGCCTTCGGTAGACTTCCGCGTAGCGCGCGCCGCCGACCGCCTTCAGGTCGAAATACTTTCGCGCCGCCTCAGCGCAGCGCTCGCCGACGCCCGGCTCGGCCGCGAGCCGCAAAGCCTCTCGCGCGGCCCGCGCGTAAGCCTCCCTGTCGAACTCGCGCACGAGCACGCCCACGCGCTCGGCTTCGAGCAGTTCGTCCGTGTCGCCGATGCCGTAGTTGCTGACGACGGGGAGACCGGCGGCGAGGTATTCGGGAATCTTCGTCGGCGAGGCGGCGATTTGAGAAAACGTCGGCTTGCGGAACGACAGCCCGAGCCGCGCGCGTCTCAAGTAAGCGGGCACGTCCGACGCGGCCACGCCCCCGACCCAGAAATCCTCTTCGCTCAGACCCGCGCGCCGTAAGACTTCCGCCGCGCGCTCGCGCGAAGAGGTGGTCAGGATGCGCAGGAATGCGCGCGGCTCCTGCGCCCGCACTTCGGCGAAGAAGCGGCCCATCTCTTCGAGCATGTAAAGCCCCGTCACCGAGCCCGCGTACACGACCTCGAACCTCTCGCCGCCAGAACGCAGTACAGCGCTCTCTTCATCAACGAGCGCCGCGCCCTCGCCGGCCGCGGCGTAGCGTGAGAAGTCAACGCAGCAGGGGATGACGGTTATCTTCTCTGGGGCCGCGAGCCGCTCGGCGACGAGCCAGTCGCGCACGCGCCGCGTCAGCACGACGACGCCGTCCGCGCTCCGCACCGCGGCGCGTTCCAGACGCTTCACCGCGCGATACGGCAGAGACTTCTCAGACCAGACGCCCGCGTCCGCGTACTCCTCGGCCATCAGCCCGCGTATGTCGAAGACGAAGCGCACGCGCGCGCGGAAGACTGCGCGCGCCAGCATCACCATCGCGGCCGGCACGTGCGCGCGCGCGTGCAGCGCGTCGAGCCCTTCGCGCCGCGCCGCGCGCCCCGCGAACCACGCGCCGCGCAGAATGTCGTAGGCCGTGGCCGGCACGGAAGGGCGGCTGTGGTAAGGCAGGCAGAACCACTCGACGCCTTCGGCCGCCAGCCGCGCGCGCTCGGCTTCGAGTTCGCGCGCGGGCCAGCGGCCCCGCATGTCCGGCTCGAACGTGAGCAGCCGAACGCGTACGCCCGCGCCGCATAGCTCGCGCAGGTACGGCAAGACCTGCGTCTGCACGAGCGGCTCGCGGAGCCCGAAGTAGCAGATGTAGAGCGTTCGCAACTAATCTCCCGCCGCCGTCCCGCGCACGCGCGCGACGACCGACTCGTAAACCCGCGCCAGCGCGTCGGCCGCCGCCTGCGGCCGGAAGCGCGCGAGCGACGAAGCCTCGGCCGCGCGCCCCAGAGCCTCGCGCCTCGCGGGGTCGGCCAGCAGTTCGCACACGGCCGCGGCCAAAGCCTCGGCGTCCGCCGGCGGGACGAGCCAGCCGTCAACGCCGTCGGTCACCACCTCGGGTATCGGCCCCGTCCTCGTCGCCACGCACGGACGCCCGGCGGCCATCGCTTCCACCAGCGCGATGCCGAGTCCCTCGTAGAGCGAGGGGAAGACGAACAGGTCGCAGCCCCTCAGATAACGAACCACGTCGCGTCGCTGGCCGATGAAGTGAACGCGTTCGGCGACGCCGCGTGCGCGCGCCTCTGCCTTGAGGTGTTCGACCCAGCGCGCGTCGGTCGTCTCGCCGACGAGGACGAGGTGTGTCGTCGGGTGCTCGCCGAGGATGAGGGGCAGGGCGCGCACCGCGTAGAGTATTCCCTTCGCGGGCGAGACGCGCCCGACGTTGAGCAGGACGCGACTATCGGGTTCGAGCCCGAGTTCGTTCAGCAACTCTTCGCGCCAGCGCCCCTCGCGCGCGGACTCGCTCAGCGCGTCGGTGTCAATCGGGTTGTAGATGAGGTCAATGCGCCCTACGGGGAAGTGCAGGTAACGCGCCGCGTACTCGCGCACGTACTCGCTGACCGCGACCATGCGCGCGCAGCCGAAGCGCGCCGACCAACGGTCGAGCAGGAGCGACGCGCGCCGCTTCCAGATGCTCACGCCCGAGCCGTCGTGCCAGACTTCCGGCGCGTGGTCGGGGCAGTGGACGGAGCTGACGACGGGCACGCCCGCCATCCGCCCCGCGATGCGGCCGATGACGTTCGCCGCCCAGAGGTGCGTGTGAATCACGTCGAAGCGGCGCGCGCGCAGGAGCCTCCGCAGGCGCGCAACGCCCGTGCGGATGTCGCCCAGCCGCGTGCAGCGCAGGCTCTCGACGGTGATGCCGAGGCGGCGGATAGGCCCGACCCAGTGGTCGGGGCCTTCGAAGACGGTGACGACCGTGCTCTCGAAGCGCGACGGGTCGAGGTGTTTGAGGTTCGTGTGGAGGAGGCGCTCGGCGCCGCCCGGCCCGAGGGTCTCGATGAGGTGTAGCACGCGCACGGGGCGGCCCGCGATGGCGTGCGCCTGCGGCCCGCGGCCTTCAGTCGAGAGTCCCAACGCCCTACTCCTTACGGCCGACGAAGTAGCACGAGCTGGCGATGCGGTGCAGGTGCGGCAACCTTTCGAGCGCGTAGTCGGCGTACTTGAGCGGGAAGACGAGCCAGCCCACGAGGCTTGAGACGCGGCGGTAGACGTTGAAGCTGCCGCCCGAGAGGACGCCCGCCAGAAGCTCCCTCAGCACCCACGTCAGCGTCGAGGCCGGCCCCATGTGTATCCCACTCTCGACCTCGACGAGCGGCGCGCAGAGGCGGCTCAGGCCCGGCCGAGTGCTGCGCCGCAGGTCTATCGGCGACTCGTGGTAGGGCTGCATGAAGGGCATCTCGGTGTAGAAGAGGCCGCCCGGCTTGAGCACGCGGTAGCACTCGGCGAAGGTTCGGGCCGCGTCCTCTACGTGTTCGAGCACGCCCTGAAGGATGACGAGGTCTGCGGTGTCGTCTGCGAAGGGGAGCGCCATCGCCGAGGCGATGATGTCGGTCGTCCCCGAGTCGAAGATGTCAGTGTTGAGGACGCGCGGGCCGTAGTCGGTGTAGCCCGCTCCGACGTTGAGGATGATGGCGCGCTCGCCCGCCGCGTCAATCAAGTCGCGGACGCGGCGCTTCGCGCGGCCGGTCTCAAGGAACGGCTCGGGCGGGGCGGCCAGCAGCGCGCTCACCTTCTTCAGAGGGTTAGTCACCGTCCTTACTTCCCTCCCCCCGCCGGCTCCGCCTGTGCGAGTTCCCGCACATCGCCGCGCCGCGCGCCGAGGCGCAGCGCGCCGACGAGCCACGTCAGGCCGACGGGCGCGAGCAGGATGACGGTGAACTCCGCCGGGAGACGGTAGCGCGGCCCGCCGTAGAAGACGAGCGTCTGCACGAGCACCGAGATCGGCAGCGGCCAGAGGAGCCACTGGTAAGTCAGGCGCCGGCCGCGCACGATGGCCCAGCAGCCGAAGAGCGCGAGCAGACACGAGAGCGCGTAGACCGGGTTGAGGCTGCGCGCCGCGCCCGGCGCGTGCGGGAACGTCTCCCAGTCTACGGGCACGACCATGTAGAAGAGTTTCTCCGGCAGGAGCCGGAAGTAGAAGCCGGGGTTCGCGCGCAGGCGCTCCCAAGTCGCGCGGCGCAGGTAGGCGGAGATGGCCGGCTCGTCGCCCTCGCGCACGGCCGCCGCGACTACCGGGTCTTCGACGCCGGGGATGTTGCCGTAGATTCTCTTCGACCCGACCTGCGGCGGCCAGTATGCGCCGTAGAGGGTGATGCCGTCGTTCGTCGTGAGCGGCACGACGCGGCCGAAGACGTGGTAGTTGCGAACCTCCCACGGCATCAGCACGAGCACCAGCGCCGCCGCCGCGACCGCCGGCCACAGAAGCGCGCGCCGCAACCCCTCGCCCCTCTTCCAGAAGGTGTAGGCCAGCCACAGGAGCATCAGCACGACGATGAGCATGTTGTTGCTGCGCACCAGCACGCCGACGCCGAGCACCACGCCGAGCAGCGCGGCCCACGCCGGCCGCCGCCGCTTCGCGCGCAGCAGCAGCGCCGCCGCGTAGAGCCCGCCGACGAGCAGCGGCAGCGCAAGGTTCTCAGAAAGCAGTACGCGCGAGAGCCAGACGTAGCCGGGGTAGACGGCCGCGAGCAGTCCGGCCAGCAGCGCCTCGCGCCGGCCGAGCATCAGCCGCCCGAGCAGCACGACGAGCAGCACGTTCACGGCGCCGAGCAGCGCGTGGAACCAGTAGGCGGCCTGCGGGTCGGGGCCGGAGAGGACGTAGACGGCCGCGACGAACGCGGGATAGCCGATGGGGCGGAAGGCGGTCGGGTGGTCGGTGCCCTCGTAGACGAAGCCTTTTCCTGCGGCGAGGTCGGCCGCGAGCTGCTGGTATTGCGCCGCGTCGGCGATGGGCACGGTCGGGTAGCGCGCGACGGCGTAGGCGCGCAGCGCGAAGGCGAGGACGAAGAGCGCGAGGAGCCAAAGGCGCCAGTGCCTCTCCCACGCGTCCGCGCCCGGCGCGGCTCCGCCCTTCATCTTTTCGTCGTGTCTCATGTGTCGGATGCGGGTTCCCTTCCGAAAGCGCGGCCGGGAGGGCGTTCAGGCGGAGGCGGAGCGGCGCTGTAGCTTCCGCCCGCCGAGGCGCGCGACCCTGATGATCTGCCTCGGGTCTTTGACGGCCGCGCTCAGGAAGTTGCCCGCCGCGCCCGAGATGTCGCCCGTGTGCGCGCGGCTGATGGCCATGTCCACCTGCACCTCGGCGAAGCGTCGGCGCACGACGCCGCCCCCGAGCCGTCGCCGCAAGTCCGGGTTGCGTTCGAGCGCGAGGCGGAGGCTGCGCGTCAACTCGCGGCAGACGCGCACGGTGTTGGCCGAGCCTGACTGCTGGCCGATGTGCTCGCGCCTGCGCGCCAGCGGCCGGTGGCAGTAATAGACGCCGTAGCCGCCGCCCGCGACGCGCAGCGCCAAGTCGTAGTCGTCGAGCGGGAAGATGGACTGGTCGAAGTAGCCGACAGCGTCGAAGACTTCGCGGCGGAGCGTGAAGCCCGGGAAGCAGTTCGAGAAGAGGAAGATTGATTCGAGGCTGCGCAGGCCGCTCTCGACCGGAAACTGCTTCTGCTCGCTCTGCATCTCGTGCCAAGTCCGCCCGCCGTAGAGCTGCTCGCCGTCGGGGCCGATCATGCTTGAGTCGCAGCAGAAGAGGCCGAGACGGTCGTGGCGCGCGAAGGTCTCGACGGCCGTCGAGACGTGGTCGGGCTCAAGGATGTCGTCGCTGTCAATGAAGACTATCAACTCGCCGCGCGCGGCGCGGATGCCTGCGTTGCGCGCCTTGGACGCCCCCGCGTTCTTCGGCTGCACGCGCACCTCTGCGAACGAGTACTGCGGCTCGGAGCGCAGCCACTCGGCCGTGCCGTCGGTCGAGCAGTCGTCAACGACCAGCGTCTCGACGTGCTGGTAGGTCTGCGCCTTGATTGAGTCGAGGCACTCGCCGATCCAGCGCCGGCAGTTCCAAGTCGGGATGATGACGGTTACTAAAGGGTTACTACTCATCGCGTCTGTCACTTCAAACTTTCCGCCTCAGCGTTTCATCAACAAGTCCTTCGCCGCGCTGCGCACGCCGTTCGAGTAGCGGTGGTAGCGCAGCGTCAGCACCTCGCGGAGCACGCGCGGCAGGCGGCGAGCACCGCGGCCGGGCATCTCGGCGCGCGCACGCAGGTGTGCGACCTTCGAGTCGAGCTTCGAGACCGCTCGCGCGGAGGCGGCCGGGGCCTTCGCCGCGAGCCTGTCGCGGGCCGCCGTGAGCTGGCCGATCTCGACGGCGAAGACGTTCGGCCGGCTCACGGCCGCGCGCAACGACGCGACGCCCGCCGCCGCGTCCTCCTTCGAGCCGACCTGCTGCCTCGCGTGCTGCCTGTACTTCATCAGCGGCCCGTCGGTGATGGTCACGCCCGCGACCGCCGAGACCAGAAGCGCTATCCAGCCGTCGTGGAGCAGGATTCGCCCCTCGCGCTTCAGGTTGTACTCCTCGGGTATCGGCAGGAGCAGGTCTTTGAACCGCGAGCGAAAAGCCATCGTGGCGCCCGCCACGACGTTGCGCGCCAGCAGCAGGTCGAAGGCGCCGCTGCCCCTGATTACCCTCTGCTCCTCCGGCCCGAACTTGACGTGCTCCCAGACGGTGTAGCCGAGCGGGCGCAGGCGCTCGTCCACGACCTCCGCGTCGGAGAAGACCATCCCGGCGTCGGGCGCCGAGTCGAGCGCGGCCTCCTGCCGCTCAAGCTTCTCGGGCAGCCATACGTCGTCCTGATCGGACATGGCGATGACGCGGCCGCGGCAGAGGCCGATGGCCTTCTCGAAGTTCTTCGTCGAGCCGAGCCGCTCCTCGTTAAAGTGCAAGCGTACATCGAAGGGCGCGCGGGCGGCAAAGGCTTCGAGCGCCCCGCGCGTGCCGTCTTCGGAGCGGTCGTCGCAGACGACCAGCTCGTCCGGCGGGCGCGTCTGCGCGGCGATGCTCTCCAACTGCTCGCCGACGTACGCGCCGCCGTTGAAGGTGCACATTGCGACGGAAACTCTCACGGCCGAAACTTCTCCGCGCGGCGCCGTCACCAGTTGAAGGGGCCGACGACCTGCTCGCTCACGTCCATCCCGGGCGGCACGTAGTGGATGACGTAGGAGCGGCGCGTCAGCTCCGGGTTTTTGAGCGCGCTCCCGCCGTGGATGATCATGCCGTGCCAGAGCAGCACGTCGCCCTTCTCCGGCAGGAAGAGCCGCCGCTCGTAGCGCTCGCTCGTCCTCGCGACGTGGGCGTGGTACTCGTCCATCTCATGGGGCGCGGCGGTGCGCAGGTTGGTCTGCGGGTAGTTGTCGAACTTCGGGAAGAGCGGCTCGCGGTGCGACCCGGGGTAGAAGACGAGGGGGCCGGCCTCCTCCGTCACGTCCTCGCACGCGACCCACGCGCCGATGAGGTAGTTCGGCGGCATGACGTTGAAGACGGCCGTGTCCTGATGTAGCGGCTGCTCGCTGCCGTACATGAAGTTGATGGTGTAGCCGGGCCGAGCCGGGCGGCCGAAGATGAGCTCGCAGAGTCGCGCCAGCTCTCGGTTCTCGAAGATGGCGCGCGCGCTCTCGGAGAAGCGGTTGAAGGCGTGTATGCGCCAGCGGGAGTTGTCCCTGCTCCACGCGCGCTCCTCCTCGCCCATCGCGAGCAGTTCGGCGTGCGGCACCTTCGGAACCTCGCCGCCGTCCCTGCGCTTCACGTCGAGCACTTCGAGGCCGCGGACGGGTTTGTCGCCCGACCAGACGGCGTCGAGGTCTCTCTGCATCCGGTCTATCTCCGCCGTGGGGACGGCGCCCTTGACGACGCAGTAGCCGTCGGCGACCCACTTGCGCAAAAGTTCGTAGTCGGCGTCGGAGAGGCGCTCCTCGGCGCGGCGGCGTTCGAGCGTCTCAAGCGCGTCGGGCCGGTCGTACCAAGGGGCGGCGGCCGGGTCTATGACCCACTTCTTCAGCGTGGGCTTCGGCCGCAGCGCGCCGGAAAGTCTGCTTTTGATGGCGGTGGATAACCTCGACATGGGCGATTCTCTCCGTGTGGGTGAGTTGAGCGTCCGACCTGTTGACGGCCCGAATTACAACATGGGAGTGAGCTGCTGAGGCCCCTCCCGTGTAAGCGGAAAGTTGAGCACGCCGCGCGCGCGCGTGTCAAATCGCGGTTCCGTCGTCAGACGGCCGCCGACTCTCTCCGCGTGCCGCGCCGATTACTTCGGCCAGCCTCTCTTCAAGGCGGTCTATCGAAGCGGCCAGAGACCAGCGCTCCGCGACCAGCCGGCGGCCGTTCTCGCCGAGTCGGCGCGCGTACTCTTCGTCTTCTATCAGGCGCTCGATTGCGGCCGCCAGCTCGCTCGGGTCGCCGTCCACGAGCAGCCCCGTAGTCCCGTCCACGACAGTCTCGCGCAAGCCCCCTTCCCTCACGCCGACGACCGGCAGCCCGCACGCGTTCGCCTCCAGAGGCGCGAACCCGAACGGCTCAAGCCTCGGCGCGTAGACCATCATCTTCGCGCGGCCGAGCAGTTCGACCAGCTCGGCGTCGGCGACGCGCAGGCGCGGCTCGAACTCGACGCCCGCCGCGCGCGCCCTCTGCTTCAACTCTTCGAGGTAGGAGGGCTCGCCGACGTTCCCGACCCAGACGAGACGCGGCCGCGCGCCGCCGACGAGCGCGAGGGCTTCGATGACCAGCCGGACGTTCTTCTCCGGCACGAAGGCGCCGACGCCGACGACGAAGTTCTCCCTCTCGCGGCCGGCGTCCGCGAAGGTTTCGGTGTCTATGCCGAGGTAGCAGACCTTCGCGTCGAGGCCGTAGGCGCGCAGGACGCTCTCGCGGCTGAAGTAGGAGTTGACGAGGATGGCGTCGAAGCCTCGCGCGCCGCGCAGCTCTTCGCGCGCCGAGACGCGTAGGCCCTGAAGCCTCGCGAGGTCGCGCGCGAATACCGCGAGCGGCTTCGGCGACCAAAGGCTCCCGCCGCGCGCAGGCGCTATCCAAGGCAGCCCGCCGCCGCCGGCCTCGTACAGGTACCTGTAAGGCTCTTGCAGGTAGACGACCGAGGGCATCTCGACGGCGTCGCCTATCGGGGCGACGCGCGTGAGCATGCAGGAGCCGGCGAAGAGCAGGTCGAAGCCGCCGCGGTTTATCTCCTCGGCGCAGCGCAGGCAGTGCTCGCGTACCGCCTCGAACTTGCCGACGACGTTGTGGTAGAGGGCGGCCGGGTTGCCGAGGCGCGACTTCGGCCGTCGCTCCTCCCACGCGAGCGGGACGACGTGCTCCGCAATCAGCCCGCCTAGCGGCAGGTATTCGCGGTCGGCAGTCGGCGGGCACCAAGCCTCGACCGTGTGCCCGCGCTCGACAAGGCCCCGCACGTGGTAGTAGAGCGCACGCTTGCCCCCCCCGCTCGGCAGGTTGTGCCAGACCGCAATCTTCATCGAATGAACACGGCTGAGTGAAGGCGTTCCCCCGGCACGTGCGCGCCGCGGCTCACGCCTTCGAGCCCCCGGAAAGGTTTCTGGTAATCTTGGCGGCGAGCGTCCCGAACTCACCCTTCCGTATGAGCCGCAGCGCGCGTCGCAGGCGCGCGGGCAACTGGTTCTCGGCGTCCGGCGCGGAGAGGTTCGAGTGCGCGAGCGTGAAGGGCTGGTGATCCCACTCCTTCACCGTCCACTCCTCAAGCTTGGCGAAGACGACGGTCTTCCTGAAGGTCTGCCTCAGCTCCCACTCCTTCTCCGCGGCGAGAAAATCTTTGAGCACCTTGCCCGTCCAGAGGTGAACGTCGTCAATGAGGAGCAGCCCGCCTACTTTGAGAAACTTCGCCGTGTAGAAGAAGTCAATGAAGGGGAGCGGGAAGCCGTGGCCGCCGTCAATCAGAATCAGGTCGAGGTCTTTGAGGTCGAGGCGCGGCAGCACGCTCTCGGAGTATTCCAAGTGGTAGGTGACCCTCGCGTCGCTTATCCCGTGCTCGCGGCAGTACTCCCTGACTCGCCCGACCTCCGACTCAAGGGGCGAGATGCAGACGTGGTCGGCGCCCTTGAGGGCGAAGAGGGCCGTCGTCGTGCCGCAGCCGGTCTCAAGGGTCTTGGACGACGCGCCGACGTGCTCGTCAATCAGGCGCAGGACGCCCTCTTCCAGACCCATGTAGACCATCGAGCCGGACTCGTCCGCGTGAACGAGCGGGGTCTCTTCGAGAAGCGCGGAGAGATTCATCGTTCCTTCTTCCTCCGTTCAGACGCCGGGCCGCCTTCAGCCCGCGGCAACGGCGCCGGCCGCCGCAGCCGCCGCCTTCAAATCCTCCCGCACCATCTCTTTTACCAGCTCGCCGAAGGTGTAGGACGGCTCCCAGCCGAGCACGCCGCGCGCCTTCGACGGGTCGCCGACGAGCAGGTCAACCTCGGCCGGCCGGTAGAACTTCTCGTCGGTCTTCACGTAGTCGCGGTAGTCGAGGCCGACTTCGGCGAAGGCCAGCTCGCAGAACTCGCGGACGGTGTGCGTCTCGCCCGTCGCCACGACGTAGTCGTCCGCCTCCGGCTGTTGGAGCATGAGGTGCATGGCGCGGATGTAGTCTTTGGCGTGCCCCCAGTCGCGCTTGGCGTCGAGGTTGCCGAGCCTCAGCTCGGAGGCGAGCCCGAGCTTGATGCGCGCGGCCGTCGAGGTGATCTTGCGCGTGACGAACTCGAAGCCGCGGCGCGGCCCCTCGTGGTTGAAGAGGATGCCGCTCGCGCAGAACATGCCGTACGCCTCGCGGTAGTTGCGCGTCAGGTCGAAGCCAGCGACCTTGCTGATGCCGTAGGGCGAGCGCGGGTGGAAGGGCGTCGTCTCGCGCTGCGGCGTCTCGCGCACCTTGCCGAACATCTCGGACGAGCCCGCGAAGTAGAAGCGGCACTGAGGGCGCAGCTCCCTGAGCGCGGCCAGCATGTGGTGCGTGCCGTTGATGTTCGTGTTCATCGTCGAGAACCCGTCGGCGAAGCTCTCGGCGACGAAGCTCTGCGCCGCGAGGTGGTAGCACTCCGAGAAGTCGTGGCGGCTGACGACGTGGAAGATGCTCGCGTAGCTTTCGAGGCTCGCCGGGTGAAGCTCTACCCGGTCGAGCAGGTGCGCGATGCGCCCGAACCTGCGCCCGGGGTCTTCGAGCGCGATGCGGCGCACGAGGCCGTGCACCTCGTAGCCTTCGGCGAGCAGGTGCTCGGCGAGGTAGCTGCCGTCCTGCCCGGTGATGCCTGTGATGAGAGCCTTCTTGGCCATTAAGGGTTACCCCGCTCTAACGTCTCAGATTTCCCGCCGCGAAAGTTTCATATTGCAACGGCCTCAAGCGGGGGGGCAAGTCTCGCCCCCGCCGAGCTTCACCAGCCCGCGCCGCTCGTAGTTGCGCGGCCGCGCGCGCTCGGCGAGGTACTGACGGTGGAAGTGTATCTGCACGACGGCGTCCATCTCCCACTCGGGCAGCCCTTCGGGGTTGTGCCGCCGCGGCCTCTCAATCGCGCGCCGCTTGGCGAGGTAGAGCGCGGACTTCAAGATCATCCGGCGCGGCGCGGCGACCTCGCGGTGCTCCCAGTGGTGCGCGACGTACGCCCACGAGCGCCCCTCCTTCCGCGCGCGTTCGAGGAAGCTCGAACGCGACAGACGCGACTCGTCGAAGTGGTGCTCGGCCACGGCGTCGAAGGCCGAGGCGATGCGGTAGCCCGCCTCCTTCAACTGGAAGGAGAAGAGCGAGTCCTCCCAGAAGCCGAGACGCCCCGGCCCAAGCTCCGTGTCGAAGCAGGGCACCCGCCGGAAGACCTCCTTCGAGAGCGCCGCGTTGGCGCTGATGATGGCGGGCGGGTCTTCGGCGTCCAGCGTCTCGGTCGAGGCCATCCAAGCCCTCTGGCGCGGCGTCATCCAAGGGCGTTCGAGGTGCGGCGCTATCTTTACACGGCCGACGACGGCGTGCGCGCGGCCTTCGACTATCGGCGCGCAAATCTTTTCGAGCCAGTCGGGGTACGGCCGCACGTCGTCGTCAATGAAGAGGACGATCTCGCCGCGCGACTCGGCGACGGCCGTGTTGCGCGCGTGCGCCACTCCGCGGCGCGGCTCGTGCGCGTAGCGCAGGGCCATGCGCGGGAGGGGCGCGTGCGCGCGCACCATCTCGGCCGTGCCGTCGGTCGAGGCGTTGTCCACGACGAGCAGCTCGCAGTCCAAGCCCGCGGGGACGTGCGCGCGCCCGAGCGTCGCCAACGTCTGCCGCAGGCTCTCGCGGTGATTCTGTGTGCAGATGGCGACGGTGACGTTCATGCCGTGAGAAGCGGGCGCAGCAGAGTCAGGAGACGTTTGACGAACTCCTCGCGGCCGAAGAAACGCGCCCGCTCGCGCGCGGCGTCGGACATGCGCGCGCGCAGAGGCTCGTCCCTGACAAGTGTCTCGGTGTAGCCCTTCAGCTCCTCCAACGTGTCCCAGACGAAGCCGTTGACGCCGTGTTCAACGATCTCGCGCTGCCCGCCCTTGTTGATGACGACGGGCACGCAGCCCGCGGCCATCGCCTCGACGGTGGCGATGCCGAAGTGCTCCGAAAGCTCCGGGCGGCGGTCTTCCTCCTCGCCGTAGCCCGCCGCGTGCCAGAAGATTTTGGCCCGCTCGAAGAGTCGCTTCAGCTCGTCGCGCCGTATGTTCGCGACGACGCGCGCGCCGGACTCTTCGCCCATCCGCCGCAGCCCCTCGAAGTACGCGCGGTGCTCCGGCGTGTCGGCGAGGCCGCCCGCCGAGACGTACTCCCAACCCTTCAGGCCGCCCTCGTTCATCTGCCGGAAGGCGCCGAGCATCTCGGCCTGCTTCTTCGTGTGCCCGCCCGCGGGGAGCGCGAACCGCCCCACGCTCAGAATCACGTTCTCTTTTTCGGCGATACGGAAGTCGTTATCAACCGGCGGGTGAAGTACGTGGCAGTCCACGCCCCAGCGCCTCAGCGTCCACGCGCGCGAGAACTCCGAGATGGCCGTCTTGAGCTGGTAGCCCTCCATGCGCCTGCGCCACTCCCACCTCTGGTAGAAGTGCTCGAAGGGCTGGCGCACGGCCGACTTCAGCCAGAGGACTCGGCCGAGCGGCTGCGTGTAGAAGGACGTGTAGGCCGGGAAGAGCACGACGAGCGCGCCGCGGCGTGCGCGGCAGAGCGGCGGTTTGTTGTGCACGACCGCGACGAAGAGGTCGTAGCCCTCGCTGAGCGAGGCGTGCCACGCGCGCGCGGCCTCGTGGCGGCGGCGCGGGTCGCGCGAGCGGGCGGGCGTCTCCGTCTCCGGCGTGAAGTAGCGCAGGCGGACTCGCCCCAAGTCCGTGCCGGAGGTCGCGGCGAGCCGTTCGGCCGAGAGGTCTGGGATGTGGTGTAAAAGATCAACCTGATGCTCTGCGGCCAGCGCCTCGGCCATCACGGCCGACATGTGCTCCGAGCCGCCGATGCCCGTGCCGGCGGGCTCGTTGTAGATGCCGATCTTCAAAGTCAATCGCTAACGCCCCTAGCGCTTCGCCTGCGCGACGCGACGCGAGAGCGCCGACCTCAAACCGATTCTGTAAACGTGGCGGTGGCGCCCGATGAACTTGAGGGCGGAGGCGCCCCACAGCCTGAACATCCTTCCGGCCACCGACGGCAGAGCGGCCCGGCTCTCGCGCAGCGCCTTTATGTACTGCTCCGCGGCCAGCGTCGGGTATGGCGGGCTGTCGTGCTTCGCGTACCCGTCGCCGAGCCAGACGAGCGCGCGCGCCCTCTCCGCACCCGACGCCGCGTCGCCCAACTCCGGGAACAGCTCCTTCAAGCTCAGGCGTTCGAGCCAACCCCTGTAGTAGTCCAGCGCGTCGCTCACCCACTTCTCGTTGACCGACGAACGGCCGCCGTGCCGCCGTATGCTCATCAGCTTCCCCGGCGCGCGCACGACGGGGAACCGACGGGCGAGCCGGACGAGCATGTCCGCGTCCTGCGTGTAGCGCTGCGCCTCGTCGTACGTGCCGACCTCTTCCACGCAGCGGCGGTCGTAGAGCAGCGAGTAGGAGGCGAGGCTGACGGGGCCGCCGACGATGAGGTTCCGCAGCACCTCGCCCGGCGGGTGTTCTTCCAGCTCGCGCTCTTCGGTGACGACGCCCTGCTCGTCTATGTAGCGGATGTCCGTGTAGCAGACCGCGGGCGTGCCAAGGTGTGCGACGGCGCGCAACTGCTCTTCGAGTTTGGTCGGGAGGAAAACGTCGTCGTGGCTGAGCCAGCTCACGTAGCGGCCGCGCGCGAGCCGCAGGCCGTGGTTGAAGGCCGACGCGACGCCGCCGTTCTCCTGCCTGACGTAACGCACGCGGTCTCCGTAGCTCTGGACGACCGTGGGGGTCGAGTCGCGCGAGCCGTCGTCCACCACGATCAGCTCGAAGTCCTGCATCGTCTGCGCCAGCACGCTCTCGATGGCGCAGCCCACGTAGTCCTCGCCGTTGTAGACGGGGAGGATGACGCTCACCGCCGGACTACTCATGTGCCCCCACCCCTGCCAGTTCTGACTTGGCCCAAGCCATGTAGTTGGCGAGTCCGTCGGCGAGCCCGACGCGCGGCTCGTAGCCGAGCGCCGAGCGCGCAGCCGTGATGTCGGCGAGGCTGTCGCGCACGTCGCCCTTGCGCGGCGGGTCGTGGACGACTTCAGGCTCTATCCCCGACGCCTCGCGCATCAGCTCGACGAGGCGGTTGACCGTGACGGACTCGCCCGACGCGACGTTGAAGGCGCCGGAGACGCCCGCGGCGCGCGCCGCCAGCAGGTTGGCGCGAGCCACGTCCGAGACGTTGACGAAGTCGCGCGTCTGCCCGCCGTCGCCGTAGACCGTCAGCGGCTCGCCGCGCAGCATGCGGTGGGCGAAGATGGGGATGACGTTGCCGTAAGCGTCGTAGCGCTGGTTGACGCCGTAGACGTTGAAGTAGCGCAGGCAGACCGCCTCGATGTCGTAGAGCTTCGCGTAGGCGAGGCAGTGCTTCTCCCCCGCGAGCTTGCTCACGCCGTAGGGCGTGTCGGGCTCGCACGGGTGGGCCTCGTCAATGGGGAGGCGCTTCAGCTCGCCGAAGATGGCGGCCGAGGAGGAGTAGACCACCTTGCGCGCGCCCGCGCGCCGCGCCGCCTCAAGCACGCGCAGCGTCCCGAGGACGTTGACCTCCGAGTCCTCGAACGGGTCTTCAATCGAGCGCGTGTTGCCGACCGAGGCGGCGAGGTGGAAGACGACCTCGGCGCCCTCGGCCAGCTCCGAGACGAGCCGCGCGTCGCGCACGTCGCCGCGCACGAGCCGCGCCGCGGGGAGCGCCGCGAGGTTTTGCTCGTGCCCCGTGCGGAGGTTGTCGAGGACGACCACGTCGTAGCCCTCCGCGGCCAGCAGCGCCGCGACGTTCGAGCCGATGAAGCCGGCCCCGCCGGTGACCAGTGCTTTGCTCATAAACTACTGCGGCGCCGGCTGGCCGAGGCTGTAGACGCCGCGCATCCAGTCGGCCGTGATGCGCATCCCCTCTTCGAGCCCGTAGGAGTTGGTGTGCTTGAGGTCGCGCACGGCCTTCGTCGTGTCCACCCGCTTGATCTTCGTCGTCAGCACCTCCGACTCGCGGAACTCCACGAGCGACGGGTCGGCCCCCGTCACCTTCAGCACCACGTCGGCCAAATCCTCAATCGAGTGGTGGTGTACGCCGCCGATGTTGTAGGTCTCGCCCGCGCGGAAGTTGTCGGAGATGTTCGCCAGCGTCCGCGCCGTGTCGGCGAGGTAGGTCGAGGTGCGGTAGTGGCCGCGGAAGACCGTGAAGGGCAGCCCCTTGAGCGCGCAGTAGAGGAAGCGGCAGTTGACCGAGCGGTAGGGGCTGTAGTACTCGCCCGGCCCGTACGTGTTGAAGAGGCGCACGACGACCGACTGCGTGCCGTACTGGATGCCCGAGTTCCTGACCTGCATTTCGTTCACCCACTTCGACATCGCGTAGTCGTTCATCTGCTTGATCTCGTGCTCGTCCATCACCGACTCGACCATCAGCTCGGGCCAGTCGCCGTAGACCTCGGAGGACGAGAAGTGGACGAGCCTGAAGCCGAGCCGCTCCTGTAGGCGGATGACGTTCTTGGTGCCGACGGCGTTGGTGCGCCACAGCGTCTCGTAGAAGTCCTCGCCGTTCCAGCGCCCGAACTCGGCCGCCGCGTGGTAGACCAGATCGAAGGGCCCCATCTGTTCGATGACGCGCTCGATCTGCCGGAACTCGCCCACGTCGCAGCGCGCGTAGGTCGGCGTCTCAACGTCGGTGCGCAGCGAGAAGCCGACCTCGTCGGGCTGGTGATGAAGGTCGCACGAGACGACGTGGTGCCCGCGCCCGCGCAACTCCTGCACCAGCCCCGTTCCGACAATCCCCAGCCCGCCCGTCACAAGTATTCTCATCTCTTACCTCATCTCCTCAAACATTAGGCCGGCCCCGTCCGTCATCTCGCGGCGAGACCGGCGCGGCAAAGTCGTTAAAATACCCTACCCGCGCG
>DATFHD010000047.1:0-40663 GCA_035248785.1 Pyrinomonadaceae bacterium | reverse complement strand
CCGTAGCCGCCGCCCGCGCCGTTGCTCCGGGGCAGGTTCATGCCGCGCCGTAGAGAGCGGCCGGAGAAGCCGCGCAGGTCAACCCAAGGGCTGTGCTCTGAAGGGACGCCGGAGATGCTGGGGCGGCTGCGGCCCGGGTCGGCGAAGGTCGCCAGCGCGTAGTAGAGTTTCTCCTGCCCGACGAAGTTGCGCAGCACTTCGGGCGGGACGAGGTAGACCGCCTCGCCGCGCTCGACCAGCAGCGGCCCCTGCGTGTGGTTCGTGTAGAAGTTGCTGCTCTTGCGTTGTGCTTTGGAGTCGGCGTTGAAGAGTCTCGGGTCGGTCGCCAGCGCCAGCTCGAACCACTTCGGAGAGTCGCCGGTGCGGATCGTAAAGCCGAGAATGGGGAAACGATCGTTGACCGACATCCGGTTGGGTTTGATGTAATCCGTCATCCTAACCTCCTCAAGCATCTCCGCTCAGTGCGGGCGGCGTACTGACCGGTCGTGCGCGTCAGCGGCGCGGCAGGTGGTAGCGCAGCGGCCGGCTGTCTTCGATCTCTTCCAGCACGCCCTGCGCGACCAGCCGGCGCACGGCGCGCTCGACGGCCTGCAACTCGAATTTCACTTGGTAGCGCGGCAGCCACCATTCGGCGATGCCCTCCAACGTGTCCATCGCCAGCGGGTGCTCCCGCAGATAGCCGATGATGGCCTCGGCGATCTCAGTTTCGCGGCGCGCCGGCCCGTCGCACTGCCCCGCCTGTGGGTCATTCGCTTGCTTGCTCACGGCCTGCCTCTTAAGCAATCCCGAAGCCAGCGGGACGGCGCGCGCATCCGGCCGCCGTTTCAAACAGATAGCCTGAAGGGTGAAGCGGGGTGAGGATTGCGCGCCCCGGTTTTTTCCACCCACCCCCGTGGACTCTTTCACCCGGCGACGACGAAACGGCTCGCCGGCAAAACCGGGCGGCGGGTCGGCGTGAAAACTGACCCGGCGCGGGAACGCGGAGGGCGCAGAGTTGATGCAGAGAAGAGCCATCTCCCTGCATCAACTCTGCGCACTCCGCGTCGAGTTCTGCGCTGCCGCCTCTGTTAGTTCGAAGGGGCGAGGTTAGACGATTGGAACATCTTCGGGTTGAGCCGGTACTTTTTCAGGAGCTTGCCGAGGTCGCGCCGCTCTTTGCCCGCCGTGCGCGCCGCTTGGCTGACGTTGCCGCGGTGCTCACACATCAGCCGCGTCAGGTAGGCACGCTCGAAGACCTCGATGACCTCCTGCTTCTTCGCCTTAAAGGAGCGCAGCTCCATCTCCGCGACCGCGGTGGACAGGCCCTCGGCCTCGACCGCGGCGGGCGGCGCGGCCGCGCGCGGCTGGAGCCCGAGGTCTTCGGCCGAGATCGCCTCGGCCCGGCAGAGGTGCAGCCCGCGGATGATGGTGCTCTCCAACTCGCGCACGTTGCCGGGCCAGTCGTACGTGACGAGGCTCGCGCACGCGGAGGGCGACAGCGTGAGGCGGCTCGTCTCGCCGGCCGTGTGCTTGAGCAGGAAGTGGCGCGCGAGCAACAGCACGTCCTCCTTGCGCTCGCGCAACGGCGGCAGGTGGAGCGAGAAGATGCAGAGCCGGTAGAAGAGGTCGGGCCGGAAGGCGCCGGTGCGCACCAACTCTTCGAGGCTGGCGTTGGTCGCCGCGAGGATTCGCACGTCGGCCTGCTGCTCGTGGTTCGAGCCGATGCTGCGGTACTTCTTATCCTGAAGCACGCGCAGCAGCGCCACCTGCGCCTTGGCCGAGAGCGCGTCCACCTCGTCTAAGAAGATCGTACCCCTCTCCGCCTGCGCGATGATGCCGCGGCGGCGCGCGTGGGCGTCGGTGAACGCGCCCCGCTCGTGCCCGAAGAGTTCGTCTTCGAGCAGCGTGTCGGGGAGCGAGCCGCAGTTGATCGGCAGGAAGGGGTAGGCGGCGCGGGGGCTCAGGTAGTGTAGGGCGCGCGCGACCAACTCCTTGCCCGTGCCGGTCTCGCCGCTGATGAGCACCGTCGAGTTGCCTCTGGCAATGGCCGGGAGATGTTCGATGGCCTTTTGGAACGCGGGGGCGTGCCCGATGAGTTTGGACATCGCCTGAGTTTCACGAGCGCGGTGAACGAATTCCTGCATGGAACCCTCCAACGCTGTGTGGCTACCCTGAAGTGAGGCGTGCGGCTGGCTTAGCTGTCAGCCCCGCGGCGTGTGCGGAGTACCCTGAGACTCGGGCCCTGTTTGCGACGGTGGCGAGGACACCCGCGACGTGGCATCGGTCACGGGTCTCGGGTACGGCTCCGCACAGCCCGGAAGGTCAAGCTTTCTCTTCAGTCGGTAACAAACCGCAGCATGATTAGTTGCTCTTACTCTTTCGAAGCGACCGCCCGGAGAATCTTGCGGCGGGTCGGGATTCGCCGACGACACATCCCTGCTGGAATAGCGATTCTGCGATCCGCCCCGGCGCGGGTTATGAACCGCGCTTGCGCCTGAGCCGGAGGGCATAAACCGGAAATCTACAATCTGAAGTCGAGCGGCGCGGACACTGAAGTTATAGAGGTGCAGACGAGGTCAACGGTGTTTCCCGGCGACGCTCCTATGTGAGCCGTACTTGGGGCGGCCGCATCCTAGCACACCAACCAAGGTTAGGGAATAGCTGCGCCGCCAAAGCACACGAAAGGCATACAGACATTTAACCGAGTGCCGATTCTTCGTGCGGTTGTGTGCGTCGGCGGCGCATCTGTTCGTCGCGTCTCGATCTGGCGTCGTTCGTGTTTGCGCTGCGCGCCGGGGCACGTCCCCGACCGTACAGCGCGAGGTAATTGGTTACTCTTGCAAACGGCAAACCAAAAGCGCGCGCCGAGGCCGCGAGCCACAGAAGCGAAGACTTTATGCGGCAACGTTCCCCCCCGGCGGGCGGGCGGGTGAAAGCCGCCCCACCCGCCCGCCCGCGCTCTAACTAATGCCGAGGCCGCGAGATGCCCGGCGAATCGCACAAAGGCAAGGTGGGTGGCCGCCCACCCACCCGCGGATTTTTCTCCCCTGAGTAGAGTTACGAGGAGCTGTGTGATGTCATTATCAATGGCGGCTCAAACGGTAGGCACGGCGAAGCCCGTTCTCATCGGGTTCTGACTTTTCGTCTGCAAAACGCCTCGGCCAAGCGATCTGTGCCCTCGCGAATCGTGGCCTCATCAAAGGCGGCGAAACCCAGAAGCACCCCTTGAGGGTCGGGACGCTTAAGGGTATACCGGTCGAGGGCGACGGCCTCGACGCCGTGCGCCGCCGCCGCAGTCTCCGCCTCACGCGAGGTCATGCCGTTCTTCAGAAACCCCACCGTATAAAGGCCGGCTTGGATGTTGGAAATTTCGAGCAGGCCCGTCAGGTGGCGCCGCCCCCCTTCGAGCAGCGCCGCGAGACGGCCGGCGTACAGTTCGCGCATGCGCCGCAGGTGGCGCCCGAGGTGCCCGCCTTCGATGAAATCGCACAGCACCGCCTGATCGAGGCTGACGGAGCGGAAGTCGGTCTGGAGCCGGAACGCCAAGAAGTAATCAACCAAGGACGGGGGCAGCACCAAGTACCCGAGGCGCAACGACGGGAACAGCAGCTTGCTGAACGACCCGACCACGATGACGCTCGAACCCCGGTCGAGACTTTGCAGGGCGGGCACGGGCCGCCCCTCGAAGCGGTACTCGCTGTCGTAATCATCCTCGATGACGAAAGCGCCGAGACGTGAAGCACACTTCAGAACTTCCATCCGGCGCTCCAGTGACATCGTCATCCCCAGCGGGAACTGGTGGGCCGGCGTCAGGTACATCCCCTTCGGGCGCCCGCACGCCCGCAGCCCGGCGGAGACGGACAGCCCCTGTTCATCCACGGGGACGGGGACGACCTTAGCCCCGGCGTTGGAGAAGGCCATCGTGGCCCCGACGTACGCGGGGTCTTCCACCCACACGGGGTCGTCCCGTCTCAGCAGCAGGCGCGCAAGGAGGTCGAGCGCCTGCTGCACCCCCGAAACAATGACTATCTGGTCGGCGCTACACCTCACGCCTCGGGACGAGCCGAGGTAATGTGCGGCGGCCTCGCGCAGCGGGCGGTAGCCGCGACCGTCGTCCTCCGTCCGCAGCCATGACTTGAAGGTTCGCGCCCGCCGGGCGACCAACTGCCCCCAGAGTTTTGCCGGGAACTCGTCGAGGGCCGGGTCTCGCATCTGGAAAGGGCGGCGGCCTTTTGTCGAGACCCAGCCTTGGTAGGCTTTCGGGCGCGCGTAGGCCGACACAACCCGGCGGACGTAAGCCGGCGGGGTCTGAGGCTCCGCCCGCGCGTGTGCGCCCGCCGCCCCTCGATTGCTCACCCAAGTGCCCGAACCGACGCGAGAGGAGAGATACCCCTCCGCCAGCAGACGCTCGAAGACGACGACGACCGTGCCCCGCGAGAGGGAATGCTGTCGCGCGAAATCCCTCGACGCGGGCAGCCTAGTGCCCGGCCTGAGACGGCCTTCGAGGATTGCGCCGCGCAGTTCCGCGTACAGCCAGTCCGAACGGGTCTGATGCGGCGGCCGGTCACTTAACGTGAGTTCGAGCGCACTAACAGTTTTAGGCATACGGCGGCGATTGGCCTAACAAAATTAGCGATAAATGGCTCTACCAATTGTACCACCGCGAGTGTAAGCTCAGCCCTGCAATATACAAACTAAAGAGATGGGTCTTCTGATGCTAAGCCGCAGGGCGTTATCGAACCTTGGGACTCGCGTGTACGGGCTGGGCGCAATCGCCCTCGGACTCGTCGGCATGGTCTGGGGCAACTTCGCAACCTTCTGGCAGCCGGTTCAGACGGTTGGCATCCCCGACCACGGGGCGCTCGCGTACGTCACCGCCGCGTGCCTGTTCTCCGCGGGCGTCGCGACTCAATGGCGGCGGAGCGCCAAGGCGGGGCTTCTGGCGCTGGCAGTCCTATATTTTCTCTTCGCTCTGCTCTGGCTGCCCCGTGTGGTCGGGTACCCGCATATCTTTGGCACGTGGGGCGGGATGCTTGAGGAGATGGCCCCGGCGGCGGCCGCGGTGGTCGGGTACGCGTCCCTGCTGCCCCGAGATTCGGCCGCGGCGACGAGGGCGGAACGGTTCGGCCGCCTCGCGTTCGGCGTCTGCGCGGTTTCGTTCGGGCTGGTTCACTTCACCGCCGTCCCGCAGACGGCCGACATGGTGCCCGGTTGGATTCCGCCGGGCCAACGGTTCTGGGCGGTGGCGACCGGCGTCTTTCACCTGCTCGCGGGCGTCGCCATACTCTCGGGGGTGTTGGACGTGCTCGGCTCACGGCTGCTCACCGTGATGCTCGCCCTCTTCGGAGCACTGGTGTGGGCGCCAAGGCTTTTCGCACAGCCGCACGAGCATACGGTGTGGGCGGGCAACGCGTTCAATCTGGCTGTGGTCGGGGCGGCATGGGTGGTCGCCGACTCGATAGCAAGCCGCCGGAGCCGGGCAAAGATATGACAGTCACGACAGTCAGCGCGGGAGTCGCGGCGGAGCGTCCGCCGCGCGTGACCGCCGTAGATGTGATGCGCGGCTTCGTCATGGTGGTGATGGCGCTCGACCACACGCGCGAGTTCTTCACGAATTGGGCCGGCAACCCGCTCGACCCGCAGGATACGACTCCCGCGCTGTATGTGACGCGCTGGGTGACTCACGTCTGCGCCCCGGTCTTCGTCTTCCTCGCCGGCACGTCCATCTTTCTACAGCGGCGGCGAAAGACCGAACGCCGGCTCACCTTCCTGCTCCTCACGCGGGGGCTCTGGCTCGTCGTCGTCGAGCTGACGCTCGTGCAACTGGTCTTCAATTTCAACTGGCGTTGGGACGTGCAACTGCTGGAAGTGATCTGGGCCATCGGCGCTTCGATGATGGTCATGGCGGCGCTCATCCACCTGAGTGCTCGCTGGAATCTGTTGCTCGGCGCGCTCCTCATACTCGGACACAACGCCTTTGACGGCGTGACGGTGGCGAGCCTCGGGCGGCTCGGCTGGCTGTGGAATCTCTTGCACGTACCGGGCCTTGTCACTGGCCCGCCGACGAGTCCGCCCGTCATCGTCGTCGCGTATCCGCTGCTGCCGTGGGTCGGGGTCATGGCGCTCGGCTACGCCTTCGGAAGCGTTCTGCTCGAAGAGGGTGAACGGCGGCTGCGAATAGAGCTCCGCGCGGGCGCGTTGATGCTCGTCGCCTTTGCGCTGCTGCGGTTGAGCAACCTTTACGGCGACCCGGTCGGGTGGTCGGCGCAGTCGAACTGGTGGCGCACGCTGCTCTCCTTCTTCAACGTCCAAAAATATCCGCCTTCGCTACTCTTCCTGCTCGCGACCTTAGGAGTTTCTGCGCTCATCATGGCCGCCATCGAATACGCCGAAGCGCGGGGGGCGTTGGAACGGACGCGGCGCGTGCTGAAGGTGTACGGCCGCGTGCCGCTCTTCTACTTCCTGCTCCACATCGCGCTCGTCCACCTGCTGGCACTCACGGCGGCGGCCGCCGCTGGCGGAGACTGGCGGTGGTGGCTCACGGAGTTCCCGAACGGCGGGGTTCTGGCCGGCCACCCTCCCGGATACGGCTACGGCTTGGGCGTCGTATGGTGCGTCTGGGTCTTCGTCCTCGCGTTATGTTATCCCGCTTGCAGGTGGTACGCGGGCGTGAAGATGCGGAGCCGAAACCCGCTGCTGTCGTATCTGTGAATCGCATGCCTGTACTATACGCGTTGTGTTTGATTCCGGCCTTAGCGGCCCTCGCTCACGCACAGGGTCGCCCGGCGCCGGTTGAGAGGGCGGCACCGCTGGCCTTCGGCGAGACGTTCACCATCAATTCCAGAATTCTGGGTGAGACGCGGCGCATTAACGTCTACTTCCCGCCCGGCTATCAGGAATCCGCCGGGACGCGGCTGCCCGTGCTCTACATGCCGGACGGGGGCATGGCCGAAGACTTCCTGCACGTGGCCGGGCTGGTGCAGGTCTCGGTCGGCAACGGGACGATGCGCCCGTTCCTGCTGGTGGGCATCGAGAACACACAGCGCCGCCGTGACCTGACCGGCCCCACCGACAACGAGAACGATAAGAAGATCGCGCCGCGCGTGGGCGGCTCCGAGGCGTTTAGAAAGTTCATCCGCGATGAGCTGATGCCGCAGGTGAAGGGACGCTATCGCACGACGGACGAAAGGGCGATTGTGGGCGAATCCCTCGCGGGGCTGTTCGTCGTCGAGACGTTTCTCCTCGAACCCGACCTGTTCGACACCTATATCGCTTTCGACCCCAGCCTGTGGTGGAACGACCAAAAGCTGGTGGGCCGGGCTGCCGAGCTTTTGCGCGCCCGCCCGGAGGCCGCGAAGACGCTGTACCTCGCGAGCAGTAGCGACGACACGGAGGCTACGCAACGCTTCGCCGACCTTCTCGGCAAGGGGGCGCCCCCCGGCCTGCGCTGGCATTACGAGAAGATGCCGGACGAGAAACATTCGACGATCTACCACCCGGCCGCGCTCAAAGCCTTCCGGGCCGTGTTCAAGCCGACGGCCGACAAGTAGCTGCGTGCATGGTCTGAGAAGTCTTACGCCCTGATTCGGAGGACGCGATGGCGACGCAGAGAGAGAAGGCTGAGCGGTTCGTGGCGCTGCACGAGCGCGCGGGCGCCTTCGTCATCCCCAACCCTTGGGATGCGGGGTCGGCGCGGCTGCTGGCGGGCCTCGGGTTCGAGGCGCTGGCGACGACGAGCGCGGGCTTCGCAAACTCGCTGGGGCGGCCCGACGGGCAGGTGTCGCGGGGCGAGGTAATCGAACATTGCCGCAGCCTCTCGGCGGCGACCGAGCTGCCGGTCAGCGCGGACTTGGAGAACTGCTTCGCGGACGACCCAGCAGGGGTCGGGGAGACCATCCGGCTCGGCGCGCTGGCGGGACTCGTCGGCGGCTCAATCGAGGATTACAGCGGCGGGCAGATTTACGATTTCAATCTGGCAGTCGAGCGCGTGCACGCGGCGGCCGACGCGGCGCGCTCACTCGACTTCCCTTTCACGTTGACCGCGCGTGCCGAAAATCTCATCCGCGGGAAGAATGACCTCGACGACACCGTCCGCCGCCTGCAAGCGTTCGAGGCGGCGGGCGCCGACGTGCTCTACGCGCCGGGACTCAAGACGCTCGACGAAGTCCGCTTGGTGGCGGGCGCGCTGACGAAGCCGGTCAACGTTCTGGCGCCGCTGCTCAAGGGGGTGACCGTCGCGCAGTTGGCCGACGCGGGCGCCCGGCGCATCAGCGTCGGGGGAGCGCTGGCGCGCGCCGCCCTGACCGCGCTGCTGCGCGCGTGCGCGGAGATGCGGGAGGCGGGAAGCTTCGCGTGGACTTCCGACCTCGTTTCGAGCGCCGAGGTGACGGAGCTGTTGGGCGCCCGGGTCAGTTAAGTGCGTCGCGGCATACGCTCGAACCGACGGATGTCCTCTACGAAGTGGCAGCCTCGTCCGACGCAACGACGCGCCGCGAAAAGCCTCGCGCCCCTTCGACGCGCAGCGGGACGGCTTCGTCGTCGGCGAGGGCGCGGGGATAGCGTTCTTGGAAGAACTCGAAGCGGCTGACGTTCATTGAGAAGAGTGCAGCGCTGCCGCATGAGGCTCTGCCTTGACGGGCCCGCGCCTCAAGGGCGACCGAGCGAGGATGAAGGTATCCTCAGAAACTCCAACACTAGAACACGGAGACAAATGAGAAAGCTCAAAATCATCGAACACATCTCGCTCGACGGCGTGATCCAGCACTCCGCCGATGACGACGGCTTCCCCTACGCCGACTGGACAGCGCCCTATCGAACGCCCGCCGGCCGGGATGCGATGCTCGCAGCGTATGGCGAGAGGTTCGACCTGCTGCTTGGCCGTCGTACCTACGATATCTGGTCGGGCTTCTGGCCGAAGGCGCCGAGCAGTCCGATGGCGGACGGCATCAACGCGGCAACTAAATATGTCGCCACACACCGTCCGGAAAGTCTCGAATGGGGCCCGTCCGAGAGCGTTGGGCCGGACATCGTCGAGGGCGTTCGCCGCGTCAAGTCGCAGGACGGCCCGGCCCTCATCCTCTCGGGTAGCTCCACGCTGACATCGGCGCTGCTCGAACACGGGCTGGCGGATGAAGTCCTGCTGGTCGTCTATCCGGTACTGTTGGGCACGGGGAAGCGCTTCTTCGCGGAGGGGACACCGCCGCGTTCATTCGAGCTGGTCGGCACGAAAGCATTCCCGTCCGGCATCATCTTCAATACTTACAAGGTCGCCGGGCCTTTGAAGACCGGATAGTTCGACGACGCGACAAGAAGGCTCCGTAGTTGGAGTTAAATTCAGGGATGGGGATGCCGGAGACTTCTCGGTGTCCCCATTTTTGTTGGGCTTTTACCGCCAAGCGGCTCGCACTGTTCGCATTTATTTTGGAGTGTTATTGGAGGCTAAGAATCCCATGCCGCCGATGCTGAACGGGTAAGTATAAACGAGAGGTTATTTCGCGAGACCGTCGGCGGTTCACCTCTGGATGTATTCTGCGTCCTCGTGGTTAAATACCGCAGGCATCCGCCTGAGTGCAGACGTCTCGGATTGGCACCGGCAGCACGCCCGAGCCTCATTACCCATCTGTTCACCCGCGACGCGGACAACATAAATGAGCTACAAAGACCATGAGAAACTGTCCGAGGGAGATTTCGAGAGCTTCGGCCTCTTCCTGACTGAGCACTACAGGCAACCCCTCGAAGAGAGCTACGAGAGCCTCAGACGCGCCATATGGAAGCTGCTCGAAGGGACGGACACCAACCGCAGGTACAGGCCGCAGATGTTGACGACGGACGTTGATGACATGATCTCGGCCGTAACCTACCGCTTGATCTCGATTTACAGCCAACTGCGACGGAAGGGCGAGCCGCTCCTCGACCTCAACAAGATGCTGAGGAAGATCGTGTACTTCGTCCACCGGGAGGAGCTACGGGAGCTGCGGCCGTCCGCCCCGCCGAGACCGGACGGCCCGGACGTTAGCGACCCGCCGCTGCCGCAGCCCGTGGAAGGCGTGGTGAGCGGCGTCGAGCGGGAGATCGAGCACGACTGCTATGACGAATGCCTCGGCAAGCTCCCCGAACATATACAGGAACTCTTCCTCAGCTACTATCCCGATTCACGCGTCGAACCCAAAGAACTCGTGGCTCAGCGCCGCCGGCTGGCCGGCGAGGCGGACGGCGAGCACACCCTCAAGTCTTCGGAGCGGAAGTTGAATAACTTGCAGGTCAAGGTCAATAAGTGGAGGATCGGTCGCCTTGAAGATTGCATGCGGAGGTGCGCGGAGGCGCGCAGGGACAGTCACGTCGGGCTGGAATACCTGAAGCAGCAGCGGGGCAAATAGCGGCGCGGGCGGCGATTCTCAGGTGAGTTTTTGCAGCGATTTTTTAGGTAAGTTTTTTCCGCCCCCGGTCACTATACATTTGGGAGGTTGTGCCTATGCTCGAAACCTTAAGCGACAGGGACAAGATGCTGGCCGGCTACCTGCTCAACGAGCTGGGGGAGAAGGAACTCTTCGCGCTCGAAGACGAGATGCTCTTGGACGATGAGCTGTTCGAGCGAATGCAGGTGGTGGAGATGAATCTCATAGACAGTTACGTGCGCGGTGAGATGTCTTCGGAGGAGCACGCCCTCTTCGCGCGTCAGTTCCTCGCTACTCGGGAGAACGCGGAGAAGGTCGCGGCCGCACGCGCCTTTCAGGAGGGACTGGGGCGCCTGCGCGAAAGGCAGGCCGACCTCGTAGCCGCCGCCGCCGTGGACGAAGCGCCCGCGCCCCCGCTCCGGCGGCCGACGTGGGCCGAGCGCGCGGCGTCTCTGTTTCGACTCCCCGCCCCGGCGCTCGCGTTCGCGGCCCTCGCGCTGCTCGCCATCGTCGTCGGCCTCCTCTGGCTCAAATGGCCCCAGCGCCGCGACAACGCGCCGAACGAAGTGGTGAACACCTCGCCCGCGCCGGGCAAGGGGCCGCGCGAGATTGTGAGCCCGCCCGCCCCTTCGCCCGAAGCGCCCGTCAACGCCCACGCCCCGGCCCCGCAGCCGCCCCCCCCGAAGCTCCAGAAGCCCCCGGCGCCGCCGCGCGATGAACTCGCGCAATTACCTCAAGCCGGCGACACGCAGGACGTATGGGTCTACAGGCTCGACCCGACGCGGACGGTCACCCTCGGTGGAGGGGCCAAGATAACCATCGAGGGCGATAAGAAGACGCTCCGGCTCAAGTGCCAACTACCGAACGAAGACCTGAAAAAGAGAGACAGGTTCAAGGTCTCCGTCGTAGACGACAGCGGCAACCCAGTCTTTCCGGAGGGGGGGAGTCCGGTGGAGGTCAGTCCCGTGAAGGGCGGCGGGCGGCTCTGGCATCTCGCGGTTGACGTGCCGGCGGCCGCGTTCAAGAACGACGGAACCTACTACTTCAGAATCCACGACCCGGACGTGAGAATCCCTCTGCTCGTCAAGCGCGCGGCGGTGAAGTGACGTAATCAGGGATCGGCGGCGGCGGCGGCGGCGGGCGGCGACTCAAGAGACGTAAGGGGGCGGGGCGGTGCTTCGATTGAAGCACCGCCCCGCCCCCTTACGCTCTTACACGACCGTCGGCGCGTTAACGGCTCGGCGCGCCCAAGTCGTCCGCGCGCCGGTCATCCGCCTTCGCCAGTGTCAAATGACCGCTCTGCTCGTAGGCCGCGGCGCGGTACCGGTAGAGGCTGCCGATTAGTTCCCGGTCGTCGTCCGGCGCCAGCTCAAGCGCCTTCGTGTAGTCGGCGACGGCCTTGTCCCACGCCCCCAGCGCGGCGCGCGCGTGCGCGCGGAAGAGGTAGCCGCCGTAGTCTTCGGGGTCGAGCCCGATGGCCGCGTTGAAGTCCTGAACCGCCCGCTCCAACTGACCCAGCTTCGCGTAGGCGATGCCGCGCTTGGTGTAGGCGTAAGAGGTCTGACGCACCTTGAGGGCCGCCGCGTAATTCTTAGAGGCGACGGCCCAGTCCTCCTCCTCGGAGGAGACGTTGCCGATGCCGACGAGCGCCTCGTAGAACTTCGGGTTCAGCTTCAGCGCGCCCTCGTAGTCGCGCCGCGCCTGATCGAACTCGCGCAGGCCGAAGTACGCGTCGCCGCGCCCGACGCGGAAGCGGGCGCGCGCCACCAGCCGGTCGGCCTCTGTGTAGTCGGAGATGGCGAGCTTGTACTGCCCGAGGTCGGCGTAGGTCGAGGCGCGGTTGGCACGCGCCTGCGCGTAGTTCGGCATGAGGCGAATCACCTCGCCGTAGTCGGCCAGCGAGTCGAGGGCGAGCTTCTGATCCGACCCGCGCACCATGCTCCGGCCCGACGCGCGCGCCATCAAAGCCGCGACGTTCGACGGCTCGGCCTCAAGCGCTCTGGTGGCGTCGGCGATGGCGACCTCGTACTTCCCCTTCGCAAGGTTGGCCCACGCGCGGGCCGCGTACTCGCCGGGCGCCTGCGGCGACTTGACCAGTTCCAGAATCCGGTCGGCCAACTCCTCCACCTTCGCCATCTGCGCGGAAGGGTCGGCCGCCTCGTCGCTGGTGTCCCACAGCGCGTCGCCGTAGACGCAGAGCGCGTGGACGTTGTCGGGGTAAACGTCGAGGACTTCGCGCGCCTTCGCGATGGCATCCTCGTACCTCGAACTCTGCATGAGGGTTTCTGCCTCGGAGGCGGCGCGGGCCGCCTCCTCTTCGCTCATGGCCGGCGCGGGCGTCGGCGCCGGGACGCCGGAATCATCCGCGCTCGCCTCGCAACGGAACACCTGCCTGACGAGCGAGTCAGGCGCGCTCCGGCACGCCGAGGACGCGAAGCCCAACGCGATGGCCCCGGCCGCGAGGCCGACAATCAGGACGCACGCGAGCGCCGCGCCGAGTGCCACGCGCGCGGCCCCGCGCTTGGCGGCGGGCTTGGGCTCGGGCTTCGCCGGCGGCCCGGCGAATAGCAGGCGGCGCATCTCGCCGGCCGTCTGCGGGCGCTGGTTGTGGTCGAGCGCCAGTGCGCGCATGATCGCGCGGGCCGCTCCCTCGTGCAGTTCGGGGCGGAGCAGGCGCAGGTCTATCAGCGGGTCGGCCTTGCCGAGTTGCAACGCCTGTAGGCGCGCGCCCGAGTGCTCGGGCTGGCGGCAGGTCAGCAGCAGGTAGAGCGTGGCCGCCAGTGAGAAGAGGTCGCTCGACGGCGTCGTGGGGCAGGAGTACAACTGCTCGACGGGCGCGAAGCCCGGTGAGCGCCCGCTCCAGTTGAACTGGCTGCTCGCGATGGTGGACATCTCGCCGCACTGTCCGTAGGCGAGGCCGAAGTCGAGCAGGAAGATGCGGCCGCCCCTCACCTTGAGGTTGGACGGCTTGATGTCGCGGTGCATGATCGGCGTGGGCTGGCCGTGCAGGTATTCGAGCGCGACGAGCAGTTGGTCGGCCCAGCCTAACACCTCGGCGACCGCGAACGGCTCGCCGCGCCTCGCGACCGCCGACGCCAAGTCCTCGCCGTTGATGAACTCCATGACGAGGTACTGCCCCGCCCCCTCGGTGAAATAGTCCAAGACCCGCGGGATCGAGGGGTGGCTCAGGTTACCCAAGAGTTGCGCCTCGCGTCGGAAGGTCGCCTTCAAATACTCCTCGTCGTGGAGGTTCTCTTTAACGGCGACGTGCGCGTTGAGCCGCGTGTCAAGCGCCTCGTAGACCGTGCCCATGCCGCCTTCCTTTAGCCGCCGAGTGATCTCGTATCGTGAAGACAGAATCTGCCCGTTCGCCAGCATTTGCGTTCACCTCTTTTCTCTGAATTATTCGGAGCGGCCGGCCGGCTGCTTCCAACCTCTTTCAGAGTTATAGGGACGCGACGCGGCGAATACTTACCGAAAAAGTTTCGCGGCTACCTCGCCCCGCCGTAGAGGACGAACGGGGCCCAGTAGTACGGGTGCGACAGCGGCGCGCCCGGCTCCGGGATGAACCGTCCGGCCCCCTTCACATCGGCGGCGCAGCTCTCCTCGCCCACTCCCTTCGGCACGCGGCCCGGCGCGACCCTGCCTTTGAGCAGACTCAACTGCGCCTGACGCAGCAGTTCCGACTTGGGCCAAGCGGGGTGCGCCGCGTGCAGCCGGTAGAAGCCCACGACCAGCGACGGCGTGGCGCGGTCGTCAATGGGCCAGAGCGTGGCGATCACGGAGTTGGCGCCCTGCCGCTGGGCCATCTCGGCAAGGCTATCAATCTCCTTCCGCTGTCTGTCGGCCTGCTGTACCGCGGTCTCGCAGGCGGTGAGCATGAGCAGTTCCACGCCCGCGAACAGGTCGCGCTTCTCCTGCATCTCGAAGAGCCGGTACTGGTCGCCGTCGCCCAGCAACAGCACCGACCCGTAGGAGTCGCCGGGCACGAAGACGAAGTGGCTGGTGATGTGTACAAGTGGATACCTGCCGTTCAGCGTGTCGAGCGTCTCACGCTTGAACATCTTGTTAAGCAGCACCCGCCCGCTCACCAATGCGGGGCCGGCGCCGCGCCTGCCGAAGATGGCCGCCAGTTCGCCGGGCACGTGATACAGCGGTTGGTAGCCGAGGTAAGGCTCCGACGTGCCGAGGCCGATGCCCGTCGTCCAGACGTTCGGCTTGCGCAGGAAGCGCCCGGCCCCCGCGCGCGTGAAGACGGCGCTCTGGTACTTCTCGACGAGGTACTGCCCGCCCGCCGCGTCGTAGAGGGCAGAGACGGGGATGTCGCGCAGCGCCCCGTCCAGAGACCAGAGCAGCACGTCCGGCTTGCGGCCGGCCAGCGCCTCGGCCAGCGTCGAACGGCCGCCGCCCGCGGCTTCGGTCGCGCCGAAGATCGCTCCGTACAGCTCAGCGCCCGCCGGCCGCGGGTCTGTGTCGGGGCAACTCAGCGCCTTGAGGAACGCGGCCGCCTTGCTCCCCACGTCGGCCGCCCCGACCGGACGCGAGAACGCACGCACGCCGTCCGGCCCGAGCAGCAGCACGTACAGGCGCTCGTCGCCGACGAGCGTGTAGAGCACGGCCGTCTTCTGCCCGGCCTCGGAGTCGAGACGGCCGAGCGCCCCGAGCACTTGCGACACCTCGTCGGGAACGGCCTTCGCTTCCCGCGCGTCGGGCGGGCGCGGCGCCCCGGAGTCCAACTCCTTCAGCACGCCCGCGAGCGCCGCCGAAGCGTCCGCGTACTGAGCCGCGAGCCCCCGCAGCTCCGCGGCCTCCTCGTCGGTCGGCGGGATTCTCTCGGCACGCCTTTCGAGGGTGAAGAGCCGCGGGCCGACCTCGGCCAACCTCTTCGCGGCGGACTGGTAGGCGTCGCGGTAACGGTTCTCGCCCTGCGTGAACTCGACTTGTTGCGGTGCCCTGCGCGCGTCGGCGCTCAGGTCGAAGAACTGCTGATCTTGGTAGAAGTTCAAAACCTGCACGGCCTGCCCGGCGAGCCCCTCCTCGATGAGCAGCTCCGCCAGTTGTTGGTAGGCGTTCTTGACCGTGCGGAGGTAGTTCTTCTGTAGCTCGCCCTTCAGCTCGCGCGAGACGCCGCGCAGCTCTTGGTACCTGTTGACCGCCTGCTTGCCGTAGAAGAGCGCGGCCCCTCGGTTACCGAGCGCACGCGAGGCGCGCATGGCGTTGCCGAGCGCACCGGCTTCGAGGTTGCGTTCGCCCGTGGCGGCGAAGAGCGGCAGCGCCCGCGTGAAGTAGTCGAGCGCGGCGCGGCTGTCGCCCTTCTGCATGTGGACTTCGCCGATGCCGTTGAGCGTGATCGCCTCGCCCGCGCGGTCGCCGGCCTCGCGCCGCAGCGGCAGCGTCTCTTCGAGAAGGCTCAGCGCCGGCCCGTACTCGCCGAGCGCGGCCCGCGCGGCGGCGACGTTGGTCTGGGTCGTCGCCACGTCACCCTTGTCCTTGAGCTTCTTGTAAATCTCCAGCGCGCGCACGTAGGTGCGGAGCGCCTCTTCGTAACTGCCGGCCGCGTAGTGGGCGGCGCCGATGTTGTTGAGGCGGGCGGCGTCGTAGCTCTCGTCGTTGACCAAGCCCTCGGCGCCGCTGTAGAAGCACTGCGCCGAGCGGTTATCGCCGAGATCGTAGTAGACCTTCCCGATGTTAATGAGCGTCGCCGCCCGTTCCGCGGCACAGTCGCCGCCCTTCTCGAACTGTTCGACGCGTTTGACGCAATCGCCCTTCGCCTGATAAAGCCGCCACGCCTCCCGCTCGAACGTGTCGAGCGCCCTCGCCTTGAGCCCCATCGCCGCGTAGACGTAGCCGATGTTTGTGTACGTCGCCGCCACGCTGCACTTGTTGTTCGACCCCTTGGCGTAATCCAGAGCCGAGTTCAAATACTTGAGCGCGTTCTCGTAGTCGCCGAGTTGGCCGAAGAGGGCTCCGATGTCGTTCTCGGCGTTCGCCTCATCCGGGCGCAGTTGGAGTTCCCTGTAGATGGGCAGCGCCGTCAACTGCGCCTGCAAGGCGGCGGCGGGGTCGCCCGCCTTGTAGGAGTAAGCGACGACCCCTTGCAGCACTTGGGCCGACACCTGCTTGTCGCCGAGTTGCACGAAGAGTTGCGCGGCCCGCCGGTACAACTCGGCGACGGTTCCCGCGTCAACGTCGGGGACGCTCTCGGCGTTAACGGCCGCCCCGAGCCAAGCCGCGGCCTCGCCTTCCGCGTAGCCGCTGTCGTGATACAGGCGGGCCGCTTCGATTAACTTGGCGACGGCCTTCCGGCTGTCCTCTGTCGTCTTCTTGTTGCCGAGGGCCTTCCCCTCGAAGAAGGCGACGCGCCCCTTCTGGCCTGTGAGCAGCCGCCTCGTCACGTCGGCCATCTCCGCGTCGGACAACTCCTGCCAGCCGGCCAGCGCCTCGGTGAATTTGGCGACGCCGACCTCGGCCTGCCCGCGCGTGTCCGCCGCCTTCATGCCTTCGGCGAACGTGCGCTCCACCTCGACGCGACGCCTGTCCGCCGCCGTGGCGGGGCGCGCGGCCGTGCGCCTGATCGAATAGCGGCCGCGCGCCGCCTTCTCGTCCGCGACGGAGACCTCCAGCGTGTAAGCGCCGGCCGCGTCCGCCGCGTAAGAGAGTGTCTCCGTGCCGCTGCGCCCGCTCGGGCCGTTCATCCGCGCCACCTCGTCCCCGCCCGCGTTAAGCAGTCGGAGCGTAACGTCAGCCCCCGCCTGCTCGACCCTGACCTGTAGGAACTCTCCGGCGGCGAGCGTGACTGGGTACGGGTGACGCTCGCCGCCGCCGATCTCATACTCGGCCGGCGCCTCAACCGGCAGCGGACGTGCGGCGGGGCCGTTCACACCCTGCCCTTGCGTCGCCGTGTGCGCGGCGCGGAGCGGCAAGATGGCGAAGGTCAGCAGCGTGAGCGCGGTCAAGACCTTCGTGCGCGCACGCCGGGGGCGCGGATGTCCGCCGCGAAGGTTGAGGAGGTTGGGGACTGCATGGCGGTTAGAGTGGGCGTGACCGCCCGGTCTCGACTTCATGGCTACCCTCGCTTTCGTTGGTGTGAGTGGCGGACGGGGCGCGCACGCCCGCCGGGAATTCGACGTGGAAGTGGTCGGGCTCGCGCACAAACTCCCCGCCCATCTTCTGCACGATGCCGGCGAGGATTGACTCACTCGCGCTGCTGAGGCGGATGTCGAAGGCCCTGCCGCGCAGGTGGTCTGAGACGTAGACGCCCGCCCTGACCTGCGCACGGATGACGCGCGCCATCTCGGCGGTCGCCCACCGCGCGTCGCGGCTCAGTGGGCGGTAAGCTTCGACGACTTCGGACGCGGCTTTGCTCCAGCCGTAAGTGCTCAGGACGTGAGACTCCCCGTAGACTCGGAGGTTGTGATACATCGCGCCGGCCTGCTCCTCCGGCGAGCGCATGGCGTCTGTTATGTGAAGCCGCCCGCCGGAGGTGTTGAAGTAAAGCAGGGAAAGCTGACGGAGCAGAGGCTCCATCACGGGCGGAATATTAACACCGACTCCGACCGTGACGTACGGATTTCTGACCGAGGTCTTGACGGGCAGCTTCACTCCTCGCCCGCCCGCCGCGGCGCTCTGTGGCGTGCGCGGGCCGGCCGCCGTGCGCGCCTCCACCTTCGGCAGCCAGTAGACCCGCCCGCCGCTGCCGACGCGGCGCAGACCTCGCGCGGGAAGTTCGGCCGCCGTCAGCCCGAGGAAGGTGAAGTGCGGGGCATCGTCCTCCACGGTCTGGAACCACCCGTGGCGCGCAAGAATCTCCCGCACCGAAGGGTTGCTATGCTGCTCGACATCGAGGGCAAGCAGGGCGTTGTGTTGCGAGGCGCCCGGGAACGCTACCGTGTGCAGGATGGTCTTACCGTGCCCCGCCCCGAAATAGAGCCCGCGCTCTTCCAGCTTCAGGATTTCGATTAACTGTCGCTCCAACGCGAGTTCGCGCAGCCTCTCGGCCTCCGCACCCGTGAGTTTGCCGCGGCCGACCCAGTAAGTCAGGCCCTCTTTGATTCTGTTCCGCCACAGGCGCAGCGTGTCGGCGTAGCTACGTCGCGCCGCGTCGGCCCCCGCGGGCGTGATCTCCAACCCGAGCCGCCGTGCCTCGGCGCGCGCCGCCAAGAACGCCTTCAGCGCCTGCGGCTGTAGCTCCACGCGGACACCGCCGACCACTTCGAACGCACTACCCGCGCGCCGCTGGAAACGCCGAACCTCCGCCTCGCCGCTGAAGGCGTAGTCGGACGGCACGGTGGCTTGGTCGCTATTAGCGCTGAGCAGCGCCCCGTACTCCGCCAGCAGGCGGAGGCACACGGGGCGTTGCCCGCACTGCTTGAGCATCGAGCCCATCGGAGTCGGCGTTGATGCTTTCGCCGGCCGGCGGCCGGCGGCGGCGGCTGGTGTGGTCGCGCCGCGTCCGGCGGGCCGCTGAGACTGAGCCCACGCCGTGGCCGGCGCGCAAAGCAGGAGAGCGAGCGTCAGCATCAGGAGCGCCCGTCGGCGTCCGGCGCGCCTTCGCACCGTGCGCGTGAGACCGTCGTGCGTCCAAGCCGTTGGACGCGACCTCGGATGGAGTTGCATCGGTTCGCACCTCTCTGCGGGCAGACCACGACCGTCCGGCCGTAACGCAGGGTTCTGGCCGCCGCCTCTGGCTTTTCTGTTCGGGGGCTGTGTCGGAGCGGACGTGCAGACGGTGCCGGCCGTAACCGTCACTTCACTTCCCGCTCACAAGAGTAGGTGACGAGGACTGGCTAATCCTTACCGAGAATTTTCGGATGCGAGACGGTCGTGCGGAGAGAACCCAGCCGAGGTGAGTCTACGGAATTTCACGGCGGAGTCCGTGGCCGAACCGTGGTGAGGGCGTCGTGCCCGGGCCTTGTAGCGCCGCCTTGGCGCCCTCTCGAAGTAGCTGACTGATCGGTATTCTTTTTATTCCCGAGAAAAAGTGTGCGCGGGCCGCGGGACTGAGGGAGGACGCGGCCCTCCCGGGGGTTTCATCTCTCATGAACATATAAGCCGTCTCAGATGCGGAGAATTTAATTTTGGATGTTAGCGCGAGCGCGGCCGTGTGGGACTCCGGCCTTACGCCCGCCACCTGTGTAACGCGTAAAGGCGGCGTCGGCGGGATCAGAGGTGCTGCGTCGCGAGAAATACTTGCGGGCGGGGGCCGTCGTTCGATTACAATGCCTGCGTTCGAACTTCCTTGTACGGCGCAGTTCCCCGGCAAGCTTTTTCTTTCGGCTTCACGTTCGGCGACTTCGCTTCGCCGACCGCGGCGGGGTCTGAGTCGTCTCGTCTTATCCGGAGCAGAACAGATGGCCTCCACACCAGCTTCCGAAATCAGAACCGACATTCACGGCCGTAGGCGCCGGCCCTCCGGCGGGCGCGCGCTTCTCGTCTGGCTCGCGCTGGCGTGCGTGCTCTTAAACGCGCCCGACGCGGCCGCGCAGAAAATCGAGTTGTCCGTGGACGCTTCCAAGTCCGGGGCGAAGATAGACCGAAACATCTTCGGCCAGTTCGCCGAGCACCTCGGCAAAGGCGTCTACGAGGGCGTCTGGGTCGGCCCCGGCTCCGCCATCCCCAACACGCGCGGCATCCGCAACGACGTGGTCGCCGCGCTCAGGGCGTTAAAGGTGCCGAACGTACGCTGGCCCGGCGGCTGCTTCGCGGACGAGTATCACTGGCGCAAGGGCGTCGGCCCGCGGCGGCCCGAGACGCTCAACCCCAACTGGGGCGGCGTCATCGAGCCGAACACTTTCGGGACGCACGAGTTCATGGACTTCATCGAACAGATCGGCGCCGAAGCCTATCTCTCGGTCAACGTCGGCTCGGGCACGCCGCAGGAGGCGGCCGAGTGGCTTGAGTACCTGACCGCCGCGCAGCCGACGGCGCTTGCCGCGGAGCGCGCCGCCAACGGCCGCCCCGCGCCTTACAAGATTGCTTACCTCGGCATCGGCAACGAGAGTTGGGACTGCGGCGGCAACATGACGCCCGACTACTACGTGAGCCAGTTGAAGATTTACAGCCGCTTCGTCAGGAACTACAACCCGGAGCAGCGCGAAGGGCAGCGTATGCTCAAGATCGCCGTCGGCCCGGGCGGCGGCGAGCCGCGCTTCGACGAGTGGACTGAGGCAGTCATGAAGGCGTACCAGAAGCACCAGTGGAGCTGGGACATGGACGGCCTCTCGCTGCACAACTACACGGTCGTGAACTGGGAAAAGAAACTCGCGTCCGTCGGGTTCGGCGAGGCCGAGTACGGTCAGATTCTCAAGGCCACTCTGGCGATGGAGAATCTAATCAGTAAGCACTCGGCCATCATGGACAGGTACGACCCGCAGAAGAAGGTCGCGCTCGTCGTGGACGAGTGGGGCGCGTGGTACGCGCCGCTGCCCGGCTCCAACCCCGGCTTCCTCGTCCAGCAGAACTCCTTGCGCGACGCCGTGCTGGCCGCGCTCAACCTCAACATCTTCGCCCGCCACGCCGAACGCGTCCGCATGGCCAACATCGCGCAGATGGTCAACGTCCTTCAGGCGATGATCCTGACGGACAGGGAGAAGATGGTTCTGACGCCGACCTACTACGTCTTCAAGATGTACGTGCCGTTTCAGGACGCCGCGTTCGTGCCCGTCACCTTCGACGCCGGCACATACACGCACGGCGACGTGACGCTGCCGCGCGTTGACGCCATCGCGGCGAAGGACGCGGCCGGCCGTCTCTGGCTGGCGGTCACGAACCTCGACCCCAACCGGCCCGCCGAGATAGAGGCGAGCCTCTCGGGCGTCGCGGCCACGTCGGCGGCCGGGGAGACTCTGACCGCGCCGAAGGTTGACAGCGTCAACACCTTCGAGGCGCCGAACACGGTCGTGCCGAAGCCCTTCGCGGCTAAGGTTCAGAACGGAAAGCTGACGCTGAAACTGGAACCCAAGTCAGTCACCGTTATCTCTGTCGGGCGTTGATAACTATGAAACTCTTTCGCCTAACGTCACGCAAACGTCTCCGGAAAAGTTCCCGCGCCGTCGCGATCGCGCTCTGCTTCGTCTTCGTCGGCTCGCCGGTCTCCGCGCAGGCGCCGCAAGCCAACGCCCGCGCGCCGTACCTCGATTCTTCCCTCCCCTTAGAGCGTCGCGTCGAAGACCTCGTCTCGCGGATGACGCTCGAAGAGAAGGTGTCGCAGATGATGAACGCGGCGCCGGCCATCCCGCGCCTCGGCGTCCCCGAGTACGATTGGTGGAACGAGGCTTTGCACGGCGTCGCCTTCTCGGGCACGGCGACCGTCTTCCCGCAGGCCATTGGCCTCGGCGCGACCTTCGACCCGCGGCTCATCCGCTCCGTCGCCGATGTCATCTCGACCGAGGCGCGCGCCAAGTTCCACGAGGCGCAGCGGCAGGGCAACCGCGCGCGCTTCCACGGACTGACGTTCTGGTCGCCGAACATCAACATCTTCCGCGACCCGCGCTGGGGCCGAGGGCAGGAGACCTACGGCGAAGACCCGTACCTGACGGCGCGACTCGGCGTCGAGTTCGTCAAGGGCTTACAGGGCGACGACCCGAAGTATCTGAAGGTCGTCTCGACGCCGAAGCACTACGCCGTCCACTCGGGGCCGGAGCCCGAGCGCCACCGCTTCGACGCGAAGGCTTTCGAGCGCGACCTGCGCGAGACCTACACGCCCGCCTTCCGCGCCACCGTCACCGAAGCAAACGCGGCCTCCGTCATGTGCGCCTACAACCGCATCAACGGCGAGCCGGCCTGCGCCAACACGCACCTGCTCGGAGACCTCCTGCGCGGCGAGTGGGGCTTCAAGGGCTACGTCGTCTCGGACTGCGGCGCCATCGAAGACATCTTCCGCCGCCACAACTTCACGAAGACGCCCGAGGAGGCTTCCGCCGTCGCCGTGAAGCGCGGCACCGACCTTGAGTGCGGCGACACCTACCGCGCCTTAGTCAACGCCGTGAAGCAGGGGCAGATTTCCGAAGGCGAGATAGACACGGCGGTCAAGCGTCTCTTCGAGGCGCGCTTCCGGCTCGGGCTTTTCGACCCGCCCGAGTCGGTGAAGTACGCGCAGATTCCTTTCTCCGAGAACGACTCGCCCGCGCACCGCCAACTCGCGCTCGAAGCGGCCCGCGAGTCCGTCGTGCTGCTCAAGAACGAGAGGAACACGCTGCCGCTCAGGAAGGACTTGAAAACGATCGCCGTCATCGGCCCGAACGCCGACGACGCGCAGGTCTTGCTCGGCAACTACAACGGCCAGCCCTCGCGCGCCACCACGCCGCTCGAAGGCATACGCCGCCATGTCTCGCCGGAGACGCGCGTGCTCTACGCACAAGGCACGACGCTGACGGAGGTCTCGGTCGTCCCCGTCCCGCCTTCGGCGCTGCGCAACCTGAAGGCGGAGTTCTTCGCGAACAGGAATCTCGAAGGCCCGCCCGTGCTGACGCGCGACGAAGGTTCCGTCAACTTCGATTGGGGGATGAGCGGCCCGGCGCCCGGCGTCCCGGCCGACGAGTTCTCGGCGCGCTGGACGGGCAAGCTCGTGCCGGCCGTCTCTGGCAAGTACCGACTCGGCGCGACGGCCGACGACGGCCTGCGCGTCTACCTCGACGGCAAGCTCATCGCCGAGGACTGGACGGAGCACGCGCCGACGACCGTCACCGGCGAGGTCACGCTCGAAGCGGGCAGGAGCTACGACATACGCATGGATTACTACGAGGGGCGCATCGGCGCCGTGGCGAGACTCGTGTGGCAGCCGCCCGCGCAGCAGGCGGCCGTCTCGCCCTACGCGGAGGCGGTGAACGTGGCGAAGCAGGCGGATACGGTCGTGCTCGTCCTCGGCCTCTCGTCGCAGCTCGAAGGCGAGGAGATGAGCGTGCACGAGCCCGGCTTCCTCGGCGGCGACCGCACGGACATCAACCTGCCCGCGCGACAGCAGGCTCTGCTCGAAGCGGTCGCCGCGACGGGCAAGCCCGTCGTGCTCGTGCTGATGTCGGGGAGCGCGCTCGCCGTCAACTGGGCCGACGAGAACGTCCCGGCCATCGTGCAGGCTTGGTATCCGGGTGAAGAAGGAGGCGCGGCTCTGGCTGACGTGCTCTTCGGCGACTACAACCCGGCGGGCCGACTGCCCGTCACCTTCTACAAGTCTGTTGACCAGTTGCCGCCCTTCGAGTCTTACGCGATGGAGGGGCGCACGTATCGTTTCTTCAAGGGGCAGCCGCTCTATCCGTTCGGCCACGGCTTGAGCTACACGCGCTTCAACTACTCGGGACTTAAAATCTCACCTGCCCGCGCGGCGCCCGACTCGCCTTTGACGGTGAGTGCGACGGTCGAGAACGCGGGGCGCGTCGAGGGCGACGAGGTCGTGCAGCTCTACGTGACGGACGCCGAAGGCTCGGTGCGCATGCCCGTGCGTTCACTCGCGGGCGTCGAGCGCGTGCGCCTCAAGCCGGGCGAGCGGCGCGTGGTGAGCTTCACGATTGAGCCGCGACAGCTCGCCGTCATTACGGACGAAGGCCGCGCGGTCGTCGAGCCGGGCGAGTTCCGTGTGAGCGTCGGCGGCAAGCAGCCCGGCTTCAAGGGCACGGCCGACGCGGCGACGACCTCGTTCGTGGAAGGTAGCTTCACGGTCGTCGGGGTGCCGACGGAGGTGAAGCGCTGACGGAAGGTTCGAGAGACGGCGAGGGCCGGGAGAACGAAAGGGGGAGACGTGGCGACAGTCGGGAAGGTGGAAAGTCTTTGGCGCTACCCCGTGAAGAGCATGGCCGGCGAGGAACTGGCGGAGGCGTTCCTCGGCTTCTCGGGCGTCTACGGCGACCGCTGCTACGCCTTCGGGGATTCGGCCGCGCGCAAAGGCTTCCCCTACCTGAACGCGACCGCGCAGGAGCGTATGCTGCTCTTCCGCCCGCGCTTCCGCCGCCCCGAAAGGGCTGCGGCCCCGCCGAACCTTGCCGAAGCACAAGCAATCGCGCCCGGAGTCACACCGGCGAACGCCGAGCCGGGAGACTTGGACTTGGACGTGCTGACGCCCGGCGGCGAGGTCGTCTCAATCGAAGCCCCTGAGCTAATCGAGATGCTGTGCGAAGGGCTGCGCGGCGAACACAGCCTCAAGCTCGTCCGCTCCGACCGCGCGCTGACGGACTGCCGCCCCGTCTCGCTCATCAGCCTTCAGACCATCCGGCAGGTCGAGGGCGAAGTCGGCGCGCCCTTAGACAAGCGGCGCTTCCGCGCCAACGTCTACCTCGACCTCGCGGCGGGCGAAGGCTTCGGCGAAGACGCTTGGGTCGGCCGAAGGCTGCGCATCGGCCCGAGCGCCGTGTTGGCCGCGCTTGAGCGCGACCCGCGCTGCAAGATGGTCTCGCTCGACCCCGACACGGGCGCGCACAACCCTGAAGTCTTCCGCACGGTCGCGCAGGCGCACGGGGCAAACGCAGGCGTCTACTGCGCCGTCCTCGCCGAAGGCACGGTGGCGAAGGGCGACGCCGTCGAGGTCGTTGACTGGTAGAGGGCAGTGAAGGCTTCCGGCCTTAAGACGCGGCGCGCTTCACCGGCCGCGAAAACCATGTCGCCAGTGTGGGACGAAAGTACTGCCGACAGCCCGGCGCTTCGTGAACAGCTCCGGCACGTCTACTGGCTCGGCGGCGGGAGCGGCGCGGGCAAATCAACCGTCGCCCGCCGTGTTGCCGCGCGCCACGGCCTGCGCGTCTACTCAACCGACGACGCGATGGCGGAGCACGCACGCCGCGGCTCACGCGAAGCCTGCCCGCTGCTGCACACATTTCTCGAAATGGAGATGGACGAGCGTTGGGTGAACCGAACCCCGGAGACGATGCTAGAGACGTTCCACTGGTTCCGCGGCGAGGGCTTCGACTTCATTCTCGAAGACCTGCTGCGCCTCCCGCGCGAGCCCGGCGTCATCGCCGAAGGGTTCCGGCTGTTGCCGCGCCTCGTCAAGCCGCTCCTATCCGTCCCCGGCCGCGCCGTCTGGCTCCTTCCGACGCCCGACTTCCGCCGCGCCGTGTTCGAGGGACGCGGCGGGGCGGCGTGGGGATTTCTCGCCAAGACCAGCGACCCGGAAAGGGCCCTGCGCAACCTGCTCGAACGCGACCGGATGTTCACAGACACACTCCGCGAGGAGACGACGCGTCTGGGCCTGCCCGCCATCGAGGTTGACGCCGCGACGGGCGAGGACACACTCGCCGTGCGAGTGACAGACCTGTTCGGACTCTGAAGCTCTAAGGCGCGGCGCGCTTCGGCGGGGCGTTATAGCCGCGCTCACCGAAGGGCGTGAGCTTGTCGAGCCACAGCTCTTCCAGCGCGCGTAGGTCTGCCTTCGGGTCGTAGTCGGGCCGCTCGGGCGGCGCGAGCGTGTCGAGCACCTCGAACTCGAAAGCCTCGGGGCCGAACTCGGCCCACTCCTGCTGAAGCACGCGGTTGCGGTGGCCTCCCATGCGCAGCTCCGCCCGGTGGCGGTTGAGGCTCGCAGGCAGGTCAACGCTCACGCCGACCAGCACCTTGCCGTTGACGGTGTTCCGAATCTGGTAGACGCCCATCGGGCGCCTGTTCTCTTTGTACTCGCGGGTCAACGCTCTCTTGTCCATAAGCTTTACCCGGCGTGGCTCCCTTTTTCCTGCGGCCTGACGGGGACGCGGACGAAGAGGGTCGTGCCCGCGCCCGACGCGCTCTCGACCTCAAGGCTGCCGCCTAAGAGCGACGCGCGCTCGCGCATGTTCGTCACGCCCATCCCGCGCTCGCCGTTTTCGGCCGCCTCCGCCTCGGGGTCGAAGCCGCGGCCGTCGTCCTCGACGATGAGCACGACCCGCCCGTCCCTTCGCTCAAGGAGCACGCTGACGCGCGTCGCCCCGGCGTGCTTGTGGACGTTCTGCAAAGCCTCTTGGAGGATGCGGTAGAGGTTCGTCTCGACTTCCGAAGGCAGTCGCGGGGCGTCGGGGCCGAAGCCGTGGTAGTCGGCCGCGACGCGGAAGTGCTCGCTCCAATCGCGCACGAAGCTCCGGAGCGCGGCGTCGAGGCCGAGGTGGTCGAGCGCGACGGGCCGCAGCTCCCACGCGAGGAAGTCAACGTCCGAGTTGAGCTGGTCGAAGATGGACTGCATCCTCTCGGTGTCTTCGCGCAGCCCGTCGCCGCCCGACTTGACCTTGAGGACTTCGATGCTCATCCGCAGCGCGGCGAGCTGCTGGCCCAGTGTGTCGTGCAGCTCCCTCGCAATCCTCCTGCGCTCCTCCTCCTGCACGGTGACGAGCTGCCTGAGCAGGTTCTTCACGCGCGTCTCCGCCGCCGCGCGCTCTTTGACCTCCCTCAAAAGGTTCCGTGCCAACTCCTCCAACTCCTCCGTGCGCTCAAGCACGCGCTCCTCAAGCTCCTCGTTCGCGCGGCGCAGGCGCTCCTCGTTGGTACGCAGCGCCTCTTCGCCGCGTTTGCGCTCGGTAACGTCGTTGTAGACGATGGCGACGAGCGAACTGCCCTCGCCGCCGACGCGCGATGCGTCAACTTCGTACCAGCGCTGTGTGACCTCCGACCAGTCCTCGAAGTGTTCCGGCTCGCCGGTGCGGGCGACGTTGGCGTAGCGGTCAATCCATTTCTGCTCAAGGTCGGGGAAGAGCTCGCGCACCCTTTTGCCGACTAGCGCGCGCACGCCGTCAATGCGATCCTGCGCGGGGTTCGCGTCGCGGATGATGATGTCGTACGCCTCGCCCCGCTCGTCGAACTGGATGTCCAGCAGGCTGAAGCCCTCGTTAATCGAGTTGAAGACGGCGCGGTACTTCTCCTCCGACTCGCGCAGGCTGGCGGCCGCGCGCACGGCGTCGCCGTAGAGCGCCACGGCCTCGCGCAAAAGGACTGCGAGGACGAAGACGGCGCCGAGCAACCCGTAGACGCGCCCCATGTAGAAGCCGAGCTGGTAGCGGCCCGTGACGAGGATGGCGCTCAGCGCGAGGTCGCACACCAGCGCCGCGAGCGTCACGCCGACCCAGATGTCGAGCAGCCGCCGCAGACGCGTCGCCCAGACGAGCAGCGCGAGCGTCGCCAAGTGCGACAGCCAGCCGGCCGAGAGAATCAGCCGCGTGAACTGAGACTTGTAGCTGCTGCCGAGCATCAACTCGGGCAGCCAGCGCTCGCCCGCCGTCGTCAGCAGGATGACGACGGCCGCGAGCGCGAGCGTGCCGAAGACGGCCGACGCCGCCGCGCCTTTGCCGACGTGTTCGCCCTCAGCCCCTTCGCGCTCCTCGCGCCGCAACAGCAGCGCGTAAGCGGCGGCGAAGAAGGGGAACAGTCCGTGCCAGCCCATCCAGAGCCACGCGGTCGTCTGTTCGCCGCCGAAGAGCGTGCCGGGGCCGAAGGCTTCGGGGAACGAGAGCGTGTGCGCCGCCATGACGGGCGGCGTGAACAGGTAACCGCAGGCGAGCGCGAGACACGAGCGCCGCTTCAGTTGCCGGAACTGCGCGTAGAGCAGTAGCGCCGTGATGAGGTCGAGGACGATGACGGCCGCGTTGTAGATGGGTACGAAGGTCGGCTGCGCGGGCAGTTGACGGCCGGCCCACGGCGCGGTCAGCAGGAAGGCTGCGGCCAAGACCGCGCAGACGAAGAGCGCGAGGCGGTAGTCTTTACGCGTGGCGGCGGCCGTGCTGAGGAACACAGGCCCGCCGTTACTACGGCGAGAACCCCGCGGCCTCTCAACGTCAGCCATAGCCCGCTGCCCCCTCTTCCGGCGGATTGTACATCTTCCGACGTTGGGCGCACATTGAAATCCTCACGCGTACAAATCGTCGGAATAAACCGAGCATAAGAAAACGCACGTACGAAGCGTTGGACGCGCGTTCTCGCGTCGAAGCCGGAAGCCCTCACACACAAAATCCAATTTCGGCAATGGCCCTTCGCCGATTCTACGAATATTCGTTCGACGGCCCGTTCTCTTCCCTCACGCACGACGCCGCTCGCCGCTCGGGCACGCCCCTTGAATAAAACGCTCTGGCAGGAATGACCCACTTACCGAGAGTCAGACCTTACGAACCGCGCCCGTCCAAATAACTGGACAGCGCCGGACTGTTAACAAGGAGTCGGGAGGGAGATAAGGAGCATTAGTATGATAGGAGCGAATCCGTTGAGGCTGACGGCGGCGTTGCTGCGCGTCGTCGTGCTCGTCGCCGTCTGCGCGGCGACGGCCCTCGCGCAGCAGACCACGGGGAACGTGCGCGGAGTCGTCAGCGACCCGAACGGCGCGGCCGTGCCCAGCGCGCGCGTCACCATCACCAACAAGCAGACCAACACCTCGCAGACCGCGCAGACCAACGACAGCGGCGAGTATCAGTTCAATAACCTGCTCACGGGCGACTACAGCGTCTCGGTCGAAGCAGCCAACTTCAAGACGACGACGCTCAACGACGTGCGCGTGCAGTTGAACCAGACGACAGACCTGCCCGTCCAACTGCAAGTCGGCCTCGCCGGCGAGACGGTCGAAGTCTCGGCCGCGGGCGCCGAGCTCGTCAACACCACGGACAACACGCTCGCCAAGTCGTTCGGCGAGCGGCAGGTGGTCGAGCTGGCCATCACGAACGTCGGCGGCGCCTTCGGCGGCGGCGTCAACAACCTCGCGCTGCTCGCGCCCAACGTCTCCTCGACGGGCGGCGTCGGCGTCGGGACGGGCGGCTCGGTCGGCGGCCAGCGCCCGCGCAACAACAACTTCATGCTCGACGGCGTGGACAACAACCGCAAGGACGTGACCGGCCCGACCGTCTACATCTCGCCCGAGAACGTCGCCGAGTTCTCGCTCTTACAGAATCAGTTCTCGGCCGAGTTCGGCCGCTCGAACGGCGGGCAGTTCATCACCGTCACGAAGTCCGGCACGAACGACTTCCGCGGCTCGATGTTCGGCTTCTTCCGCAACCGCTACCTGAACGCGCTCGACACGCTACAGAAGAACGCGGGCGTCACGCGCGACCCGGCGGACGGCGACCTCTTCATGCCACGCTCGGACTTCTTCCGCGGCGGCTTCAACGTCGGCGGCCCGGTCTACTTCCCGCGCTTCGGCGAGGGCGGCCCGGCCCTCTTCCGCGGTAAGGACAAGCTCTTCTTCTTCTTCGGCTACGAGCGCCTGCAGGTCGGCTCGGCGGCGGGCGCGGGCGGAATCACCGCCCCGACGGCCGCGGGCTTCGCGACGATACAGTCGCTGCCCGGACTGTCGCCGACGAACCTCGCCATCTTCAAAACGTACGTCCCCGTCGCGCCCACGCAGACCGGCACCATCCCGTTCTGCCGCACCGTGCGCACGGGCGGCGAGTGCCCGGCCGGGCAAGTCATCAACATCCCCATCGGCGACGTGGCCATCGCCTCGCCGAACTTCACGAAGCAGAACCACTTCGTCACGAACATTGACTACAACCAGTCGTCGGCGACGCAGCACCGCTTCCGCTTCACGATGACCAACACGGCCGACATAGACACCGAGGCCAACCTGCCGGCCTTCTACGTCGCGCTCCCGATTCAGGGGCGTCTGTTCAGCTACACGCTGCTGCACAACTTCAGCTCGAACCTGATTAACGAGACGCGGCTCGCCTACCGCCGCTTCTCGCAACCCATCACCGCGCCTTCGGGGCTCACGTTCCCGGGGCTCGACCAGTTCCCGAACATCGGCCTGCTCGATTTGGGTCTCGACATCGGCCCCGACCCGAACGCCCCGCAGACCTACGTCGAGAACAACTATCAGGTCGTCAACAACCTGACGTGGCTCAAGGGCAACCACTCGTTCAAGTTCGGCGGCGACTTCCGGCGCGTCATCTCGCCGCAGTCGTTCGTCCAGCGCCAGCGCGGCGACTACCAGTACAACACGCTCGACCTCTTCCTACAGGACATCAGCCCGGACTTCCTCGGCGAGCGCACGGTGGGCGCGTCGCCCTACTACGGCGACCAACACCTGCTCTACGCCTTCGCGCAGGACGACTGGCGCGTCCGCTCCAACCTGACGCTGAACCTCGGCGTCAACTACTCGTACCAGCAGGTGCCGAAGGGCGCGAAGCTTCAGGCGCTGAACTCCATCGCCAGCGTGCCGGGACTGATTGAGTTCAACGTGCCGAAGGAGCAGTTCTGGAACTTCGCGCCGAAGGTCGGCCTCGCCTACTCGCCGAACTTCGACTCGGGCATGCTCGGCCGCGTCTTCGGCGCGTCGGGCAAGAGCTCGATTCGGGCCGGCTTCTCGATGGCCTACGACTACATCTTCGACAACCTCTACATCCTCGCGCTCCCGCCGCAGTCTAACCAGACCAACGCGGTAGACCCCGCGGCGGCGACCCCCGGCTTCCTAGCCGGCGGCGGCATCCCGCCGACGCCCGTTGACGTGGGCAACGACCCGGCGGCGGCACGCGCCAACACCGCCTCGTTCATCCCAGACCAAGAGGTGCCCTACTCGCTGACGTGGTCGCTCAGCTTCCAGCGCCAGTTCCTCAAGGACTGGTCGTTCGAGGCGCGCTACCTCGGCACGCGCGGCATCCACCTCCTGACGCAGAACCGCCTGAACAGCCAGCCGAAGGCTTCGCCGTCAATCGGCGGCCTGCCGACGTTCTTACAGCACCCCACGCAGGCGCAGCTCGACGCGCTGCCCCTGACGCTCGCGCAGATTCAGGCGCGCTCGAACTACCCGGCGGCCTACGCCAACGCGGGCTTCAACGGCGCGCGCGTCGTCGGCTTCCTGTCGAACGGGAACTCTACCTACCACGGCGCCTCGGCCTCGCTCGCCCGACGCTTCTCGGCCGGCCTTCAGATGACCGCGGCCTACACTTGGAGCCACCTGATTGACGACACCACGGCCGAAGTCTTCTCGACCGTCCTGAGCCCGCGCCGCGTGCAGGACTTCCAGAACCTACGGCCCGAGCGCGCGGACTCGGCTCTCGACCGCCGCCACCGCTTCACGCTCGGCACCATCTACGAGCTGCCCTTCTTCCGCCACGACTCGAATGGCTTCGTGCGGACGGCGCTCGGCGGCTGGATGATCGCCGGCACCTACATCGCGGAGTCGGGCGAGAAGGCGACCGTGCTCTCGGGCATTGACTCGAACCTGAACGGCGACGCGGCGCCCGACCGCGCCATCCGCAACCCGGGCGGCGCGCGCAACACGGGCAGCACCGTCACGGCGCTGACGAACACGAGCGGGGCAATCGTCGGCTACCTCGCCGACAACCCGAACGCCGAGTACATACAGGCGGGCCTCGGCGCCGTCGCCAACTCGGCGCGAAACACCTTGCAACTGCCGGGCATCAACAACTTCGACATCTCGCTCTTCAAGAACTTCTACTTGGGTAGCGAGACCCGGCGGCGCATACAGTTCCGCGCCGACTTCTTCAACGCCTTCAACCACCCGCAGTACATCCCGGGCTCGCCGAACGACGTGGCTCCGATAGACACCGTCGGCGTGGCGCAGGTCAACACGATCCGCCCCGGCAACACCGACTTCAACCGCCCCAGCAACGTCTTCAGCAGCAACCCGCGCGTCATCCAGCTCGCGCTCCGGTTCGACTTCTGACGCGCTCGCGGGCGACAACAACTCTCCTCAACTCGAAAGGGGCGGCCCTCCAAAGGCCGCCCCTCTTTTTATTGACATCCTCTCTGATAGCTCTGACGCCCCGGTTTCGCTTGTGAGAGGTGCGCGCGTTATCCTAAGTTTCCTCGGCATCACCGAACTCCATATTTACTGGTAAGATAAGCGAGCGTCGAGCGGTCGAAAAATAAGTTCACCTGCCGACACCCACATTGACGGGAGCGAGACCTCGTGCGCCGCGTAATTATGCACCCATTTGAGACCGCGCTGATGACGTTCCCTGAGGAGATAGGGTTAGGACTCACGGGACACCCGAGCCTACCTTGGGCCGACTATCTCCTGAACCCGAGACGGTTGCGGGGGAGCGATTTTCTTATGCGCTGGTCGCAGGGAGTCTGGAGCGAAGAGCGGCTGACGCAAGCTGTGAACGAGACGGAGGACTTCTTCGCCCTCCCGTACGGGCCTAGCGGGGTGGCGCCCGACGACGACCCGCGCGAATTCGAGCTGTACTTCGAGCGGCTGGAGAAGGCCGGCCTCGGGCGGCTCAAACGGCCTGACCTTCTGGTGTTTCGCCGGGCCGACAGGCACGCGGTCGACAGAATCGTCGCAGGGCTCGGCGGGGCCGAGCAGTTACCTTTCACACCCGAGGACGACGAGGGGATGAAGAACCTCCTGTGTAGAGCCGTGCTGGCGGTCGAGTGTGAGAACAGTTTATGGCGGGCGAGGAAGATGCCCGCTTACGGTGCGGCGCTCAAACCGCAGAAGCGTTTGGGCGGCAAGCCGGGGCTGAAGAAGACGGCGGTGCTCCCGACTGTCATCGTCAAAGAGGAAGACCGCGCGCCCTTGAATTTGTGGCAAGCCGGTACGGGCGTACCCATTCACGTCTGGCACGTCTTCTTCGACGAAGCCTACGGCATCAGCCTCGACAGAATCGAAGAGTTGATTAACGACGGCCGCGTGGAGCCGACAGTCCAGACCTTTCAGGCCCCCGCGGGCGCCACCGCAAAAAAGATTATCTACAAAATCTACTACCATTACGCCTACCCGCTGGCCCGCTCGATAGAGGAGCCCAAACTGATGCCCGCGCACGTCGAAGACAAGAACGGCCACATCCTGCCCTACGTAAAATTCGAGGGCGGGAGGTTAGAGTTGAGCGGGGAGGCCGTCGGCGTGCTCAACGGGGTGGCCGAGGCCGGGCCTGCGGTTTCGATTGAGGTGGCGGCCGATGGCGAATAGAGGCGGCGGACGTACAAGGCACCAGAAGCTGCCGGCGGCCGGGCCCGCGCGGGAAGGGTTACGACGGAAGGGGCAGTTCTGGACGCCCGCTTGGGTCGCGGATGCGATGGCCGCGTACGTCCTCGGGAACGGCAGCGACCACCTCTTCGATCCGGCGGTAGGCGAAGGCGCGTTCCTGCGCGCAGGCAAGGCCGCGGCGCGCGAACTGGGTCGGGCGGTAGACCTCTTCGGCACAGAGCTCGACCCGGACGTTTTGACGCAGGCCGGTCAGAGCGGCCTGACTCACGCCGACCTTGCCGGTGTTCACATCACAGACTTCGTCCTTTCGCCGCCGCGGAGGCGCTTCAGAGCGATCGTCGCCAACCCCCCGTACATACGGCACCACCGCCTGACGGCCGACACCAAGGCGGCCTTAAAATCATTCGCCGAATCACTGACCGGGAGCGCGCTCGACGGCAGGGCGGGATTTCACGTCTACTTCCTGTTGAGGGCGTTGACGCTGCTCGACGCCGGCGGCAGGCTCGCATTCATCGTGCCCGCCGATACCTGCGAAGGGAAATTCGCGCCGCAGCTCTGGGAGTGGATATCGGCCAGCTACAGACTCGACGCCGTCCTGACCTTCGAGCACGACGCGTCACCTTTCCCCGGGGTGGACACGAACGCCGTCGTGCTCTTTATCGAGAACGCCCCGCCGGGGCGCGAGTTCGCGTGGGCGAGGTGTACGTCGCCCGAAACCCGACAGGTTAAGGAGTGGGTCATTTCCGGATTCACGCGGCAGTCCGGGGCGATACTGCTGCAACGCCGCGGCGTCGCCGAGGGCATTTCGACGGGGCTGTCGCGCCCCCCCGTCGAAGACCGATCGGATGCCGTCGCCCTGTCGGATTTCGCGAGCGTCATGCGCGGGATTGCGACCGGCGCGAACGAGTTCTTTTATCTAACCCGCGACCAAGCCGAGGCGCTGGGTCTCCCCGACGAATTCCTGTTTCCCGCCGTCGGCCGGACGCGCGATGTGCCGGGCGATGCGATTACAGAAGAGACACTGACGGCCCTCGACAAGTCCGGCAGGCCCTCTCTGCTTTTCTCGCCGAGCGGGGAGGCGCCCGAATTTTTTCCCGAGGCCATGCGCGCTTACCTGATGCGCGGCGAAGAGCTCGGGCTGCACCGTCGCCCCCTGATTGCGACCAGAAAGCCTTGGTATAAGATGGAGACCCGTCCCGTCCCTCCGATTCTCTTCGCGTACTTGGGCAGGCGCAACGCCCGCTTCATCAGGAATTTCGCGGGCGCCCTCCCGCTGACGGGCTTCCTCTGTGTTTACCCGCACGTCAATGACCCACAGTACATCGAGCGGTTGTGGGAGGTTCTAAAGCACCCGGACACGATTAAGAATCTCGCACGCGTGGGTAAGTCTTACGGGGCGGGGGCGATTAAGGTCGAGCCGCGCGGTCTGGAAAAACTCCCCCTCCCCCAAGCCGCGATCCTCCGAAGCGGATTACCACATCCCGGCCCGCGCGCATCTGCCGCAGGCCGTGACGTCGGCCAAGGGCTCTTATTCGTTCCTTAGTTACAACGCCCCGACACGCCCGCGTCACTTCCTGCTCTTCAACGCGGCGGCGATGGCGCGCTCGGCGAGGGGGGCCATGACCTCGTAGCCTTTGGCGTTGGGGTGGAGGCCGTCGTCGCTGAGTTCGTCTTTGAGGAAGCCGCGCGCGTCAACCATCGCCGTGTAGTAGTCGAGATAAATCTGGCCGTGCGCGGCGGCGTAGGACTTTATCCAGTCGTTGAGCGCGCGGATCTTTTCGGGCGGGCGGCGCGTGGTCTGGTTGATGGGCTTGCCGTCGCGCTGCTCGTAGTCGCTGACGGGCAGGAGCGAGGCGAGCACGACGCGGACGCCGTTGGCGTGCGCTAGGTCGGCCATCGAAGCGATGTTGTCCTCAATCGCTTCGAGCGTCATCGGGCCTGTGTTGCCGGCGATGTCGTTGGTGCCGGCGAGGATGACGACCACGGCGGGCCTGAGCGCGAGCACGTCGGGGCGGAAGCGTATGAGCATCTGCGGCGTCGTCTGCCCGGAGATGCCTCGGTCTACGTAGGGCTTGCCGGGGAAGAAGCCGCCATACTTCGGGTCGTCCCAACTGTCCGTGATGGAGTCGCCCATGAAGACGACCCGCCTTTCATCCTTTGACGGCGGCGAGAGCTTCGTGTTGTCGGCGCGGTAGCGCGCGAGCGCGGGCCAGTCCTGTAGCCTCGCCTCGGCCCGCGTCGCGCGCGTCTGCAACTCCGCGCAAGGGTCTTGCTGACTCTGCGCGCCCGCCTGCGCGCGCACCGACGCCGCGCACGCGAGCACGGCGAGACCGAGAAGAACGTATCGCTTCATCAACGTGCTTCCTCCTAATGTTTCTTTGGCAGAATTTGTTACGCCTCACCCCGACGCGCCGAGGCGCTTGAGCAGGGCGGCGAAGCGCGGCGAGTCGCGCAGGGGGTCGAGACGCGGGTCGAGCAGGAGCCACGCGGGGCGCAGGCTTCGCGCGTCGGCCGCGCGCTCGTACCAGTCTAAGGCGCGCTCGCGCTCGCCGAGTCCGAGGTAGGCGAGCGCCACGTCTGCGGGCGCCGCCTCGCCGCGCGACGAAGACTCCTGCATCTGCGCGAGCACGGCGCGCGCCTCCGCGTTCTTCCCCGTCGCGGCCAGCACGTGCGACAGCGCGGCCAGCGCGCCTGAGTGACGCAGTTCGGCCTCCGCCTCGTCGTAGCGTTTGAGCTGTTCGTAGTCGAGCGCCAGCACGTAATGCGTCGGCGCGAACTCAGGCTCCATCTCCAAAGTCTTGCGGCACTGCGCGAGGCTTTCGTCGTAGCGGCGCGAGAAGTAAAGATAAAGAGCGCGCGCCTCGTTGTTGCCGAGCGAGACGGGGTCGAGTTCGAGAGCGCGCGTGATCTCTGCGTCGGCCTCGGCGCGGCGGCCGCGCGCGAGCAGGTGGAAGGCGTACCACTGGTGCGCCTCCGAATAATCGGGGTCGAGTTCGAGCGCGCGCCGGTACTCGCGCTCGGCGCCCGCGAAGTCCCACTCGAAGCGGAACTTGATGAAGCCGGCGGCGGCGTGCGCCTCGGCGAGCGAGTCGTCGAGTTCGAGCGCCTTCCCGACGGCCTCCGTCCCGCGCGCGACCGCGCCGCGCTCCTCCTCGCCGCCGCGGTCGCCGAGGCGCACGTAGCAGTCGGCGAGCCCCGCGTAGGCGAGAGCGTAGGCGGGGTCAACCTCGATGGCGCGGCGGAAGTACTCGACGCCCTTGCGGAAGCCTTCGGGCGTGCGCTTGTTCCAGAAGTAGCGCCCCTTCAGATAAGCCTGATAGGCTTCGGCGTTCTCGGTGTAGTGCTTGCGCGTGCGCGCTCGCTCGTCGCCGCTCAGGCGGAGCGTGAGCGCAGAGGCCGCGCGCTCAGAGATGGCGTCCTGTATGCGGAAGATGTTCGAGAACTGCCCGTCGAACTTATCGGCCCAGAGCGTCGCGCCGTCGCCGACGCGCACGAGCTGAACGGTGACGCGCACCTGCTCGCCCGCGCGCTGCACCTTGCCGTCGAGCACGGCGTCAACGCCCAGCTCGCGCCCCGCCGCGCGCGGGTCTTGGCCCGCCTCGCCGTAGCGCAGCACGGCGCTCGTCGGCGTGACGGCGACGCGGCCGTTGCCGCTCAGCTTCGTAATCAGCGCGTCGGCCATGCCCGGCCCGAGATAAGCCTCCTCCGCCTCCGCGCCGAGCGGCTTAAACGGCAGCACCGCGACCGAGCGGACTGAGGCACCGCCCGCAGACCTCCCGCCTATCAGCACCCAGAAGACCGCGCCGACGAAGACCCCGACGAGCAACAACGCCGCGACGACCAGCGCGCCCGTCCTCCGACGCGCAGGCCGTTCAACCATTGATGAAGGCCGCGGAGTAAGAATTGAAGCTTCCGACGCGACGCCCGGAGTTGTCGGTTCGTCCGCGACGCTCGGAGTTGAAGACTCACCCGCGACATTCCCGACAGCGCGGCCTTCATCGTCAACGCCCGCGTCGGCAGACGACGCGACAGGCGGTTCGGCGTCAGTCTCAGGCGGCGCGGCGGACGCGGCGTCGTTGCCGTCGGCCGTCCGCTCGGTGACAGCGGCGATGAAGCGGTAGCCGCGGCGCGGGATGGTCTCGATGAACTCCGGCGCACCGGGCGTCTCGCCGAGCGTCTTGCGCAGGACGTAGATGTTCTGCGTGAGGTTCGACTCTTCGACGAACTGCTCGGGCCAGAGCAGTTCCATCAGCGCGTCCTTTCCCAAGACTTCGCCGCGGCGCTCGACCAGCACGAGCAGCGTCTCGACCACCTTCGGCTTGAGCGGGACGACGCGGCCCTCGCGCAGCAGCAGGCGGTTCGCGGCGTCCAGATGAAAGCCCCCGAACTCGTAAAACCGCCTGTTTTGCTGCGCCATAGCCGCGTTTAGAAGTCGTTGAGAAATTATTGAGCGCCCCGCTGAGGACTTTCCGAACCGGGATGAGGGATAGTCTGCCGCGTCGCCGGGCGCTGAGTATAACAAACGCCCGTCGGCCGCCGGAAACGAGGCCGCGCCCGAAGAAACGAGGCCGCGCACGAATATGCACAGACTCCTTCTACTACTGCCGCTCCTCTTCCTGCTCCTGCTCTCGCCGCGTGCGGCGTGGGCGCAGGCGGGCGCGACAGACTTCCGCAAGCTGGACGAGGCGGTCGCCGCCGCCCTGAAGGAGACGAAGACGCCGGGCGCGGCCGTCGCCGTCGTCTCGGGCGAGCGGGTCGTCTACGCGAAGGGCTTCGGCGTGGCGGACTCGGAGACGGGGCGGCCCGTCACGGCGGACACGCTCTTCCGCATCGGCTCGACGACCAAGATTTTTACGGCCCTCACGCTGCTCTCGCTCGCGGAGGAGGGGAAGATAAGACTCGACCGCCCCGTCGGCGAGTACGCGAAGGGCCTGACACCCGCGCTCGCGCGACTGACCGCCGCGCAACTCCTCAGCCACACGGCCGGGATGATTGACGTTGACCCCGACTACGGCCCGCACGACGAGTCGGCGCTGGGCTCGACGGTCAGGATGTGGGGCGATGATTTCGTCTTCACCGAGCCGGGGCACGTCTTCTCCTACTCGAACGAGGCTTACGACCTGCTCGGCTACGTGATTGAACAGGTCGGCGGCAAGCCCTACGCGCGGCAGGTGCGCGAGAGCGTCATCGTCCCGCTCGGCATCCCACACAGCGCGTTCCGGCTCGACGTGGCGATGACCTATCCGTTCTCGCAGGGGCACGAGTTGACGGAGGACGGCAAGGTCAAAGTCCTGCGCCCCTTCCCCGACAACGTCGTCGGCTGGCCGAACGGCTTCCTCTTCTCAAGCGCCGCAGACCTCGCGCGCCTCGCCGTCGCGCTGCTGAACGGCGGGAAGTTGGAGGGCAAGCAGGTCATCCCGCCCGATGTGCTCGCGCAGATGTTCACGCCGCACGCAGACATCCCCGTCGCGGGCAGGGCCGCTGGCAGCGTACGTTACGGCTACGGCATGCAGTTGAGCGAGTACCGCGGCACGCGCCTCTCGATGCACGACGGCGCGCTGGCCGGCTTCACCAGCATCTTCCGCATGGCGCCCGAGCGGCGTTTCGCGCTCGTCGCGCTCGGTAACCTTTCGGAGAAGTCGCTCGACGGCGTGTGGCGCGCGGCGTTCGAGTTGATGGTGCCGGCCGCGCCCCCCGCGACGCCGAACGCGTCCGTCACCGCCAAGCACCTTGAGATGACGGCCGAAGAGATGAAGCGCTACACCGGCCGCTACGTCAACAACCAGAAGCTCGCCTGCGAGCTGTTCGTCAAAGACGGCAAGCTTTTCATCACCTTCACCGAGGGGGAGGAGCGCGACACGGCGCCCGTCGCGAAGGTCGGCGAGCTGACCTTCGTCGTCACGCCCGCGGGCGAGCCGCCGCAACTCCCCTTCCTCCTCATCCCCGGCGCCGACGGCCGCATCGAGTACCTGCACACGAACGCGCGCGCGTTCAGGAAAGTGAAGGACTAAAAACTCTCCGCACGCGAAACGCTGAGCTTAACAAGGAAGTAAAGAGATGAGACGACACAACGCTTCGGCCACGCTGCTCCTGACCGCTTCTCTCCTCCTCCTCCTGCCGACCTTCGTCGCGGCGAAGACGACGCGCGGGCGCGCGGAGTCGCGTAAGACTCAGAAGGCGCGGCCCGAGTTCCGCTTCGACACGGACAGGGCCGCGATGAAGATTCCTTTCGACCTGTACGCCAACGTCATCCTCCTGCGCGCGCGCGTGAACAACTCTCGCCCGCTCTGGTTCATGCTCGACACGGGCGCGGGCGGCTCGCTCCTCGACTCGCGCCACGCGCGCGGGCTCGGGCTCCGGCGTCTGGGCGACGCGGACATCCACGGCATGGGAGGCTCGGTCAACGGCTCTTACTTCGGCGGGGCGACGTTCGCGCTCCCCGGCGTGCGCCTCTTCGACCGGAAGGTCGTCAGCATGTCGCTCGGGCCGCTCTTCGCGCGCTTCGGGCGCAGGGTGGACGGCGTCATCGGCTACGACCTCTTCAAGCTCTTCGTCGTCGAGGTGGACTACGCCGCGAAGACCATCAACCTCTACGACCCGCGCGGCTACGAGTACAGGGGCGCGGGCGAGGTCGTGCCCTTCACGCTGCGCGGCGGCCACACTTACGCGCGCGTCCGGCTCGGGTTCGAGGGGCACGACTCGATAGAGGGCGACTTCGAGGTTGACACGGGCTCGGACGGCTCGCTCAGCGTCAACCGCCCGTTCGCGGAGAAGCACAAAGTGCTCGAACTCCTCCCCGGCGCGTCCGCGTCGAAGACCGGCGCGGGCGCGGGCGGCGAGACCGCTTACGTCGAGAGCCGCGTGAAGGAGCTCGGCCTCGGCCGCTTCACCTTCCCCAACCCGGTCGTCTCCTTCTCGCGCGACGCCGAAGGCGAAGGCACCAACGCCAACTCGGACGGCCAGCTCGGCGGCGAAATCTTCCGGCGCTTCAAAGTGATTTTCGACTACGCGCGCGGGCGCATGATTCTCGAACCGAACGCGAACTTCTCCGACCCGTTCGGGCAGGACACGAGCGGGCTTGACCTCGTCGCCGAAGGGCGGAGCCTGCGCACCTTCACCGTCAACGCCGTCGAGCCCGGCAGCCCCGCCGCCGAAGCCGGCCTCCGCGAAGAGGACGTCATCGTCGCCGTTGACGGCCGCCCCGCGCGCGACTTCAACCTCGACCAGCTCACCGGCCTCTTCACCAAGGCCGGCAAAGAGTACGAGCTGACCGTCCGCCGCGGCCGCGAGACGCTGAAGTTGAAGTTGAAGCTCAGGCAGTAGGCAGATAGCAGTAGGCAGTCAGACATAGACGCCCGCCGGGATTTAATGCGCGACGAGCCCGCGGAGCGGGCGGGCAGCATAAAGCCCGGCGTGGAGCGCAGCGCAACGCCGGGTAACGAGCGGCATAGAAACGACGGAGCCCCGGAGG
>DATFHD010000046.1:0-14244 GCA_035248785.1 Pyrinomonadaceae bacterium | reverse complement strand
GCGTCGCCCTTTTTAGTAGTTGCGGTTGCGCTTGCGCAGCTTGTACGTGTAGAGCGCCGAGCCGCCGCCGCCCGCGAGCGCGCCGATGGCCGCGCCCTTCTTGCCGCCGATGAGCCCGCCGACGGCCGCGCCGCCCGCGAGCATCGCCGCCGTGCGCGCCTTACGCCCGAAGCGCGAACGATGACGGCGACGATCCTGCGCCGAAGCGTCCAGCGAGAGCGCCGCCGACAGGAATAAAAGGCAGAGCAGACTGACAAAAACCTTTCTCATTCTCCAAACTCCTCCCCGGTCGAATCATCTCGAAATAAAACGGGAGAGACGAATCACACAGAGGCTTTCAGCAAACACCATTCCGCCGCGCGCCCGCGGCGTAACTCTGCGATTTTTCAAGTCTTCCGCCGCGTCTTCGATTCGACCACGAGTCAGTCAGGATGAGAAAACGAGCCGGCGCGTACTGATTTCATGCTCAGTCAGGCGCTCCGCGGAGTCAGTTGTTTGACCTCGCACCGGCCCTCTCGCATAATCGGCCGCATGACGACGGCCATCATACATCACCCCGTTTTCGAGCAGCACGACACGGGCGAGGGCCACCCAGAAAGCCCCGAGCGCTACGCCGTCGTGATGGCGGCGCTGCGCGGAGACGAGGAGCTTTGGCCGCGCCTGCTTGAAGTCGAAGCCGCACCCGCGCCGCGCGGCGACGTGCAGGCCGCGCACACGCCTCAGCACTTCAAGCACGTCGAGCGCGCCGTGAGCGAGGGCGTCGGATACCTCGACGCCGACACGGTCGTCTCGATGCGCTCGCTCGACGCGGCGCTGCGCGCGGCCGGCGGCGCGTGCAAGGCCGTGGACATGGTCTTGAGCGGCGAGGCGCAGAACGCCTTCCTGCCCGTCAGGCCCCCCGGCCACCACGCCACCGCGGATCGCGCGATGGGCTTCTGCCTCTTCAACACTGCGGCCGTCGCTGCGCGCTACGCGCAGAGGCATCACAGGGAAGTTGAACGCGTCGCCGTCATAGACTGGGACGTGCACCACGGCAACGGCACGCAGGGCATCTTCTACGACGACCCCTCGGTCTTCTTCTTCTCGGCGCACCAGTACCCTTGGTATCCGGGCACGGGCACGCGCGCCGAGACGGGCGTGGGGCGCGGGCGCGGCTTCACACTGAACCTGCCCTTGCGCGCGCGCACGCCGGCCACAGAGCATCGGCGCGCGTTCGAGACGGCGCTCGAAGAGATCGGCGCGAAGTTCAAACCCGACCTCCTCATCATCTCGGCCGGCTTCGACTCGCACGCGGGCGACCCGCTCGGGCAACTGATGTTGACGGACGACGACTTCATTAACATGACGCGCACGATCAAGGACTGGGCGCGCGACGCTTGCGGCGGGCGCATCGTCTCCTGCCTCGAAGGCGGCTACAACCTCTCGACGCTCGGCGGCACGGTCGCCGCGCACGTCCGCGCGCTGGCCGAGGAATAAATTTGAAATTTCAAATTTGAAATTCTTCCGGTCTGCAACTGTGCGCGCGAGGCATGCGTAAGAGGAAAGACGGCAGGCGGAACCGTAGAGTCTGGGAAGGGAATCGTTGATGGGAGGAAGATTGCAGGGCGGGTCGGAGGCTCTGGCCGAACGGTTCGCGCGCGTGCGCGAGTGGCTCCGGCGCGTGATGCCGCGCGTGGCGCTGGTCGCGGGCGCGCTCTTCTTCGTGCGTCTGTTCCTGCGCGACACACAACTCTACCGCGAGACGCCGCTCGGCCTGCTCGGCCCTCTCACATTCTTCGCGTGCCTCTCGGTCATCCTCTACTACGGCCTGAAGGGGCTCGTGCGCCTCAAGCGGATGCTCCTGTGGCGCGTGCGCCGACGCCTCATCATCACATACCTCTTCGTGGGGCTGACGCCCGTCGTGCTGCTGCTCGCGCTCGGCGCGCTGGCGGCGACGGGCGGCTCGACGCAGGCGACGGCGCGCGTCGTCACCGTGCAGGTCGAAGCGACCAAACGGCAGGCGCTCGAAGGCGCGCACTCGCTGGCCGAAGCCCTCCTGCGTCTGCCCGCTAACGCGAGCGAGAAGGACGCGCAGGGCTGGCTCGACGAGCGCGCAGCGCTCATGCGCTCGACGCTGCCCGGCGCGCGCGTCTCGGTCTGGCGCGGGCCGGCCGGCGCGCGTGCGCTCGGCGAGGAGCGGCCCGCCGATTTTTCGAGCGTGCCCGAGGGCGAGGAGGTGCGCGGCGTCGGTCAAGATTCGGGCGACGAGCGCGCGCCCGTGCCGGCGTGGCTACACGAAAAGGCTGATTGGGGCGGGCTCGCGTTCCTACCGCCGCCCGAGCAGTCTGAGAGCGCCTTCGGCGCTCCTTCGGTGCGTGCGCTCGCGCGCGCCGAAGGCGGCGGCCGCGCCGTCGCGGTGTTGCTCACCGCCCCCGTCAGCCGCGCGCTCGTCAAACGCTACCGCGACGCGACGGGCATTGACCTGCGCCCGTTCTTCGTCGGCATCACGCGCGAAGAGGCGCAGCGGCGCGGATTGAACTTGAGATACACCGCCGGCGACCCGGACGACGACGAGGACAACAGGGCCGTCATCGCGGGCCGCCCGCAGAAGGTCGTAGACCTCGCGCACGACCAGTTCGGCGAGGCGCTGCCGCAGTTCACGGGCTTCAGCTTCCCCTACCCGGTCTTCCTCGAAGCGACCGACTGGCACAGCGGCAAAGAGTCGCCGCGCTGGTCTTTCGTCGTCGGCTGGTCTTGGGCCGAGAGCGGCAAGCAGTTCTGGAGCGACGCCACCTTGGGGCCGCGCGTGTGGGAGATGATTTACGGCACGGCCGTCGTCTTCCTCCTGCTCGAACTCGCCGCGCTCCTTTCGGCCGCGTGGATGACGCGCGCCGTGACGGGCACGGTTCACAAACTCTACCGCGCGACCGAGTCGGTCAAGCGCGGCGACTTCTCGCACCGCATACGCACGCGCTCGCGCGACCAGCTCGGCGAACTCGCGCTCGCCTTCAACGACATGTCGGCGAACATCGAGACGCTGCTGTCCGAGCGCGTCGAGCACGAGCGTTTGAAGCGCGAGGTCGAGATCGCGCACGAGGTGCAGGCGCAGCTCTTTCCGCGCAGCACGCCCGACATACGGACGGCGCGCATCACGGGCGAGTGCCGCGCGGCTCTGGGCGTCGCGGGCGACTACTACGACTTCATCGAGGTCGCGCCCGGCCTCGTCGCCTTCGCGCTCGGCGACGTGTCGGGGAAGGGGCTTTCGGCCTCGCTCGTCATGTCGAACTTGCAGGCGGCGCTGCGCGCGCAGGTCGGCATCATCGCCGAGCGCCTGCGTCTCGCGCCCGTCGGCGCCGCGGCCGTGGCGGAAGGGCGTGCCGCCGCCGTGGCGGACGCCGACGCGTGCCGCGCGGTCTCGGGCATGGCCGAGAGCATCAACGCGCAGCTCTGCCGCGCGACCGACGCCAACCGCTTCGCCACGCTCTTCCTCGCGCTCTACGACGAGCGAGCGCGCACGCTCCGCTTCACGAACGCCGGCCACAACGCGCCGATTCTCGTCCGCGCCGACGGCAAAGTTGAAAGACTGTGGGACGGCGGCACGGTGCTCGGCGCCTTCGACGGCGTGCCGTTCGAGGAGGGGCAGACGGCGCTCGCGCCCGCCGACCTGCTCGTCGTCTTCTCTGACGGCATCACGGAGGCGCAGAACGCCGCGGGCGAGGAGTACGGCGAGCAGCGCCTCGCCGCCTTCGCCGCCTCGCGCCGCACCGAGACGGTCGAGAACATACGCCGCGACATCTTCGACGAGATCGAGCGCTGGACTGGCTCGGCCGAACGCGGCGACGACCAGACGCTCGTGATTCTGAAAGGCGTAAACCGTGAACCGTAAACCGTGACGAGACCGCGAACCGAAAGCCGTGAGCCGTGACGAGAGGAAGGCAGTTCCTTCTTGTCACGGCTCACGGCTTTCGGTTCGCGGCTTTATGCTGTGACGACGACGGCGCGGGCGCCGGTCAGTTCGGTGAAGTCTTTGGTGTAGACGGTGCCGACGCGGCGTAGGCGGCCGATTGTCTCGACGAGGTCTTCGGTCGGGAGATAGCCGTCGTCGGCGTAGGCGACGGCCCACGTCGGAATGTGCGAGGCCGCGTCGAGGAGTTCTTCGACGTGGCGCAGGTATTGACGCCGCGCCTCGGCGCGCGCGCCGAGACGGCCTTCGCGCGAGCGCTCGAAGGCGTCCCAGAAGTCGCCTTCGCCGCGCACCCACTCTTCGCGCCACGCCCAGTTGGAATCGCGCGCGGCGTGGCGCGTGGGGCGCGGCAGGCGCAGCAGGAGCAGCTCGGCCCGCTCGCGCGAGACGAACTCGCGCGCGTCCTTGTTGGAGGCGGTGTTGCGCTGGCGGTTGTCGAAGGGCGCGGGGATGGCGTCGCGCAGCCGCTTGAAGGCGCGCGAGAGCGGTTGACGAAGCTCGCGCGTCTCCTCGTCGAAGGAGAGCGCGTAGTCGCCGACGGCCATGCCGATGTCGAGCGCCAGCTCGCGCTTCGTCGGCGAAAGCTTCTCGATCTGGTCGCGGACGTTGTCGAACCACCACGCGTCGGTCTCGCCGAACCAGCGCCGGAGCGCGGGGTTGTACAGACGGTGGCGCGGGACGTACGCGTCTTCGAGCACCACCTCCACGTCCTCGTCCGTCAGAGTCTCGGCGTTGTTCTCGACGCGTGCGGTCGCGCGCGTCCAAGCCCAGCGCGCGGCGTCGTTGGCCGAGACGCGCACGCCCCAGCGCTTGAGGTAGGCCGGCGTGGCCGCCTCGCCCGCGAACGGCTCCGCGATTGAGCGGAACTGCAAGCGGCGCAGCACGCCCAGCTCGAACGCGAGCCAGCCATCGGGCAGTGAGTCTGAAAAGTTGCGCAACGTCTTCGGCCTCGGCGGTTGATTCTTAAGTTTTGAAATCTCAAATCTGAAATTTCAAATTTCAAATCTCCAATTCAGCTTCCCGATTCCCACGGATACTTTGACTCGCCCGCGTGAACGACCTCTTCGCGTTCGCCTTCCTTCGCGGCGGCGTTGTCCGCGGCGACTACTTCATCGCGCGCGGGCTCGGCGTCGGAAGGCTTCTCGGCGGCGGGCTCGGCGGGCGACGACGCGGGCGCGGTCTCTTCTTCCGTAGCGCGCTGCTCGCGCGCGTAGGAGCGAAGCTCGGGCAGACCTTCGAGCGAGAGGAAGGTGCGGACGACCGCGGGGTCGAACTCGATGCCGGCCCAGAGTCCGAGATGCTTGCGCGCTTCCGATTCGGTGCCGGCCGGTCGCCAAGGGCGCGCGTCCGTCAGCGCGGCGTAGGCGTCGGCGACGCGAAGGATGCGGGCGCCGAGCGGTATCTGCTCGCCGCGCAGGGCGTCCGGGTAGCCGAGGCCGCCGAACCACTCGTGATGCCAGCGCACGAGGAGCTGCACGGCGCGGTCTGCACCGGCGCGCGCGGCCTCCTGCTCGCCGATGACGGGATGGCGCGCGAGGTCGAGCCGCTCGTCATCTTTGAGCGGGCCGGCGCGCTGTATGTAGTCGCGCCGCATCGCCATCTCGCCGATGTCGTGGAGCAGCGCCGCGAAGACGACCGACGAGCGGTCGGCGCGCGAGAGCCGGAAGCGCTCGGCCAGCGCGTCGGCCAGACGCGCCACGCGCGCGGCGTGCGGGTGCGCGTAACCCTCGAACTCGTCCACGGCCGAAGCCAGCCGCACAAACGCCTCGCCCGTCGCGCGCTCGCCCTCTGCAAACTCGATGCTCATATGGGTCTTCAGTTTAAGGTTCAAAGCCCAAAGTTCAAAGCCCGGACGCGCCCGCCGGACGTTCAGCCGCCGTGCTTCTTCGAGAGCTTCAGGTCGTAGGCCGCGCGCAGCGAGGCGTCCTTGAGCGTGTCGTAGGCGCGGGCGATGCGCGCGAAGGCGGCGTCTATGCGCTGCTGCGTCTCGGCGTCTGCGTCTCGGCGGAAGCGGTCGGGGTGTAGGCGGCGCGCGTGCGCGTAGTAGGTGCGCTTGATCTCGTCGGGCGTGGCCGAGCGCCTGACGCCGAGCACTTCGTAGTGCGTCTCGCCGGTCGCGCGCTCCAACAACTCCTCGACCGTGCCGCGCGTATCGGCTTCCGGCTCGGGCGCGGGCCGCTCGGGCGTCGCGGGCTGTGCGGGCTCCGTCTGCGCGGGCGTCGTCGCTGCTTCCGGCGCGGGGCGCTTAGCCGCCTGCTTCAAGACTTCGGGGGAGAGTGCGCGCGCGCTCTCGGGGCGTTCGAGCAGACGCCCGAGCGCGAGCACGTAGACGGCGCGGCGCGTCTCCTCCTCGGGCAGTCCGCCGAGCATGAGTACGTCGCTCAGACGCATCGGCTCGTAGACGCGCGAGAGGACGAAGGCTTCGGCCGGGAGCAGTTGCACGCCGCCGCCCAAGTTCTCCACGGCGCCCGCGACCGGCCTGAGCAACTCGTCGTCGGCGACGCGCGACGCGGCGAAGTCGGGCGGGAGCGCGCGCGCCGACTCGACGAGAAGTGCGGACGCGTCCACGCCCGCGCCGTGCCGCTCGCCCGCGAGGCGGACGCGCGGGTCGAAGCTCCATTCGCCCTCGGCCCAGCGCAGGACTTCGCGCAGGACTGCGTGCGTGCGCCGCTCGTTGAGTCTCGCGAGCGTCGCCTCGTCAAGCAGCCCGGAGCGCATCAGCACGAGGCCCGCCTGCTCGTCCGACATCCCTTCGCGCACGAGCCCCGAGAGACGCGCCTCTTCGACGGCGCCGCTGCGGCGTACGAACTCGACCAGACGCAGCGGGCGCAGGTTCGAGAGCGCCGCGACGACGCGGCCGCCGTCGAAATAGATGACGGCCCGCGCCTGCTGGCGCGCGAGGCGGAGCGCGCCCGAGCCCGAGGCGTCCGAGATTTCCTGTATGAGTTCGACTAGAGGCTGGTCAGTCAGTCGGCCGTTCATGCGGGCGTGCGGGGTTCGCCCCTTAACGAGCCCCGCTGGCATGATAGCAGAGGTTAGAGGTCAGAGGTTAGAGGTCGGTAGTCGCAAATTTAGTCGGGCGCGTCTTTTATCCGTCACGCGCTTCAGTTAAGGGTTTTACTAACCTCTCCGACGAGTTTCGCGATAAAAAACGGAAGATTATCTGTCACTCTGCGTACAAACCCCGCGGCCGGCCGCAGCCGCTCGACGCCGCGGGTGCAGACAACAAGTTCACGCCGGGAGCGATGGCACAAGGGTCGAAAACAGTGACGGGCGCGCGCGCGCCTCTGGGGGAAGTCGGGGCGGAGGCTCGTCCGTCGAGCGCGGCCTGCCCGAACTCGAACGTGAACGGGCAGGAGTCGTCGTCGCCGCCGCAGCCAAGTCTGAGCGACGAGGTCGTGAGCCTCCTCAACGAGCAGGCTTTCGCGCACGGCGCGGCCTGCACCGAGCGCGAAGTCTGCGAATCCTTCTCCGCGATACTCCTGCGCCACTCGAACCTCTGCTGCGTGCAGACGTTCCTGCGCGACGGCGAAGACGCGCCCGCGGCCTGCACGAGCTTCGCGCACGAGCACGTTGACGCAGACGCCGCGCGCAGGCTCGGCGCGATACTGGCCGCAGAAGTCTTAAACTCGGGCCGCGAGTTGGCCGTCGGCCTCGACGCGGGCGCGGATGCGAACTCGGGCGAAGGCGCAGACAGGGAAGGCGCGGGCGCAGTCGCGGAGGCGCGCGAGCTTTGCAGAAGCGCGGGGCTCGGCGCCGCGTTGGCCGTGCCGTTCGTGGCGAGCGGAATTCCGGCGGGCGTGCTGGTGGTCGCCTCGAAGGAGTCCGAGCGTTTGTGCGAGGCGGCGGGCGGCGTGCGCTGCGTGGGGCAGGCCGTCATCATCGCGCTGGGGAACGCGCGCCGCAGCGCCGCGATGAACGAGCAGCACCGCCGCATCGAGTCTCTGGTCGAAGAACTACGCAGCCGCACGGCGGAGCTCGAAGGCGCGAACCTCGAACTGCAACGCGTCGGCCGCTACCGCTCGCTCTTCCTCGCGCGCATGTCGCACGAGCTGCGCACGCCCTTAACGTCCATCCTCGGGTTCGCGGAGATTCTGCTCGACCAAGAGGATTTGACCGAGACGCAGCGACGCTTCTGCGGCAAGATTCAGTCGTCGGGCTTCCAGTTGCAGGCGAGCCTCAACCAACTCGTTGACCTCTCGCGGCTCGAAGCCGGCCACACGGAGCTCTTCCTGCACGAGTTCTCTTTGCGCGAGACGCTGCGCGAGTCCTGCGCGGCCGTCTCGCGCCTCGCGCAGAAGCAGGACGTGCGGCTCGAATGCACGACGGCCGCCGAGGTGAGCAGCATCGTCTCTGACGAAGGGAAGCTGCGGCAGGTGCTCTACAACTTTCTCGCCTTCGCCATCGGGCGCAGCCCCGCGGGCGGCGCGGTCGTCGTCAACGCCGTCCCCGCGGGCGGCACGCGCCTGCGCATCGAGATAAACGACGACGGAGAGCATTTGCAAGACCCCGCGCGCCTCTTCGAGCCCGTGGACATAGACGCGCCGAACGAGCGCGGGACGAACATGAACGAGCTCGGCCTCGTCATCGCGCACCGACTGCTTGACGTGCTCGGGGGCTCGGTCACGCTCCACGACCTGCAACCGACCGGCCTCTCGCTCCACCTCAACCTCCCTTCACGCCCGACGGAAAAAGAGCCCGCGAAGTAACTTCACGCTGCCCTAAAAAAATAGGCGCGACCGAAGCGCGCCTACACAAAACGCCGTGTTGTCTATCGGACTTTACTTGTTCGAGGCCATGCGCTGCATCGTGATTATCGTCAGCGGCTCGTCGCCGGCCGTGCGGCTGTAGGCTATCCAGTAGCCGGCCTCGGGGTAGCGAACGAGTTCATAAATCGAGCCGTCCTGTTTCTGTTCGGGCTCGGCGCCGAGAATGTCCTTCGGCGCGGGCGCGCCGGCCGACTTGCCGACGTAGGTGACGATGACGGCCGAGGCCGCGCCCTTGTCGTCGTAGTAGACGCGTACGCGCTCCCTGTCTGACAGTAAGAAAAAATCCTGCTGCTTGTCCTTCTCACGCGGGCTGCCGAGCACCTTGCGCGCTTCGTCGCGCGTCGTGCCTATCTTGACGCCTTTGTACTCGCTGTAGAGCGGGGCGGCCACGGCCGGCGCCGGTTGCGCGGGCGTCGCGGGCGAAGTCTCGGGTGCAGGGGCGGTTGGCTGATTCGCGGGCTGGCTGTCGTCGGACGTTCCTGACTGCGTGGGGGCGGGCGTGGGCGTCTGGGTCTGCGTCTGCGCCGTCTCCTGCCCGTTGACGCCTGCGGCGGCCCACACGAGCGTCGCCGCGAACAGGGACAGAGCGAGCAGCAGGCGGGCCGCTCTCCAGACGAAAAATCTTCTCATAGCGGAAACCTCCTTGCTTGGGTTTTGAAGTTGTTTAAGTTTGCGGGGGCCGCGTAGTTTTGATGGACGAGAGGGCGCGCGGGTTGGCCGGAAACGGGCATTTCAGTCCTGCTCAGACCGGCTCAACTCTTCGAGGTAGCCTTTGTAGCGCGCGCGGGCCTCGTCCGAAATCGAGGTGATGCGGAGGCCGATGAGATAGCGGGCTTCGGCGCCGCCCGCGTCGAGGCGCACGTAGTGCGCGGCCGTGGCCTCCAACTCGATTTCGCCCGCGGGCAGCGCCAGACGGACTCGGAGCGCGCGCCCCTCGTCCACGACGCACGTGTAGCCGGCGTAGATCGAGCCGGAGACTACGCCGACGCCCGACTCGCTGAGGTCGCGCGTGCGGCATTCGAGCCGGTCGTCGGGCGAGTGGAGCTGCTCGTCGCCGGGCGAAAGGTCGCACGACAGCTCCGCGTTGTATCTCGGTTTAAGGCGGCGTTCCCTGCCTGACTGCTCCGTCACAAACAAATCCCCCGGCCGCGCGCGTCGGGTGCGCACGCGGAAGCTTGTTCTTGAGGGTGTTTGAGGGAAAGGGGCTTTCGCTCTTTAGGAGTTTGGCAAAACGGCGGCGCCCGCGTCAATCACGCGGCCTCGTAGAAGCTCAAAGCCGAGTCGCCCTGCTTGAGCACGCGCCAGCGGCGCAAGGCGCCCAACGTCTCGGGCATGACGTTCTTGTGGTGGTGTTCGACGACGAGCACGCCGCCCTCGCGCAGCAACTCCATCGTGTGCGCGCCGAACTCTCGGAGCACGGGCGCGTAGTCGGTCGAGTACGGCGGGTCGAAGTAGACGATGTCCCAAGGCTCCCGGCCCGCGCGCCACTCCTGCCCCTCGTTGCGGCTCGTGCGGCGCACGTACTCGGCCGCGTCGCTCTTGACGACCTCGGTCTGCTCCTCGGGCACGCCGAGCAGGTCTAAGTTCTCCTCGACGAGCGCGCACATCTTGTGTACGCGGTCAACGAAGGTGACGTGCGAGGCGCCGCGCGACAAAGCCTCGATGCCGATGGCGCCCGTGCCCGCGCAGAGGTCTAGGACTCGCGCGCCGTCCAGACGCGGGGCGAGCACGTTGAAGAGCGTCTCGCGCAGGCGGTCGGAGGTCGGGCGCGTCTGCAAACCCTGCGGGTTCTTCAGCACACGCCCGCGGTACTGTCCGGCGATCACGCGCATAACTCGAATTTAGCACAGCGCGCACTTCATCTTTCAAAAAACGCTCGGCGCTCACGGCCGCGGCGGGAACTTGTAGACGGCCGTGCGCGCGACGACGAACAACTCGCCCCTGTCGTTGAAGGCGAGCCCCGACGCGGCGCCTTTGACTTTAATCAGGTCGAGGTAGCGCCCGTTCTGGTCGAAGACCTGCACGCCCTTGAAGTCCGCGACGTAGACGCGCCCCTGATTGTCCACGGCTATCGCCGAAGGCGCGCGAAACTGACCCGGCTCGTCGCCGTCGCCGCCGAACTTCGTCACGAAGCGCCCGTCGGGCGAGAACTTGAAGACGGCGTCGTTGAACTGGCCGAGCCCGTAGACGTTCCCGAGCCCGTCGGCCGCGACCCTGATGCTCAACTCGCTGCGGTCGGTCTGTCCGCTGACGGCCTTCTCGATGACCTGCCTGACCTGACCAGACGAGTCTATCCGGAGGACGTTGTCCTGCGGCCTGCGCGCGAAGGCGACGAGTCCGCCGTCGGGCGTCGCGGTCACGTCGTCGTAACTCCCCCCGCCCGCGCCGACCGTGCCGAGCGCCTTGCCCGTCGTTCCTTCGTAGCGCGTGATGCTGCCCTTCTGTACCACGTAGACGCTGCCGCGCCTGTCAACCGTCATCCCGCGCAGAGGCATCTTCGCGTCGGCCGTCCACTGATTCAGAAACTTGCCCGACGAGTCGAAGACCTGCACGCGCCCGCCCGAATACTCGCCGACGTAGATGCGCCCGTCCGCGTCCACCGCGATGCTGCGCGCGTCCTTGAAATTCCCGGGGCCGATGCCTTCGCTGCCGAAGAAGGGCTGCGGCTCTGCCGTCGCGGTCTTCCCCGTCGGGTTGAGCGTCGAGCGCGTGTTCGTGCCGCCCACCGAGCGCGGCACGCCCGTCACGGCGCGGCTGATGGCGTTGATGACGCCGATGATGACGCCGCCCGTAATCAGCAGCACGACGGCGACGATAACTATCGCGGCCTTCGGCGACCCCGACGTGCGGAGCCGCGGCCCCCCGAACGAGATGCGTATGTTCTGCTGCTGAACAGCGGGGCGCGCTCGCTCGGGCAGCATCACCGTGCTGTTGCAGAAGGGGCAGCGCATCGTCTCGCGCTCGCCCGCCTCGTCGTATTCGAGCGGCGCCCCGCACGCGGGGCATTGCAGCGTCTGTATCATACGGTGTTCTTCGTCCTCGAAACCCTCGTCGGGGCGGAAGAGATTATAAGCGGATTCGGCCGCGCCCGGAACTCGAATACTATCCGACGGCGGCGAGGCCGAAGCGCGCGTCGGCGCGGACGCGGGCGTGGGAATCCTTCAGATGTAAATTATCTGATCTTCCATTTCATCGGCGGTAGTCTGGTTGAGAATCACCAAGAGCCGTCGCCCCAGCTCGTGCGGCGTGCGGCGCACAGCGATGATAATCCCGGAGTGTTTGCGCCCGCTCGCAAAGTATTCCTGCGCCAGTCGGGCGAAGTCGTCGCGGTTGTGGGTTAACAATGTGCGCCGTCGGCTGGCGGCGTAGGCTAACTGTCCCGCGTCATCGGACGCCGTCCTCCGAGCGTCATGCGTCGTCTCTACGTCGAAGCCGCGGGCACGCAGTAACCCGGCGACCAATGCGCTCACGTCTTCATCCAGATAGAGTTCGATGAAAAGACGGCTCACAGGTCTTTGACGCGCGGCTCGATGAGTTCGTCGGGGATGCGGTTGCGCTCGACGTGGCGGTTAATCTCGTCCTGATGGTCGCTGTAGTAAGAGAGTGCGTCGAAGACCTGTGCCTGCGTCAGGTGCGGCAGGTGTTGGGGGATGTCCTCGGGCGCGACCCCCATGCGCCACAACTCGACGACAGCGCGCACCGGCGTTCGCGTCCCCTTGATGATAGGTTCGCCGCTCAGGATTCGTTCGTCTTTGATGACGTAGAGGTGTTCGGTGGCGGTTGACATAGAGCCGTTTACCCCCTTTGAGCCGCAGCATCGCTTCGTATGTTAGCGCAAACGGGTCTTTCGCGGTTCTGAAATTAGAATGGCGGCGGCGGAAACCCTCAATCTAGCCGACGGCGGCGAGGCCGAAGCGCGCGTCGGCGCGGACGCGTGCGATGAGGCGGGAGGTCTCGCGTGCGTGGCGGCGGTGGGTGAGGTAGTGTTCGGCCTCGCGGCGGGCCTCTTCGAGAATCTGTAGGTCGCGGACGAGGTTGCCGACGCGGAAGGTGGGGACGCCCGACTGGCGCGTGCCCATGACCTCGCCGGGGCCGCGTAGCTCCAAGTCCTTTTCGGCGATGCGGAAGCCGTCCGAAGTCTCCTCCATGATGCCGAGCCGCTGCTGCGCGACGGAGGTCTGCTTGTCCGAAGCCATCAGCACGCAGTAGCTCTGCTCGGCGCCGCGGCCGACGCGCCCGCGAAGCTGGTGCAACTGCGAGAGGCCGAAGCGCTCGGCGTGCTCGACGACCATGACCGACGCGTTCGGCACGTCCACGCCGACCTCGACGACCGTCGTCGCGACGAGCACCTGCGTCTCGCCCGAGACGAAGCCGCGCATCACCTCGTCCTTCTCGGCCGACTTCATCTTGCCGTGAATCAGCCCGACGGTGAAGTGCGGGAAGACGCGGTCGCGCAGGTGCTCGAACATGCGCGTCGCGTCCTTCAAGTCCATCTTCTCCGACTCTTCGACTAAAGGATAAACGACGTAAGCCTGACGGCCGGCGCGCACTTCGCGCTCGATGCCTTTGTAGACGCCCGCGCGCTTGTCCTCGCCGACGACGACCGTCTTAATCGGGGTGCGGCCCGGCGGCAGCTCGTCAATCACGGACACGTCTAGGTCGCCGTAGACGGTCATGGCGAGCGAGCGCGGAATCGGGGTCGCCGTCATCACGAGCACGTCCGGGTTGAAGCCTCGCTCGCGCAGGGCGGCGCGCTGTAGGACGCCGAAGCGGTGCTGCTCGTCTATGACGACGAGGCCGAGCTTTGAGAACTCGACTGCCTCTTGGATAAGCGCGTGCGTGCCGACGGCGGCGTGTATCTCGCCCGCGGCTAGGTCGCGTTGGAGTCGGCGCTTCTCGGCAGCCTTCACGGAGCCTGTGAGCAGCTCGACGCGGAAGGGCGTGCGCGCGAGCATGCGTTTGATGTTGCGCGCGTGCTGCTCGGCGAGGATTTCGGTCGGCGCCATCAGCGCGGCCTGATAGCCGTTCTCCATCGCGGCGAGCATGGCCAAGAGCGCGACGGCCGTCTTGCCGCTGCCCACGTCGCCCTGCAAGAGCCGGTTCATAGGCACGTCCGACTGCATGTCTTCGAGTATGCGCGTGACGGCACGATCCTGCGCGCCCGTCAGCTCGAAGGGCAGCACGGACATGATTCGGTGCTCGACGTGCGGCGTGACTTCGATGAGCGCGCCCTTCGGCTCGCGCACGCGCTCGTCGCGGCGCAGGCCGATGGCGAGCGCGACCCAGAAGAATTCTTCGAAGATGAGGCGCAGGTGCGCGGGGCTGCGCGCGCGCTCGTACTCGGCGAGCGGCGCGTCGTCGGAGGGGAAGTGTATGCGGCGCGTGGCGTCGGCGCGCGAGGCGAGGCGCTGGCGCGTGATGAGTTCGGCGGGAAGGGTCTCGACAAAGGCCGCGTCGTCGAGGCGCGAGAGGACGGCGTGGACTATCTCGCGCAGACGCTTCGTGCGGAACTCGCCGAGCTTGCGGTAGACC
>DATFHD010000045.1:0-24358 GCA_035248785.1 Pyrinomonadaceae bacterium | reverse complement strand
CCGGCCGCGCTGCTGGCGCCGCTGGTCGGAAGCGTGACGGCGACGATGACGGGCGCCATCTCCACGGGCGACGGCGACAGCAAGCTCGACCCGGCCGACTCGGTCACGCCCGCCAACAGCGAGAAGCTCACCTACACGGCGACGCTCAACAACCAGAGCGCGACGGACGCGACCGGGCTCACCTTCAGCGTCCCGCTCGACACGCACACCACTCTCGTCCCCGGCTCGCTCAACTCCACGCCCGTCGCCTTCGACGTGGCCGTCACGACGAACGAGGACAACGCGGTCAACATCACCATCGCGGGGCAAGACCCGGACGGCGGCGACGTCACCTTCACCAACATCGGCAGCCCCAGCCACGGCTCGCTCGGCGCTTGGAGCGCGCCCGACTGTACGACCACGCCCGGCATCTGCACCTCGACGGCGAGCTACACCCCGGCGGCCAACTACTTCGGCCCCGACAGCTTCACCTTCAAGACCACGGACACCTACACCACCCCGGCCGCCTCGAACGAGTCGGGCACGGTCTCGATCACCGTCAACAGCGTCAACGACGCGCCGACCTTCACCGCGCCGGCCAGCGACCCGGCGGCCGTCAACGAAGACTCGGGCGCGCAGTCGGTCACGAACTTCATCACCAACATCAGGCCCGCGCAGTCCGGCAACACGACCGAGGACACGCAGAGCGTCAGCGTCGAGATCGTCAGCAACTCGAACTCCTCGCTCTTCTCCAGCCAGCCCGTGATTAACGTGGTCGGCGGCAGCTACCCGAAGACGGGGACGCTCACCTACACCCCGGCGGCGAACCAGAACGGCACGGCCACGATCACCTACCACCTGAAGGACAACGGCGGGACGGCCAACGGCGGCGTAGACACGACCACGCCCGACCTGACGTTCACCATCACGGTCAACGCCGTCAACGACCCGCCCGTAGTCGTCGCGCCGGGCACCTACACCGTGCAGGCCAACATGAAGCGGACGGGCCTGACGGGTCTGCTCGGCAACGTCAACGACAACGCCGACAACGGCGTCAACGGCTGCGTCTCGACCACGTTCACGGTTGACCCGGCCAGCATCAGCGCGACGAGCCCCGCGGGCGGCACCATCTCGAACCTCGACCAGAACGCCGGCACCTTCGACTTCGACCCGCCGCCGGGCTTCACCGGCGGCAACGTCACCTTCACCTATCAGGTCAAGGACACGGGCTGCCCCGGCTCCGTCAACAGCGCGAACGTGACCGTGACGGTCGCCGTGCAGGGGCCGGTCATCTGGTTCGTCAACCCGGCGCTCGCCTCCGACGGCGACGGCCGCCTGTCGAACCCGTTCAAGAACCTCCAGAAGGCCGCCGAGAAGCTGAACACCTTCGCCACCAAGCAGCGCATCTTCGTCTACGCGGGGACGACGGAGATCATGACGCTCGCCAACACCAACCCCGGCTTCCCCAACACCGTCACGCTCTCGGGCGCCGCGACGCAGGCCGACGCCCACTGGCTCATCGGCGCGGGCGCCGTCGGCTCCGACTTCGACACGCTGATGGGTCTGACGGGCGGGCTCGCCGTCCCCTCGGGCACACTCTCGCGCCCGTCCATCAACGGGACGCGCCCCACCATCCGCAGCACCGTCTCGATGAAGGACAACACGGTGGTGCGCGGCCTGAACATAGACGTCAGCGCGTCGAGCATCAAGGGCCTCACCAACGGCACCATCGGCGCGGGCAGCACGCTCACCATCAGCGACGTGAACGTCACCTCGGCCGGCGGCAACGCCGTTGACTTCAGCAGCGCCCAGACGGTCAACTACACCTCAAGCTCGGGCAGCTCGGTCAACACCATCTCCTCGACGACGGGCATCGCCCTCAGCGTCGTCAACACGACCATCGGCGCCAGCAACTTCAACTTCAAGAGCATCAGCGCGGGCACCGCCGCCTCCGGCCCCTCGAACGGCATTGTCCTCAACAACACGGGCTCGACCGGCAGCCTCATCGTCACCGGCGACGGCAACACCACGCAGGGCGGCAACAACTCGGGCGGCACCATCCAGAAGACCTCCGCCGAGGGCATCCTGCTGACCAACACGACGAGCCCCTCGTTCACGAACATGAGGGTCATCAACACGTCGAAGGACGGCCTGCTCGGCACGCGCGTCACGAACGTCACCTTCAACTACGGCCGGATGGACACGAACGGCACGGGCGCCGGCGAGTCCAACATCTCCTTCCGCGGCGACACGACCGGCGCCAACGCGAACCTCTCCGGCACGGTGACGATCACCAACAACGTGCTCAACAACGCCCACTACCACGGCGTTGACATCCAGAACTACACCGGCACCATCTCGAACGTCACCATCACCAACAACTCGCTCACCAGCCAGACCACGAACGTCGGCGGCACCTTCGACTCGCAGGGCTCGGGCATCCGCCTCATCGCCTTCGGCACCGCCTCGTCGCACGCCGACGTGACGAAGGGCGACATCAACAGCAACTACATTAAGAACTTCCCCGTCGGCGACGGCATACAGGTGCAGGGCGGCAACCCGGCCGTCGGCGGCCCCGCGACCGTGATGGGCGACCCGGCGGTGGCGGCCAACATCATCAACATCAAGAACAACAGCGCGTCGGGCGCGAGCGCGGCCATCAAGCTCGGCGGCAACGGCGTCGTCTTCACCTTCCGCGGCACGGGCAAGGCCAACGGCAACATAGACGGCAACGGCAGCGTTGACCTCACGGGCGACGCGGTGGCCGACCCGATCACGAACATCGCGGGCATCGGCGTCGCCACCGGCGGCTTCGGCCCGATGAACATCTCGGTCGTCATCAACAACAACAAGCTCACCAACCTCGGCAACATCTTCGCCTCCTCGGGCATCAGCGCCGGCATGGACGAGCACTTCAAGCCCTCGTCGTTCCCGAGCTGCGGCTGTAACGACGGCGACGACGCCGGCCTGCTCAACATCAAGGTCACGAACAACACCGTGAGCGGCGAGGACGGCAACGGCATCCTCGTCACGTCGAGGGCCTCGGCCGCCACCGTCAACGCGACCATCACGGGCAACAACGTCGCGGCGCCCGCCACGGGCGTGCGGCCCGGCATCCGCGTTGACTCCGGCACCTCGGTCGGCAACACGACCGTCTGCGCGGACATCCAGAACAACACCACCGGGGGCAGCGGCGGCTCAAGCGGCATCGGCCTGCGCAAGCAGGGCACGGTCTCGAACGTCAACTTCTTCGGCGTCGAGGGCATGGCCGCGACCGCCACGCCCGGCGTCGAGAACTACGTCGCCGGCCTGAACACGGGCAGCGCCGCGAGCACCGACGGGCGGCCTTCGCCCACTAACCGCGTGCTGCTCATCTCGGCGACGAGCGGCTTCTCCAACTGCTCGGCCGCGCCCGACGCGCCGCTGTCGCCGTCGTCCCCGGCCGCGGCCGACGCCGCCCCGACGACGCAGCAGCAGAGCACGTCCTCGGGGCTCTCCCCCGAGCAGATGCGCGCCCTCGTGGACGCCGAACAGCCCGAGCTGCGCGCCTGCCCGCCGCTCCAGCCCGAGCGCCCCGTCTCGCAGTTGAAGAAATTCTCCGCGCCCTTCGTCGAGCCGCTGCTCACGCCCGCGGCCCCCGAAGGCGACCACGCGTCCGTCGAGACGTTGACCGGCGCGACCGTCGAAGCGGCCGCGGCTCAGGCTCAAACGGCTCAGGCTCAAACGTCACAGGCCGAGACGGCTCAGACCGCGCCGGCCACCGCGCGCGTGTGGAGCGACATGCCGGCCGGCAGCGAGTCGGCGGCGGCGGAAGTCCGTCAGGACAACAGCGCGAACGTCGTTCGAGACGTTTCGACCGGCGACGGCGCGACCTTCGTCAACGCCTCCTACGAGCGCGGCGGCTCCAAGCGCTCTGACGCGCCCGTCGGCGACGCCGTGGCGGCGAACGAGGCGGCGCGTCCTTCCGCCGACACGGGAGAGGTGCGTCCGCAGGCCGACGCGGGCGACAACGGCGCGGCCGTCTACGCGCACATGGCGGCGGGTCTGCTCGCGCTCTTCGACGGCGGCCAGACCGTCACCGTCAGCGGGAAGAACAACGCGGGCTTCACGCTGCCCGTGGGCCGCACCGTCACCGTCACCTTCCAAGTGACCCTGAACAACCCGCCGAACTTCTCCGGCTTCTCGGCCACGCAGAAGGTCTCGGCGCAGGGCACGCTCTCGGGCGCCTTCACCGGCAACCCGCTCCTGACCGACGACACGTCGGTCGGCGGCGCCAACGACCCGACGCAGGCGGCCGTTGACTACTTCAACTCGACGAGCACAATCACCGGCGCCTCGCCTTCGAACTCGACGAACACCGGCCAAGCCGTGACCTTCACGGCGTCGGTCGCGTTCTCGGGCTCGGGCTCGCCCGCGCCTGCCGGCGGCACGCTCCCCGGCGGGACGGCGACCTTCAAGGACAACGGGGTTGACATTGCCGGGTGCGTGGGCGTCACGGTCACCTCCGGCTCGGCGCAGTGCACGACCTCGGCGCTCATTACGGGCGTACACAACAACATCACCGTCGCCTACAGCGGCGACGGCAACTTCGACCCCTCGACCAGCGCGGCCTTCACGCAGACGGTCACGCAGTCGGGCACGACCGTCACCGTCACCTCCTCGCTCAACCCGTCGCTCGTCACGCAGAACGTGACGTTCACGGCGACGGTCGCCTCGACGGGCGGCAACGCCGGCCCGCCCACGGGCACGGTCACCTTCAAGGACGGCTTGAGCACGATTAGCTGCACGGGCGGCAGCCAGACCCTGAGTGGCGGCGTGGCGACCTGCCAGATCGCGACGCTCACGGCCGGCAACCACAGCATCACCGCCGTCTACGGCGGCGACACGAACTTCACCGGCAACACGGGGACGCTCACGGGCGACCCGCAGGTCGTCAACAAGTCGGGCACGACGACGACGCTCGGCTCCTCGCTCAACCCGGCGACGCCCACGACGACGGTGACCTTCACCGCGACGGTCACTTCCCAGACCTCCGTCACGGGGCCGCCCACGAGCACGGTTCAGTTCTTCGACGGCGCGAATCCGCTCGTCTGCGACAACGGCAACACCAGCACGCAGACGCTCAACGGCTCGGGCGTGGCGACCTGCCAGACGAACGACCTGACCGAGGCCGGCTCGCCGCACTCCATCACGGCCGTCTACGGCGGCGACAACACCTTCAGCGGGAGCACGTCGAACGCCGTCTCGCAGGCCATCAGCAAGAACGCGACGACGACCACGCTCGTTGACTCGAAGCCCGGGGGCACTTCGCCGGGCGAGGACGTGACGTTCACCGCGACGGTCAGCTCGTCCGCGGGCACGCCCACTGGGTCGGTGCAGTTCTTCGACGGCGCCAGCCCGATCACCTGCGACAGCGGCCAAACGCTCAGTTCCGTCACGCCCGGCGTGGCGACCTGCCAGACGAACGACCTGACCGAGGCAGGCTCGCCGCACTCCATCACGGCCGTCTACACCCCGAGTGACGCGACCTTCGCCGGCAGCACGTCGAACGCCGTAAGCCACGCGGTCACGTCCTGCTCGGCGACGACCGTCGTCACCAACACCAACGACAGCGGCACGGGCTCCCTGCGCGAGGCCATCACGAAGGTGTGTGATAACGGCACCGTCACCTTCTCGAACACGACCTCGGGCGGCGCCGTGAACTTCTACGACGGCAACCCGCACACCATCACGCTCCTGACGGCGCTGGCCATTGACAGCGGCGTCGTCAACAACCTGACGATTCAAGGCCCGGGCTCGAACGTCCTGACCGTGAGCGGCAACGACGTGACCCGCGTCTTCACCGTTGACTCGAACAAGACCGTTCGCATCAACGACCTGACCGCCACGAAGGGCAAGGCACCCGACGGCGCGGCCGGCGTCAACAACGGCGACGCGGGCGGCGACGGCGGCAACGGCGGCGCGATTCTCAACAACGGCACGCTGTACCTGACGGGCGTCGTGGTCAGCGCCAGCAACGCGGGCGCGGGCGGCGCGGGCAACGGCGCCGCGGGCGGCAAGGGCGGCAACGGCGGCGGCATCTACACCGGCGGCAACACGCTCTACCTGATTAACTCCACCGTCAGCGGCAGCAAGACCGGGACGGGCGGCACCGGCACGACCACCGGCAGCGGCGGCAACGGCGGCGGCGTCTACACCGGCGGCGCCACGATAATCAACGGCAGCACGATCAGCGGCAACAAGGCGCTCGGCTCGGGCGGCTCGGGCGGCGGCCTCGCCACCGCGAGCAGCTCCACGCCGACCCTGATTAACACCACCATCTACGGCAACACCGCGAACGGCGACGGCGGCGGCATCCTCCACGGCAGCAATCTGGGGATCGTCCTGCGCAACGTCACCATCACCAACAACCGCTCCGACAACGACGACAACGGCAGCGGCGACGGCGGCGGCATCCGGAAGTCCGGCTCCGGCAACGTCATCCTGTACAGCACCATCGTCGCAGGCAACTTCAAGGGCATGAGCGGGGCCGTCAACCAAGTCGAGACGGCGACCGTCGTCGTCACGACCACCATCACGGCGGGGAGCCAGCAGGCCGAGACCGTCGCCGTCGCCGGCACAGTCACCGCCGACGGCGACGCGAAGGTGACGGTCACGGCCGCGGGCCTGACCGGCGGCTTCAAGGTCGTGAGCGTCCCCGTCACCACGACCCAACCGACCGCGTCCGACGTGGCGAACGCTATCCGCACGGCGCTCTCGGCGGACACCGACATCACCGCGCTCTTCAACGTCACGGGCACGAATGAGAACGTCACGCTGACCGCCAACGCGGCGCGCGCCCACGACAGCACGCTTCACATCAAGGTGGAGAACGACACCAGCACCGGGCTGACCACGGCGGACAGCACGCAGTCGGCGCCGGGCACCTACGTCAACGCGGCCATAACGGCCGCCGGCATCAACGGCGGCTCCGCGAAGATATTCAACGTCCCCGTCAGCGTCGGCAACGACGCCGCGGCCGTGGCGACCGCGATACGCGCGGCGTTGTCCGCCGACTCGGAGGTCAGCACGCAGTTCACCGTCGCCGTGGGCAGCACGCCGGAGGAGATCAAACTGACCGCCGTCACCCCGGCCGCGAACGACGCGTCGCTGAACCTCGCGACGGACGCCGGCACGGCCACGGGGCTGATACCGCAGCCGACCTCGGCCGACACGACGGCCGGCTATCAGGGCGTCACCGCCAACGACATCAGCGGCACCGCCTTCTCCAACAGCTCCTTCAACCTGATCGGCACGGGCGGCGCGGGCGGCCTGACCGGCGTGTCGAACAACAATCAGGTCGGCGTTGACCCGACGACCGTCTTCGACGGCATGCTGGCCAGCAACGGCGGGCCGACGCAGACCGTCGCCCTCAAGTCCACCGGCACGGCGGTTGACAGGGGCAACCTCCCGGTTGACGCGCTGACGACCATCTCGCCCGGCATCAACGACTCGACGACGACCGTCGGCGTGCTCGACCCCAACTACATCCCGGCCGGCGTCGGCTACGTCATCCGCATTGACAGCGAGCAGATGGTGGTCGTCTCCAAGTCGGCCAACAATCTCACCGTCACGCGCGGGGCCAACGGCACGACGGCCGCCTCGCACTCCAACGGGGCGGAGGTCTTCCCGGCCGTTGACCAGCGCATGCTCCCGCGCCCGGTCAACTTCGACGGGATGTCCCCGTCCGCGGGCGACGATTCCGACATCGGCGCCTACGAACTCCAGACGCAGCCCAACGCGCCCAACGCGCCCGACCTCGACGCGGCGAGCGACACCGGCACGAGCAACACCGACAACATCACCAGCGACACCACCCCGACCTTCACCATCACCGGCGTCACGCCGGGCGCGACCGTCAAGCTCTACCGCGACAGCGACGGCGCGGGCGTCAACCCGGCCGTAGTCGTCGTCATGGGCACGGCCGCGGGCACGTCCATCCAACTGACCGACCCGAGCGCCCCGGCCCAGCCCGCGACGCCCTACATCTACTCGGCCACGCAGACGCTCAGCGGGGCGGCCGAGAGCAGCCAGTCCGCCACGCTCAGCGTCACCGTTGACACGAGCGCGCCCGGCACGCCCGGCACGCCCGACCTTCAGGCCGCGAGCGACTCGGGCATCTCCAACTCGGACGACATCACGAACGCCACGACGCGCGTCTTCGACGTGGCGAGCACCGACAGCGGGGCGACCGTGGAACTGCTGCGAGACGATGACGGCGGCGGCCCGAATGCGCCCATCGTCGTCGCGACCACCACGGGCACGGGCTCGACCGTGCAGTTGACCGACAGCACCGCGGCCTCCGACGGCACCTACGCCTACAGCTCGCGGCAGACGAACAGCATCGGCCTGACGACCCCGTCCGCCGGCTCGCTCAACGTCACGATTGACACGACCGCGCCGTCTGCGCCCTCCGTGCCCGACCTACAGGCCGGCAGCGACTCGGGCGCGAGCAGCACCGACAACATCACCAACGCCTCCTCGCGCGCCTTCGACATCGGCGGCACGACGAACGCCGTGCGCGTCGAGCTCTACCGCGGCGCGACCTTCGTCGCGTTCGCCACGGGGAACGGCTCGACGGTGACCATCACCGACTCGGCCTCCGTCCCCGACGCCACCTACAACTACACCGCGCGGCAGGTGGACACGGCCGGCAACTTCACCGACTCGTCCGCCCTGCCCGTGACGCTCGACACGGTCTCCGCGCCCTCCGTGCCCGACCTACAGGCCGGCAGCGACTCGGGCGCGAGCAGCACCGACAACATCACCAAGACCACGCCGCGCGCCTTCGACATCGCCTCGACCGAGAACGGCGCGACCGTGGAACTCCTGCGCGGCGGCTCGCCCGTCACGTCCACCGCCGGCACGGGCGGGACGGTGACGCTCTCCGACAGCTCCACGCCCGCCGACAACACCTACGCCTACGCCACGCGCCAGACAGACCTCGCCGGCAACGTCGGCACCTCGTCGGCCCTCAACGTCGTGCTCGACACGGCGACGACGGCCAACGCGCCCGACCTCGACGCGGCGAGCGACACCGGCGCGAGCAGCACCGACAACCGGACGAGCGCGGCCACGCCGCACACGTTCAACGTCACCATCTCCGAGTCCGGCTCGACGGTCGAACTGCTGCGCGGCGGAAGCCCCGTCGCCGGCGCTTCCACGACCGGCAGCGGGTCGGTTCAGCTCAACGACAACGACGCGCTCGCCGACGGCACGTACCAGTACAGCGTGCGCGAGACGGACGTGGCCGGCAACGTCGCCACCTCGTCCGACCTCGCCGTGACCATAGACACGACCGCGCCCTCGGTCTCGTCCGTCCAGCGCGGCGACCCGAGCCCGACCAGCGCGGCCAGCGTCACCTTCAACGTCAACTTCAACGAGTCGGTGACGGGCGTTGACGCGACCGACTTCACGCTGACGACTTCGGGCAGCATCAGCGGCGCGTCAGTGACGGGCGTCACCGGCTCCGGCGCCAGCTACACGGTGACGGTCAACACCGGCTCGGGCGACGGCAACATCCGCCTCGACGTGCTCAACGACGGCACGATCAAGGACGTGATGAACCTCGCGCTCGGCTCCACGTTCACGACGGGCGATGTCTACATCGTTGACCGGTCGAACCCGACCGTCACGTCCATCAACCGTGCCGGGTCGAACCCGACCGGCGCGGCGAGCGTCCAGTTCACCGTTACCTTCAGCGAGGCGGTGTCGGGCGTTGACACGGGCGACTTCTCCACGGTCAACACCGGCTCCGTCACGGGCACGTCCGTCACGGGCGTCCTGCCGGCCTCGGGCCCCGCCCAGACCTACACGGTGACGGTCAACACGGGGACGGGCACGCCCGGCACGGTCGGGCTCAACCTCGACGACAACGACACGATTGTTGACGTGGTGAACAAGCCGCTCGGCGGCGCGGGCGACAACGCCGACTTCGTGGGCCAGACCTACGACATAGACAAGACCGCGCCCGACACGACGGTCGTCTACGCTGGCGTGGACAACCCGGCGCACGGGCCGACCAGCAGCACGGTCATCAACTTCACCGTCACCTTCACCAAGCCGGTGACGGGCTTTACCAACACGGACGTTACGCTCGGCGGGACGGCCGGGGCGACCGTGGCCAACGTCTCCGAGACGGCGCCGAACGACGGCACGACTTACAACGTCGCCGTCGAAGGCATGACCCAAACGGGCACGGTGACGGTGTCCGTCGGGGCGGGCGTCGCCACGGACAACGCCGGCAACGGCAACACCGCGTCGGGCACGGCGTCCGTGGACTTCGTCCCCGACGACTTCTCGTCCTTCGTCGTCAACACGACGGCCGACACGGACGACGGCAAGTGCGACCCGCTCGGCACGGGCACGGGCAATCAGGACTGCACGCTGCGCGAGGCCATCGCGGCGGCCGACGTTGACTTCGGCGCCGAGACCATCACGTTCGACACGGCCTCCGGCAAAGCCTTCGACCCGGCGACCGCCCCGCACACGATCACACTCGGGACGGCACTCCCCGAGCTGACGAGCGACATGACCATCAGCGGCCCCGGCGCCAAGGTGGTGAAGGTCGCGCGCGACGGCGGGGCCGCGTCGAGCTTCCGCGTCTTCTACGCCCACGGCGGCGCGTCCGGCGTGACCGTTAACATCTCCGGCCTGACCGTGACCGGAGGCGTCGGGGCGGGCGGCGGCGGCATTAAGGTCGGCGGCGGCGCGGGCGACATCGCCACGCTGACGCTGACGAGAGTCGCCGTCACGAGCAATAGCGCCACCATCAACGGCGGCGGCCTCTCCGTCGCGTCCGGCAGCACGCTGAACGTAATCGAGAGCACCGTCAGCGGCAATCAGGTCACAGGCTCGGGCGATGTCGGCGGCGGCATCGCCAACGTGGGGGGCACGCTCTCGCTCGTCAACAGCACCGTCAGCGGCAACTCTACCGCCGTCAGCGGTCAGGGCGGCGGGATTTACTCCACCGGCACGACCACGCTGTCCAACAGCACCGTCGCCGGGAATAACACGGCGCCGACCGGCGGCGGCCTCTACAGTAGCGCGGGCACCTTCACGCTCAAGAGCACCATCGTCGGCGACAACTCGGCGTCCACGGCCGACCCGGACTTGCACGGCACGTTCACCTCGGGCGGCTTCAACCTGATAGAGAATGTCGGCGCCGCGACCGTCACCCCGAGCCTGTCCACGGACATCACCGGGCAAGACGCGGCGCTGCGCCCGCTCGCCGACAACAGCGCGCAGACGCAGACGCACTCGCTACAGTGCACCAGCCCCGCCATTGACGCGGGCAACGCGTTCGGCCAGACCACCGACCAGCGCGGCTTCGCTCGCATCTTCGACCTCGCCGACACCGTCTTCCCGAACGCGGCGGGCGGCGACGGCTCAGACATCGGCGCGCTCGAAACGCAGTCGGGCGGCGGCTGTCTGCCGACCGCCATCGCGCCCACGCCCTCGACCAACGAGGACACGCAGTCGGGCGACATCACGCTGACGGGCACGTACTCGACTAACACGACGCTCGCGTTCACCGTCACGCAGAACCCAAGCCACGGCACGCTCACCCCGCTGAGCTCGCCGACCTGCAACTACGACAACTCGATCCCGCTCAACACCTGCACGGCGACCCTGAAGTACACGCCCGCGCCTAACTACAACGGCGCGGACACCTTCAAGTTCAAAGTCAGCGCCAACGGGCTCGACTCGGAGCCGGCCGACGTCAACGTCACGGTCAACGCCGTCAACGACGCGCCCGTGGCCACGCCGCAGTCGCTTCAGACGGACGAGGACGTGCCGCTCGACATCCTCCTCGGCGGCACGGATGTCGAGGCTTCGCCGCTCTCGTTCACCGTCGTCTCGGGGCCGTCGCACGGCTCGCTCGGCACCTTGGGTGCGCCGAGCTGTAACCCCGGCATCGGCGCCTGTTCGAGCCTCGTGACCTACACGCCCAACCTGAACTACAACGGCAACGACTCGTTCACCTTCAAGGTGAACGACGGCTCGCTGGACTCGACCACCGTCAGCATCGCCCTCACGATCAACCCCGTGAACGACGCGCCGGTGGCCGTTAACGACAGCTACAACGCGAGCGAGAACACGCCGCTCACCGTCGCCGCCGCGTCCGGCGTCGTCAAGAACGACACCGACGTGGAGAACCAGACGCTGACGGCGCAGCTCGTCTCGGGCCCGTCGCACGCCGCGGTCAACGGCTTCACGCTCAACCCGGACGGCTCGTTCAGCTACACGCCGACGGCCAACTTCGTCGGCACCGACACGTTCACCTACAAGGCCAACGACTCGTCGGCGCTGAACAACCTGTCGAACGCGGCGACCGTGACCATCACGGTCAACGCGGGCGGCCTGCTACAGTTCTCGGCGGCAGACTACCCGGTCGTGGAGAACGCCGGCACGGCCACGGTCACCGTGACCCGCACCGCCGGCTCCTCGGGCGCGACCTCGATCAAGTATGCGACCAACGCCAGCGGCACCGCCAACGGCGCGGCCGCCTGCGCGGCGGGCGTGGACTTCGTCAACACGTCGGGCACGCTCTCTTGGGCCGACGGCGAGACGGCGTCGAAGACCTTCACGGTCACCATCTGCGACGACTCGCTCTACGAGCTTGATAAGACGGTCGGCCTCGCCCTCAGCAACCTGACGGGCAGCGCCGAACTGGGCTCGCAGACGGCCTCGACCGTGACCATCACCGACGACGACGCGAAGGGCGGCGTCTTCGGCTTCGGGCAGGCGACCTACACGGTCGGCGAGCGCGACGGCTTCGTTAACGTCACCGTCACGCGCACCGGCGACACGTCGCGCGCCGCCAACGTTGATTACACGACCGACGACGGCGCAGACCCGCACGTCCCCGTGCCCTGCTCGGCCACGACCGGCATGGCGCTGGAACGCTGCGACTACACGGCCTCGTTCGGCACGCTGAAGTTCGCGGCCGGCGAGACCTCGAAGACCGTCACGGTGCTCATCACCGACGACTCTTACACCGAGGGCACCGAGACCACTCTGATCAAGCTGTCTAACCCGACCGACGGCGGCGCGCTGGCGCTGAACGGCGGGGCGACGGCGACGATCCAGATCACGGACGACGTGCCCGAGTCGGCGGGCAACCGCAACGACGACGACACGTCGTTCGTCACCGAGCACTACCACGACTTCCTCGGGCGCCACCCCGACCCGGACGGCCTCGCCTTCTGGGTGGGCGGCATCACGTCTTGCGGCAACGACCAAGTCTGCCGGCAGGTGAAGCGCATTCACACGTCGGCCGCGTTCTTCCTCTCGATAGAATTCCAGAACACCGGGTTCTACGCCTACCGCGTCCACAAGGCCGCGTTCGGCGACGAGCAGGGGACGTACACCGACGCGCAGGGGACGCATCAGGTTTCGGTGCCGGCCATACGGCTGCGCCAGTTCCTGCGCGACTCGCGCGTGGTCGGCCAGAACGTGGTCGTCGGTCAGGGCAACTGGCAGGCGACGCTCGATGCCAACAAGCAGGCGCTCGCGCTCGAAGTCGTGCAGCGTCCCGAGTTCATGGCGCGCTACCCGGCGCTGACGAGCGCGACGGCCTTCGTCGGCTCGCTCGACACGAACACGGGAGGCGTGCTCACCGACGGGCAGCGTTCGAACCTGATCGCCGAGCTGTCGCCGAACCCGTCAGACCCGGCGCTGCGCGCAGACGTGCTCAAGAAGGTGGCCGAGGTCGAGCCGTTCCAGCTGGCCGAGTACAACCGGGCCTTCGTGCTGATGCAGTACTACGGCTACCTCAGGCGCAACCCGAACGACGCGCCGGAGGCCGGGCTCGACTACTCGGGCTACGTCTACTGGCTGAACAAGCTCAACCAGTTCAACGGCAACTTCGTCAGCGCCGAGATGGTCAAGGCGTTCCTCGAATCCATCGAGTACCGCAGCCGCTTCGGCCAGCCGTAAACCCTTTAACCCTTAACCGCCACACGGCGCAGAAAAGTGGAGGGGCGTTGACTTCATGGTCAACGCCCCTCCACTTTTCTGACCGCTCTTATTCTTCTCTTCAGACCAGCCAGCGCAGCGCGTCGCCGCCCGCGTCGCGCGTCCCGCCGACGACGCGTATGAAGTAGTCTTCGAGCGAGAGCGCCGCGCCCGCCGCGTCGCCTTCGACGCTGATGCCGCGCCGCAACTCCGCGAGCGGCCCGGCGGCGACGAGCCGCCCGCCGCTGATGATGGCGATGTCGGTGCAAAGGCGCTCGACAATCTCAAGCACGTGTGAGGTGAGGAAGACGGTCAGGCCGCGCGCGGTGAGGCGCGAGAGCAGGTCTTTTAGCGTGCGCGAGGCGACGGCGTCCACGCCCTCGAACGGCTCGTCGAGGAAGAGCACCTCGGGCCGGTGGAGCAGCGCGCACGCGAGCGAGAGCTTCTTCTTCATCCCGTGCGAGTACTCGACGACGAGACGGCGCGGCTCCGAGTCCAGCTCCATCAGCTCAAGCAGCTCGCGCGAGCGCGCGGCCGTCTCCTCTCGCCCGAGCCCGTACATGCGCCCCGTGAACGAGAGCATCTCCGCGCCCGTCAGCCGCTCGAACAAATTGAGGTCTTCGGGCACGACGCCGATGCGCCGCTTCACCTCCAAAGGCTCGGCGGCCACGTCGAAGCCGAGCACGCGCACGCGCCCCGCCGTCGGCGCGAGCAGGCCCGTCAGCATCTTGATCGTCGTAGACTTCCCCGCCCCGTTCGGCCCAAGGAAGCCGAAGAACTGGCCGCGTCCCACGCGCAGGTCTATGCGGTCTACGGCCGTAAACTCCCCGAACCGCCGCACGAGCCCGAACGTCTCGACGGCGTAGCTTTCGTCACTCATCCCTTGTCCCTTCGTAAAAGTTAACGACCGCGCGCGCGGCCGCCAGAACCTTCTCGCGCAGCGCCGCGGGCTCGGCCACCTCGACCTTCGTCCCGAAGCCGAGCGCGACGGCGCACGCGTCCTCCTCGAACTGGAAGCGCATGGTGACGTGCGCCCACCCCTCGGCGTCCGGCTCGCCCGCCGCCTCGACGCGCGAGAAGCGGCCGGCGTAGTGAATCAGGTGCAGGACTGATTTGTGCGCGCGGAAGGTCGCCTCGAAGCGCGGCGTGTGTGACTTGAAACGCGCGACCGAGTCAGACCAGTATGCCGCGAGGTCGAACCCGTCGGGGCGCTCGCAAGCCTCTTCGCACACGCGCGCCGAAGTGAAGCGCGAAACCCTGTAGCTGCGCACCTCCCCGCCGACGCGCGCCACCAAGTACCAGACGCTCCCCTTCGCCACAAGCCCCAAAGGGTCTGCCTCGCGCTCCGCGCCGCGCTCGTCGCCGTACGTGAAGTGTAGCCTGCGCCCGCGCCACACGGCCTCCTGAATCGTTTGCAGGTGCGGCACCGCTTCGTCCGCGCTCCCCCAGCCGGCCACGTCAACGTGGACGCGTCGGCGCGCGTACTCCGCGTCGGCCCGCGCTGTCTCGGGCAGCGCCGCGAGGAGCTTGACGTGCGCCGCGTCCGAAGCCCTGTCGAGCTTCAGGTCGGCGAGCAGGCTTTCGGGCACGCCCGCGAAGAGCGACTGCACCTCGGCCTCGTTCAACCCCGTCAGGTTCGTGCGGTAGCCGTCAACCAGAGCCCAGCCGCCGCCCGCCCCGCGCTCGGCGACGACGGGCACGCCCGCGATCGTCAGCGCCTCCATGTCACGGTGAATCGTCCGCTCCGAGACTTCGAGGCGCCGCGCCAGCTCGCGCGCCGTGAGCCGCCGGTAAATCTGCAACAGCAGCATGATCGAGAGCAGCCTGTCGGCACGCATCTATCGAAGCCCCCGCGCGAAAAAAATTCCGCGCCCTCCGACAAATATGACACAGGGTGTCAGGAACCGTTCGCTATCTTACAACGCAAAAGGGAGGTGTGTGATGAAAAGCTTGGAAGGCAAGGTGGCGGTCGTCGCGGGGGCGACGCGGGGCGCGGGGCGCGGCATCGCCTGCATGCTCGGCGAGGCGGGAGCGATTGTCTACTGCACGGGGCGCAACTCGCGCGAGCGTCCGAACACCGAGGGGGCCTACGCGGGGCGACCTGAAACGATAGAGGAGACGGCCGAGTTGGTCTCGGCGCGCGGGGGCACGGGGCTGTCGGCGCGCACCGACCACTCGGACGAGAAGCAGGTCGAAGCGCTCTTCAAGCGCGTCGCTAAAGAGCAGGGGCGGCTCGACGTTCTGGTCAACGACATCTCGGAAGGCGCGGAGCACGAGTGGAAGCCCTTCTGGAAGCTCTCGACGGAGAAGGGGCTGCGTGCGCTCCGTAACGGACTCCACACGCACATCATCACGACGCGCCACGCCGCGCCGCTCATGGTCAAACAGAAGAGCGGCCTCGTCGTCGAAATCGGCGACGGCGATGGGCTCTTCTACCGCGGCAACCTCTTCTATGATTTGGTGAAGATGACGGCCGCGCGGCTCGCCTACGACTGGGCCGAGGAGTTGCGCCCGCACGGCGTCGCGTCCCTGTACGTCACGCCCGGCTTCATGCGGACGGAGGTGGTGCTCGAACGTATGGGCGCGACTGAGGAGAACTGGCGCGAGGTGGCTGAGAAGAACTCGAAGGCGCGCGGCTACGGCTTCGCGGGCTCCGAGTCGCCCTTCTTCGTCGGCCGCGCCGTCGCCGCGCTGGCCGCAGACCCCGCGGTCTTGGAGAAGTCGGGCGGGCTCTACAGTTCTTGGGGGCTCGCGGAGGAGTACGGCTTCGCGGACGTTGACGGCTCGCGCCCTCACTGGTGGAGCTACTTCTCCGAACACTTCCCCAACTTCGTCAACGCCAAGCCGCAGACCGGCCTGCGGTGGGAAATAAGTAGACAGTAGTCAGTAGTCAGTAGAAAACCTTTCTTATTCCGAACCGTCCGACTGTCATCGGCAACGCGCGCCGAGCGGAGCCTACTGACTACTGACTACTGGCTACTGTCTACTATCCCTTCGGCGCGACGTAGGAGCGGCGGGTCTTGACGACGAGCTTGCCATCTTTGCCCTGCGCCTTCTCGGCGGCGGGCGAGAGCTTGAGGCGCAGCTTGCGCGTCGTGCCGTCGTGCTTCTTGTTCGTCGGGACGAAGGCCATCTGGTAGCGCGTGCGCAGGTGTTCGACGAGCGTGTCGAAGGTCTTGTCCAGATTCTCCGGCTTGTCGTCGAGGACTTCGCCGCCGGTCTCGTCGGCGAGGTCGTTGACGCGTATGGTCGGGACGCCGACCGCGCCCGCCATGCCCGTCATCGCGCGCATCATCCCGCTCTCCGCCCTCTGCGCCGCCGAGCGCGGGATGAGCCCGCAGACGACGCTGCCCGACTCGTAGACCTCCTGCTTGGCTTCGCGCACCGACGGGCCGCCCGGGCAGTCGAAGTTGCTCGTCACGCCCGTGATGACGAGGATGACGCGGCGGCCCACGGGGTTCCCGGCCCGCACCATGTAGCGCGCCGCCTCGTAGAAGGCTTTCTCAAGACAGTGGTTCGCCTCCTCGTCGTGGCCGGGCACGCGGTCGAGCGCGTCGGCGATTAACTGCCGGTCGCGCGTGAAGCCTTCGACCATCTCGACCGAGTCGTGGTAGGCCATCACCGCCAGCTCGTCCGACTCCTTCAGGTGCGAGATGGCGTCGCGCGCGGCGCGCCGCACGTTCTCGCCGAACGGGTCGAGGCACCCGCCGCGGTCTATCAACAGAATCACCGAGAGCGGCAGGCTGTTCTGGCTGAAGTGCGTGATCTGCTGCGCGACGCCGTCCTCCGTGAGCGCGAAGTCTTCGCGCTTGAGTCCGCCGACGACGCGCCCCGTCTTCTTCTGAAGGACGAGCGCGTCGAAGACGACGAGGTCAACGTCGGTCTTAATCACCTCCTCGTCGCCGCGCAGGGGCGTCGTGTCCCCCTTCGGCGACGACGGCGCGTCGCCTCTCGAAGTGACGACGCGCGGACGCGACTGCGGCGCGGGCCGAGGGGTGACCGGGAAGACGAAGGCGAGGGGTAGGACGAGCAGCGTGAGCGCCAGTCTTTTCATGTTGGGGCGTCCTTTTCTTTACGAAGGGGCAAGCGCGCGGCCATCCCCGCGGCGCGTCCTGAAAAGCGAGGGGCCGCCGCGTGTGCGGGGTTGACGCCGTCAATGTTCCTGCGCGCGTGTCGAGCAAGGCACGTGCCCGGGCGCGGCCTTCATGTCCCGTCAACGGAAAGCCCGACGAACGGCGCGCGTGCGCGCACGTACGGCCCTTCACGGGATGCCAAACCGTGCAGCGCCGACACCATTTCGTCGGGGAGCTTTGTGCTAGCCGCGCAGGACGGGGCGCGCGTCGGTCGAGCGTACGTGCGTGGGGAAGGAGCGGTGCGTGCTCATGAGGAAGGCGGTGGAGCTTGCGCGCAGGGCGTTGCCGTGCGTGGCGAGCAAACGCACCATCCGGCTGAAGGCGCTCGCGCCGTAGTAGTGGCCGTCGCGCAGCGAGACGAGCACGTCGGCCGTGTGGCGCACGCGCGGCGTGTGGACTGAGTTGTAGACGTTGGCGAGCGCGTCCGGGTAGGTGTGCGCCCAAGTGCGCGCGAGCCACGCGTCGTCGCGCGCGAAGCCGCGTTCGTCCAGACGCCCGGCCGACCTCAGCGCCTGCGCGGTTCCCGCGAGCGCGAGCGGGTCGCCGTCGAGCTGTTCGTAAGCGTAGAAGGTCTCGCCGCCGCGCTCCTCGCGGAGGATGCGCGCGCGCCCCGAAGCGCCCGCGACGAAGGCCGCCGCGTGGCCCTCCTCGCGGTAGACGCTGAAGTCCACGCCCTTAAGTTCGCGCAGCGCTTCGGCGAGCTCGGCGCGGTCTGTCTCCTCGCCGCAGTAGAGCGCCGCGTAGCCGCACAGCCCGAAGGCCGGCGCGGAGACCCGCCGAAGCCCGCGCGGCCGTCGCATGTGGCCGACTACTTCATAACCGTTGCGCGCGAGATGCGTCTGAAGGTCAACGCGCCGGTTCTCCTCAAGATTCATCCCGTGATCCGAGAAGAGGACGATCTCCGTCTCGGAGCCGGCCTCCTTCTGAATCTCTTTCAACAGGCGTTCGAGAGATTGGAGCGCGACAGTGAGGCGCGCGGGGCCGCCGATGTGCAGCAGCCCGTCGGTCGCCTTGAGGAAGCCGAAGAAGTCGCGCGTGGGCGGGGCCGAAAGAAACCGCTCGCGGAAGCGCCGCATGTCTGCGCGCCAGACGGCGTCGGTCGCGACGTAGATGAGGAACTCGAAGGCGAGCGGCTCCTGATAGTCGAGCTCGTCCATGTAGGACGACGGAATCTTGTCGGGCGTGCGCCGGCCGATGTACTTGCGCACGCCGCCGCGGAGTTCCTTCGCCTCGCGGTCGAAGTACAGGCTCTCGTAGCCTTGCGGCGGCGTCGCGCCGAGCATCTCGGCGAGCGCGACGTTCGTCAGCGTCGGGAACGGCGAGAGCAGGCTCGCGGGCTCGTCGAAGTTGTCGAACATCCCGCGCGACTTCGCAGCCCGCACCACCTCGAACGGCACGCCGTCCAGACACAGCAGCAGACGGCGCGGACGCTCCTGCGGGCGGACGACGCGCAGACGTGTCTTCGCTTCCGCCGCGCCTTCGCGCTCGGCGAGCAGCGGCGTGAGGTCGTGCGAGGGGCAAACTTCGCTCATAAGAACCTTCCTTGCTCGTCCGCCTAGTTCGTCTCCTGCGCCTTCGAGTCCGTGGCGCCCTCTTCTTCGCCGCCCGCGTTCTCGCTGACCTTGCGCGTGAGTTTGTACGGCTCCTTCAGGCCGCGCTTGGCGTCCTCGTGCGAGTCGTAGACGTTCGGGCGCGCGAGCACGGCCTCGTACTGCTTGACGGCCTCTTCGCGCTTGCCGGCCACGTCGAGCGCCTGCGCGGCGCGAAGCCTAGCGCGCGTCACCATCGAGGCTTCGGCGCCGGGGACGGCCGCGGCGGCGTTCAACTCCTTCACGGCGCGCTCGGCCTGACCCGCGACGAGCAAAGCGTCGCCGTAGTTGTAGTGGACGAGATCGAGCGGCGGCTTGGGCGCGTTCGCGCCGTGCTGCGGCGCGAGCAGCGAGTCGAACGTGGCGAACGCCTCAGCCTCTGTCTTCTTCGCCGCCTCGGGGTCAGTCGCGCGGTCAACTTCGGCCTGCGAGACGAGCGCGTCGGCCGCCTCCATCTTGAAGAGGTAGTTGCGCGGGTACTTCGTCGCCAACTCGTTGGCGTAAGTGTACGCGTCGCGGAAGCGTCGCTCGCGCTTCAAGAGGGCGATGAGCAGCGACTTGGCGTCGTCGCGCGCCCAGTGACCTTCGCGCGCGACCTCTTCGAGCGTGGAGAGGCCCCGCTTCTTCGAGCCGCGCAGGCCGATGAAGGTCGCGCCCAGCTTGACCAGAGGCGGCAGCGTGCCGACGACGTAGTCGTACATGCCGACCGTCACTTTCGCGTCGGTGTAGGCGGGGTCAAGCTTGAGCAGGTCGCGGTGGTGCCCGACCGAGTCCTTGCCGTTCGAGAGCGCGGACATGAAGCTGCGCTCGACCATGCTGCCCCAAGCGGCCTTCAAGCCCTCGGACGCGCCGAGGTAGTAGAGCGCGTCCGCGTCCTTCGGGTCGGCTTTCAGACGCGCCTCGCAGAGCTGCTCGGTCTTGCGCGTCAGCTCTTTGAACTCTTCGGTCACCTTTGGGTCGGCCTTGTCGTCCTTCTCCTTGTAGAAGCCCTCGTTGTTGTAGAGCGACGCCTGAAGGCGGCGGGACTCGTTGAGGGTCTTGAGCCACAAACTCGCGGCGAGGAACTGGTAGCCGGCCGGGTGTTCGGGGAAGGCGGTCGTCATCTCTCGGAAGCGTCGGCGCGCGCCCTCGTAGTCGAGGTTGTAGAGCGCGTCGAAGCCTTCCGTGCGCAGCGCGTCGAAGCGCTTCTGGTCGAACGCGCCCGCCGGCTTCTCGACCGGCGCGCTCGCAGTCTTCGCCGTCGCCGCCGCGCCGCGCTTCGCCTGCGCGTTAGCCGAAAGCGAAAGGCCCGCCGCCACCAATGCCGTTGCCAAAATGTTCTTGAACTTCATAAGCATTCCCCGCCGTCTGGTTCCAACCCCGTTCTCGACTCAGCCCGAGCCGGCGCCGAAACTCTCAAGGTACTTCACGCCCGCGCCCGTGTTGAAGAGCACGACGCGCTCGTCTCTGTTCACCTCGCCTCGTTCAATCAACTTCCGCAGCGCGGGCAGGCAGGCCGCGCCTTCGGGCGCGACGAAGAGCCCTTCGGCCGCGCCTATCTCGCCGACGGCCGCGAGCAGTTCTTCGTCGGTGACCGCGACGGCCGCGCCGCCCGAATCGCGGAGCGCGTCGAGGATGAGGAAGTCGCCGATGGCCTTCGGCACGCGCAGGCCCGAGGCGATTGTGTGCGCGTTCTCGAACTCGGCCGCCGCCGCGAGTCCTTCTTCAAACGCGCGGACAATCGGGGCGCAGCCGGCGGCTTGAACTGTGACCATCCGCGGGCGCTTGCTTCCGATCCAGCCCATCGCCTCCATCTCTTCGAAAGCCTTCCACATGCCGACGAGGCCGGTGCCTCCGCCCGTCGGGTAGACGATCACGTCGGGCAGTTCCCAGTTCAACTGCTCGGCGACTTCATAGCCGAGCGTCTTCTTGCCCTCGACGCGGTACGGCTCTTTCAAAGTCGAAACGTCGAACCAGCCCTCGGCGTCTTTGCGCCGCGCGACCTCGGCGCCACAGTCGGTAATCAACCCGTCCATGAGCGTGACGTGCGCGCCCGTCTGCTCGCACTCGACGACGTTAGCGCGCGGCGTGTCGCGGGGCATGAAGATGTGCGCTTCGAGCCCTGCGCGCGCGGCGTAGGCGGCGAGCGCGCCCGCGGCGTTGCCGGCCGAAGGGGCTGCGAGTTTCGTCGCCCCCAACTCCTTCGCCAGAGTGACGGCCGCCGACATCCCTCGCGCCTTGAAGCTCTGCGTCGGGTTCTGCGACTCGTCCTTGATGTAAAGCTCGCTCAGGCCGAGCGAGGCGCCCAGACGTTCGGCGCGCAAGAGCGGCGTCCAGCCTTCTCCGAGCGAGACGATGTCTTCGACGCGCCCGGCGGGCAGCACTTCCGCGTAACGCCACTGGTCGGCCCTCCTCCCCGGCAAACTTTCTCTGGTCAGTGTGCGCGCCGCCGCCTCTAAATCGTAGCGAACGAGCAAAGGCTTGCCGCACACGTTGCAGAGGTTGTGCAACCGCCGTGCCTCGTGCCGCTCGCCGCACGCGGCGCATTCCAGATGCGTGACGTTCATCGCCTGCCGCCCCCTTCGGACTCTTCTTTTGCTGAGAAATCGGGCACCGTCGGCGTCCCCGGGCGCGGCCTCCAGCGGCCGATTCTACGGCCCGGCGCGCGCCCCTCGGACTTCGGCTGTGACACTTTCAAGTCTCTCACAACGCCCCGCACCTGTCAGGTGGAGCATGACTGCTGCGCCCCCGCGGAGGGGCGCCGGAGGAAGGCGCGCTGTCTTTTGAAGAGAGTGGCGGCGGGCTTTAGCCTATGACCTCGAAGTCAATCCACTGGGCCGCGACGGCGTGATCCTTGTCGGCGAGTTCGTCGGTGACGATGACTTGCAGGACGTACTCGCCGGGCGCCATCTCGTTCCCGATTTGCAGGCGGCCGGCCGCCTCGATGCGTTCAAGCCCGGACTGCTGCTGCGGGTCGAAGGGCTGCGGCTGGCCGGCGTAGACCTCTTTCCCGTCGCGGAAGAGTCGCGCCTGAATCGTCAGGCGCGGGCGGCCCGTCGCCTTGTCTGCGCGCGCGTTGTAGATGACGAGGCCGTAGTCGAGCAGCGCCCCGCGGCGGAAGCGGCGCGCGGCGGGGCCGGCCTGCACCTCTTCGGCCGAAGGCGCGGCGACGACGAGGCCCGAGAGCGTCAAGCGCTTGCGCCCGAGGTCGGGCACCTCTACGTACTGGCTGGCCGAGCCCGTCCGCTCGGTCGCGGTGTCGCGCACGGCGATGCGCAGTTGATAGGCGCCCGGCTTCTGGACGGGGACGTTGAGGTCGTAGACCATCCCCTCCTGTTCGAAGCGCCGGAACGAGTCGGGCGGCACGCGTATGGTCTCGACGCGGTTGATGTGGTCAACGACGCGGCCGTCCTCGCCGAAGGTGACGGCGAGGATGTCGAGCGTGGTCTGGTACTGCCCGGCCTCCTGCTTGAAGGTGAGCGTGTGCGGGTCTATCAAAAGTAGCGAGCGCACGGCCGGGCCCGCGCCGGGCACGTCCATGAACAGCGAGGTCAGGCGGAGATTAACGTCCGCCGCGCCGAAGGGCGAGATGAGCGCCGCCATCAACTGCTGCGCTCGCGTCTGCGGCTGCGGCGACGACTCCGCTTCCGGGGTGCCGAAGTAGCCGCTGCGCGTGCGCACGCGCAGGCCCGGCCGCCCCCTGACCCTCAGCCTCAGGCTGTTGAAGCGCGGGCGGCCCGTCTTCTGGTCGAAGGCCGCGTCGTCGGGCCGGAAGCCGATGAGGTAGTAGCCGCTCATGTCGTCGAGCGCGCGCCGAACCCCCTTGTTGAGGTCGTTCTGGTTGAAGAGCGTCAGCCCTCCGGTCGAGGACGCGAGGTAGTAGAGCCCGGCCTGCCCCTCGTACATCTGGTCGGCGCGCGGGCCGAGAATCTGCTGCCCGATACGGTCGGGGCCGACGGCCGAGACGCCCGTGATGGAGCCCCCGCCGGGGCCGGGCGCGGCGGGGCTGCCGCCCGTGTCATCGGCCGCACTCGCGCTGAGCGGCTGGAGGCCGCGCGCGTCTATCGTGTAGAAGACGACCGAAGCGCGGTTGGCGAGGTCAATCAGGCGGTCGAGGATGGCCGCGTAGCGCACGCCCTCGCCGCGCTTGTCGCGCATCGCCATGCCGTCGGAGAAGAGGATGACGGCCTTGCGGCCCGGCATCTCGCGCAAGCCCCGCACGACGAAATTCAGCATGCCGAGCGTGCCGACGGTGTGCACCTCGCGGCGGTAGTCCTCCGCGTCCTTGAGGCCGGAGCGGGAGTTATTCACGGCGCCGGGCAGCGTGTCGGCCGTCCCGACCGTCCCAGTCTCCTGCGTCTCCTCCATCCCGTTGAGCGGGTTGAAGGTGCCGACGGCCGACTGCCCGACCGAGGTACGCGGCTGCCAGTGCACGCGCTCGATGGCGCGGTAGAGCGCCGCACGGTCGTCGGTGAACTGCTGGAAAAAGCCCGCGCCGGCGCTCGTGCGCACGATTGAGACCAAGTCGCCCGGCTGCAACTGCTCGTCCACGTACTTCCTGAGCGCCGCGCGCGTGTAGGGTATGTCTTCGGCCGACATCAACAGATCGTCTATGACGATGGCGATGGTGCGGCGCACCTGACCGGGGCGCAGGCGCGCGGGCGGCACGGGCGGCGCGTT
>DATFHD010000044.1:0-4584 GCA_035248785.1 Pyrinomonadaceae bacterium | reverse complement strand
TCGATGTAGTCGGGCACGTTCGGGTTCATCAGAGGCTCGCCGCCGGAGAAGCTCCACGCGAAGACACCGAACCCCGCCGCCTCGTCCATGCGCGCGAAGACCCGCCCGCGCACCGCGCGCTCCTCGGGCTGCTGGTTCTGCCAGATGGCGCAGTAGCCGCACTTCATGTTGCAGTGAAGCGTCGTCTCGAACATCACCATGAAGGGACGGTTGAAGCCGTGCCGCAACTGGCGGAGGGCGTTCCTCAACATCAGGCTCTTCTTCAACTGGCCGCTTCCTCTGGTATCAAGCCGCGCGGTGTCGGGGCGACGGGCAGGCCGGGCTTCGTGACGCAGGCGGCAGGGTACGAAAAGAAAGATGAACAGAAGATAAACGCGGGCGGCCCCGCCGGCCCCGTAACCGCGGGCCGCGGGCGAGCGTCTGAAGTTAAGAGTGGAGGGGGCCGAAAGGGTGAGGCGGAGAGCGGCGGCCGCGTCGGGATTTATTCTGCGTTCATCTGCCGGGGCGTAACATCGGCGCTCCTCCCGCGCCTCGCTATAATGTCCGACACGAAGGAGCCGGCCTTGCGCATTCTACTGGTCGAGGACGAGCCGAGCGCGGCGCGCATGATGGCGAAGGGCCTGCGCGAGCAGACCTACGCCGTGGACGTGGCGCAGGACGGCGACGGCGCGCTCTATCAGGCCGGCGTCAACGACTACGACCTCATCATTCTCGACATCATGCTGCCGGGCAAAGACGGCTTCGAGGTCTGCCGCGAGCTGCGCGCCTCGGGCTCCTCAGTCCCGATTCTCATGCTGACGGCGCGCGACACGATAGACGACCGCGTGGCCGGGCTCGACACCGGCGCCGACGACTACCTCACGAAGCCCTTCGACTTCCGTGAGCTGCTGGCGCACGTCCGCGCGCTGCTGCGCCGCGGGCAGGCGCTGACCCCGGCCGTGATACGCGTGGACAGCCTTGAAATTGACACGAGGACGCAGAGGGTCGTGCGCGGCGGCCGGGGCGTCAGCCTGACGGCGAAGGAGTACGCGCTGCTCGAATACCTTGCGCGCAGGGCGGGCGAGGTCGTCTCGCGCGGCGACATCGCCGAGCACGTCTGGGACGAGAACTTCGACCTCTTCTCCAACCTGATAGAGGTCTACGTGCAGCGCCTGCGCCGCAAGATTGACGACGGCTTCGCGACCAAGCTTCTGCACACGCGGCGTGGGGCCGGCTACGTCCTCGCGCCGGGGGGGCCGGAACTCGATGCTTGACTCGGTGCGCGTGCGGCTGACGCTCTGGTACGTCGGGGTGCTGGCGCTGGTGCTCGTCGGCTTCAGCATGGCCCTCTACGCGCTGGTGTCGCGCGGCCTCTACGAAGACTTGGACGACGGCCTCCGGCTGTCGCTTGAGACCGTCGCCGTCAAGCTCGTCCGCGAGCTGGGTGAAGGGAAGCCGGAGCGGCAGGCGGCGCTCGACGCCATCAACGAGCTCTCGACGCGCGAGGCGGCGGCCGTCTACGGCGCGCACGGCGCGCTCGTCGCGGAGCAGCCCGCGCGGGGCGGCGTGCACGCGCCCCCGCCCCCGGCCGACTCTTTACAGGACGGCAGCATTCATCTCGAAACCGAGGCGCGGACGGTCGGGGGCGAACGCGTCGGCCGCCGCGTGGCGGCGCAGCGCGTACAAATCCCGCCGCAGAACGGCTCGTACATGCTCGTCGTGAGCGCATCCTTCGAGCCCGTGACCGACAAGCTGGCCGACATACGCGAGATGCTCTACGTGATCGTGCCGGCCTCGCTCCTGCTCTCGGGCGTGGGCGGGTGGTTCCTCGCGCGCAGGAGCCTCTCGTCCGTGGTCGCGATGTCGGAGCGAGCGCGCCGCATCGGCGCCGAGAATCTTGAGCAGCGGCTGCCCGTCGCGAACCCGCGCGATGAGCTCGGCCGTCTGGCCGCGACCTTCAACGAACTGCTCGCGCGCCTCCAAGGGTCTTTCACCTACCAGCGCCGCTTCATGGCCGACGCCTCGCACGAGCTACGCACGCCGCTCTCGGTCATGAGGACGGCGACCGACGTGACGCTCGAACGGGAGGGGCGGACGGAGGGCGAGTACCGCGACGCGCTGAAGATTATAGACGAGCAGGCCCGCCGCCTTTCGCGCATCGTCGAGGACATGTTCACGCTGGCGCGCGCCGACGTGGGTCAGCAGGGCCTTCACCCTTGCGACTTCTACCTCGACGAGCTGGTCATGGAGGCGGCGCGCGCGGCGGGCGTGCTCGCCTCGCGCAAGGGCGTCAGTGTCACGGTCGCGCCGGCGCCCGAGACGCCCTTCCACGGCGACGAAGGACTCCTGCGGCAGATGCTCCTGAACCTCCTCGACAACGCCGTCAAGCACACGCCCGGCGGGGGTTCGGTTAACATCGCGCTGGCGCGGTCTGAGGAGGGCCTGACCGTCACGGTGAGCGACACGGGCACGGGCATCACCGCGGAGGCGCAGCCCCACATCTTCGAGAGGTTCTACCGCGTGGACAAGGCGCGCTCGCGGGCCGCGGCGGCGCAGACCGGCGGCAGCGGCGCCGGGCTCGGCCTCTCCATCGCGCGCTGGATCGCGGAGGCGCACGGCGGCAGCCTCGAACTGCGACGCTCAGGCGATGCCGGCAGCACCTTCGTCGCCCTCCTCCCTTCCGCCTAGACGCCGACGGCCGCCGTTAAGGCGGAGACCGCGCGGCTCTTCGCCGCCGTCACACGGCAGTCGGCGCACGTCGCGGCGGGCCACGTCACTAACCCTTAAGGGCGCATGACGGGCGGCGGCGGTGCGTTGACGCGCCTCGGCGGGTTGCGCCGCAGTTCTTCCAGCAGGTACTTCACGGCCGCTTCGAGCGTCGGGTCTTCGCCGCGCGCGACTGAATCGGGGCGGTCAACGACCTCCACGTCCGGGTCAACGCCCGTGCCTTCGACGGCCCAGCGCCCTTCCGTGTCGAGGAAGCGGAACGAGGGCGTGCTGAGGCTCCCGCCGTCGGCGAGGTTCGGCGTGTTCGAGAGCCCGATGAGCCCGCCCCACGTCGTCGTGCCGAAGATGCGGCCGAGGTTCCGCTCGCGGAAGTAGTAGGGGAAGGCGTCGCCGCCCGAGCCGGCGTAGCCGTTAATGAGCATCGCCTTCGGGCCGGCGTTGGAGAAGGTCGGCGTCGAGGCGAGCCCGATGCCGCGCCGCGACCAGTAGTTGAGCGGCTTTCGTTCGAGCAGTTCGATCATGCGGTCGGGGATGAAGCCGCCGCCGTTGTAGCGGTCGTCTATGACGAGCGCGTCCCTGTTAGCCTGCGGGTAGAAGCCCTTGAAGAGTTCGCGGTTCCCCTCGACCGCCGTGTTGGGCACGTGGATGTAGCCGATGCGCCCGCCCGAGAGCTTATCCACGAGCGCGCGCCGCGACTGCACCCAAGCCAGATAACGAAGGTTCGACTCACTCTTCACGGGGCGCACGCGCTCGTCGTGCGAGCCGGATGTGTCGGGCCTGTCATTCAACGTGAGCGTGACGACGCGCGCGGCCTTGCCCTGAAGCAGTTCGTAGAAGTTCTTCACGCCGCGCGTCGTGCGGCCGTCCACGGCGAGGATCAAGTCGCCGACTTTCGCGCGCACGCCCGGCTCGGTGAGCGGCGAGCGGAAGGACTCCTGCCAGTTCTCGCCGGGGAAGATTTTCGTGATGCGGAAGTAGCCCGACGGGTCGCGCTCGACTTCGGCGCCGAGGAGCGCGCCGTCCACGCGCGTGACGCGCGGCGGGTCGTCGCCGCGCTCGACGTAGATGTGGCCGGCCGAAAGTTCGTTCCCCATCTCTGTGAGGAGATAGTTGAGGTCTTCGCGGTTGGCGAGGTAGGGGACGAGCGCGCCGTACTTGTCGCGGATGGCGGGCCAGTTCAGGCCGTGCATGTTCGGGTCGTAGAACCAGTCGCGCATGATGCGCCAAGCGTCGTTGTACTCCTGCGCCCACTCCTTGCGCGGCTCGACCTTCATCGTCATCCCGTCGAGCTTGAGCAGGCCGGCGTCCGCCTTCTGCCCCGGCGCGACGGGCGCCGTGCCGTAGTTGTCGCGCGCCTGAAAGACGATGTGCTTGAAGTCGGCCGAGAGGTCGTAGTCCTGTATGCCCTCGATGATGGTCTGCTCGGCCTTGGCCTCAAGGTTGTAGAGCGCGAGCTTGCCGGGGCCGGAAAGGTAGAGCACGCCGTCGGGCGTCGCCGTCAGGTGCCGGTAGTTCGCGTTCGGGCCGGGGACGGCGCGCACGCGGTTCTCGAAGCCTTCAAAGTCAATCTTAACGTTCACGCCCGAGGGCTTCACGCCCGCGCGCTCGTTCGCCGGAGTGTTTGAAGGAGTCGGAGACGGCGAAGCCTGCGCGTCAGCCTGCGGCGTGGGCGAGGCGGCGGCCGACGGCGTGGGTTGCGGCTTCGCGCCCTGCGAGGGCGGCGGCTGCGCGGGGTTGGGCGGCGGCGTGAGCGGCTGCTCTTTGGTCTTGGCGCGCTCCTCGTCGCTCGTGGGGAGGAAGAGCGCCGGGCCGTCCGCGGCGAGCAGTCCGACGTAGACGCGCGTCGGGTTCGTGTAGAGGTAGTTGAACTCGAAGCCG
>DATFHD010000043.1:0-8640 GCA_035248785.1 Pyrinomonadaceae bacterium | reverse complement strand
CCCCCGCCAGCCGCTCGTAGAGGTCGAGCACGCGCGGGCGCACCCGCCCGCGGTCGGCCACGCGCCGCACGAGCGCGAGGTTGCGCTCGGCCGCGGCGTCCACCAGCGCGTCGTCCGTCATGGCGCGCGCGAGCGCGGCCGCGACCTCCTCGGGGTAGAGGTTGCGCGCGAAGAGAACGTTCTGCTCCTGCTCGACGACGGGGAGGATGGTCTCAAGCGGCGAGACGACGGGGAAGGCGCCCGCGGCCATCGCCTCGTACATCGAGTTCGGCACGCCGTCCACGAGCGTCGGCGCGAGCATCACGCGCGCACGCGTCATCAACTCCAAAGCCTCCGCGCGGGGGATGCGCTCGCGCGTGCGGCAGCTCGCCCTTATCTCTTCGGGCAGCGCCCAGAACCACATGCGCGTCTCCGGCGACATGGCGAGCAGCTCGATCTCGCAGGGGCGTATGCGCTCCCAGCAGAGCTTCAGCGCCTCGAAGACCGGCAGCGCCTTCGACCAATGGCACTCGTAGACCTTCGGCCACACTATGAGCCGCCGCGCCGAAGGCGAGCCGCGCCAGCGCCCGGCCAAGGCTTCAACGTCAATGCCGCCCGTGCCCGGCACCGTCCCGATGCTCGAAAGCTGCTCGTCGCGCACGCCCAGCTCGCGCGCGATCTGGAAGTTCTGCGGGTTGTCGCTGAGGAGCTGGTCGCAGGCGCGCATCACCTCGCCGATGCGGCCCCGCTGCGCGGGGTCGAGGCGGCTGAGCGCGAGGTCTGAGCCGCCGCGCGTCTGCAAGACCCACACGCCGCCCGCGCCTTCGAGCCCGTAACGGCGTCGCGCGTCGAAGTAGAACTCTCCCTGCGCGAGCCCGAACGTGTGGACGACGTGCGGCCGCCAGCGGCGCACGATGTCGGCGAGCCACTTGGCGCTCAACTCCTCGACGCCCTTCGCGCCGAAGAAGCGCTCGTAGTTGCGCCGCGCGAAGCGCGCGACGCGAGCGCGCGGGTAGAGTCGCCGTCGCGTCGCCGAGTCGCGTATGTCGCCCGCGTACTCCGTGATGTAAGTCCGCACGGGCCAACTGTCGGGCGGCGAGCCCTGCGGCATCGCGAAGACGCGGACGTTGAAGGGCTCGCCTTCGAGCAGGTCTACCCACGAGTGGGTGTGCGAGCTCTCGCCGGGGCCGACGAAGAGGATGCGCGGGCGGCCGGGGTAAGCGTCCCGCTCGAAGGATGGGCTCGTTCCGCTCACGTCCGTCAGGCGGTGGCGCGCTCGCGCGGGCGCGCGCCGTCCGCGAGCCGCTCGGAGGCGCGTGCGGCAAGCTCTGCGGGGCGCGCGTCGAGCACCTCGCGCGCCCAGAGTTCTAGCATCATCAGCAGCCACGGCTCGAACCACTGCGCGCGGCCGTCGAAGAAGGCGTCGCGCACGCCGCCGACGGCCGAAGGTTCGAGCCAGCCGCGCGCGCGCGTCCGCTCTTCGGCCAGCGCGTCCGCGACCACGTCGCGCAGAGGCCCGCGCATCCACGCGCCGAAGGGCATGCCGAAGCCGCGCTTCGGCGTCGTGTCGAAGCCCTCGGGCAGGAGCGGCCGGGCGACGTCGAGCAGGATGCGCTTCGTGCCGGCCTCGCGGTAGTTGCGCGGCGCGGACGAAGGCGCGGCCCCCATCTTCGCCTCGTCGGGCAGCGAGAGCGCCGCGTCCGCGACGACGGGGTCGAGGTATGGCACGCGCACTTCGAGGCTGTGCGACATCGAGACCGCGTCTATGTCGCGCAGCAGTTGGTTCGTCGTGTACCCGCGCAGGCAGACGCCCGTGACGCGCTCAAGGACGGAGCCCTGCGGGACTTCGTCGAGAGGCGCGAGGTCGTAGTGCGGCGAGCGCCCGGCCCCGGCCGCGCGACGTAGTTCGGGCGCGAGCAGGCGCGTCGCGCCGTTGACCCCGAAGATGCGATAGTTGGGCGCGTAGCGCGCGAGGAAGCCCGCGCTGTTACGGAGCCGTTCGATGTGCGAGCCGCCGCGCCCTTCGAGCAGCGGGTCGAAGGCGGGCCGCCGCGCGATGTTCGCGAGCATCGTCTTCGCCATCCCGCGCCACGGCGAGACCTGCGCGCGCATCCTCGTGTCAACCACCGTCTCGGCGAACCACGGGTAGCCGGCGAAGAGTTCGTCGCCGCCCGTGCCCGAGATGGCGACGGTCACGCCGGAGCGCGCGGCCTGCGAGACGAAGTAGCTGTTGACGCCGTCCACCGAAGGCTGGTCGAGCCCGTAGGCGATGTGGCCGATGCGCTCGCGCACTTCGCTCCCGGTGACGACGACGCGCGTGTGGTCGGTGCCGATGAAGCGCGCGGTGCGCCCGGCGTCGTCCGTCTCGTCCATGTCGCGCCCCTCGGCCCCGAAGCCGACCGAGAAGGTCTTGACGCGGTGGCCCGAGTGTCTCGCCATCAGCGCCACGAGCAGGGACGAGTCAACGCCGCCCGAGAGGAACGCGCCGAGCGGCACGTCCGAGACCATCTGAAGCCGCACCGACTCTTCGATGACGGCCGACAACTCCTCGACCGCCTCTTCGTACCTGCGACTGCGAAGACCCTCGACGCGGTCGAGCCCGAGAGACCAGTAGCGCTCTACTCGCTCGCGCCCGCCCTCGACAATCAAGCGGTGCGCGGGCGGCAGCATCAGCACGCCGCGCAGAATCGTCCGCGGCTGGTAGACCGAGCCGTAAGTCAGAAGGAGCCGCAGCGCCTCCGGGTCAACTTCGGCCGGGACGAGCCCGCCCGCCAGCAGCGCCTTTATCTCAGAGGCGAAGACGAGTCGGCCGCCCGAGCGCGCGTAGAGCAGCGGCTTGATGCCCATCTGGTCGCGCGCGAGCAGCAGGCGTTCGCGCCCCGCGCCGCGCCGCCGGTCGTAGACGGCGACGGCGAACATCCCGCGCATCCGCAGCAGGAAGTCGTCGCCGTAGTGCTCGTACATCCTGAGCAGGACTTCGGTGTCGGAGGTCGAGGCGAACTTGTAGCCCTTCTCTTCGAGCAGCGCGCGCTCGCCGCGGAAGTTGTAAAGCTCGCCGTTGTAGACGACGGAGATGAGGCCGTCGGGCGTCGTCATCGGCTGGTGGCCGCCCACGCTCGTGTCAATGATGGCGAGGCGCGTCATGCCGAGCGCGACGCGGTCGTCCGCCATGACGCCGCGGTCGTCGGGCCCGCGGTGGTGCATGGCCGAGACCATCGCGGAGACCGCTTCGCGCCGGCCGTCGCCCTCGCCCCAGATTCCGCAGATTCCGCACATGAGATTCTTTACGCCCTCGCCCCTTCGACCCGCCCCGCGGCGGCGGGCATTCTACCACGCGCCTCGACGCCGTTTCCGCCGCGCGCGACCTCGACCGAGACGAGCCCGCACGACCTCAGACACGCCTCGATCTCCTCGGGCGTGCGCAGGTGCTTGTAGTAGTCGGTGAGCGTGTCGTGCGTGTCGAGCAGCGACCACTGCGAGAGCAGTTCCTCGCCGAGCTGCGGGTACGCCGCGCGGTAGTCTATGAGCGGCGAGTGGCGCAGCAGCGGCGCGCGCAGCCGCCACAGCCCGCGCGGGTTCTTCCACATCAGCCGGTGCACCGGAAGCAGCGAGCGCGCGACGGCGAGCGCGAGCGGCTTGGCGACCCGCGCCGGGAGGCGTATGAGCAGCCGACGCAGGTTGCGTTGGAGGAAGTTGCGCGGGTAGTCGTACGAGTAGTGATCAATGACGAGGGTGCCGCCCGGCCGCACCTGCCGCGCGAGCGCCGCGATGGTCTCCTCGGGGTCGGGCGTGTGCTGGATGACGCCGAGGCAGACGACGAAGTCGAACGTGCCCGGCGCGAAGGGCAGCCGCCGCACGTCCGCCTGACAGACCTGATAACTCTCGGGGCCGAAGCCGCGGCAGTTCTCGAAGTTGGCCTCGACCGCAAGCGACAGGTCGCAGGCGAAGACGCGCGCACCCGCCCCGAGCATCAACTCCGTAAAGCGCCCCGCGCCGCAGCCGACTTCGAGCACCGTCTTCCCGCGCAGCAATTCGAGCGGGCCGCCGAGGCAGCGCGTCAGGCGGTCGCGCGAGATGTTCGTGCCCGTGTACGAGTCGAGCTGCGTCTTGCGGAAGGCGTTCCACTGAAGGCCGAAGCCGGCCGCGTAGTTCGCCGAGTCCACGAAGCGCGGGATGCCGCGGACGACCGGCACGCGACACCCCTCGGCGCACGCGAGCGCCGAAGAGTCCTCGACGCGCGCGCCGCCGTCGGGCGTCACGGGGAGGCCGTGCGCGTGGCAGCGTAACAGTGTGGCTAAAGACATGAAGCTTTCTATCAACTAATGCTTCCCCGCCAGCGCGGCCCCGCGCGACGCGCCGCCCGCCGACGACTCGCGCGCCTCGCTCGAAGCGCCGCGCATCGCCGCGGCGATGACCGACTCGGTCTCCTCGAACATCTTGCGCGGGTGAAACTCTGTCTCGATGCGTCGGCGGTTCGCCTCGCCGGCCGTTTGCCGCGCCTCCGCGTCGAGCGCGAGCGCGACGACGCGTTCGGCCAGAGCCTCTGCGTCGCCCGGCGGCGCGAGATGTGCGTAGCCCGCCGGGCCGACGGCCTCGCGTATGCCGGGGTAGTCAGTCCCCGCGACGGCGAGCCCCGCGGCCATGCATTCGAGCACGCCGTTCGGGCAGCCCTCGTTGACCGAGCTGTGGACGCCGAGGTCAACCGCGCTCAGCAGCCCCGACACGTCTTTCACCTGACCGAGGAAGCGCACGCTCCTGCCGAGTTCCAAATCATAGGCGAGCGCCTTCAAGTCAATGTGCGTCTCGTCGAAGCGGCCGGCCAGCAACAGCACGGCCTCGCGCCCCTCCGCGCGCAGGCGCTTGACGACGAGGCGCCACGCTTTCAGAAGCGTCACGTGGTCTTTGAACGTTTGCAGGTTGGCGACCATGCACGCGAGGAAGCAGTCGTCGCCGACGCCGAGCCTCGCGCGCCAAGCGGCGCGGCCCTCCTGCGGCGGCGCGAGCCGCACGCCGTTGTGTACGACGCGCACGAGGTCTTCGCGTACGCCGAGCGTGTTGACGAGGAAGCCGGCCCCGTGTTCCGAGTTGGCGATGAAGTAGGGCGTGAGCCTGATGGCGAGTTTCTCGGCACGCCGCCCCAGACGGTCGCGCCCCTCGCAACGCTGGTTCCAGACGCACGCGCGCGCGCCCGTCAGCTTCCACACCAGTCCGCAGACGACGCTCTGGAAGAACATGAACGGCAGTATCACGTCGGGCCGCGCCGCGCGCAGCGCACGCGCGAAGGCCACGAGACGCCTGAGCTGCGTGAGCCTGCTGTCCGACCAAGGGAGCGGTATGGGCGCGACGCGCCACTTGATGCCGTACTCCTCGCACAGCTCCGCCGCGCGCCCGGGCTTGCCGTAGCCCCAGACTTCGACCTCGGCCCCGCGCTCGCGCGCGAGGTGTCGCCCCAAAAGCAAAGCCTGTCGCTCGGCCCCGCCGAGTTCCAGCGGGCCGATGACGATGATGACGCGCGCGCCTTCGAGCGTCGCCGCCTCGCCGCGTCCCGAACGAAAGTCCTCCTGAATGTTACCGCCCATGAGCGTCCGACATCTCGCCGCCCCCGGCGCGGCCCAGCGCCCGCAGGATGAGGGCGGAGGTCTGCTGTCCGAGGCGGTCGTAAGTGAACTCGGTCTCTACGCGCTGCCGGTTGGCGCGACCCAGCGCGGCGCGCGCGGCCGGGTTCTCCGCCAGCTCGACGATTCTCGACGCCAGCGCCTCCGCGTCCCCGTGCGGCGCGAGGAACCGTTGGCCTTCGGGGCCGACCGCCTCGCGCACGCCGGGCAGGTCTGTGGCCGCTACGGGCAGCCCCGCCGCCATGCACTCAAGCACGCCGTTCGGCGAGCCCTCCGTGTGCGAGCTGAACACGCCGAGGTCGCACGCGCCCAGCAGCCCCGACACGTCGCGCACGGGGCCGAGTAGCTTGACCGACTCGCAGAGGCCGAGGTCGAAGGTCAAAACCTTCAGGGCCGTCTCCTCGCCGTCGAACTTCCCCGCCAGCAGCAGCACGGCCCGCCGCCCCGCGAGCCTGTCAACCACGACCCGCCAAGCCCTGATGAGCGTCGCGTGGTCTTTGAGCAGGTTGAGGTTCGCGACCATCACGGCCAAAAGGCAATCTTCGCCCACGCCCAACTCCGCGCGCCACGACGCGCGGTCGCGTTCCGCCGCGGGCAGGTCAACCCCGTTGTGAATGACGCAGACGCGCGACGGGTCGAGGCCGAAGTTCTGTATCAGGTAGTCGGCCCCGTGGCGCGAGTTGGAGGCGAACCACGGCGTCAGGCGCGTGGCCCAGCGCTTGAGCCTCGGCCCGACCGGCTCGTGGATGCCCGCCTCGCGCTGGCTCCAAATGCAGACCTTCGCGCCCGTGAGTTTCCAAGTCAGCCCGCAGAAGACGTTGGTCAGCGTGATGTAGGGCAGGAGCACGTCGGCGCGCGCGCCGCGCAGGGCCAGCGTGAACTGCGCGAGCCTCCTCGCCTTCTTGGCCCGACCCCACCAAGGGCGCCAAGGCATCGGGATGACGCGCCAAGGGATGCCGTACCCTTCGCAGATTTCGCCAACGCGCCCGCGGCCGCCGTAGCAGCCCCAGACCTCCACGTCCGCGCCCGCCTGATGTTTGAGGTAGCGCGCGAGCGCGAGCGTCTGCCGTTCGGAGCCGCCGAGCTCAAGCTGGCCGATGACCATGACGACACGCACGCCGCGGAGCGACGGGGCGTCGGCGGGCGGGGCGGCCGCCGCGTGCTGCCCCGCCGACGTTCCCTCCTCCTCCGACACGCGGAACCTCTCGATGACGGTCATACGTGAGTTTCAGACCCCGGCCCCGACGCCCACCTCGGCCGACGTGAACTCCACCTCCGGATTCTGCTCAAGCCAGAGGCCGAGGAAGAGCAGCAGCCAGAGCGGCCCCGAGTTGTCGTGCTCGACGGTGTGAACCTCGATGCTCTTCTTCACCTCCGCGGGGTTGAAGAGCTTGTGCAGGCGCGACGCGGGGTCGAGGACGACCTGTTCGAAGAGAGCGCGCCCCGACTGCCCCGGCATGAACCACTCGGCGCGCGGTATCCCGAAGCCCTTCTTCTGCCGGTGTATGAACTCGGGCGGGAAGACCCGGCCCAGAATCTTCTTGAGCAGGTACTTGCCGACGGCCTTCCCCGAGCGCTCGCGGCGGAAGCGCTGCGACACGGGAAGGCTCGTCGCCAGCTCCACCACGCGGCGGTCTACGAGCGGCGTGCGCACTTCGAGCCCGTGATACATGCTCGCCACGTCAACCTTCGTGAGGATGTCGCACGGGAGGTAAGTCCTGAAGTCGAGGTACTGCGCGTAGGCGAGGCGGTGCCAGTTGCGCGCGCGTGCGGCGGCGTCCTCGTAGAGGTTGCAACTGCTGTCTATCACGTCGTGATACTCGTCGCGCCAGAGCTCGCGGCGCGCGTGCTCGCGCATGTAGAAGACCAGCTCCTGCCACTCGTTCAACTGGTTGCTGCGCGAGACGTACTTGCGGATGGACTTCCGCAGCCAGTAGAAGCTGGCGCGCGGCGCGAACTGCTTGGACGACTCGAAGGCCGAGCGCAGGAGGCGGCGCGCCAGCAGCCGATTGTCGTTCTCCATCCAGTAGTCGTAGCTCCAGTAGCCGCCGAACGCCTCGTCGCCGCCGTCGCCGGAGAGAACCATCGGCACGTGCTCGCGCGCGAGGCGCGAGACGTACCACGTCGGGATGGCCGAGCTGTCGCCGAACGGCTCGCCGTAGTGCGAGACGAGGTCGGGCAGGATGCGGAGCGCGTCGTCGCGTATGACCTCGGCGTGCAGCTCGACGCCGCAGCGACGGGCCGCCTCCTCGGCGTAAGAGAGCTCGGAGTGCTCCTGCTCGTTGAAGCCGATGCTGAAGGCTTTGACCGGCCTTTCGAGCAGGCGGCTCATGTTCCACGCGACGAGCGTCGAGTCAATGCCGCCCGAGAGGAAGACGCCGAAGGGCACGTCGGAGACGAGGTGCGACTTAACGGAGTCGCGTATGATCCCCTCGGCCCGCTCCTCCCACTCCTGCTCCGAGAGGCCGCTCTCAGGCTTGAACTCCACGTCCCAGTACCTGACCGGCTCGCCGCAGCCCCCGTCGAAGTCCACCCAGATGTAGCTCGCGGGCGGCAGCTTGTAAACGTCCTGATAGATGGTGTGCGGGATGGGGATGTAGTTGTAGCGAAGGTAGAGGTCTACCGCGAGCAGGCTCCCGGCGGGCGGCGCGTCTTCGACCTCCCTGAGCGCCGAGAGTTCCGAGGCGAAGGCGAGGTAGCCGTCGCCGACGCGGTAGTAGAGCGGCTTGATGCCGAAGTGGTCGCGCGCGATGAAGACCTTGCGGCTGCGGAAGTCGGCCAGCGCGAAGGCGAACATGCCGCGGAACTTCTCGACGCAGGCCGCGCCCCACTCGTCGTAGGCGTGGATGACGACCTCCGTGTCGGAGTTGGTGACGAAGCGGTGGCCGAGGCGGGCCAACTCCCCCTTCAGCTCGATGTAGTTGTACATCTCGCCGTTGTAGGTGAGCCAGAGCGTCTCGTCCGCGTTCGACATCGGCTGCTGGCCGAGTTCCGGGTCTATGATCGCCAGCCGGCGGTGGCCGAGCCCGACGCCCTCGCGCAGGTA
>DATFHD010000042.1:0-22792 GCA_035248785.1 Pyrinomonadaceae bacterium | reverse complement strand
GTCTCAGATGACATCAGCCGTGGCCCAGTGCCGACGGTTGACTACATCAAGCGGCAGTTGCGCACGATGGCTGCCTACAAACTCAATCTCCACTCGTTCTACATGGAGCATGCCTTCTCCAGCACCGAGCATCCGCTGATTGGGCCAACCGGCGGCTCGTTGACGCCCGCCGAGATCCGCGAGCTCGTTGCCTACGCGAAGTCGTATCACATCGAGCTGGTGCCCGAGCAACAGACGTTCGGTCACTTGCACAAGGCTTTGAAGTTCGAGAAGTACAACTCGCTGGCTGAAACGCCGTACGGCGACGTGCTCTCGCCGCAACAGGAAGGCACTTACGAACTAGTCGCAGACATCTACAAAGAGATTGACGAACTCTTCCCCGGCCAGTTCTTCCACATCGGCGCCGACGAGACTTTCGAACTCGGCCGCGGGCAGAGCGCCGAAGCGGTAAAAGCACGCGGCATCGGCCCCGTCTACTTCGACCACCTCAAGCGCGTACGCGAACTCCTCCTGCCGTACAAGCGCCGCCTGATGTTCTGGGGCGACATCGCGCTCAACCACCCAGACCTTCTGCCCTCCGTGCCGCGCGACATGATCGCGATGAACTGGTCTTACGGCGCGCAAGCGAGCTTCGAGGCGCGCATCAACCTCTTCAAGAAGGCCGGGCTCGAACAGTTCGTCTGCCCCGGCGTCTCAAGCTGGAATCAAATCTTCCCGAACAACGACACCGCGTCCGTCAACATCGTCAACTTCGTCCGCGACGGCCAGCGCGCGGGCGTCCTCGGCGTGATGAACACCGAATGGGACGACGACGGCGAGACCCTTTTCGAGAACACTTGGTACGGCGTCGCGCTCGGCGCGGCCGCCGCGTGGCAGGCGGCGCCGCTCGACCTCAACGCCTTCGAGCGCGATTTCGACTGGTCGTTCTTCCGCCACGAGGGCGACGGGCTGACGAAGGCCGTGCGCACGCTCGGCAGCTTCAACACGCTGCTCGGCGTCAACCAGACGGACGAGCTCTTCTGGCGCGACCCCTTCACCGAAGACTTTCAGCAGAACGTCTCGCGCAAGCTCGAAGAGAAGACGCGCCAGATGCGTCTCGACGCCGAGGACGTGGAAGAGACCATCATCCGCGAGCGCCCGCGCGTTCGCCGAAACCTACAGGCGCTCGACTCGATGCGTCTGGCCGCGCGCCGCTTCGACCACATGGGGCGGCGCGCGCAGGTCATAGAGCAGATCAGCCGCGACTACTGGGACGCTTACCTAAACCTCAACGACCGGCGGCGCGTGCGCGGCGGTCTTCGCAGGTACACGGGCGCCGTCTACAACTCTCTGCGCGAGATGGCCGAGGAGATAACCGAGCTGCGCGAGGCGTACCGCGCGCAGTGGCTCAGAGAGAACAGAGAATACTGGCTGGCGAGCGTCCTCGCGCGATATGATCTCGCCGCCTCGCGCTGGCTCTCGCGCTCGAAGCAGTTGGAGGACGCGTTGCGCGTGTACGACCAGACCTCCGTGCTGCCCGCGCCGTCCGAGTTCGGACTCGGCCCGCGCCCGTCGGAGGAAGATAAGTAATGACCGAGATTAGTCTGAGGAGGACAGACAGATGAGCATGACGGTCGGCGAGTACGAGACCGGAGTGAGGCTGGAAGAGGAGGCCGCGCGCGGGCGTGCGGGTAAGGGGAGCGACGGCCTGAGCCTCGCACCGCCTTCGACGCGCCTGCTCTCGCTCGACGTGTTCCGCGGGATGACGGTCGCCGGGATGACCCTCGTCAACAACCCCGGCACGTGGGGCGCCATCTACAGCCCGCTCGAACATGCCGAGTGGCACGGCTGGACGCCGACCGACTTCGTCTTCCCCTTCTTCCTCTTCATCGTCGGCGTCTCCATCACGCTCGCCCTCTCGCGCCGCGTCGAGTCGGGCGGCGGCAAGCGCGACCTCTACTGGAAGATCGTCCGCCGCACGGCTCTAATCTTCGGCCTCGGCCTCTTCCTCGCGGGCTTCCCCTACTTTGACCTCTCGACCATACGCATCCCCGGCGTGCTGCAACGCATCGCCGTCTGCTACCTCTGCGCCGCGCTCATCTTCCTCCATACCGACTGGCGCAAGCAGGCTTACACGGCGGCCGCGCTCCTGCTCGGCTACTGGGCCTTGATGACGCTCGTGCCCGTGCCCGGCTACGGGCCGGGGGATTTGGGGAGCAAGGAATGGAACCTCGCGGCCTACGTTGACCGCACCGTCTTCGGCCCGCACGTCTGGAAGCCCGCGAAGGTCTACGACCCCGAAGGGATTCTGAGCACGCTGCCCGCGATAGCGACGACGCTCGCGGGCGTGCTGACGGGTCACCTCCTGCGTTCGCGCAGGAATCACTTGGAGAAGGTCGCGGCGATGTTCGTCGCGGGCGTGGCGTGCGTCGTCGCGGGCTGGGCGTGGAACTACTGGTTCCCAATTAATAAAGCCCTGTGGACGAGTTCCTACGTGCTGTTCACGGCCGGGATGGCGCTGCAACTGCTGGCCTGCTGCTACTGGCTGATTGACCTGAAGGGCTACAAGCGCTGGGCGTTTCCCTTCGTCGTCTTCGGCACGAACGCGCTCGCACTCTACTTCCTCTCGGGGCTCGGCGCGCGCCTGATAGACCTCATCAAGCTGACGGGCGCCGACGGCAAGCCCGCCTCGCTCAAGGCCGTCGTCTTCCAGAACCTCTTCGCCTCGTGGCTCGCGCCCGTCAACGCCTCGCTCGCCTTCGCCCTCTGCTTCGTCCTCGTCTTCCTCCTCCTGATGTGGCCGCTCTACCGCCGCGGCATCTTCATCAAAGTGTGAAGAGCAGTAGACAGTAGACAGTAGACAGTAGACAGTAGGCAGTACATCCCCGGAGGGGATGCAGATAATAGCCGAGGGTTAAGCCCGAGCCAGCGAGCCGCAGGCGAGTGAGTGAGTGACGCCCCCGGTAACGGACGATAAAACGATCCGACCCTGAAGGGGTCGCACCGTGTGACGTAGTGCGACCCCTTCAGGGTCGGAATTATTTTGCGACTGCTACCGGGGGTGGCGCTTCGCCGCTCGCCTGCGGCTCGCGGCTCTGGCTTACCCCCGGCTATTACCTCTATCCCCTTCGGGGATTTCAGGTCTGCATCTCCTCCGGGATGTCCGAACTGCCTACTGCCATTCGCCTACTGCCTACTTTCTTCTATATCCCGGCCCGCGCAGGGGGCGGCCGGCGAGTGCGGGCGTGCGTTGGCCTGCGTCAACTTCGAGTTGACCGTTGACGACGACGTACTCGATGCCTTCGGGGTACTGGTTCGGCTCGTTGAACGTCGCGCGGTCGCGGACGTGCGCGGGGTCGAAGACGGTGATGTCGGCGAAGGCGCCCTCGCGCAGCACTCCGCGGTCACGCAGGCCCACGCGCGCGGCCGGCAGGCCCGTCATCTTGTGTACGGCCTGTTCGAGGGTGAGCAGGTGCTCGTCACGCACGTAGCGCGAGAGGATGCGCGGGTACGAGCCCCAGCCGCGCGGGTGCGATTTGGAGCCGGCGAGCGGGCCGTCGGACGCGCGCGCGCCGCTGTCGGTGCAGATGCTGACGAAGGGCGCGCGCAGCGCGGCGCGCAAATCGTCCTCGTTCATCATGAAGTAGATAGCGCCGGTCTGTCCCTTGTCAGCAATGATGAAGTCGAGCAGCGCGTCCAACTCCGTCTTGCCCTGCTCCTGCGCAATCTCGGAGACGCGCTTGCCCTGCCAGCGCTCAAGCTCGCGGTTGACGACCGAGCCGATGAGGACGCCCGACGCGCCGCCGCTCCCGAGGTAGATGTTCTCCCACTCGTTCGAGTCGCGCCCGATGTCTGCCTTGATGCGCTCGCGCGTCTCGCGGTCGCGCAGTCGCGCGAGCATCTTCTCGCTTCCGCCTTCGAGCGCCCACGGCGGCAGGCAGGCGGTCAGGGACGTGCTCGCGGCGGTGTAGGGGTAAACGTCGGCCGTCACGTCCAAGCCACGCGCGCGGGCCGCGCGAATCTTCGCGAGCACAGCGGGCATGCGCCCCCAGTTCTTACGGTACGCGGCCTTGAGGTGCCATATCTCGGCCGGAATCGAGGCGCGGCGCGCGATCTCGAAGACTTCGGCGAGCGAGGCGTCCAAGGCGTTGGCCTCGCTGCGCTGGTGCGTGGCGTAGATGCCGCCGTACTTCGCCGCGACCTTCGCCAGCTCGACTATCTCGTCGGTCTTGGCGAAGCGCGCCGGGACGTATTGGAGCGAAGTCGAGAGGCCGAGCGCGCCGTCCTCCATCGCCTCTGCGACGAGCGCCTTCATCTTCTCTAACTCGTCAGGCGTCGGCGCGCGGTTGTCGTAGCCGACGACGTAGGCGCGCACCTGCGTCGCGCCGACGAAGGTCGCGAGGTTGACGCCCGAGCCCTGCATGTCGAGGCGGCGGAAGTATTCGTGGAGCGTCCGCCAGTCAACGTTCAGGTTGTAGCGGCGGTTGAAGGGCTCGTCCTCCTTGAGCGTCCGCTCGTTGACGGGCGCGATGGAGCTGCCCTCGCCCGTGACCTCGGTCGTCACGCCCATCATCACCTTGCTCATCGCGCGCGGGTCTATCAGGACGTACTGCTCCGACTGCCCGAGCATGTCTATGAAGCCGGGCGCGACGACGAGCCCGCGCGCGTCAATCGTCCTCTTCGCGCGCGCATCCGCGGGAACGCGACCCACGCGCACGACGCGGTCGCCGCGCACGGCTACGTCCGCCGTGAACGAGCGGCGCCCCGTGCCGTCAACAACTCGGCCGTTGCGTATGACGAGGTCGTACTCTTCGGCGGCGGGGCGCGCACGCCTCTGCGCTTGGGAACTCGGCGGCGGCGTGAGCGCGGCTGCGACGAAGATGAAGACGACGAGAAGCGTGCTGAAGAAGCTTTGACTGGCGGCGTGCATGCGCGGGGTTCTCCGGAGACGTTGCTGAGAAGGCGAGGCCGATTATAATCAGCGCGTCAGTTTTCCGAGAGATAAATTTTCGGCCCCGGAGGGGAAGAGGTCTTTCTTGACGAGAGAAGGCGCGGTGACGCTCGGCGACGTGGCGCAGGCGGTCGGCGGCGAGCTTGAGGGCGACGCGGGCGCGGGCGTCGTTGACGTGACGCACGACTCGCGGCAGGCGGGCGCGGGCTGGCTCTTCGTCGCCATACGCGGCGAGAAGGCTGACGGCAACAGCTTCATCGCCGACGTGGCGCGGCGCGGCGCGGCCGGCGTCGTCTCGGAGTTTGAACGCCCGGCGGAGTTTGAGGGCGGCTGGATACGAGTTGCCGACGCCCGACGCGCGCTCGCGCTCGCCGCGGCCGAAGTCCACGGCCACCCTTCGCGCGAGTTGAAGCTGGTCGGCGTCACGGGCACGAACGGGAAGACGACGACGGCGTATCTCGTCGCGTCCGTGTTGGAGGCGGCGGGGCTCTCGTCGGCGCTCATCAGCACCGTGGAGTACCGCGTGGCGGGCGCGCGCGAGCCGGCGCTGCACACGACGCCGGAGGCGAGCGACATCGAGCGCATCTTGCGCCGCGCCGTTCAAGCGGGCTGCCGCGCGGCCGTGATGGAGGCTTCGTCGCAGGCGCTCGACCTACACCGCTGCGACGCGCTTCGCTTCGAGGTCGCGGCCTTCACGAACCTGACGCGCGACCACCTCGACTATCACGGCACGATGGAGGCGTACGGCGATGCCAAGCGTCGCCTCTTCGACGGCCGCCTCGGCGAGCCTCCGTGCACGTCAATCCTCAACCTCGACGACGAGTACGGCGCGCGGCTCTACGAAGAGCAAGTCCGCGCCGGGCGGCGCGTTCTTAGTTATGCGCTGGACGGCGAGGCGGACGTGACCGCGGGCGATGTCGAAACGACGCTGGAAGGGACGCGGCTGAGGTTGCGTACGCCGGAGGGCGAGCGCGAGCTTCTGTCGCCGCTCGTCGGGCGCCCGCACGTCTACAACATCCTGACGGCCGCGGGCGTCGCTTACGCGCTCGGCGTGAGTCTCGACGCGACGGCCGCGGCACTTGAGCGCTGCGGCGGCGCGCCCGGACGCTTCGAGCGCGTCGAGCACGCGGGAGACTTCGCCGTCGTCGTGGACTACGCGCACACGGACGACGCGCTGCGCAACGTCCTGCGCACGGCGCGCGAGGTGGCCCGAGGCCGCGTCATCACCGTCTTCGGCTGCGGCGGCGACCGCGACCGCACGAAGCGCGCGCCGATGGGCGAGGCCGCCGGGAGTTTGAGCGATGTCGTGATAGCGACCTCCGACAACCCGCGCACCGAAGACCCCGAGGCCATCCTGCGCGACGTTGAAGTCGGGCTGCGTACCTCCGGCCGCCCTTACTTGAAGATCGTTGACCGGCGCGAGGCCATCCGACGCGCGGTCGCCGAGGCGCGCGCGGGCGACATCGTCGTCATCGCCGGCAAGGGGCACGAGGACTACCAGATCATCGGCACCGAGAAGCGACACTTCGACGACCGCGAAGTCGCGCGCGAAGCGCTGGCGGAGAGACGAGTCTGACGGCCGCGAGCTTTCAAAACTTTTCTAAGGAGCCTACTGCATGAAAGTCATCGTCACGGGTTCGACCGGGCTTGTCGGGAGCGCGCTGGTGCGCTCGCTGCTGGCGGACGGGCATGAGGTGACGCGGCTTGTGCGCGGCGGGGCGCAGGAGTTCCGCGCGCCGGGCACGGCCGCAGTCCATTGGAACCCGGAGCGCGGCGAGATAGACGCGGCGGCGCTGGAGGGGCACGACGGCGCGGTGCATCTCGCGGGCGAGCCGATAGCCGAAGGGCGCTGGGACGAGGAGAAGAAGCGGCGCATCCTTGAGAGCCGTGTGAAGGGGACGCGTCTGCTGGCGGAGGCGCTGGCGGGGTTGAGCGCGAGGCCGAGGGTTCTGGTGTCGGCGTCTGCGACGGGTTTTTATGGCGACCGCGGCGAAGAGGTTTTACATGAAGAGAGCGCTTCGGGCGAAGACTTCCTGAGCGAGGTCTGCCGCGAGTGGGAGAAGGCGACGCTGGCGGCGAGTCAGGCAGGCGTGCGGGTCGTACATTTGCGCATCGGCGTCGTGCTGAGCGGCGAGGGCGGCGCGCTCATGAAGATGGTCACGCCCTTCAAGTTCGGGCTCGGCGGAAAACTCGGCAGCGGGCGGCAGTACATGAGCTGGATTGCGCTCGAAGATTTGGTCGGCGTCATACGGCGCGCGCTGGAGGACGAGTCTCTGCGCGGCCCCGTGAACGCGGTCGCGCCCGGCGCGCTGACGAACGAGGAGTTCACGAAGGTGCTCGGGCATGTGCTCGGCCGCCCGACCTTCATGGCAGTCCCGGCCTTCGCCGCGCGCTTGGCCTTCGGCGAAGTGGCCGACGCGGTTCTGCTGGCCGGCGCTCGCGTCGAGCCCGCGAGGTTGAAGGAGGCCGGCTACCGGTTCCAATACCCGGAGATTGAGGGCGCGCTGCGCCACGCCCTGAAGGAAGGCGGCAAGTGAAGGGAGGCAGTATGCGAAAAGTTATTACGGCGCTCGTCTTCGCGCTCGCCCTGTGCGCATGCGCGCGCGGTCAGACGCCCGGCGGCGCTCAGACTTCCGGCGGCATAACTCTCAAGGTGAAGACAGAGAAGCAGACATACAGTGTCGGGGAGAATTTCGGCTTCACCGTCAGCGTGCGTAACGACGGCGCGGAGAAGTTTCTCTACGGCGGCGAGATGCTTGGGAATAGGAAGAGGATGTGGAGCGCGTTCCGGTGCGAGGTGGTTGACGAGAAGGGGCGCGAGATACGGATTGCGCTGACGTGGGGCGTGGCGGGCATCGCGGGCAGGCTCGACCCTTTCGCGCTGCGGCTCGGCCCCGGCGAGACGTACGCCCTTAAGGCCGCGCCGACGGACTACCTCTTCTTCGACTACAGGAGCGCGGGCGTAAACGACCTCGCGGAGCACCTGCCCGCGGGCCGCTACCGGCTGCGCTGCGCGTACGGCAGCGAGCGGCGGAACGGGATGCTGCGCACACTCGCCGTGTGGGAGGGCGACAAGTTCGTACAACTCTGGGAGCGGCATCCCGAATCCACGCCGAAGACTTGGGAGGGAAGCGCCACGTCCGACGAGTACAGCTTCAGGGTGGTCAGGCCGAAGTAGTCCCCGGCGACTACTCTTCGCCCGCCCCTTCCTCGGGCGCGATTGTTTGCGTGTCGTGGCGCGCCCAGTAGAAGTAGATGGGCAGTCCCAGCGCGATGATGCCGAGGCCGATGAGCGCTTGACGCGGCGTCGCCATCAGCGTGTTAAAGATGAGCCAGCCGGCCGCGAGCAGGAAGACGACGGGCAGCACGGGGTAGCCGAGAGTCTTGTATGGGCGCTCGGCGTGCGGCATGCGGCGGCGGAAGATGAAGACCGAGGCCGTGTTGAGCGCGTAGAAAATCCACGCGGCGAAGATGACGTAATCCGTCAGCGTGTCGAACGAGCCGGAGAGGGCGAGGACGCAAGACCAGACGCACTGAAGTATGAGCGCGTTGACGGGGACGCGCGTGCGCTCCGAGAGGCGCGCGAGCGGGCGGAAGAAGAGGCCGTCCTTCGCCATCGCGTAGGAGATGCGCGCGCCCGCGAGCGTGCCCGTGTGCAGCGAGCCGAGCGTCGAGATCATCATCGCCATCGCGATGGCGCTCACGGCCGCCGGGCCGAGGAAGCGGCGCGCGACCTCGGTCGCCACCGAAGAAGACTTCGCCACGCCGGCCAGCTCGACGGGCGGCAGCACGTAGATGTAGGCGAAGTTGACGAAGATGTAGAGCGCCGCGACGATAAGTATCCCGCCGATGAGGGCGAGCGGCAGGTTGCGCTGCGGGTTCTTGACCTCGCCCGCGACAATCGTCACGTTCGACCAGCCGTCGTAGGCCCACAGCGCGCCGAGCATCGCCGCGCCGAAGCCGGCCATCCCGCCGCGCGCAGTCGCCTCGACGCCCTCACACGCCCCGCCCGCGCCGCTCAAAGAGAAGTGCGCGAAACTACCTTGAGCGAGCAGGAACGCGCAGACACCGATGGCGAGCACTATGAGAATCTTGAGCCCGGTCAGGAAGACGGAGACGTTGCCGCTGACGGAGACGGCGAGGCAGTTGACGAGCGTGGCGATGATGATGATGGCGAGCGCGACGAGTTGCAGGTGGCCGAAGGGGATGTCGTAGCCGAGGACGGGCACGGTGAAGTAGTTGCGGTCGAGCGCGCCGCCCGCGAGGCCGTTGAGGAAGATGGCGAAGCTCACGCCCTTCGCCGCCTGCGAGCCCGTGTAGGCGACGGCGAACTGCGTCCACCCGTAGAGGAACGCGAGCGGGCGGCCGTAGCCCTCGCGTATGAAGACGTACTCGCCGCCCGCTCGCGGCATCATCGCCGCCAGCTCCGCGTAGGTGAGCGCGCCCGCCAGACTCAAAAAGCCGGCGGCGACCCACGCGAAGATGACCAGCCACGGCGTCTCGACGTTGCACATCATCACGCGCGTCTTCAGGAAGATGCCCGTGCCGATGACGCTCCCGACCACAATCGAGACCGACGCCGCGAGCCCGAGCCCGCGTACGAGCGTGAGCCGTTTGTTTGAAGGTTCAGACATGGGGGCTCTCGTGTTCGACGTTTCCGGCTTCGCCTTTTGCCTCTACCAGACCTCGTTCGTGAGCAGGTCTTCGTAGGTGTCGCGGCGGCGGATGAGTTCGGGGCGGCCGTCGTCGCGGATGATGACGACCGCGGGGAGAGGGCGGCCGTTGTAGGGGAACATCTGCGCGATGGTGTAGGCGCCGGTGTTGAGGAGCGCGAGCAGTTCGCCGGGCCGCACGCCTTCGGGAAGCCTTCGGTAGTCGGGCAGTTTGCCGCCGCGCTCGATGTCGAAGTAAACGTCGCCGGAGTCGCACAGGGGGCCGGCGATCTTGTAGGGCGCTTCGGACGGCGCGTCGGCGCGCGAGGCGGAGACGACGTGGTAGTACCACTTGTAGGTCGTCATCGAGAGCAGGAGGTTGAAGCCCGCGTCGGTCAGCAGCCACACGTCGCCGGTCTCGGGGCGCTGCTTGATGTTGCGGACGGTGGTGAGGAGCGTGCCGGCGTCGGCGATGACGCTGCGGCCGGGTTCGAGCAGGATGGTGACGCCTTCGAGCAGGTGCTCGGCCTCGGCGTCGCGTGCGGAGTCGCGCGCGGCCTGTAGGGCGGCGGAGAGCACGTCCGCCGGTTCGAGCTCGGCGCCGAGCATCTCGCGCTCGTCTTCGGGAAGCTCGTCGGCCTGCGCGCTGTCGCGCAGGTAGTTGACGGGAATGCCGCCGCCGAGGTTGATGTGTTCGAGCGTGTGGCCCGACTCTTCGTGAATCGCCTTCAGGTGCTCCCACATCGTCTTGAAGGCGGCGGCGAACGGCTCCACGTCCGGAGTCTGCGAGCCGACGTGGATGTGTATGCCGGAGACGTGCAGGTGTTCGGGCGAGCGCAGCGCGCGGCGGAAGGCTTCGAGGACTTCGCGCGAGGTGATGCCGAACTTCGAGGTCATCAGCGCGGTCTGAAGGCCGAGGTGCGAGCGCGTGCCGATTTCGGGGACGAGGCGGAGCGCGACACGGGCGCGCTTGCCCAAGTGGCGGGCGCGTGATTCAATCAGCTCGATCTCGTAGACGGAATCAACGTTGATGGAGTAGATGCCCGCGGCAATCGCCTCGTCAACCTCCTGCGCGGTCTTGCTCGTGCCGTTGAAGATGAGCTGGTCGGGGCGGAAGCCGGCGCGCAGCGCCTTGAAGAGCTCGCCGCCGCTGTTGACCTCGCAGTCAATCCCGGCGTCGCGCACAGTGGCGAGCAGTCCCATCGTCGAGTTAGCCTTCGACGCGTAGAAGAAGCGTACGGGGTGTTTGACTGCGCGCGCGGCGGCGAGCAGGCGCCCGACGTTCGAGCGCACGCGGCGCTCGGAGAAGACGAAGAGCGGCGTGTCGAAGTCGCGCGCGAGCGCGGCCGAGTCGGCGCCGTCAATGAAGAGGCGGCCTTCGCGCGCTTCGAGGTAGCCGGGGATCGCCCACGCGGGGGCGACCGCTGTGTCAGGCATCTGTTTCAGTGCTCCGTCCGAGAAGTTGTTCGTGGCAGACGCGTGCGAAGATAGTCTGTGGGGTTTCGGAGCGTCAAGCGGCTGGGGCGGCAACGATCCGGCACGGAGGCGCGTGCGGCGTCAGGGGCGGCGTGGCGTACGCCCCGAGACAGACAAATACTCGGCGCCTGCCGTCGGAGGCGGCGGGCGCTCGCCTTTCGTGAGAATGGGCCGGGGAACTTACTCTTCGGTCGCAGCCTTGAGCGCCATCCCGCTCATGAAACTCAGCGCGCCGACGAGCAGTGTGACCACGCCGAGGGCCAGCGCCCCCCACTGGTAACACCAGTACATGTCTCCGAAAATTAATGTGAAGACCGTCAACAGACTCTTCCAGAAGCCGGCCCCCGCGAGGTAGACCTGACGTGCGATGTAGATGTGCAAGCCCATGTAACCGATGCCGAAGATGGCCCGGACGATTGTGAGCAGACCCAACATGAGTTGACTCCTTTGCGTGAGCGTTACGAGCTTGAAACCGCGAGGCTGCGGGATTATACAGAGTCCCGAGGAAATGTGATAGAAATTTCCGGGCGCCGGAGGCTTTCGCTCGCGGCGCCCCGTTGATGAAAGATATGGTTCAGGAAGCGAAGGAAACGGCGGTCGAGTCCGACTGGGCGTCGGTGCGCGCGGAGTTTCCGGTGACGGAGACTTACGCGTACCTGAACAGCGCGGGCGCCGGCCCCGTCTCGCGGCGCGTGGCCGAGGCTGCGGGGCAGTTCTACCGAGAGACGTTGGAGTCGGGCGATAGGCTTTGGGAGGTCTGGCTGGCGCGGCGCGAGCGTGCGCGCGCCGACGTGGCGCGGCTGATTAACGCGGAGCCGGACGAGGTCGCGTTCACGACGAACACGTCGTCGGGCATGAACCTCATCGTTGACGCGCTCGAAGCGGTCGGCCACGTCGTCTCGTGCGAGCTTGAGTTTCCGGTGACGACCGTGCCGTGGCTGCACCGCGGCGCGCGCGTGAGATTCGTCAAGGCGCGCGACGGCGTCGTGCACTCGGAAGAAGTGCTCGCGGCCGCCGGGCGGGAAAAGTCTGTCATCTGCCTCAGCCACGTGCAGTACTCCACGGGGCTGCGCATGCCGGTCGAAGAGATAGGGAAGAACAAGGGCGCGCACGTCTTCGTCGTCAACGCGAGCCAGTCGGCGGGCGTCCTTCCGATTGACGTGAAGCGGATGAAGATTGACGCCCTTTGTGCCACCGGACATAAATGGATGTTAGGCGGTTACGGCTCGGGCTTCGTCTACCTCTCGCGCGAGCTGCTGGCGGCGACGAGGCCGCGCGCCGTGAGTTGGCTGAGCGTCGAAGACCCCTTCGCGATGCGCAACGACTCCTACCGCCTGCGCCCCGACGCGGCCGCGCGCAGCGAGACTGGCTGCCCGCACTTCGCGGGCATCTTCGCGCTCGGCGAGGCCGCGCGACGGCTTTTGGAGATCGGCCCCGGGCGCGTCGAGCGCCGCGCGCTCGAAATCAACCGGCTGATGACCGAGAGCCTTTCAGACGCCGGCTGGGAAGTCCTCTCGCCGCTCGCGGACGAAGCCCTGCGCTCGGCCGAAACGCTCGTCCGCGCCGCAGACCCGCGCGCGGCCGTCAGACACCTCTCGCGCCAGCGCGTCGCCGTCACCATCAAGCCCGAGGGCTTCCGCGCGGCCACGCACTTCTTCAACGACGAATCGGACATCGCGCGCCTCGTCGCCGCGCTCGGCGAGCTGCGGAGGTAGAACATGACAGACACGCGGCCGCTTTTCATCCCCGTCGTCCTCGGCACAGTCCGGCAGGGGCGCATGAGCGAGCACGTCGCGCGCTTCGTCTTCGGCGAGTTACGGAAGCGCGCGGGCGTCGAGAGTGAGCTGATAGACATACGCGAGTTGAAACTGTCGTTCACGGACGAGGGCGAAGCCGTGAAGGACGCGAAGTTCACCGAGGCGGCGGCGCGCGCGGACGCCTTCGTGCTGGTCGTGCCCGAGTACAACCACGGCTACCCCGGTCTGCTCAAGCACGCGCTCGACACGAACCTGAAGGAGTACATACACAAGGCCGTCGGCGTCTGCGGCGTCTCGGCCGGCCCTTGGGGCGGGACGCGCATGATACAGAACCTCCTGCCGGTGCTGCGCGAGCTGGGGCTGGTGACGATCTTCTGGGACGGCAACTTCTCCTCCGTGCAGAAAGCCTTCGACGCCGACGGGAATTTGGTTGAGACTGCCTACACGCGCCGGCTCGAAAAGTTCTTCGACGAGCTGATCTGGATGGCGAAAGTCCTCCGCCACGGCCGCGAGAACGTGGAGAGCGGCGGCTGACGGCGGACGGCTTTACAGGGAAAGGAATCGAGCATGACCGAACGCGGGAAGATGGTCTGCCCCGACTGCGGCGTCGAGATGAACCGCCACGCCGAGAAGGTGGATTACACAACGGAAACGACCGAGGCCGGCGCCTTCGACCCCGACCTCGGCGGCCGTCTCGAAGAGTTCCACACCTGCCCCAACTGCGGCCGCACGCACACGCGCCCCGCCGGATGAGGGGCATTTGACAGCACGTCTGGCCTTGAGTATCTTTTCAACGTCAACGTCGTCGCACACAGACGCCGACATTGAAATAAGCGGGAGTGGCGCAATGGTAGCGCAATAGCTTCCCAAGCTATGGGTTGCGGGTTCGAGTCCCGTCTCCCGCTCTTAAAATCCGAACGACTGACGGGCGCCCGACCGGCGCCCGTTTCGTTTTTGAGAGGTGTTATACTCGCCGACAAAGCCGCCCGTCCGACGGGCGTAACAGAGAGCCGGAGGTGTGAGGCCGTGGCCGACGAGACGAAGAGCTGGACTGTCATCTGCCCCTGCTGCGAGGCGACCCTCGTCATAGACGCGCAGACGGGCGCGATCATCTCGCATCAGGAGAAGGCGAAGCCGCTCGCCTCCTTCGAGGAGATGGCCAAGGAGATGGAGAGCCGCAAGAAGCTGCGCGAGCAGGTCTTCTCGCAGGAACTCGGCTCGCAGAAAGACCGCGAGCGCCTGCTCGATGAGAAGTTCAAAGAGGCGATGAAGCGCGCCGAGAAGGACAAGGACAGCGGCCCCTACCGCAACCCTCTCGACTTCGACTGAAGGGACTGAAGGGGAAGCAGGCTAAGGCGTGGACGCGTGCCCCGACGCGGGTGAGGCGTCGGGGCACGCGTTTGAATCTGAAAGGGGCGCCGTCTCACCTGCAAACTCTCCGGCCTTCTACTGACCTCTCAGCCTTCTCAGCATCTCAACGGCGTTCGCGTTGTCGCGGTTCAACGCGAGCGACCTTTGATAATTCCTGACGGCCAGTTCCTTGTCGCCGTTCACCATGTAGGCTTCGCCGAGGCTGTCGTACGCGTTCGAAGAGTCCGGGTGCTCTTCGACGTTCATCTTAAAGACCTCGATTGCCTCCCTCATCCTCTTCTTCCCCAGCAGCAGGTATCCGAGCGAGTTCAACTGCGCCTCGCTCAGGGCGCCCGGCCGCTTCCTGCGAGACTCGCGGTAATCACTTATCGCGGCGTCGCCGCGCGAGAGGATGTCCCTGAACAGAAGTTTGGCGGGGGAGTTATAGCGCTCGTAGCCCATCCAGTCGAAAGCCGGGTGACTGCCTCCCTCGATTTGCGAGACGATCTCCGGGGTGATGGAGAGTCCGTTGCCGCTGTTGGTGAGGATGACGACGCCGAACTTCTCTCTCGGGTATGCGATGACGAAGCTCTGAAACTCGCGGTTGTTGTCGCCCCAGTGCCAGACGGCCTCCCCGGCCTCCGTCCGTTCGAGCGCCCAGCCGAGCCCCCACGAGAGCGTCTGCGAAAGCCGACCCGGACTGCGCTCGATGCAGGAGAAGCAACTCTCGTCTAAGCGGACTTGCTCCTTCAACATCTGCCCGGCGGTCTCCTTCTTCAAACCCGCCCCGTTGACGACCGCGACGACAAACCGTGCGTAGTCGAGGGCCGTCGTGTGCAGCCCGGAGTAAGCCCTCGCCGCCGCGGGCCTTCTTCCGGTGGCGACGGCGCCCGAGGGGTCGTGCCCGGAAGCCTGCCGGGCGTCGTCGGCGCCGGGACAGACGTAGCAACTGCTCGTCATGCCCAGCGGCTCGAAGACGGTTCTTCGCATGAACGCGTCGAGCGGCTCGCCCGTGACGCGCTCGACCACCCTTTGCAGGTACAGGTAGCCTTCGCCCGAGTAGCTGAACTTCTCGCCCGGCGTGAAGTAGATTTTTAAGGGCTTGCCGGGCGTGGCCTCGTTCTGAAACCCCGTCGTGTGGTCGAGCACCATGCGTGCGGTGATGAGTTTGACCCGCTCGTCGTTCTGCAAGTAGGGCTCGGGAAGGTACGCGGCGAGGGGCCTGTCGAGGTCTAACCTTCCCTCGTCAACCAGCTTCAGCACGGCGTAGGCGAAGACGGGCTTGCTCAGCGACGCCGCCTCGAACATTGTGTCGTCGCGGACGGGCTCTTTCGACACGGCGCTCCGCACCCCGAAGCCACGGTGCCACGAAATTTTCCCGCCGCGGACGAGCGCAACCGAGAGCCCCGGCACGTCGCCCTCCTTCATCAGCCGTGGGATGGTCTCTTCGAGGCGGGAGGTCAAACCCTTCCTCGCCACGGCTTCCCTTGACGGCGCGGGCGGGCGGCTTGATTCATCCTGCGCGGCCGCCGACTGTCCGCCGAACAACAGCCAGCCCGTGAAGAGAAGCACGGACGCGGGAAACGCTGTCAATCTCATAACGACCTTCAACTTTGATTTCATCCGGCCCACGCGTGTCCGGTCGCCGCCCTCGAATGGTTAACACCGCGGGCGCCGGTTTCGTGGCGGAAATGTCGGGGCGGTTGAGGGAGGGCTTAACCGGCGGCCGTTCGGATACACAACCGCGAAGGCCGCGGAGTTCGCGGCCTCCCCGACAGTCGAGCGCAGGTTTTATCGTTCGTTGAGGGCGTCTTTAAGCCGCCGTCGCTTTGCCCTCGGGCTTCCAGCGGAGGACGGGCTTGCGGGCGGCGGCGGCCTCGTCGAGGCGGCCGATGCGGGTGGTGTGAGGCGCGTTCAGCACCGTGTCTGCGTCTTCCAGAGCCTCGCGCGCGATCTCCTTCATGGCGTCCACGAACTGTTGAAGCTCTGAGCGGCCGACCGACTCGGTCGGCTCGATGAGCATCGCGCCCTGCACGATGAGCGGGAAGTAGATCGTCATCGGGTGGAAGCCGTAATCAATCAGCCGCTTCGCGATGTCGAGCGTGTGGACGCCCTTGCGCGACTGCCGCTTGTCTGTGAAGAGGCATTCGTGCATCGGCGGCGAGTCGAAGGGCCTGTCGAAGGTGTCGGCCAAGCCGTGCGCGATGTAGCGGGCGTTCAGCACGGCGGCCTCGGTCGCCTCGCGCAGGCCGTCGTTGCCGTGCGTCAGGATGTATGCGAGCGCGCGCAGATGCATCCCGAAGTTGCCGTAGAAGGCTTTGACGCGGCCGATGGAGTGCGGGCGTTCGTAGTCGAGACGGTACGCGCCGTCGCCCGTCCCCGAGGTGACGACGCGCGGGACGGGCAGAAACGGCTCAAGCTCGGCCGTGCAGCAGCAGGGGCCGGAGCCGGGGCCGCCGCCGCCGTGCGGAGTGGAAAACGTCTTGTGTAAATTGAGGTGGATGACATCCACACCCATGTCGCCGGGGCGCGCGACGCCGACGAGCGCGTTCATGTTCGCGCCGTCCATGTAGACGAGGCCGCCCGCCTCGTGGACGATGTCGCAAATCTCGCGGATGTTGCGCTCGAAGATGCCGCACGTGTTCGGGTTCGTCAGCATCAGTCCGGCCACGTCGCCCGCGGCGCAAAGCTCGCGCAGGTGTTCGAGGTCGGTCAAGCCTTCGGGCGTGGAGCGAATCGTCTTGACGGTGAAGCCCGACAGGTGCGCCGACGCCGGGTTGGTGCCGTGCGCCGAGTCGGGGATGAGCATCACCTTGCGGCGCTTCGCCTCATCTGAAGTCGTGCCGTCGCGCGCGTCGAGGAAGGCGCGGATCATCATGACGCCGGTCATCTCGCCGTGCGCGCCCGCCGCGGGCTGCAAAGAGACGCCGGGCAGGCCCGTGATCTCCGCGAGGTGCTGCTGAAGCTCGTACATCACTTCGAGCGCGCCCTGTGCGTCCTCTTCCGGCGCGAGCGGGTGGAGGTTGGCGAAGCCCGGTATGCGCGCGACCCGCTCGTTCAGGCGCGAGTTGTACTTCATCGTGCAGGAGCCGAGCGGGTAGAGGCCGAGGTCAATGTTGTAGTTCCACGTCGAGATGCGCGTGAAGTGGCGCACCACGTCGGGCTCGGATAGCTCGGGCACGCCTTCGAGGTCGTCGTCGCGGCGAAGCTCGGCGGGCAGCAGCTCGTCGAGCGCGGTCTCTTCCACGTCGAGCGCGGGCAGTCGGTAGCCGCGCCGGCCTGTCTGCGAGCGCTCGAAGACGAGCGCCTCGTTCTGCGTGACGTGCGTGGTCGCTTTCGTGATGGTCATGACTGTTTGAGCCCCGCGACGAGCGCGTCTATGTCGGCGCGCTTGTTCGTCTCGGTGACGCAGACGAGGATGTCGTTAGCGCGCTCGGGGTAGTAGCGCGAGAGTGCGAGGCCGCCCGTGACGTTGTGCTCGGAGGCCAGACGGCGCAGGAGGCCGGCCGCGTCCGACGGCGCGCGCACGACGAACTCGTTGAAGACGGGCGCGGAGTAGGGGATTGAGAAGCCTTCGAGCGCGGCAATCTGGCGGCGGGCGTAGGCGGCCTTCTGCGCGCACTGCGCGGCGACCTCCTGAAGACCTTTGCGCCCCAGCGCCGTCATGTAGATGGTCGCGGCCAGCGCGATGAGCCCCTCGTTGGTGCAGATGTTGGAAGTCGCCTTCTCGCGGCGTATGTGCTGCTCGCGCGTGGCGAGCGTGAGCACGAAGCCGCGGCGGCCCTCCTTGTCGTAGGCGATGCCCGCCAGCCGCCCCGGAATCTGTCGCGCGTACTTCTCGCGCGTGGCGAACAGTCCGACGTACGGGCCGCCGTAGGAGACGGGCACGCCGAACGACTGGCCCTCGGCGACGACGATGTCCGCGCCGCACGCGCCGGGCGAGCGCAGGAGCCCGAACGACGCGGCCTCCGTCACGACGACGACGAGCAGCGCGCCCGCGGCGTGAACCCTGTCGGCGAAAGCCTTAAGGTCTTCGACGCAGCCGAAGAAGTTTGGCGACTGTAGGACGACGGCCGCGACCTTGTCGTCGAGCGCGGAGGCGTCAATTGCGGTGCGCCCCGTCGCTTCGTCCGTCTCAAGCCTTCCCAGCTCAATCCCTGCGTGCGCGACATAGGTCTCGGCGACGCGCAGGTACTCGGGGTGAACCGCGCCCGAGACGAGCACGCGCTGGCGGCGCGTGACGCGCTCAGCCATCAGCACGGCCTCGGCCATCGCGGTCGAGCCGTCGTACATCGAGGCGTTCGCCACGTCCATGCCGGTCAACTGGCAGACGAGCGTCTGAAACTCGAAGATGGCTTGCAGCGTGCCCTGCGAGATTTCGGGCTGGTAGGGCGTGTAGGCGGTGAAGAACTCGGAGCGCTGGATGAGGCTGTCTACGATCGTCGGCGCGTAGTGGTGGTACGCGCCCGCGCCGAGGAAGCTAGGACGCCTTGCGGCCGCGTTCTTCGACGCCATCGCCTCGAAGCGTTCGAGCAGTTCTATCTCGGAGAGCGCGTCCGGAGTCTTCAGCGGCTCTGTAAGGACGATGTCGGCGGGGATCGAGTCGAAAAGCTCTGCGGCCGAGCCGAGCCCGAGGCCGCGCAGCATCTCCTGCCGCTCTTCCGGCGAGTTAGGGATGTAGCGCACGGCCTTCTCTCACTCCGACTCCGACTTGATGTAGTCCTCGTACTCGGCGGCCGAGAGCAGGCTGTCCACCTCGCCGCGGTTCGTGAGCCTGATGCGAATCATCCAGCCCTCGCCGTAGGGGTCTGTGTTGACCTTCTCGGGCTCGTCGTTGAGCGAGCCGTTGACCTCCGTGACCTCGCCCCCGACGGGGAGGAAGAGCTCCGAGACGGCCTTGACCGACTCGACCGAGCCGAACGTCTCGTGCCCGGCGAACTTCTCGCCCTCCTTCGGCAATTCGACGTAGACCACGTCGCCCAGAGAGTTCTGCGCGTGGTCGGTGATGCCGACGGTGCCCGTGTCGCCCTCGACCTTCAGCCACTCGTGATCCTTGCTGTAGTAAAGCCCTTCGGGAACGTTTGCCATGAAGTCTCCTCAAACTGAAAACTGTGAAGCCGACTACTTCTTCTCCCTCTTATAGAACGGCACGGGGACGACCTGCGCGCCCACCATGCGGCCGCGCACGTCTATCTGAATCTGCTGTCCGACGCCGGCCAGCTCGGCGGGCACGTAAGCCATGCCGATGTTCTTCTTGAGGTACGGCGCGGGGCTGCCCGAGGTGACGTGACCGACCTTGGCGCCGTCAACGTAAACGTCCTGCCCGTCGCGCGCGATGCCGCGGTCTGTAACCTCGAAGCCGACGAGCTTGCGCGTTACGCCTTCTTCCTTCTGCCGCGCGAGCACTTCGCGCCCGGTGAAGTCGCCCTTGGCGAGCTTGGTTATCCAGCCGAGGTTGGCTTCGAGCAGCGTCGTCTCGTCCGTAATCTCGTGGCCGTAGAGCGCCATGCCGGCTTCGAGCCGCAGAGTGTTGCGCGCCGCCAGCCCGCAGGGAAGAACGCCGTCGGGGCTCCCGTAGCCGCCAGCGTCGAGCATCTTCTGCCAGAGTTGTTCCGCGCGTTCGGGCGCGGCGTAGACCTCGAAGCCGTCCTCGCCCGTGTAGCCCGTGCGCGAGATGATTGACTCGACGCCGTCAACTTTTCCCTCGCGGAAGTGGTAGTACTTAATCTCTTCGAGCGGCGTCTCGGTGAGCGTCTGAAGAACACGCAGCGCCTCGGGGCCTTGCAGCGCGATCTGGCAGAAGTCGGCCGAGCGGTTCGTCAACTCAACCTGCTCGTCGCGCCTGTGCGAAGTTATCCAGTCCCAGTCTTTATCTGTTGTTGAGGCGTTGACGACGAGCAGAAGGTGTTCGGGGCCGAAGCGGTAGACGAGCAGGTCGTCAACCACGGTGCCGCGCTCGGTCGTGAGCGCGGAGTACTGCGCCTGACCGTCTACGAGTTTCGAGGCGTCGTTCGAGCAGAGGCTGTTAACAAACGCAATCGCGTCAGAGCCCCGCACCTCTATCTCGCCCATGTGCGACACGTCGAAGAGTCCGGCGCGCGTGCGCGTGCGGTTGTGCTCCTCGACGGTGCCGGCCGGGTACTGCACGGGCATGTCCCAGCCGCCGAACTCGACCATGCGTCCGCCCAGTCGGCGGTGCATCGCGTTGAGGGGCGTCTGCTTCAGCGTGGTCGCGCTCACACCTGTCTCCTGCGCTCTCCCGTACGGTTAAATGTTAGGCGTTTGGAACTGAAGCTGAAACCTAGCACGCCGCGCGAGAGGGCGTCAAGCGAGTGCCAACGCGCGCCGCGGGGGTTAACTTTTGGCAAACCGCACGCTAGTATGTGCGCGTCAGAACAGAGGTCGGGACGGCAGAAAGAAAGCAGACCGAACGTCAGAAAGGTTGTCGCTTATGTCCACTGGCCGCGCCACTCCGAAGGGCTTTCTGCGGGCCGCCGCGCTGCTCCTGCTCGCTGCGACGTGCGCGCGCGCGCAGGAGGGAGACCTCGCCAGCAGCGCGGGCGTCTTCATCGAACCTACACGCGCCCGGCCCGCGACCGCCCCACGCGCAGGTCGCACGCCGCAACGCACGACCCCGCGCCGCACGCGCTCGAAGCCGCCCGCGACGAACACCGCCGCGAACACCACGACGAACGCGAACAACACGACGAAGCCGACGAAGGGGAAGAACAACACTCCGCCGCCCGTGACGGCCGAATCGCTCAACGCGAAGGCCGAGGCGTCCCTCGACGCGGGCCTCTTCGCGGTGGCCGCAGAGCAGTCGCGCGAGGCGCTCAAGCTCAAGCCCGACAACCCGGACGCGAACTACAACCTCGGCTTCGCCCTCTACTCGCTCGGGCAGATGGCCGACGCGGTCGCGCCGCTGCAACGCGCTTCGCAACTGGACGCCACAGACCCGGACGCGCCCTTCTACCTCGGCGCCGCGCTCGCCAAGCTCGGCCGCCACGCCGAGTCGGCCGCGGCCTACGAGCAGGCTGCGCGGCTCACGCCGAAGAACGCGGAGCTTCTCTCGGCGCTCGGCGGCGAGTACGCGGCGGCGGGCGACGCAGACCGCGCGATTGACGCGCTCAGGCGCGCGGCACAACTGACGCCGGACGACACCGACACGCAGTTCGACCTCGGCGAAGCGCTCTACGCGAAGGGCAATTACAAGGAGGCGGCCGAGGCTTTCGCGCACGTCACGCGCGTCACGCAGTCGAACGCGGAGGCTTTCGAGAACCTCGGCGACTCGTACCGCGCGCTGAACCGCTTCGCCGACGCGGCCGCCGCATGGCGCGACGCCTCGCGGCTCAAGCCCGGCGACGCCGACCTGCTCCTTAAACTCGGCTTCGCGCTCGGCCGAGAGAAGCGCTGGCTTGAGGCCATAGACGCCTTGAAGAAGGCCGCGGCGCTCCGCCCCGGCGCGGGCGAGGCCGAAGTCAACCTCGCTTGGGTCTACAACAACACGGGGCAGTACAGGCTCTCGATCGAGACGCTGAAGCCGGTCGTGGCGAGCAAGCCCGAGATGACGGCCGCGCTCTTCAACCTCGGCACGGCCTACGGCCACCTCGCGCAGAAGGGAGCGCAGAACGACAAGGAGCGCAAGGCGCTCTTCGAGCAGGCCGTGGACACGCTGCAAAAGGTCATACGCCTCAAGCCCGACTGGCCCGAGGCGCACAACAACCTCGGCGTCGCCCTCGGGAACCTCGGACGCTACAAGGAGGCCATCGCCGAGCACGCCGAGGCCGCGCGTCTGAAGCCCGACTACGCCTTTGCCATCTTCAATCTCGCCTACGCCTACCGCAAGAGCGGCGATAAGAAGAAGGCGCTCGAAACCTACAAGCAGCTTCAGACCGTTAACCCCGCGCTGGCGGAAAGGCTGTACCCGCTGGTGAAGTAAGTCTGGATTTGAAATTTCAAATTTGAAATTTCAAATTAGAAAGCCCCGCCGGAGTCGAGACTCGGCGGGGCTTTCACTTCATCAACCTTCGCTCAATAACTGCTGTCGGCGACGTTCATCTTCTGTAGGACGAAGACGACGCGCATCGTCTGCGGGCGGCCGTCGAAGTAGGCGGGGACGAAGGCCGCGTTCTTACGCAGGGCGTCTTGCAGGTCTTCGACCATGCGCCGATTGCGCGGCGGCTCGACGACCTCCGCGAGCGAAGCGCGGCCGTTGCCGTAGACATCGGCTACGACGATCATGTCGTCGTCGTCCGGGTTGCCGTCGCGCGCGGGCGCGAGCGTCAAGGCGGCCAGCGCGCCGCGCGGGTTGAGCGTCGGCGACTCGCGCCCGTCGGGCGAGCGCGCCGCGGCGGCCGCGAGGTCTGGCGAGAGCGAGCGCGTCACGTCGAAGCCGCGTTCGCCGTAGAGCCAGATGACGGACTGGCCGTTTTCGAGCGCCTGCGCCTGCTCAAGGTTGCGCAGGATAATCATCTGCTGCCGCAGGCCGCCGAAGACCGCCGCGAAGAGTATGACCGAGTAGACGAGGCCGACCGAGTAGGGCATCAGCCGCACCTTCAGCCAGCGCGCGACGACCTGCGCGGGCGTCAGGCGCGGCGCGCGCTCCACCGCGGCGCGCTCGACGGCGA
>DATFHD010000041.1:0-6425 GCA_035248785.1 Pyrinomonadaceae bacterium | reverse complement strand
AGTTGGACGAACTCATCTCGGCGACGCACGGGCTGTTCGCGGACACGCTCGGCGCGTTGGAGCGCGCGCGCGACGCGGCCGCGCAGGGCGAGGCGCGCGAGGAGCTTGAGGCACGCGCGGCGGGAGTCCGTCGGCGCTTCTTCGAGTTGGAGGAGCGCCTTATAGGGCTGCGGATGGTCACGCTGCGCGGGGCTCTGGTGCGCGCGGCGCGCGCGGGACGCGGGGTGGCGCGCGGGGCCGGGCGCGGCGTCGAGTTCGTGGTCGAGGGCGGCGACGCGCGGCTCGACCGCTCGCTGGCGGAGAGGGTGGCGGAGCCTTTGCTTCATCTCGTACGCAACGCCGTGGATCACGGCGTCGAGTCGGAAGAGGAGCGGCGCGCGGCGGGGAAGTCGCCCGTGGGGCGCGTGCTCGTAAGCGCGGAGTCGGAGGCGGGGCTCGTCATCCTGCGCGTGTCGGACGACGGGCGCGGGGTTGACGCGGAGGCCGTCGCGCGCGCGGCCGTCCACGCGGGGCTCGTCGCGTCGGGCGCGCAAGTCACGGAGACGCAGGCGCTGCGCCTCATCTTCCGCCCGGGCTTCTCGACGGTGCGGGGCGCATCGCCCGTCTCCGGGCGCGGCGTCGGTTTGGACGTGGTCGAGCGCGCGGTTGAAGAGGCGGGCGGCGAAGTGCGCGTGCGCAGCGTGCGCGGGCGCGGCACGACCTTCGAGCTGCGACTGCCGACGACGCTCGCGCTCGTGCCCGCGCACGTCGTCAGTGCCGGCGGGCGTCGGTATTGTCTGGCGGACGAGCAGGTGCTCGCGTCGGGCGAGGCGGAGGCGTCCGAGGTCTTACGCGACGGCGCGCGGCCGCGTCTGCGCTGGCGGGGAAGTGAGCTGCCGCTGGTCGAGTTGCAAAGGCTCGTCGGGCCGCGTGCGGAAGAGTCGCGGGCGGAGAACGGTTCGGGGCTTACGCCTGTCAGTTCCCAACTCACATCTGACGTGTCGCGGCTCAGGTTCGTCGTGGCGCGCGGCCGTCAGGATGCGGACGGTGTTGAGCCGGCGCGCGCGGCCGTCGCCGTGGACGCGCTCGACGGCCGGAGCGAAGTGCTCGTGCGCGGCCTCGGGCGTCACGCGAAGCGCTGGCGCGGCGTCGCGGGCGCGACGCAACTGCGCGACGGCGACGTGGCGCTCGTCCTCGACCTTCCGCGCCTGCTTGAGAGCTTATAGCGAAAGCTGTTAACCACAGATACACAGAGGCACAGCTAATTGAGTTTAGCTGTGCCTCTGTGTATCTGTGGTTACTTTCCCCTATCGAGACGGCGCGTCTTCTTAGCGGAAGATGATGCCGACGCCGAAGCGGAAGTTGTGCTGCGTCTCGCCGCTGAAGCGAGTCGGGTTGTAGTCGAACTGGAAGGCGCGCACGTCAACGCGCGGGCTGAGGCGGAAGTCAACGCCGCCGCCGATGGCCGCCGAGAAGCCGTTGTCCGACTCGTCGAAGCCGGTCACGCCGCTGACGTTTGCGCGCGCGTGCTGGAAGCCCGCGAGGACGCGCGCGAACGGCTTGACCTTCGTCTCCGTCGAGTTGTCCTTGAACTCCGCGCCGCCCATCAGCGTGTGCAGGTCAACGTCCACGTCCACCGCGGTCGCGCCGACCGTGTCGCCGAACGTCTTGCGGTGGAAGCTGTAGTCGCCGACGACGCCGACGTAGCGGCTGACGTTGGCCTTGCCGAAGCCCTCGACGCCGTTGAAGCCCTCGCGCTCCGTGATGAAGTTCTGGCTGGGGTCGTCGAAGCCCGTGTCCACGCGGTTGTGCGAGTAGAGGACGCCGAAGTCGTACTTGTTGTAGTCGCTCGCGGACTGCGCGGACGCGAACGACGCCGCGCAGGCGACGAGCAGCGCCGCCATGAATAGCTTACGCATGAGTCTATGTTCTCCCCTTGGAAAAATGTTTCGTAACTGCGAGACATGCACTTGATGTCTTGAGGTCGCGCGCGGGTTGCCAACCCCGAGACTCGCTTTTCTGTGTCGCCAAAGTCTCGGCCGTGCGGCGCCGCGCGCCCGAAATTTCAAAAGGAATCGCATCAGAGTTCCTTATCAAACTTCGCTTTCTGATAAAGCAACGTGGGTGCCAGAAGCGCGCGCTTCGTAAACGCCGGGATTTAGCGTGCGGGTGAAGGGGCGTGGCGCAGGAAGAGTCGGACAGTTGGAAGCAAAGGGCGAGGGCGAATCCATTCCTTCGGATTCGCCCTCGCCGTTTTCGGATGAGAAGTTTCGGGTTGCCCGATGAAAAAAACGGGGCGGTTAAAAATTCCTTCACGCCCGACAAAAATTCTCTACGTCAGGCTTCCGGCGGGCGCCGCTTGTGCCAGTCGGTCTCGGCCTGATAGGCGAAGGCCAGTTCGAGCAGTTCTCTCTCGCCCCACGCGGGGCCGACGAGCTGTAGGCCGGTCGGGAGCCCCTGCTGGCCGAAGCCGTTCGGGACGGAGATTGCCGGGACGCCGACGAGGTTGCTCGCGCCGATGGGCGAAGAGGCGGCGATGCCGGGGTAAGCCTTGTCGAAGGTTTTGTCCACCGGGTAAGAGACGGTCGCGCGCGAGGGCGCGGCGAGCACGTCCACCTTCTTAAACATCTCTGACCAAGCGCGTCGCATCGGCGCGCGCATGCGCATCGCGTGCAGGTAATCAACGGCCGTGACGAGCGACGCCGAGTAGCCGCCTATCTTTCCGTCGGGCGAGGCCAGCTCCTTCACGCGCCCCGACTCGATGAGCTCGCGGAAGGCGCTCGCGCCCTCCGCGTCAACGATGGTGCCGACCGCGGGGCCGTATGGGAACTCGGGAAGCTTCACGTCCATTTCAACGTCGGCGAGGCGGCGTAGCACTTCGAGCGAGGCGAGGAAGTTCTTGTTCACCTCCGGCTGCGCCTTCTCGTAAGAGTCCTTCAAGACGCCGACGCGGAGGCGCTTCGCGTTCTTCTGCCGGAGCAGTCGGCCGTCGGAAGAGAGGCGCGGCATCGCGGCGTTCGCGCGCGAGGTCGGGTCGAGCGGGTCGGGGCCGGCGATTGCCGCATAGACGAGCGCCGCGTCGTTCGCGGAGCGGCACATTGGGCCGAGCTTGTCGAGCGTCCAAGAGAGCGCCATAGCGCCGTGGCGCGAGACGGCGCCGTAGGTCGGGCGGAGGCCCGTCACGCCGCAGAAGGCCGAGGGCGTGATGATGGAGCCCGACGTTTCCGAGCCGATGGCGAAGGCCACGCACGCCGAAGCCACGGCCGCGCCCGGCCCAGACGAAGACCCGCCCGACCAGTAGCCCGTATTCCAAGGCGTGCGGCACGCGCCCGTCCACGCGGCGTCGGCTTGGTTGTAGCCCATGCCGCCCGCGAGTTCGATCATCGCGAGCTTTGCGACGAGCACGGCTCCGGCCTCGCGCAGACGCGTGACGACCGTGGCGTCGTAGTCGAAGCGCTGCTCTTTGTAAGGCGTCGCGCCCCAAGTCGTCGGCGCCTCGCGCGTGGCGCAGAGGTCTTTGACGCCGAAAGGGACGCCGTGCAGAGGCCCGCGGTAGCGGCCGCGCCTGATCTCGTCCTCGGCCTGCCGCGCTTCGCCGAGAGCCGTCTCGCGCATGATGAAGGCGACGGCGTTGAGGCGCTTGCCGGTGGTTTCGAGTCTTTGCAGGTAGGCTTCCGCTAACTCGACGGGCGAGAGGCGGCGCGCGCGTATCTGCGCGGCCAGCTCGGTGACGGGTGCGTAGAGGGTTTCGACTGTGACCATTTTTATCTCGGCGTCAGGCTGAGAAGACGAAGTCGGGCTCGTCCGAGTTCTGAAGCTTGAAGGAGCGCAGGCGCTCGGCCGTGCGGACGTTGCCTTCGAGGTCGCGCTTGACCGCCTCCAACTGCTCCGCGCTCAGGTGCTCGCCGAAGCGCATGCGCGCGGCCTCTGTGTAAGCCTCGGCGAGCGGCGAGGGCTTCGGCGGCCCCTGCGGCGCGGGCGTCGGTGTGGGCTGCGGGTTGGGCGGCGCCTTCGGCTCGGCGGTCTTCGGCGGCGTCTGCGCGCGCGCGATTGCGGCGGCGGCCGGCGCGGCGACGACGGCCGCCGCGAGCGTCTTCGTGAAGCGACGGCGAGAAGAACGCGCCTCGCCTTCGTCGTTCAAGTTTCGTTCTTCGTCGTTCAACTTTCGTTTGCGGTTCATAGAATCAATTTCCCGGTTCGTGAATTTCGGCCACGACGCACTCGTCGAAGACTTCGGCGGGCGTGCTGTAGTCCTCTTTGAGGAAAGCCTTGACGACGCCGACCAGCTCTTCTAGACGCAGCAGCGGAATCATGTGGCCCGCGCCGGCGAAGGTACAGACGAGCGCGCGCGGATAAGTTTCGCGCAGGCGTCGGCGCTCCTCCGCCGGAATCATCGGGTCGTCGTTCGATTCGACGATGAGCACGCGCCCCGGCCAGCCCTGTTGCCCTTCTGGCGTGTACGATTCGTTGAGGTTGAAGTCCGCGCCCAGCGCGACGCGTGAAAGAAGCGTCTGCTTCGTGAGCGTGTGGTCGAAGTAGTCATCCAAACGTTTCCTGAACTCGGCGACGCGCGCGGCGTGCTCCTCTGGGACGGGCGTGTTCAGATGTCTGGACAGCTCGGCCTTCATCAAGGCGCGCGTGAAGGGGAAGGGGAGGAAGCGCAGCAGCCGCGTCATCGTGCGCGTGCGCGCGCCGAGCTTGCGGTTGGGGACTCCCGTCGAGAGCAGTACGAGGTCTTCCGTCTGCGCGGGCCGACGTTGGAAGAACGCCTGCGCCACGAGCCCGCCGAACGAGCCGCCGAAGACGACTGCGCGGCCGACGTGCTCGCGGTCGAGGATGGCGCTCGCCGCGTCGCATACTTCCGTGAGTGTGAAAACGTCTGCGACCGTCGGCGCGATGGTGCGGAACTCGTCGCCGAAGGCTTCGGCCAGCCAGCGCATTGTCTCCGCGCCGCCGACCGCGCCGTGGAAGAGCAGCAGAGTCTTCTCGCCGCGCCCGCCCGTCAGGTAGCGCCACTCGACTCCCTTGATGTTGATGCTCTTCTCGGGCATGTCAGGCCGGAGGCAGATGATAGTGTTCGGCGATGAGGCGCGCAACCTCTTCGGGCGTGCGGCGCGTGTTGTCTATCTCAAGGCTCTCGCGGCCGGGCACCGCGGAGAAGATGTCGTAGCGCGCCGTGACCTCGCGCAGGGTGTCGAGCGAGGCGAGCTTTCCGCGGCGCGCGCGTTCGGGGTGCGGGAGCCTGCGTTCCAGTTCTTCGCGCTCGCAGAAGAGGCGTACGAAGAGGACTCGGCCGCCCAAGTTTTCGATTAGTTGGCAGACGCGCTCGACGAAGGGCGTGTCCTCGGGGCGCGCGTAGACGAAGGTGAAGACGAGCGAGACGCCCTCGCGCGCGGCCTCCTCGAAGACGGCCGTGCGAATCATGCCGACGAGTTTGCCGAAGGGGCGCGTGCCGAAGTCGAAGACCGTCTCGACGCAGGCGATGCTCGCGTGGTTGTCGAAAAGCTTGTACCCGGTCGCGCGCACAAGCTCACGCGCCACCGTCAGCTTGCCGACGCCCGGCGGGCCGTAGATGAAGACGAGGTTCACCGCCTCTTGCCCTTCACTCGAACTCCCTGCGCGGCGCGGCCTGCTCGGCGCCGACGCGCCCCGCGACGATCTCAGCCTTAAAGTAGTTCTCGCCGCGCACGGGTGCGCGCGCCATGCGCCGCAGCAGCGTAATCTGCCCGACGTGCGTCAGCGCGTCCGCCACCGGCCCTTGGAAAAGCTTCTCGGCCGCGCACCCGAGCGGCGCGTCGGACGCGAGATACGCGTCGAACGCCTGAAGCCCTTTGAAGAAGCGCTCGACCTCCTCGCCCCACGGCAGCGGCACGGAGTCGTGCCAGCGGTGCTCGCCCCGCGCCAGCCACAAAGCCCAGTCCAGAAGGTCGCCGACGTGCGCCAGAATCTCCGCGGGCGTGCGCGTGCCCACGCCCGCCGCGAACGCGCCGAACCCCTCCGGCTCCCCGCGCACGGCCTTGCCCCCTCGATACGCCAGCGTCGCCACGGTGTGGCGCAGCATCTCCCGCTTCGCGTCTTGTGTCGAATCGCTCAAGTGTGTTCGTGCTCCTCCGGCGTGGACTGTAGCGCGCATGATAGCCGCGTGGGACTGGGCTCGGCAATCTTTATTGTCGCCGCGGCCGCGGGCGCGAGGTGTGTGCAAACGCACGCTGTTGGTGATAGGCTATAAGGTAAATTTTAGAAGGAAGATTAAGTGTATCGGGGCCGCGCTTCGCCGGACGGCGCGCGGGCGCGTATCACGGGCGTGAGGTGAAAAGACCTTGAGCGAAGAGCGCAGCAGAGAAGAGTTGTCGGAGATTATCGCGGAGAATTTCGGCGCGAACGCGACGTACGTGGAGGGCTTGCTCGGGCGCTACCGCAGCAATCCTTCGCTGGTGGACGAGGCG
>DATFHD010000040.1:0-219385 GCA_035248785.1 Pyrinomonadaceae bacterium | reverse complement strand
CGCTGGCTTCGGGGATGAAGACGGCCTCGGCGCCCGCCCGCGTCGAAGACGCTCTGCTCGCGGCCTTCCGCGCACGCGCGGCGGCTCCGGCGGCCATCGAACCGACGCAGACGAGAGAGGTCGCGAACGTCGTCCCGTTCGGGCCGCGCGCCGAAGCGGGCCGGGCCGAAGCCGGGATGGGACAAGCCGAAGCGGGCCGAGTCGAAACTCCGCGCGTCGAAGTGCGGCGCTGGTCTTGGGCGAAGACGGCCGCGGTCGCGTCGCTCGCGGCGGCGGCCTCGCTCGCGCTCTTCGTCCTTGTGCAGACGCGCGGCGTCGTGAACGCGCCGGGCGCGTCCGAAGAGGTCGCGGGGCACGGGAAGCCTTCGAGGATGATCGAGCCGCCGCCGCCGGTCGGGTCGGGCACGCAGCCCGCGCCGGCCGCGGCGACTTCAAATAACGTGGCGTCTCTGAACAACGGCGACGGCGGAGCGTCGCAGGTTGACGAAGGCAGGGCTGCTCGCGCTTCATCCGCGGCGCCGCGCGTGCGTGCGGTGAACGCTTCGTATAACGGCGGCGCGCGTGGCGGTCGGCAGGGCGGCGGGCGCGCGGGCGAGGCGGCACAGCAGGAGGTCGCGACCGAGTTCATCCCGCTGATGCAGGGCGCGCAGTACGCCTCGGCCGAGGAGACACACCTCGTCAGGGTCGAGTTGCCGCGCACGGCGCTAGCCTCGTTCGGCCTGCCCGTCAACGCAGAGGCGCCGGCGGGGCGCGTCAAGGCCGACGTGCTGCTCGGCGAGGACGGCGTCGCGCGCGCGATACGCTTCGTCCGCTGACGAAGCGGGCCGCGCCCTCGTCCGCCGGCTTTAAGACAGGACGGCCGTCGAAATTTTTGAAGCAATAAACGAGGAGAAGGAGTCAGAGTATGAACAGGAAGTTTATGGTCTTCACGCTCGCGGCGGCGCTGCTGGCGAACACCGTCGCGGCCGCGGCGCAGGAGCGCGAGCGCACACGGGTCGTCGTCGAGCCCGTGCAGCAGGAGGAAGTCTTCATCGCGCAGGGGCCGGGCGAGGCGCCGCCCGCGCCCGGCGGCGACAGCATCGTCTACATGGCGACCGAGATGAGCTTCGCCGGCAAGCTCGTCAAAGGCGCGCCCTACTCGGCGCAGGCCGTCACCGAATCAATTCAGACGCTCGCGGACGGCAACCGCATCGTGCGCAAGAACACGGCGCAGGTCTACCGCGACTCGGAAGGGCGCACGCGCCGCGACCAGACGTTCAGCAACCTCGGCCCGTACTCCACCGGGAGCGACGTGCCGCAGGCCGTCTTCATCAACGACCCCGTCGCGGCCGTCAACTACATCCTCGACCCCGCGTCGAAGACCGCGCGCAAGTTCCCGCGGCTGGAGCTTCGCTTCAAGACCGAGGGCGGCGACGCGAAGGCCGACTCGTCGGGCGCCGAGGTGCGGCGCAAGATAGAGGTCGAGCGCACCTTCACGCGCGTCGTGCCCGGGCCAGAGGCCCCGCCCGCGCAGACGGGCACGGCCATCATCGTCGCGCCTCCCGCCGGCCCCGTGGAGGGCGGCGGCCCCGTCGAGTTCCACCTCTCGCGCTCCTCTTCGAAGGCCGAGACCAAGAGCGAGAAGCTTGAGCCGCGCTCGTTCGACGGCGTGATGGCCGAAGGCACGCGCACGACGACGACCATACCCGCGGGCGAACTCGGCAACGAGCAGCCCATCCAGATCGTCTCGGAGCGCTGGTACTCGCCCGAGCTACAGGTCGTCGTCATGACGCGCCACAGCGACCCGCGCACAGGCGAGACGACCTACCGCCTCACCAACCTCTCGCGCACCGAGCCGGCCGCCTCGCTCTTCCAAGTGCCCGCGGACTACACGCTCAAGGAGGCGCCCGCCCCCGGCGTCCGCCGCATGCGCCGCCCCAACACCGCCCCGCCCGCGCCGCAGGAGAACTGAGGGAGGAAGTAGACAGTAGACAGTAGTCAGTAGCCAGTAGATAAAGCGGCGCGTTCCGGTTGTAAGTCGGGCGCGCCGCTTCGTCTTTCTACTGGCTACTGTCTACTGTCTACTCATTCTCACCCAGTTCTCTTCAGCTTGCCCGTACGCTTCGCCCAGCGCTCGACGAGGTGGAAGACGTAGAGCCCGAGGGGAATCATCACGACGCCCATCAGCGTCAGCACCGTCAGCTCGTAGACGCAGGACGAGAGCGGCGCGCCCGCGCCGAGGCTCCCGTCTTGATGGACGCCCATCAGCCTGCGCGTGGCCGAGAGCGCGTAGGTCGCGGGGGAGACGACCGAGAGCGGTTGGAGCCAGCGCGGCAGAACCTCCACGGGGTAGTAGACGCCCGAGACGAGCAGCAGTATCCCCTGAAAGATGTTCGTCGCCTCCGCCCCGCGCTCGGGGCTGAAGACGGGCAGCGTCGCCGCCATCAGTCCGAGCCCGATGAAGGCCGCGCTTGAGACCGCGAGCACGACGGCGATGCCGCCCCAGTTGGCGCGCGACAGGTCTATGTCCACGAAGAGCAGCATCCCGAGGACGATGATACAGGCGCGCACGACGGCGTAGGCCGTCGAGAAGAGGCTCACGCCGACGAGGTGTATGAGCCGCGAGACCGGCGCCATGAAGGTGTATTCGAGCGTCCCCTCCCAGCGCTCGTACGTGATGGAGTTGGCTATCTCCTGAAAGACGACCGACAGCATCCCCCACAGCACCGAGCCCGCCAGCAGCGTCATCGTCAGGCGCCGGTCGCCCGCCGCCACGCCGATGAGCACGACCGTCGCCGAGCTCACCACCGCGTAGAAGGTGAAGACGACCACCCAAGAGAAGTAGCGCCGCGTCAGAGAGAAGTCGCGGAAGAAGAACGCGTAGGTCTGCCTGAGCACATGTTCCATAACTCAACCTCCTTTCGACCGAGCCGACCCTTTACGCCTCGGCCATCTCCTCTTCGCGCCTCTTCCCTCCGCCCTCCCCCTCGTCGAGCTTTTCGCCCGCGAGCACGATGAAGGCGTCGTCTAGCGAGTCGGTGCCGGAGAGGCGCTTCAGCTCTTCGGCCGTGCCCTCGGCGATGAGGCGCCCTTTGGCGATGAAGCCGATGCGCGCGCAGAGGCGTTCCGTCTCGGCCATGTCGTGCGAGGTCAGGAGAATCGTCGTGCCGTGCTCGGCCTTCAGGCTTTCGAGGAAGGTCTGCACGTCGCGCTTGCTCTTCGGGTCGAGCCCCGTAGTCGGCTCGTCCAGAAGCAGCAGCGGCGGGTTGACCAGAAGCGCGCGCGTGATAGCGACCTTCTGCTGCATCCCCCGGCTCATCTCTTCGAGCGGGTCTGTGAACTTCTCGCCGTCGAGCCCCAAGGCTTCGAGAATCTCCATCGCGCGGCGCTCGGCCGCGGCCTTCTCCATGCCGTAGAGGTAGGCCGAGTAGAGGAGGTTCTCGCGCGCCGAGAGCTTCTTGTAGAAGGCCGCGTCCACGCTCACGCGCCCGACGCGGCGCCTGACCTCGGCCTCCTCGCCGGGGATGCTGTAGCCGAGCATACGCACCTCGCCCTCGTCGGGCAGGAGCAGCGTCGAGAGCACGCGGATGAGCGTTGACTTGCCCGAGCCGTTCGGCCCGAGCAGCCCGTAGGTCTCGCCGCGCGCGACCTCGAACGACACGCCGCGCAGCGCGTGCGTCACCGAACGCCGCCCGCGCATGAGACCCTTGCGCTTGCTGAAGGATTTGGAGAGGTTGCGGACTTCTATCCCGAGATTCGACATCACTCACACACCTTCCCGGCCTTTTGGGTGGTCGGGTAACCGCTTTCCGTTTTTGAAGGGAAAGAAAGAAACGACGGAGAGTCGTTTACGGCGGTCTTACCTAGACAGGTGTGATGCGAATCCTCATTTCGAGTCACCTCACTCTTCGTGAGTGCGGCAAGGATAGACGACGCGCGGCGGGTTTGGCAAGGGTTTCGGGGCGGGCGCTCGGCCTCTTAGTTTTCGCCCTACTGATCGGGGCCGGGCGCGATGTAGGACTTGCGGCCGAGGATTTTGTATTCGGGGTGGCCGCGCACTTCGACCCTGACGAGGCGGCGCGTGCCGTCGTGCTGCTTGTTGGTCGGGTAGTAGCCGAGGACGTAGCGGAGGTTGATGTCGGAGAGGATGCGCGAGTAGATGTCGGAAGCCTGCGAGGGCTGTTCGAGGAAGTCAACCCAGCCGCCGGTCACCTCCGCCACGCCGGCCAGCGCCGCCTGCGCCTTGACGGACAACTCAAGCTGATACCTGCGCGCCTCCGGCGGCAGACGCCGCGCGCGCTCCTCGAAGCGCTCCCGAACCTTGGCTTGGTCTTCCGGCTTGACCCACGCCGCGAGCGACGCCTCGGCGTGGGCGCGCGCCTGCTCGGTCTGCCGCTCGGGCGGGAGCCCGAGGAGGCGGTAGCCGGGGATGATCGCGTAGACGGTCGCGCGCGAACGCTCGGCCGCGCGGTAGATGTCTTCGAGGCTGAACGCGCGGACGTTCTGGTGTAGGTAGACCTGAAGGCGGCGGGAGGCCCGCGTCGCGGCCTCGCGCATGTCGGGCGGCAGCAACTCGGGCGGGACGACGGGCGAGACGACGGGGTTGCGAAGGAGCGGCAGCTCGTCGCCGTCGGTCTGGAAGACGACGATGGGTCGCCGGTCTTCTTCGCCGAACGCCTCGCGCAGCGTCGCCATCAGCGCGCTGTACTGCGCGCTGCGGCCGAACCGCCGCGTCATGCCGAGGGCGCCGAACAGGCCGCCGCCGGAGGCCGATTTCTTGACGAGCGAGTCGAGCCGCTTCTTGAGCTTCTCCTTGTCCCCGGTGAAGTCCTGAATGACTTCCACGTCGTCGGTGACGACGGCCATGCGGTCGGCGGGGCCGAGGCCGTCCACGAGGGTCTTCGCGGCCTCGACGCTCGTCTTGAGGAAGGGGTACTGGCTCCCGCTGTAATCAATGACGAGGACGATGGTGCGCGGCAGTTTAGAGCCTTCGCCGTGCGCGAAGGTGCCGACCTCCTGCGCGCGCCCGTCCTCCGCCACCTCGAAGTCTTCGCGCGTCAGCCCCTCGACGGGGTGCCCCTGCGGGTCGAGCACGAGCAGGTCGCAGACGACGAGCGAGGTCTCCACGCGCACGATGTCAACGTCGTCAGCCTCCGCCGCGCCCTCCGCCGCGCCTTCGTCTTTACTCTTCCGACGCTTCTCGACCGCGGCGTTCTTCTTCGCGTCCCACTTGAGCCGGTCGAGGCTTGAGCCGAAGTCCTTTAGCTTCCGCCTCTCCTCGGGCGCGTCCTGCCCCGCGGCCGCCGCCGCGCAGAAGAGGGCGGCGAGCGCGACGAGCGCGGCCGACGTTGGCAGACGTGAGTGAGACCTTTGACGCATATTCGACCCCTGATGTCGCTGCGGGCGCGTTGGTCACTTCTTCGGGGGCGCGGTCTCGACGAGTATCTGCCGAATCGCTGCCTCGCGCGAGACTTTGCCGTCGAGGTAAGCCTGCCAGTGGGTTTCGAGCGACTGGCGGAAGCCGCCGAAGCCGCGCTGGTACATGTCGAGGATGACGGGCCTGTAGTTGCTCACGCCGCGCCGTGCGAGCGTGCGCCGCGTCAGCTCGCCCGACGTGTAGAACAGGATAGCGTGCCACAGGTTCGCGTACGGCTTCAGCCCCGTCTCGCGCGAAGCGCGCGCGAGGTCGTCGCCGATGGCGCCCGAGGTGGCGCCCACGATAGCGTGTGACGGCTCGTGCATCAACATCTCAAGCGCCGCGAAGCCCTGATAGCCCGGCTCGGTGCTCGTGACGACCGTGTGCGCCGACTCGCCCTCGCCGACCGTGTAGGCGCCGAACTCCCACGCGAGCGGTGAGACATCCACGAGGATGTGTTTCGGAAACGGCACCCCGTACGCCTTCGCGTGCGCCTCGGCCAGCTCTTCGGCGGCGGAGGCGAGCAGCGGCTCGGCGACGGCTATCCAGAAGCGGTTCGCGCGGTCGTCCTGCTCCCACTGCGCCTTGCGGTAGAGCGGCATCGCGGCCCGGAGCGTCTTCGCCGCCGCCTCCGGGATAGAGCGCGGCGGCTCCGTCGCGGCCGTCGCCGAGAGGTCTGCGTTGAGGCGGACGAGTTCGGCGTCGAAGATCGGGTGCCGCCTGCCGACGTATGCGCGGTAAGCCTCGACGGCCCTGTTCCACTCCGAGAGGTCTTCGCCGGAGAGGGCGACGGCGGGCGCGTCCTTGAAGCGCGCCTCGTAGAGGAGCCGCTGGTGCAGGTTGACCCACGGATTACTCTGCAAGCGGTAGCGGCCGACCTGCACCGAGAAGACGGTGTTGTCGCGCGCCGACGCGTCGGCCGCCATGACGAGGCCGGAAAAGAGAGCCGCCAGAACGAAAGCCAAACGGCGGTCGAACATCATAACTCTCCCCTTTGGCGCTCACTGTCGGACAGCAGTCGCGAGGCGCCACTTGGCGCGCGTGTAGGCGATGCGGAAGCCTTGGCGTTCGGCGTTGCGCTGCGAGGCCGAGCCGGGCAGCGCGCACATCATGGCGAGGTCGCAGCCCGCTTCGGCCGCGTGGCGTAGGCGAGCGTCGAGCAGCGCGAGCTGTGCGCCGCGCCCGCGCGCTTCGGGGACGGTGCTCGCGCCGGCCAGCAGCGCGACGCCTTCGTGAATGCTCATCGCGCCCGTCGCGACAGCGCGCCCGTCCATCTCGCCCAGAAACGAGAACGCGTCCGAGCGCGCCGCGGCGACGCGCGCCAGCCCGAGCATGAAGTCGCCGTACCCCGACTCGCTCCAACCGCGCGCCGAGGTCTCGGCCCAGAGCCCGTGTTCACCTTCGCCGATGACGTGGACGCTCACTTCGCTGCCGCGCGTGTTGACGACGTGCGCGTCACGGCGCAGGGGGCGGAACATGACGCTCGTGAACTCGCAGGGCTGATAGCCGCGTCCGTTCAGGAGTTCGAGCGTCGAGGGTGCGGCGAGCGGGCTGACTTCGTGGAAGACCTGCGCGCCGCGCTCGCGGAAGAACTCTTCGATGCGCGCGAAGTCTTCCGCAGACGGCGCCGCGAACATGCCGAGGCAGAAAGTCTGCGTGGTGGGCGACTCGACGCCGTCGAACATCGCGTAGGCGCCCGCGACTTCAATCCAGCACGCGCCGACCTCCGGCGAGACTCTCGCACGCGCTTCGACGAAGCCGACGCCGCTCTGCCCCTCGGCCTTCTCAAGCCGCCGCGACAGAGACAGGTCGGAGAAGATGTGTGGCGCTTCGTCGGACATACTCTTGAGCCTTTAAGCCTTCGGCAGACCTTTGCGCGCGATCGTCGTCATCACCTCGCAGAAGCGGTCGAGCTCCTTGAGCGTCGTGTAGACCGAGGGCGTGACGCGGACGCCTTTGAACTCGTCGTGGATAATCGGCGTGGCGAAGATTTTGTGGCGCGACATGAGGTAGGCGCAGAGCGCGTAGGGCTCCGTGCCCTCGACTTGAACGTTGGCGAGCGCGCACGACTGCCGGTCGTCAAACGAAGTGTTGAAGCGGACGTTCGGCTCGCCCTTCAACTGATTCATCCAGTAACGCGCGAGCAGGCGCAGACGCGCCTCCTTGCGCTCGGGGCCGACGCCCTGATGGAAGAGCAGGGCTTCGCCGATGGCGAGGCGCTGCGCGGCCGAGCGCGTGCCCGTCTCCTCGAACTTGCGTATGTCCGCGTCCTGCGCCTTCTCGGCGGCCATCAGCGGCCAGACCTTCGCTATCCTGTCACGACGCACGTAGAGCATCCCCGTCCCCTTCGGCGCGTGCAGCCACTTGTGCAGGCTGGTGCCGAAGTAGTCACAGCCGATGTCGTCACGCTTAAATCTGAACTGCGCGAACGAGTGCGCGCCGTCAACGACCGACTCGGCGCCGTGGCGCCGGGCCAGCGCGCAGATGTCGCGGACGGGCGTAATCTGCCCCGTCAGGTTAATCATGTGCGAGACGAGGACGACGCGCGTGCGCGGCGTGAAGCCCGCCTCGAAGGCGGCCGTGATTTCGGAAGGGTCTTTCGGCGGGACGGGAATCTTCACCGTCTTCAAAACGATGCCTTCGCGCCGCTCGCGCTGCCTGAGCGTCGTGAGCATGCGCGGGTAGTCCTGCGTCGTCGTCAGAACCTCGTCGCCGGGCTTGAGGTCGAGGCCGAACAGCACCGCTTCGAGCGAGTCCGAAGCGTTGCGCGTGATGGCGACCTCTTCGCGGTCGCAGCCGAAGAGGTCGGCCAGCCCCGTGCGGATGGTCTCGGACTGCGGCTCAAGAATCTCCCACATCGTGTAGGCCGTCGCGTCCTCCTGCTGCCAGAGGTAGCGCACCAGCGCCTCCGTGACGATGCGTGGCGAGGGCGAGACGCCGCCGTTGTTGAGGTTGACGAGCCCGCGCGTGACCGAGAAAGCCTGCTGGATGTCGAACCAGAACGCCTCGTCGCGCGCAGCGTCTTCTGCCGAGAGGCGTGCGACGCGCTTCGCCGCAGCGTGAACGTCTTTAAGAAGGGAAGCGACCGCCGACGACGAGAGCGCGGCGAGGCCGAGCCCCTTGCCGACGGACGAGAGAAAGCGGCGGCGGTCGAGCGCGCCGGGGTAGTGTTCAATCTTTGAGTTCATGCGTGAATTCTTCAGGGCACTATAGCAAGACGGTTTTCACCTTTGGGCACCTGCAAGCGCAGCCGGCGCGTCGCCGGGTCGAATGCGGCCTCCCTAATCTGGTCTCCCGCGAGCACCCCCTTCGGCTGTTTCTCGACCCCGAGGAATTCGACCGAGGTCTGCGGCCCCGGGGCCGAGAGAAACGTAACGCCCATGTCAGACGTGCGGACGACCGTCAGGCTGCCCTTGCCCCTCAAGTAGTCGTAGCCATCGCCGTCGTCCATGTAGATTAAGCTGGGGCGCGGCTCTTTCCCGCCCACCGCTACGACGAGTGTGAGCGGCAGCCCGCGCATCTCGCCCGTGTGCTGCACGACCGTTTGCGTGGGGATGACCGCGCCGGCACGCGCAAAGAGCGGCAGGCGTTCGAGCGGCGCCTCGACTTCGTAGTCCCGGCCGCCCTGATACGTCTTGCCCGTCCACCAGTCAACCCAGTCGTCGCCAGCGGGGAGGTAGACGCCGCGCTTCGTCGCCGCCTCGCGCACGACCGGCGCGACGAGCAGGTCGCGGCCGACGAGGTACTCGTCTTCAATCGTGTACGTGCGCGCGTCGTCCGGGTACTCGAACCAGAGCGGGCGCATGACGGGCGCGCCCGTGTGCGTGTGCTCGTTGAAGAGCGTGTAGAGGTAGGGCAGAAGCTTGTAGCGCAGCTCGACGGACGCGCGGTTGATGCGCGTGAACTCCGGGCCGAAGGCGTAGGGCTCGCGCGCGTCGGTGCCGAAGTCGGAGTGCGTGCGCAGGAAGGGCGTCAGGGCCGCGGCCTGTAGCCAGCGCGCGTAAAGCTCCGGCGTGGGGCTGCCGGAGAAGCCGCCCACGTCCGAGCCGATGAGCGGCACGCCCGAGACGCCCATGTTGAGCAGCATCGGGATTGAGAGACGTAGGTGATCCCAGCTCGCGACGTTGTCGCCCGTCCAGACGGCCGAGAAGCGCTGCACGCCCGCGTAGCCGGCGCGCGTCAGCACGAAGGGTCGCGCGTCGGGCCGGAGCTTCTTCAAACCCTCGAACGTCGAGCGCGCCATCTGCATGCCGTAGACGTTGTGGTAGCGCGCGTGCGTGCCCGGCTCGCCGTCGCCCGCGTGGCGCGCGTCCGGTGGAAAGGTCTTCATCGGATGATGGAAGAGGTCGGGCTTCGGCGTCTCTTCGGAGAGGAAGACGCCGGGCTCGTTCATGTCGTTCCAGAAGCCGGCGACGCCCTCGTCCAAATTCTTCTTGTAGAGCGAGCCGAACCACTCGCGCGCCTTCGGGTCGGTGAAGTCCGGGAAGGCACAGACGCCGGGCCAGACGGTCGCGTGCAACTCGCTCCCGTCGGCGGCCTTGACGAAGTGGTCGCCCGCCTGACCTTCCTTGTAGGCGAAGTAGTTCGGATCAACCTTGATGCCGGGGTCTATGATGACGACGACGCGGAAGCCCTCGGCGCGCAAGTCCGAGAGCAGCTTCACGGGGTCTGGGAAGCGCTGCTTGTCCCAAGTGAAGACGCGGTAGCCGTCCATGTAGTGTATGTCGAGGTAGATGACATCGGTCGGGATTTTCGCCTCGCGCAGTCCGCGCGCCACCTCGCGCACGCGCGCCTCCGGGTAGTAGGAGTAGCGCGACTGCTGGTTGCCGAGCGCCCACAGCGGCGGCAAGGGCGCACGGCCCGTAAGCTCCGTGTAGTCGCGCAGGACGTTTCGAGGCGTGCGCTCCTGCCCGCCCGTGAAGACGTAGTAGTTCAGCTCGCCGCCCGCCGCGCCGAAGGTCACGCGCGCGGGGTCGGTCTTCCCCATATCGAAGTACGCGCGCGTGGTGTTGTCGAAGAAGAGGCCGTACGAGACGCCGCGCTTTTGCTGCGCCGTGTTCTCCTGCCGGAGCGCGATGTAGAAGCCGATGGACTGGTAGATGGGGTCGAGGCCGCGCGGGTAGGCGTAGGTGTCCGTGTTCCACATCACGAACTGCTGCGTGTCGCGCGAGACGGTCGCGCCCGCCTTCTCGCCGAGGCCGTAGTAGACCTCCCAAGCCAAGCGTCTCTTCGAGGTCTCGACCGCGCCGGTCTCGGGGTCGAATGAGGGCGGGCGCGCGGGGTCGTCTTCTACGACGACTCGGCCCGCGCCGTCGAGCACGGTGACGAGGAAGGGGCGGCGCCTGACGACGACGGTCGTCTTGTTCAGCGAAGAGATTCTTATCTCTTCGCGCGTCTCGATGACATCGGCCGCGACCGTCTTGCGATCCTTCGGCTCGACGGCGTAGGAGAAGTCGCGCCCGAACTGCCCGCCGGGCACGAGGCGGACGCGAACGGTCTCGATGTCGCGGAAGGTGACGGCGACGCGCGCGCCGGAGGTGAGCGTGAGCACGACGCCATCCGCTCGGCGCTCGACCGCACGCACGTCGCCCGCCGCGCGCCAAGCCGCGCGCGCCGCCGAGGCCGTCAGAAGTAGGACGAGGAGGAGTGTGACGGCGGCGCAGAGTCCGGCGGCGGAGACGAATCGCGCGTGGCTTCGTGCGTGTCTGCTCATGTTCATCTCAGCGCCCCTTCGCCGTCGGTACGGGCGCGGGCGGCGGCGGGGGCGGGCCATCGGCGTTGTCGTTGGCGTTGAATACCTTGCGCATCGAACGCTCTTCGCAGACCTGCTGTATCTGCTGGAAGAACTGCGAGCACTGCTGCTCGGGGCCGAGGCCGTAGCGCTTGCACTCCTGCGCCTGCCACGCGACGCTCTTCATGAAGTCGAGCCGGCCCGGCACGCCGTCGCAGAACCCTTGTGTCGGGCGCGCGACTTCGAGGCACGAGCGCATGAAGAAGTTGTTCTTGAGCATGTCGCGGAAGCCTGCAACGCGCGCCTGCCGCGCGACCGCCTCGTTCAGGCAGCCCACGTCGTCCGTGCGCCGCCCGTACTCGCGCCCCTCGTCCAACGCCTGCTTGTTCTCCTGCACCAACTCCGGCCCGTACCTGCGCACGACCAGCAGCCCGGCGATGAACGCCCCGATGCCCAGCACCGCCACGATAATCACGATGGCGAGGAAGACTTTCACCCAAGTCGGCATGGGAAACTCCTTAAGGGTAGACAGTAGTCAGTAGACGGTAGCGCTCCGCGCCGCGGCCGTTGACGCTGAACCCGAACGATTCAATTTAACTAAAGCTTTTCTACTGATTACTGTCTACTGACTACTGTCTACTTCCTCTCATACACGACGCGCCCGTCGAAGACCGTCAGGTCGGCCTCCGTTTGCAGAATCTCGGCGGGCCTGACGGTGAGGAGGTCTTTCGAGTGGACGACGAGGTCTGCGAGCATCCCTGCGGCGACCTGCCCCTTGTCGCGCTCCTCGAAGGAGGCGTAGGCCGACTCGGCTGTGTAGTTGCGTATGGCGTCTTCGATGCTGATGCGCTCCTCGGGCCACCAGCCTCCGGGCGGCTCGCCTTCGACGCTCTGGCGCGTGACGGCCGCGTAGAGGCCGATGTAAGGGTTGATGTCCTCGACGGGCCAGTCTGTGCCGAAGGGGACGTGGACGCCGTACGACATCATCGTGTGCCAACTGTAGGCGCCGAGCACGCGGTACTCCCCGAGCCTGTCCTGCGCCCAGCGCTTGTCCGAGATGGCGTGCGAGGGCTGCATCGAGGCGATGACGCCGAGGTCGCGGAAGCGCTTGAAGTCGCTGGGCGCGACGACCTGCGCGTGCTCGACACGGTGGCGCGGTGATTCGAGCTGTAACGCCGTCAGCCCCTGATAGGGGAAACTCCTTTTCCAGTAGCCCGCGCCCAACTCTTTGACGGCCGCCGCGAAGGCGTCGAGCGCCATGCGGTTGGCGCGGTCGCCGATGGCGTGGAAGGTTATCTGAAAGCCCTCGCGCGCGCGCTCGACCGTCATCCGCGTCAACTGCTCGGGCGGCATGCGCGGGATGCCGCTGTTGTGCGGGTCGTCGGCGAAGGGCGCGAGCATGGCGGCCGTGCGCGAGCCGAGCGTGCCGTCCACGTAGCCCTTCAGGGTGTTGACGCGTATGCGCAGCGGGTCAACCTTGAGCGCGTTGAACTCCTCGCGCTGCCGCTTCAAAACGTCCACCGGCTGCGTGAAGTCGAGCCACTCCGAGACGCGGACGGTCAACTTATCCTGCGCGAGCAGCTCGCGGTAGAGCGCCAGCGTGTCGTAGCCCGAGATGGAGTCCTGCACGGACGTGATGCCGTAGCGCCGCGCCTCCGCGAGAGCGCGCGCGATTGCCTCAAGCTTCTCCTCGCGCGTCGGCTCGGGCACGGCGCGCGTGACGAGCCCGGCGGCCGTCTCCTTCAGGATGCCTGTCGGCTCGCCGCTCGCGCCGCGGAGGATTTCGCCGCCCTGCGGGTCTCTGGTCTCGCGCGTGACGCCGCCCTTTTGCAGCGCGAGCGTGTTGGCCCAACTGACGTGGCCGTCCACGCGCTGTAGGATGACGGGGTTGTGCGGCGCGACTTCGTCCAAGTCTTTCTTCGTCGGCCACTCGCCGCCCCAGAGCGTGTGATCCCAGCCGCGCCCCGTGACCCAAGCGCCGGGCTGCATCTCGCGCACGCGCGCCGCGACGCGCGCCTTCGCCTCGGCCAGCGTCTTGGCGCCGACGAGGTTCACGCGAAGCAGCGAAAGCCCGCCGCCGAGGAAGTGTATGTGCGCGTCGTTGAAGCCGGGCGTGACCAAGCGCCCCTTCAAATCAATCGTGCGCGCGCCTTCAAACTTCGCGGCAATCTCGCGCGAGCTGCCGACGGCGACGATGCGCTCGCCGTCAACCGCGACGGCCTCCGCCATGTGGCCGCGCGCGTCCGCCGTGAAGACTTTGCCGTTCGTGAGGACGAGACTGACGGAGCGTTTACGTTGAGCCTCGGAGCCGCGCGGCGCGAAGGCGGCGAGCGCGCACACGGCGGCGAGCAGCAAGGTCGTGACGAACTTTGGACGCAGGCGCATGCTTCAAACTCTGCGGGCCGGACGGGATGAGCCGAGACGCCGCTTTTTATACCACCTTTCCGCCCGCGCCGCGAAAACTTATCCGAGTCTGAAATTTGAAATTTGAAATCTAAAATTCTGCTAGACTCGCCCCGCGAAACTCATGCAGAGCGCAACGGAAGAGCAACAACGGGACGAGCGCGTCGCGCGCGCCTACCGCTTCGCAGACCTCTCCCCGTACACCTTCCGCCAGCGCCTCGCCATACGCGCCGCGGACGTGGCCTTCTACTTGGCCATCCTCGCCGTAGGCCGCACCCTCCGTTTTCAAGTGGAAGGGCAGGAGCACTGGGACGAGGCCGCGCGCGGCGGGCTTCCGATCTACACCTTCTGGCACGACCGAATCTTTCCGGGCACCTACTTCTTCCGCCGCCGACGCATCGTCATCATGACTTCGCAGAGCTTCGACGGCGAGTACATCGCGCGCTTCATCCAGCGCCTCGGCTACGGCGCCGTGCGCGGCTCTTCGACGCGCGGCGGGGTCGGCGCGCTCGTCGAGTTGACGAGGCTCGTCCGCGCGGGCTGCCCGGCCGGCTTCTCCATAGACGGCCCGCGCGGCCCACGCCACTCCGCCAAGATGGGCGCCGTGCTCCTCGCCAAGAAGACAGGCCAGCCCGTCCTCCCCTTCGGCGTCAACGCCGAACGCTTCTGGCGCCTGCCGAGTTGGGACGGGATGCAAATCCCCAAGCCCTTCTCGCGCGTCCAAGTCCGCTTCGCCCCGCCCATCCACGTCCCCGCCGACGCCGACGAAGAAACCTTGAACGCCAAGCGCGACGAGTTGCAGCTCGCGCTCGAACGGGTGAGCCCCTGACACGGCGGCGCGTGGCGCGGGCGCGCGCCGTTGTAGTAGGATTGCGACACACCCGCAGTTCAGGAAGCTTTTTTATCTGCTCAGGCTGAAATCTTTCTCCCGAGGAGAGAACCGCGATGATTAATCAGGAGCGCATCAAGAACCTTCTGCTCGAACTCGTCCAGATAGATTCCGTCTCGCGCGAGGAGCGCGAAGTGGCACAGCGCATCAAGGCTTATTGCGAGGAGATGGGCGCCGAGGTCTTCATAGACGACGCAGGCGAAAAGGTCGGCGGCAACACAGGAAACGTCATCGCGCGCTTCCCCGGCACGCTCGCCGACGCCGAGCCCATCATGATGTCTGCGCACATGGACACGGTCGTCCCCGGCAAGGGCGTCAAGCCGGTAGTTGAGGGCGACATCATCCGCACCGACGGCTCGACAGTCCTCGGCGGCGACGACAAGTCGGGCTGCGCCGTCATCATCGAGACCATACGTTCCTTGCAAGAGCAATCAATCCCGCACGCGCCGATTGACGCCGTCTTCTCCATCTGCGAGGAGGTCGGCCTGCTCGGCGCCAAGTACCTCGACATGAGTCGGGTGCGGGCGAAGTACGGCATCGTCTTCGACTCGGACGACCCCGGCTTCCTCTTCACCAAGGGGCCTTCGGCCAACCACTTCGAGTTCCGCGTCTACGGCCTTGAGTCGCACGCGGGCGTCGCGCCCGAGGACGGCATCTCGGCGATTAAGATCGCCGCCGAGGCGATCGCAAAAATGAACCTCTTCCGCATAGACGACGAGACGACCGCCAACATCGGCGTCATACGCGGCGGCGAGGCGACGAACATCATCACCAACTTCGTCATGCTCAAGGGCGAGGCGCGCAGCCTCAGCGACGAGAAGCTCGAAGCGCAGACCGCGCACATGGTCAAGTGCTTCGAAGACGCGGCCGCGAAGTACGAGGTGACGGTCGAAGGCGTGACGACGAAGGCGCGCGTCGAGGCGGACGTGACGCGCGAGTACTACTCGATGGACGTGTCTGACGACTCGCGCGTCGTACGGCTCGTGAAAGAGGCGGCCGCGCGCATGGGCCTCAAGGTCGAGACGATGGCCTCGGGCGGCGGCTGCGACGCCAACATCTTCAACAAGCGCGGCATCGAGTGCGCCAACCTCGGCACGGGCATGCGCGCCATCCACACCGTCAAGGAATGGCTCGACGTGAAGGACATGTACGCCTCCGCCGAGATGACGCTCGAAATCATGCGGCTCAACGGCGAGGCCGCGCGGCGCGGCGCGGGCGGGTGAACTCGATGGGCGAAGAGGAGACAGGCGGGACGAACGAGACGGCGGGCGACTACCGCAGCGGCTACGTCGCTCTGGTCGGGAGGCCGAACGCGGGGAAGTCAACGCTTCTGAATCGTCTGGTCGGCGAGAAGATCGCGGCCGTCTCGAACAAGCCGCAGACGACGCGTCACCAGATTCGCGGCGTGATTACGAGGCCCGAGGGGCAGGTCGTTTTGGTTGACACGCCGGGCGTACACCAACCGGGCTACCTCCTCAACCGGCGTATGATGTCGGCCGTCCACGACGCGCTCGAAGGCGTTGACCTCGTCTGCCTCATCCGCGACGCCTCTGTCCCGACCGGCAACGGCGACCGCTTCGTCCTCGACCTCGTCAAGCGCGCGGGCAAGCCCTCCATCCTCCTGCTCAACAAGACGGACAAGCTCGACGACAAGCGCGCCCTGCTGCCTCTCATCGAATGGTACTCGCGCGAGCACGAGTGGCGCGGCGTCGTCCCGCTCTCGGCGCGCACGGGCGACCAGTTGAAAGACTTAATCAAAGAGTTCGTCTCGAACCTCCCCGAGGGTGAGCCCGTCTTCGGGGACGATGAATTAACAGACCAGCCGATGCGCGCGCTCGTCGCCGAGATGGTGCGCGAGAAGATTCTGCACGTGACGGGCGAGGAGATTCCGTACGTGACGGCGGTCGTCACCGAGCGCTACGAAGAGGTGTCGGAAGAACTCTCGCGCATCTACTGCGCCATCTACGTCGAGCGCGAGTCGCAGAAGCGCATCATCATCGGCAAGGGCGGCGCGCGCCTCAAGCAGATAGGCACCGAGGCGCGGCGCGACATCGAGCGCCTCGCCGGCCACCGCGTCTACCTCGAACTCTTCGTCAAGGTCGAAGAAGACTGGCGCAACTCGCCGCGCGCCCTGAGCGAGATGGGGATCGAAGAGTAGCTGTTAGCCTCTGGCTTTTAGCTTTTAGCTAAAACAAGCAAGCTCGCCCGCCGCGCGTTGGGCTAACGGCCGACGGCTAACAGCTAACAGCTTTTTATGAACTGGTACGCGCTTGACCTTGTCTGCACGGAAGCGGCGCACGAGGCCGTCGAGTACGCGCTAATGGAGGCGGGCGCGCTCGGGACGGAGACGGGCGCCGACGCCGAAGCGCGTGACGGTTCGCACGCCAGCCCGGGCGGCCCGCCGGTCAACTCAGGCGGCGCGCTCGTCAACGTCTCCGCCTACTTCGAGACGCCGCCCGCCGTCGAGTCGGTGCGCGCGGCGCTCATGGATGCGCTGCGCGTCTACGGGCTCGAATCTTCGTCGGTGCGCGAGATGCGCTTCCGCGAGGTAGAGGGGCGCGACTGGCTGGCCGAGTGGAAGAAGGGCTGGCGGCCGACTGTGGTCGGGCGCTTCGTCGTCGCGCCGCCTTGGAGCGAGGTGCCCGAAGGCGACGGCCTCATCGTCATACGCGTCGAGCCGGGCATGGCCTTCGGCACGGGCACGCACGAGACGACGCGCCTCTGCCTCGCGGCCATCGAGAAGCACTTCGACGGCGGCAGCTTCCTCGACGTGGGCACGGGCACGGGCGTCCTCGCCATCGCCGCCGCCAAGCTCAACCCAAGGGCGCGCGTCGAGGCTTGCGACACAGACCCGCTCGCCGTCGAAGTCGCGGAAGAGAACGCGCGCCTCAACGGAGTCGCCGACCGCATATCTTTCCGCGTCGGCTCAATCGCCGAGACCACGGCCTCGGCCGACCTCGTCTGCGCGAACCTGACGGCCGACGTGATACTGCCGCTCCTGCCCGCGCTGCTCGGCTTGACCTGCGGGCGCCTCGTCCTCTCCGGCATACTCGCGACGCAGGCCGCGCAGGTTCACGCGCGCCTCGTCGAACTCGGCTCCGCCGGCTACGAACTCACCGAAGAGGGCGAATGGGTCGCCATCACGGTCTGATGACGCGAAGAAGGTTCTACGCGCCTCCGGAGGCGTTCGCGCGTGACGGCGCGCTCGTCACGTTGTCGGAGGAAGAGTCGCGACACCTGCGCGACGTGCTGCGGCTGCGCGCGGGCGACGAGGCGCATGTCTTCGACGGCGCGGGCCGCGAGTTCGCGTGCGTCGTGCGCGGGGACGGCGGGCGGAAAGGGCGGGCGAGTCTGGAAGTGCGCGGGCCAGCCGAGCCGCCGAGCCCCGAGTCGCCGCTGGCGCTGGCGCTCGCCGTCGCGCTCCTCAAGGGCGAGAAGTTCGACCTCGTCGTGCAGAAGGCGACGGAACTGGGCGTCTCGCTGATAGCGCCGGTCGTGACGAAGCGCTCGGACGTGCGGCCGCGCGACGAGCGCGACGCCGTGCGGCGCGTCGAACGCTGGCGGCGGCTCGCGCTCGAAGCCTCGAAGCAGTCGGGGCGCGCGTTCGTCCCCGCGGTTGCCGCGCCCGCCGCCTTCGACACGCTCATAGAAAAGCAGGACGAGACGGCTCTGCGCCTCCTCTTCGCGGAGCGCGGCGGCGCCGGGCTCGACACGCTTGTTGATGAGACGCACGCGCGGCCCGCGTCCGCCGTCGCGCTCGTCGGCCCCGAGGGCGGCTGGGACGACGAAGAGTTGGCGCACGCGCGCGCGCGCGGCTGGACGCTCGTCACGCTCGGCGGGCGCACACTCCGCGCCGAGACGGCCGCCATCGCCGTCTGCGTGCTCCTTCAACATCTATTCGGGGACTTGAGGTGAAGAGATGAGATGTTGATAGTGAATATCCTCGGAGGGGATGCAGACAATAGCCGGGGGTAAGCCCGAGCCGCGAGCCGCAGGCGAGCGGCGGAGCGCAACCCCCGGTAGACTCGCCAAAATAATTCCGACCCTGAAAGGGTCGCACCGTGAATCGCCGTGCGACCCTTTCAGGGTCGGATTGTTTTATCGTCGCATTCCGGGGGCGGCGCTCACTTACGTTCGCTCTGCCCCCGGCTATTATCTTCATCCCCTTCGGGGATGCTCGCCCTTTAACCTTCGGCCCTCACTCATTCATCGCGAGGTCGCGCTTGAGCGCGAGGGCGCGGATGGCCGCGTCGAGTTGGGTTTGGAGTTGGGCCTTCTCCTGCTCGGCGGCCTGCTTCTCGCGCGCGAGCTGTTCGAGGCGCGTCTCCTGCTGGTCGGCCTTCTGGACGTAACGTGTGATGAGCCCGCGCGCCTCGGCCGTCTTGTTGAGCGACTCGATGTTCTCGCGCAGGCGCTTCTGGTCGGCGCCTATCTCTTCCGTCTCGCGGTCGGCGGCCTCGGCGCGCGCCTCGGCGGCGGCGAGCCGCGCTTTGAGTTCGAGGATGTTCTCAAGCGCGGCGCGCGAGGCGTCGTCGAGGTAGCGTCGCGCGACGAAGAGGCGGAGCTGTTGGGGCGTGATGTTCGTGATCTCGAAAGTCTCGGTGCCCTGCTCGCGCTCGGCGACGACGAGTTGGCGCGTCTCGTTCGGGGGAACCTCCACCTTGAAGCGGTAGAAGTTTTCCGTCTTGCCGTCGGGCGCGGGCGTGAGCTTGTCGTCCAACTGCCAGTCCTCTCGGACGGGGTGCTCGACGTAGACCGTGCGCGGCCGGTCGGTCTGGTTGCGTAGCGTGTAGGTCTTCCGCTCGCGGTGGTGGTGCGTCGCGTAGAGCGTGCCGTTGAGGATGCGCACGGCGAAGACGGGCGAGTCGTCTTCCGTTTCGCGCACGGTGACGAGCGTGCCGAGGTCGAGCGCGAAGGTGACGAGGCGGCGCTCGCCGGGCTTGAGCCGTTCGAGCAGAGACTCGCCCGCGTAGGCGTCGCCGTCAACGACCGTGAGCGCGCCGCCTTCGAGCGTCAGCTCGGAAGTGTTGCGCAGCATCAGCCCCGACATAGGTCGCGTGCGCCCGCCCTCCTCTCGGAAGACCGAGACGCGCTCGCCCTCCATCCGCGTCTGAAGGATGGGGATGAGCGCCGAGCGGTCGCGGCGGACGGTGACGGGCTGCGCGATCCTGTACTCGAAGAAGTCGCCGACCTCGTCGCCGCGTGCGGCCGCCTCGACGCCCGACTCGCCGCCCGCTATCAACTCGCCCACGCTCGGGCCGGCCTCGGCGCCGTCAACGCCGGAGTTGCTCGAAGAGAGGAGCGAGAGGCTGCTCGAAGTGTTTAGCTGACCGATGGACTGGGCGGTGACGGTGACTGTCTCGGAGACCGCGCCGACTTCGAGCGCCACGTTGACGTGCGCGGGGCGAGCCATGCCGACCTTGAGGCCCGTCATCGTCCAAGCCTTGAAGCCCGCGCCGCTGACGCTGACGGAGTAGGTGCCGGCGGGAACGGAGATGCGGAACGTCCCGGCGCTGTCAACGGTCGCGTTGAACGTGCCGCCCCCCTCGCCCTTCGCCGTCACCGTCGCGCCCGGCACGACGGCGCCCAGCGGGTCTGTGACGCGGCCCATGATGAGGGCCGGGCCGCCTCCGCCTCCGACGCCCCCGCCCGGCCCGCCTCCGCCGACGTTCTCGCCCGTCTCCGACTCGTAGGTCTGCGGCGAGAGATTAAGGTCGCCCGGCACAGGGATGACGGGCCGGTAGCGGTAGAGCGGCTGCTGTATCGGCTGGATGAACGAGACCGGCGTGCCCGAGATGAGCGAGAGTTGAATGCCGTCCCAGTCCTCTTCGCTCACGTTGTCAACGATGGCCCAGCCCTGAAAGAAGGGCTCGCCGTCGGCGCCGAGCACGACGCGGTAAGTCGTCTTCCAAATCGGGGCGGCGACGGTGTAGCTGACGAGCATCTCGCGCGCGCCCGCGCCGTCGGAGGTGACGGTGATTGTCTTGGCGTCGCGGCGTCGCGCACTCGCCGTCGCGCGCGCGAACTCGCCGAGGTCGCGCCGCGCGCCTTCGTCGAGCAGCCGTACGGAGCGCACGTCCGAGAGGTCGAAGCTCGAAAGCTCGCCCGCGTCCGAGGCGATGACGAGCGCGTGCGTCACGGCGCCGGGCTTCCGCTCGTCGCCCTGCGCGCGCCGCTCCTCGACGGTGATGACGGAGCCGCTGACGGTTCTGCCGCCCGCGGTCGCGACGGAGACGCGCGCCCCCTGCATCTGCCCGAGCACGCCCGCGAGCCCGCCGTCCGTTCCGGCCTCGGTCGCAGCCCCGATGGAGAAGGGGATGTCGGCCAGACGCGCCGAGGGCGGCGCGCTTGAGTTGTAGCTGACGGCGCCGATGCGCCCGCGCCCGAGGTCGAGCACGACCATTGACTTGAGCACGTCGTCCACCTGCGACTGCTTGAAGGAGAGGTCTATCTCTGCCCGGCCCGTCACCGTCCCGCGCCGCTCGACGTAGGCGACGCCGTTGCTGTAGAGGATGACGCGGCGTATGGGAAGCGTCTGCGTCATCCGCGGTGCCGTTTCAGATACGGCCGCGTTGTGCGTCGCGGCCGTTGCGCGCGCGCGGCGCTGTGCGTTCACTTCCCCGTAGCCCGCGCCGAGACAGAGCGCGAGCGTGAAGAGTAGAAAGAGCCTGCTTTTCATCCTGAGCCTCCTGTAGACTTAAGAGTGGTTTCTCTGAGCAGACACACTCGTCCCGAGACCTTGCCCCGTCTGACGCGGGGCTAGGCTTTGCGTTGCGAAGTTTTCCCAAGGGCTGCCGGGGAGACGGCCGGCGAGTCAGCCTGAACGTTCGGCGTGATGATTCGTTGATGCGGATTTCGGTGCGGATGGTTGGACGGGGCAAGTCAGTAGTCAGTAGTCAGTAGTCAGTAGGCTCCGCTCGGCGGACGTTGACGCTGGCATCCGAACGGCTCGTCTAATGAATGTTTTTCTACTGACTACTGACTACTGACTACTGACTACTTTCTTTTTTCCCCGGGCGGGGGCAGAATACCGGCACGCCCCGGCCGCAGACGAAAACCAAAACGCCGAAGCCCGCTACGGCGTATAAGCTCTTCGGACGGACATAACGGCGGCGGGGGCTTTCAACGAAATGGCTCAGGACAGAGAAGAGGCGGTGGCGCGTGCGCGTAGGGATTTGGCGGCGCGGCTCGGCGTGTCGGAAGGTGAGGTCGGCGAGGAGTCGGTCGAAGAGGCCGACTTTCCAAACACCGCGCTCGGGGCGCCCGTCGGCGGCGAGATGAGCGGCATGATGATTACGTCGGGCTGGCGCATACGCCTCTCGGCGCGCGGCCGAACTTTCGAGTACCGCGCCGACCGCAATCAGGTGCGCCTCCACAACTTCGACGGCAAGAACTATCGTGTCTGAGAGGCCAGAGGTCAGAGGTCAGAGGTCAGTTGAAGACAACGCTTTTACTAACCTCTAACCTCCAACCTCCAACCTCTGCTTCAAGGAGTAAGCGATGAACCGTAGGAATTATACAGTTCACGTGGCGCTGGCGTTGGCGCTCGTCGTGTTGGCGGCCGCCGCCGGGCGCATCGAGCGTTGGCGGCAGACGCGGGTCGTTGGCGTGCCGCTGCCGGCCGCCGAGGCGCCGCCGCGCCGCGTCTCGCCGGAGGAGGAGCGCGCGCGCCGCGAGCGTGCGAACACGGGCGAGGCCGAGGTGCTGGTGCGCTTCAAGGCGGGCGTCTCGGAGGAGCGTATGCAGGCCATCGCCGCGGGCCTGCACGACCGCGTCGAGGACGAGATCGAGTCGGTCGAGGGGCTCGCGGCGATTGACGACCTCGACGGCGAGTCGGCCGAGCAGATCGTCGCCGACTACTCCGCGCTGCCGGAGGTCGAGTACGCCGAGCCGAACTACCAGATAAGCGTCGGGCCGCTCGAACCAGCCCCGTCGCACATCTACATTGGGCACGACTTAGCGCCCGACTTCCCCGGCCTGCCCAACGATCCCATGCTCAGCGAGCAGTGGGGACTCGTCAACGTGGGGCAGCGCGACGGGGTTTCGGAGGCGGACATCGGCGCGCGCTACGCTTGGGAGAAGACGCACGGGAGCAGGAAGGTCGTCGTCGCCGTCCTCGACAGCGGCGTTGACTACACGCACCCAGACCTCGCCGGCAACATGTGGCACCGCCCGGCCGACGTGGAGATGTACTTCGACCCGCAGTTGGGCACCGTGGACGACGAGAACGGCTTCAGCGCTCTCGCCGACGAGCGCGACCCGATGGACGAGAACGGCCACGGCACGCACTGCGCCGGCATCATCGGCGCCGAGGGCGACAACAATCAGGGCATCGCGGGCGTCAACTGGCAGGTCGAGATCATGCCTCTGAAGTTCATGGGGCGCTCGGGCTTCGGCTCGACGAAGGCGGCGATCGAGGCCATCAACTACGTCATCGCGCGCAAGAAGGACGGCGTCAACGTCCGCGTCATCAGCGCGAGCTGGGGCTCGCGCCAGCGCTCGCGCGCGCTCGAAGACGCCATCCGCAAGGCGGGCGAGGCCGACATCCTCTTCGTCGCCGCCGCCGGCAACGACTCGGAGAACGCCGACCGCACGCCGCACTTCCCTTCGAACTACAAACTGCCGAACATCATCTCGGTCGCCGCGCTCGACCGACGCGACCAGCTCGCCTCCTTCTCCAACTACGGCGAGAAGAGCGTCCACGTCGCCGCGCCGGGTAAAGAAATCCTGAGCACGTGGCTCGGCGGCGCCTATGAAGAGCACTCGGGCACCTCGATGGCGACGCCGTTCGTCGCGGGCGTCGCCGGGCTCGTCCTCTCGGTCGAACCCGACTTGTCGGTGAAGGAGCTGCGCGAGCGCATACTCAACACGGCCGACCGCCTCGACTCGCTCCGCGGCAAGGTCGTCACCGGCGGCCGCGTCAACGCCGCCCGCGCCGTCGGGGCGGTACAGATAAAGTAAGCCGAAGCGAAAACCGATTCCGGAATGCGGATTTCGGAGTGCTGATTGATGAGAGCCACGCCTTCATCAATCAGCAATCCGAAATCCGCATTCCGCATTCAGGCGACTCGTCACGCGCCCCCGGTTTCGGTATGATGTGGGAAACCGAAATCCGAACAACTTAATGAGAAGGCAGGGGGAGAAAGATGAGCGCGTCAACGCCGACCAGAGCCACGTACACCGAACTCGACCAGCTTTGCATCAACACCATCCGCGCCCTCTCGATTGACGCCGTGCAGAAGGCCGAGTCGGGCCACCCCGGCTTGCCCTTGGGCGCGGCGCCGATGGCCTACGTCATCTGGACGCGCTTCATGCGTTACAACCCGCGGAACCCGAAGTGGAGCGGCCGCGACCGCTTCCTGCTCTCGGCCGGGCACGGCTCGATGCTGCTCTACTCTTTGCTCCACCTGACGGGCTACGACCTGCCGCTCGAAGAGCTGAAGCACTTCCGACAGTGGGGCTCGAAGACTCCGGGGCACCCCGAGAACATCCTGACGCCCGGCGTCGAGATTACGACCGGCCCGCTCGGGCAAGGCTTCGCCAACGGCGTCGGGATGGCGATGGGCGCCGCGCACCTCGCCGCGCGCTTCAACCGCGAAGGCTTCCCGCTCGTTGACAACTACGTCTACGCCATCGTCTCGGACGGCGATTTGATGGAGGGCGTCTCCGCCGAGGCCGCTTCTCTCGCGGGTCACCTGAAACTCGGCAAGCTCATCTACCTCTACGACGACAACCACGTCACCATCGAGGGCTTCACCTCGCTCGCCTACTCGGACGACGTGCCGAAGCGCTTCGACTCGTACGGCTGGCACACTTCCACGGTCGAAGACGGCAACGACCTCGAAGCCATCGAGCGCGCCATACGCGACGCGCAGACGGTCGCCGACAAGCCTTCTCTCATCTCCGTCAAGACCGTCATCGGCTTCGGCATGCCGACCGCAGGCACGCGCAAGGCTCACTCCGACGCGCCCGGCCCCGAGGCCGTCAAGGAGACGAAGCGCGCCCTCGGCTGGCCCGAAGACGAAGACTTCTTCATCCCCGAAGAGGCGCTCGCCGAGTTCCGCAAGGCGGTCGAGCGCGGCGAGCAGCAGGAGCGCGACTGGGACGCGCTGGTCGAACGCTACGCCGGTCAGTTCCCCGAACTCGGCGAGGCTTGGCACGTGACGATGAGCGGCGACCTGCCCGAAGGCTGGGAGTCGCACCTGCCGACCTTCGCCGACGCCAAGCCGATGGCGACGCGTCAGGCGAGCGGCGAAGTCATCAACGCCATCGCGCCGCACCTGCCCACGCTCATCGGTGGCAGCGCCGACCTCGGCCCTTCCACCAACACAGACATCAAGGGCGGCGGCAGCTTCGAGTACGGTTCTTACGAGGGGCGCACCATCCACTTCGGCATCCGCGAGCACGGCATGGGCGCGGCGCTGACGGGCATGAGCCTCAACGGCGGGCTGATTCCCTACGGCGCGACCTTCATGTGCTTCTCCGACTACATGAAGCCGGCCATACGCCTCGCCGCGCTCTCGCACGTGCAGGTCGTCTACGTCTTCACGCACGACTCCATCGGCCTCGGCGAGGACGGCCCGACGCACCAGCCCGTCGAACAACTCGCGGGCCTGCGCGCCATCCCCAACCTCTTCTGCATACGCCCGGCCGACGTTCACGAAGTCCGCGAGGCTTGGCGGCTCGCCATACTTCGGCGGCACGGGCCGACCGCGCTCGTCCTCACGCGCCAGAAGGTTGCGCTCATCAACCGCGACGGCGTCTACGCCCCGGCCGAAGGCACGCGCCGCGGCGCCTACGTCCTCGCCGACGCGCTGGACAACGAAGGCAAGCCGGTGACGCCGAAACTCATCCTGCTCTCGACCGGCTCGGAAGTCTCACTCTGCCTCGAAGCGCGCGAGACTTTGCAGAACGAGGGCGTGCCCGTGCGCGTCGTCTCGATGCCGTGCTGGGAGTTGTTCGAGGAGCAGGACAAAGAGTATCGCGACGGCGTCATCCCGCCCGCGGTCACGGCGCGGCTCGGCGTCGAGGCCGGCGCGAGCCTCGGCTGGGATCGCTACGTCGGCCCCGAAGGCGACTGCGTCTGCCTCGACCGCTTCGGCGCCTCCGCGCCCGGCACGACCGCCCTGCGCGAACTCGGCTTCAACGCCGACAACGTGCTCGCGCGCGCACGCGCCCTCTTGAAGTGACGGCGGCTCGCGTCCGTCGGCGGAGGACTGAGATGGGCGACGGCACACTCCGCAAGGCGGGCCGCGTGCTTCTGGCCGCGGCCTGCCTCGTCTTCACGGCCGCGTGCGACGGATACATACACGTGCGCGGGCGCGTCTACACGCAGCCGCAGCACACGGCGCAGTCGCGCGCTTTCGTTGACCGCGCGCCCGACGACGACCTCTCCGGCCTCGTCCCGCTCGCGGGCGCGAAGGTTACTCTCTACCACGGCGAAGACTACGAGAAGCAGAAGAAAGACCCCTCGACCATCTGGAAGCAGGAGGAACAGAGCGACGAAGCCGGGCTGTTCGACATCCAAACCCTGACGGCGCCTTACAAGTTCGACGCCGCGCTCGTCGTCGAGAAGCCCGGCTACAGGCCCGTCACGCAAATCTTCACGCACGACAAACTGGAACACACGGCGGTCGTCGTCCTCGTGCCGGACGAACAGCCCGCGCCCGCCCGTTGAGGCGCGGCGCCGTCGGTTCTTCCGTTCAGGCGCGGCGCCGTAAAACTCTTCTGAAACGTCCGCGGGCCGCGAAGCACTAACCGTCATGCGAATCTCGCGACTCTTGCTCTGCCTCCTGCTGCTCGCACACGCGCCGCTCGCGTCGGCCGCGCGGACGCGTTCCGGCGCGCGCGCCTCGACGAATGCCGCCCCGTACGTCTCGAACGCCGCCGCCGCGTACGCGCCGGACGCCGCGGACGTGTACGCCGTCGTCGAAGAGGTCGAACGCATCGCCGCCCGCTCTACGCTCTGGCCGGGCTTCGACCCGCGCCGCGTGCCTCTGGCCGTCTTCGACGGGCGTACGACGTTCCTGTTCGGCCACCCGAACCCGCCGCCCGAGTTCATCTCGCTCTCCTCACGTCAGGGCGTATGGGCCTTCGCGGGGCGCCACGAGAGCGTGACCGCCAACGCGCCTGTAAAACTCAATGGCGTCTGGACGGCGACGGCGATGCTCAAGTTCGACGGCCGACGCGACGTGCGCTCGCAGGCCGCGCTCGTCATACACGAAGCCTTCCACGTCTTCCAGCGCGAGCGCCATTCGGACTGGACTGCGAACGAGGCGGAGCTTTTCACCTACCCTCTCGAAGACGCCGACGCGCTGCGACTGCGCCGACTGGAAACGCTCGCGCTCTCACGCGCCGAAAGCTCGCGCGTGAAAAACGTCGCGGCATGCTGGGCGGGCGCGGCCCTCAAGTTCCGCGACGAGCGCTTCGCGCTCATCCACGCGGGCCCGGCCGCGTACGAGCGCGGGACTGAGTTGAACGAAGGGCTCGCGAGCTACGTCGAGGCGCTGGCCGCCGGGCGTACGGCCCGCGCCCGGCTGCCCGCGGAAGACTTCCCCGCGACCGAAGTCCGCCAACGCGCCTACGCCACCGGGCGCACGCTCGCGCTGCTGCTCGACCGCTTCGACGCGTCTTGGAAGCAGAAGCTTGAGGGCGGCGACAAACGCCCGCTCGACGAACTGCTCTCGGCGTCCCTTCCTTCGAACATCACGGCGTCTCTGTCTTCGCACGCCGCCGCGTCACGACGGCCCGCGCGCTGCGAGGTCACGCCGGCAGACCTGCGCGCCGCGGCGGAGGGCGCGCGCCGGGACGTGGCCGGACTGAGCTTGAAGCGTGAGGTGATGCGCCGTGATTTCCTCGCGCGGCCGGGATGGAAGTTGGAGATAGTCGCCGCCGAAAACTCGCCGCTCTTTCCGCAGGGCTTCGACCCTCTGAACGTCGAGCGCGTCGGCCCGGGCGAGGTTCTGCACACGCGCTACCTCAAGCTCGGCGGCGCCGCGGGCACAATCGAGCTCGTCGGCCGAGCCTCTCTGACCGAAGGCGCGGGCGCGCACCCGCTCTTCAACGGCGTCCGCCGCCTCACCGTCACCGGCCTCGCCGCCGAGCCCGCCGTCACACAGTCCGCAGGCACGACGACCATCACCGCCGACAACCTCAAAGCCGACCTCAAAGGCGCCGAAATCACGCGCTCGGGCCAGACCCTCCTCGTCCGCCTGAAATAGCCGCTCGTACTTCCGACTCGCGCGCGTGACTCAGAAGACGACGCGCAGCGCGCCGGGCATGACACGGATGTCGGCGGGCGTGTGGCCGCGCGGGTCGCCGTCGGCTTCGAGGGCGAGAGAGTCGGCGGGGTCGAGGGTTTCGACGCGGACGTGGCGTGCGCGCGTGAGTTTGACTCTGGGGTTTCGGAGGTGGCCGCCGCGGTGTACGCGCGAGAGTTCGCGCAGGAGCGCGGGGCGCGAGATGTCGCAGACGGCGAGCACGTCGAGCAGGCCGTCCGTCAGGCTCGCCTGCGGCGAGAAGTTCATGCCGCCGCCCGCGTAGGCGCCGTTGACGACGGCGATGAGGTTCGTGCCGCACTCGCGCCAGACGCGGCCGTCCACGTGGATGCGGACGCGACGGTTGCGCCACGCGGCGAGGCGCGGCACGGCGGCCAGCGCGAAGCGCGCTTCGCCCGGCAGACGCTTCACGGTTGCTCCCTGCGCCGCGACGCGCGTCGCGACTTCGGCTCCGATGCCGAGCGTCGCCGCGTTGAGGCAGACGAAGCGGCGCGCGCCCTCTTCCAGACTGCACAGCATCACGTCCACTTGGAGCGTCGTCTCAAGACGATGAAGGTAGGCGGCCGCGTAGTCTTCAACGTCGAAGGCGCCGGGGCGCGCGTGCCTTACGAGTCGCGCGAGCCAATCTTCGAGCGGAGCGCGGCGCCCGCCCGCGAGCCCGCGCGCGAAGTCGTCGCCCGTGCCCGCGGGCAGCAACGCGAGTGCAGCCTGCGGGTTTACAGCGCGCGGCGTTTCGGCTTCCGACAATCCCGCGCACGGCTCGAAGTAGCCGGACGCGGCGGCGCTCAGAGTCCCGTCGCCGCCCACGGCCGCGACCGCCCCGAAGCCTTCGGCGAAGGCAGCGCGCGCACGCTCCTCCGTCTCGCCCACGCGCGTTGACTCGTGCGCCTCGAAGGGCACGCCCGCACGCTCTAGCTCCGCGCGCGCGCGCGGCCAAGCCTCACGCGCGCGCGCGGCCGTGTGGTTGATGACGACGAACAGGCTTGCCTTCTCGTTCATGCGTCCGCAGACTTTAACACGCCGTTTAGTGCTAAGCTCTGCAACGCGGGGGAGAGAATTAAAAGGGATAGACGGGATGAACAGGACGGGCGAAGAGAAGATGCTGGCGGTGAAGATCGTCTCGCAGGAAGGCGAGGGCCGGCTGGAAGTCTGTGAAGTCGAGCGGCCGACGGCGCGCGCGGATCGAGTGCGTGTGCGCGTGCGCGCGGCCGGGCTGAACCGCGCAGACCTTTTCCAGAAGCGCGGGCGTTATCCGGCGCCCCCGGGCGCGCCCGCGGACGTGCCGGGGATGGAGTTCGCGGGCGAGGTCGAGCAGTTGGGCGAGGAGGTGCGCGCGTGGCGCGTCGGCGCGCGTGTGTTCGGCATCACGGGCGGCGGGGCGCAGGCCGAGTACGTCGTCGTGCCCGAGAGCCACTTGGCCGAGATTCCCGAGGCGCTTTCGTTCGAGGAGGCCGCGTGCGTGCCGGAGGTTTTTATCACGGCGCACGACGCGATGTTTACGCAGGCGGGCCTGCGTACGGGCGAGCGCGTGCTCGTGCACGCGGCGGGTTCGGGCGTGGGGACGGCCGCGTTGCAGTTGGCGCGCGCTGCGGGCGCGGGCGCCGTCTACGGCACGGCGCGGACGGAGGCGAAGCTCGAACGCGCGCGCGAGTTCGGGATGGACGAGGGCGTGGTTGTGAATGACGACCCGCGCGTGTTCGCCGAGGCGGTGCGCGAGTGGACGAGGGGCGCGGGCGTGAACGTCGTGCTTGATTTAGTCGGCGCCTCTTACCTCGACGCGAACCTCGAAGCGCTGGCCGCGCACGGGCGGATGCTGCTCGTGGGCACGCTCGGCGGCGCGAGTGCGCCGCTCGACTTCCGGCGCGTGATGGGGAAGCGGCTGAGTATCACCGGCACGGTGCTGCGCGCACGCTCGACGGAAGAGAAGGCCGCGGCCGTCCGGCGCTTCGCCTCTGAGGTCGTCCCGCTCTTCGCACGCGGGAGCGTCCGTCCAGTCCTCGACAGCGCCTACGCGCTCGCGGACGCGGCCGCCGCCTACGCGCGCCTCGAATCGAACGAGACGTTCGGGAAAGTCGTCCTGAAAGTGATAAGTGATGAGTGATGAATGATAAGAGAAGAAAGAAGGACGGGCCTTGTTCTTCTCTTATCACTCATCACTCATCACTCCCCAACTTGTCTCCCGCCGATCCATCTGAGAAAATACAGCTTTCATAAAAGAGGCGTGAATGTACGCCACCGGCCCCATCGTTGTTTTAGAGGAGAGAAGAGCATTGAAAGCGGAATTGGAGCAGTTAGTCGCCCTGCAGAATGTAGACACAAGCATCCGCAGGCTAAAGTCCGAACTGGAATCTATCCCCAGAAGGCGCGCCGAGATCGAAAGCGAGTTCGATCAGCGCGCCTTTGAATTTAAGGCGCTGCAACAGACGGGCGAGACCGCGCGCGAGACCCGCGCCGCGCTCGACCGCGAACTGGCCGAGCAGCGCACGCGCATGGAGAAGGCCGAGCGCGACCTGATGGCCTCGAACAACGCAAAGGTCTACGAGGCCGCCATACGCGAGCGCGACGCGGCGAAGAAGCACATCTCGGAATTAGAGACCAAAGTCCTCGAACAGATGGAAGCCGCCGAGTCGGCCGAGAAGACTCTGGCCGAGCGCGAGCCCGAGTTCGCGCGCCTGCGCGCCGAGCACGAGGAGCGGCTGAAGGCTTTCGAGGAGCAGACGCGCTCTTGGACTGAAGAGCTTGAGTCGCGCCGCGCGGAGCGCGAGCGGATGTTCTCGTCGCTCCCTCCGGGCATTAAGGCCACTTACCAGCGCATCGTCGCGCGCATACGCGACGGGGTAGCACTCGCCGAGGCGCGCAACGGCTCGTGCTCGGCCTGCTTCATGGCGCTCCGCCCGCAGTTGATGGCCGAGATACGGCGCGGCGACGACATCATCATCTGCGACAACTGCAACCGCATTCTCTACTACCAGCCGGCCACGCAGCAGCACGGCACGACCGTCTCCGCCGGCTGAAACGTCCGCCAAACCCGACAACATCGGAGGACGCGCCACCACGCGTCCTCCTTTTTTTTTCCGCCCGCGCGGCGTGGCCCGGGGTTTGTAGAGGGAGGAGGCGAGTCACGCGGCGGCGTGCGAACGAGGGGGTTTCGGGTTATGGCGAGCGTCGAGGCTGCAATCCAACAGAACATCGCGGCCGGGCTTTTGGCCGGAAGCGTTACACGCGACCGGCGCGCGAAGTGGTGGCGGCGTACGGGCTCGAAGTCGCGCGGCTTCCGTTACGAGACGGCCGACGGGCGGCCCCTGACAGACGAGGCCGCGCTTGAGCGCATCAAGTCTTTAGTCATCCCGCCCGCTTGGCGCGAGGTCAGAATCTCGCCGTCGCCGCGCAGCAGCCTGCAAGCCATCGGCGTTGACAAGATGGGGCGCGTGCAGCGCATCTATCATCCTTCGTTCGTCGCGCGCCGAGCGCGTCGCAAGTACGAGAAGATCGAGCGCTTCGGCGAGGCTTTGCCGAAGCTGCGAAGGCGTGCGAACGAGGACATCGCGGCCGAGGGTCTGGGGAAGGAGCGCGTGCTGGCGGTCGTCGTGCGTTTGATTAACGACCTCTACTTCCGCGTCGGCTCTGAGGAGAGCGTGCGGCGCTACCGCACCTACGGCGTGACGACCCTGCGCAACCGCCATCTAGAGATTAAGCGCGGCGGCCGCCTCGTCTTCAAGTTCACGGGCAAGCACCACATCAAACACCGGCGCATTCTGGTTGACGAAGAACTGGCCGCGCTCGTACGCGACATCAAGGCCATCGGCGGCGCGAAGCTCTTCGAGTACGTCGCCGACGACGGGCGCGTGCGCGCCGTCACGCCGCGCGACGTGAACGACTACATCAAGGCCGCGGCCGGCGAGGAGTTTTCGGCGAAAGACTTTCGGACGTGGGGCGGGACGCTTCTGGCTGCGGTCGAGCTGGCCGAGATAGGCTGCTGCGAGGACGCGCGGCAGGCGAAGAAGAATCTGGTCGCGGCCGTCAAGCGCGTTGCCGAGCATCTGGGGAACACGCCCGCCGTCTGCCGCTCCTGCTACGTCCACCCGAAGGTGCTCGAAGCCTACACGCGCGGCCTCTCCATCGAAGAGTTCCGCCCGCGCGTCGTGCGCCGCCGCATACACCGTCAGCAGCCCGAGTACAGCGTCGAGGAATTGGCGCTGCTCAAACTCCTGCGCGCGGGGAAGAGTTCGTGACCAACTCTTTTAGAGCGGCTGCCAGCGTATGGTGACAGACTCGCCCGGCACGTACGAGATGACCTTCACCTTGGCGAGCCGCTGGAAGCCCTTGTCGTGGTCGTCGGTGATGCGTATCAGGTAGATGTGGCCGACCTTGACGGGCACGTTGGCCTTCACCTCGCCGTCGGCGTACAGCTCGCCCGACTCCTTCAACTCCTGAAACGTCTGCGGCTGGCGGCTCTTGAGGACGAAGACCTTGCCGCCCTTCGCGTGGAGCGAGGCGAAGCCCTGCGCCTTGCCGACCGTGTCGCGGAAGCCGTAGCGCAACTCCAACGCGTCGGCGTCGCCGAGGTCTATGATGCGTCCGCGCCGCGCGCCCTCGACGCCGACCGAGAAGCCGCCCGCGCTGTAGTTGCCGAAGTCGAGGTCGCTGCAACGGTTCCTCACCTCGTTCTGCTGGAAGACGTAGCCGTCGCGCCCGTCCGCGAGGCAGAGCGAGCTGGCCAGCGGGTCGAGCGCGTAGAGCGTCGCGATGCCGCCCGCCGGCCTCACCTCCTCGCGCGCGGCCAGCGCCGCCGCCGATTTAGACCCGTCCAGAGCGGTCTTCGACCCGTCGAGGTTCGTCGCCTGCGCACGCGCGCCCTGCGCGCAAGCGAGCGACAGGGCCAGCGCCGCCAGAGTTGAGATAAGGAGATTCCTTTTCATACTCAAGCCCTCTTCCGGAAGGATGAAGGATGAAGTGAACGCTGTACAGCGCCTTCTTCATCCTCTCAATAGTGTTCGCTCGTCTTCTTCCCGTGTTTGGCGTTGCCGCCGCCGCCCTTGCCGCGACGGCCGCGCTTGCCTCGCTTCAACTCGTCCACGCCCTTGAGCGAGGCGAGCGGCCAGAGGCTGTGCTCGATCTCTGCGAGCCCGGCGCCGACGACCGCCGCGACGACCTCCTCCGAAGGCTTGTAGCACGGCGCCGCCTCGTCCAGAGGCACGCGGCCGTCCGTGTTGACGAGGATGCCGGCCTCTCTGTACTCGTCGTCCATCTGTCGCTGCGAGAGCGTGCGGTTCGCCTCGCCGCGCGAGATGCGTCGGCCCGCGCCGTGGTTGACCGAGAAGCCGCTCCGCTCCGCGCCCGCGAGCGGACGCAGGATGTAACTCCAATCCTTGTTGCTGCCGGGGATGAGAACGGGGTGGCCCGTCTCCTCCCAGACCGTCCCCTTCAGGAAGGGGTGGCCGGCGGGGAAGGCGCGCGTCGCGCCCTTTCGGTGTACCCACACGTCGCCGAACTCCGGGTGCCACTCCTTCTGTACCAAGTTGTGGCTGATCTCGTAGACGAGTTCCAAATTTTCGCCGAAGACCTCGCGGAAAGCCTCCGACACCTGCTCGAAGATGACGAGCCGGTTCAGGATGGCGTAGTTGCCGCCCGCCGCGACCGCGTTCAGGTAGTCGCGGTAGTGGGACGATTCGGGCGTGAAGTAGCCGAGGTCTATGTCTTTCAGAAGCTCGGGGTGCTCCTCTCGCGCCAGCTCGAAGTAGTTCGTCGCCAGCCCGTGGCCGAACCCGCGCGAGCCTGTGTGCACCTGCACGAAGAGCGTCCCCGTCTGGCTGCTGCGTTGCAATTCGATAAAGTGATTCCCGCCGCCGAGGCTCCCCATCTGCTCGCGCCCGCGTTCGGGCCGCCCCTTGCCGCCCCAAGGAATCTGCCAGTCGTCGTCAACCGGAATCCGGTGGCGCTCGGCGTGGCTGCGGTCGAACGTCGCCCCGTACTTCTCGACGTAATACTCCGCGCCCCCTCGCACGAGGTTCTGAAACTCCTCTTCGGAGAGCCGCCCGAGCTTCATGCTCTTCCCGCCGAATCCCATGTTCACGCGTCCCATCACCGCCCGGTTAAACTCCAACCTCCGCTCCGGCGTCGCTGCCTCCGCTTCAACATTCGACCGCGCCGACATCATCCCGCAACCAATGTCGTAGCCGACCGGCCCCATGGCGACGGCGCCGTCTTGGGCGTCCGTGATGAGGACGCAGCCGACGGGGACGCCGTAGCCGTAGTGCGCGTCGGGCGTAATCACCACCATGCGGACGCCGGGGAAGCGCGTGGCGTTGACGATCTGGCGGTAGAGAATCTCCTCGGCCGCGTCGAGTAGCTGCGGCGTGAAGAAGAGGCGGACGCGGCAGTCGCCGGTGTCTTCCGTCTTCAACTCATAAAACCCCTCGCCGTGCCAGCGCGCGAGGTGCTTCCAGTTGTGCGCGTTCGCCAGCCTGTCGGCCGGCCTCAAGGCTTTCGCGTCGCCCTCTTTTCCGCTCATGGCCGCCTTCCACCCCGTTTCATTCCGGCGGTCGAGGCCGCCGGCCGCCCAGAGCATAACATCCGCGCTCGCGCCCGAGCACGCGCGTGCGCCGCAGCGTGCTCGGGCACGGGGCTATTGACAACCCGCGCCGTCTGGCTTAGAAAATACCCCGCGCGGCACTCGCTCTACCTTCTGTCGAAGACGCCTTACGCTCGCACCCGACCTCCGCCACGAAGCCTCGCGCGGCGACCGACTATGACGGACGGCACGAATAAATCTCAGGACAGTTACGACGGCGAGTCCGTACGCCGCGACACGCAGCTCATCTCGACGCTCCTTGAGTTCACGGCCGAGTACCGCGTGGAGAAAATTCTGCGGCTGGTGGTGGACAGGCTCCCCGAGTTGGTCGGGGCCAAGGAGGCCTCGCTCTTCTGGCTCGACAAGGAGTCGAATCGGGTCGTCCTCAAAGAGACCTCGGGCAAGAACAAGCAGCACATAGGGAGGCGGCGCTACGCGCTCGGCGAGGGGCTGACCGGCTGGGTGGCCAAGACCGGCCGCGCCCTCCGGCTCAGGAACATCGAGGACGAGAGGGAGCTGAAGGCCATAGACCCGGAACTCTCATGGACGGACAAGTACAAGGGCTTCCACAAGGCCAGCGAGCAGGAGCGGGCGTTCATGCGTGCCTTCCTCGCCGTGCCCATCAAGGTCGAGGGCGTGACGGTCGGCGTCCTGCGCCTCGCCAAGACCTCGAAGCCCGACATGCGGTTCACGGAGCGCGACGAGGAACTGCTGACGACCTTCGCACGGAAGCTGGCCAAGATCCTCAAGACGGCCGAACTGATCGAGCGCGCGGAGAGCTACAACAGTCTCATCGAGCCGGTCTTCTTCACCAGCCCCGAGGTGATGGACGCCTACTTCCGCATGGCCGTCAACCTCATTCCCACCATCCTTAACTCGCACGGCTGTACCATCTTCCTGCGCGAGGAGGAGGGCGACTCCTACGTGCTGCGCTACGCCTCCAAGAAGAACCCGCTCGAAAAGCAGGTCGGGGTCGCCAGCTACAAGAAGGGCGAGGGGCTGACGGGTTGGATACTGCTGCACGGCAAGCCGCTGCGCATTAACGACATCGAGAACACGGAGGAGATGACGAGGATTGACCCGGCGCTGCGCTGGATGGGCAAGCACCTCGAATTCATGGTTCACCACTCCAACTTCCTCGCCGCGCCCATCAAATCCCACCAAGCGATCTACGGCGTCATCCGCCTCTCGAAGAAGCCGAAGAGCATCCCCTTCTCGGACGACGACGAGCGGCTGCTCTGCAAGTACGCGGACATCCTCGGCCAGTCCATCAGGGCGCTCCACCTTGAGCAGGAGCGGGAGAGGGAGCGCGGGCGCGAGCGCGACGGGCGGCTGCTCGTCAAGCCCTGCTGGAAGGGGCGCTTCACCGCGAAGAGGGACTGCTGCTTCGTGCTGATGCCTTACAGCCCGAGCTGGTCGAAGAACGTCAGGCGTGCCATCAAGGCCGCCGTCGAGAGGCAGGGTCTCAGGTTCAAAATCGCGGACGAGGACGTGGGCCGGCATGTGATGGAGGACGTGTGGCGCGGCATCTGCGAGGCGCGGCTGGTCATCGCAGACCTCTCGACGGCCAACCCGAACGTCGCCTACGAGCTGGGGCTGGCCGACGTGCTCGGGAAGAAGATCATCATGCTCGCGCAGAACCCCAAAGACGTTCCCTTCGACTTCGTCGGCTCCCGCCTGCTAGTCTACGACTTCAACCGCTTGGACGCGTTGGAGGACAGGTTGAGCGCGCGAATCTCGAAGGTGCTCTCCTGAAGCGCCCGGCGCGGGCCGCCCTCAACCCGCCGCGTCGAGCGCGTCGGCGACGCGTGCGGCGAGTTCTTCGACGCCGCTGCCGGGCGAGACGGCGACGCGGAGGTCAGCGAGGTGGTAGGCGGCGAGGCGTTGTTCGTAGAGTTGGCGTGCGCGCTCGGGGTCGCGCGCGTTGGGGCGGTCGGAGGGGCCGCCGCCGGCGTTGATTCGTTCGAGGCAGAGTTCGAAGGGCGCGTCGAGCCAGACGGAGAGGCAGCCGTGCGCGTCGGCGAGCGCGCGGTTGCGCTCGATTGTCCAAGCGCCTCCGCCCGTGGCGATGACGCGCGCGTCGCTTCGTTCGAGCACGTGAAGGAGTGCGCGCGTCTCCGCTTCGCGGAAGTAGTCTTCGCCCTCCTCGTCAATCAACTCGCGCGGGCCGCGGCCTTCGAGTTCGAGCACGGCGTCGTCGAGGTCTACGAACGTCGCGCCGAGCAGTCGCGCGAGGGCGCGGCCGACGGTCGTCTTGCCCGCGGCCATGAAGCCCGTGATGACGACGCGGCGCGCGTCCGTCTCTGCGTCGGCGTGCGCGTTCATCTCTCCGTCAAAGATTCGAGCAGCGGGAAGAACTCGGGGAACGAGACGGGCACGCACTCCTCGGCGCCCTCTATCTCCGTCTCGCCTTCGGCCGCGAGCGCGGCGACGGCGAAGGCCATCGCGATGCGGTGGTCGCCGAAGGATTGAACGCGCGCCCCGTGCAACCGGACGGGGCCGCCTACGCGCAGTCCGTCTTCGAACTCCTCGACTTCGGCCCCCATCGCGCGCAGGTTCTCGACCGTCGCGCTGATGCGGTCTGACTCTTTGACGCGCAGCTCGCGCGCCTCCCGAATCTCAAGGCCGCCTTCGACGCGCGTGCCGAGGACTGCGAGCACGGGCAGCTCGTCTATCAACTGCGCGACCGACGCGCCGCGGATGACGTTCGCGCCCGCGAACGCCGGAGCGAGCTTTCCGTTACTCAGCACACCTATGTCGCCGGCCGGTTCGTTCGACTGCTCGCGCGCGTCGGAGATTTCGAGCGCCGCGCCGAGCGCGCGGAGCGCGTCGAGCACGGCCGTGCGCGTCGGGTTAAGGCCGACGCCCGTCAGCTCAAGCTCGGAGTCTGGCAGCATCAGCGCGGCGGCGATGGGGAAGGCCGCCGAGGAGATGTCGCCCGGCACCACGAGGTCGCGCGCCTTCAGACGCGAGCCGCCTTCGACTGATACGACGACTCGCCTCGCCGCTTCGCGGTCGCTTCCGCTTTCATCTTCAAGTTCACGCGTCTCGACGTTGACGCCGAACCAGCGGAGCATGCGCTCTGTGTGGTCGCGCGACTGAGTCAGCGGCTCGATGACTTCGGTGCGCCCTTCGGCGCCGAGGCCGGCGAGCAGCAGGCACGACTTGACCTGCGCGCTGGCGACCGACATCTCGTAGCGTATGGCGCTGAGCGGCCTTCGGCCTTCGACGCGCAGGGGCGCGTGGCCGTCCGTCGTTTCGAGTCGCGCGCCCATTGACGCGAGCGGGCGCGTGACGCGGAGCATCGGACGGCGGCTCAGAGACTCGTCGCCGACGAGGACGGACGCGAACGGCTGCGCGGCGAGCACTCCGGCGAGCAGTCGCATCGTCGTCCCCGAGTTGCCGCAGTCGAGCGGTGCCGTCGGGGGACGGAAGCGCGGCCCGTCATCCGTCCCCGCGCCGTTGATGAAGACGACGCTCCCGTCACGTTCGACCTCAACGCCGAGCCCCGTGAGCGTTCCGAGCGTCGAGGCGCAGTCGGCGCTCGAAGCGAAGTTCTCAATCCGCGTCCTTCCTTCGGCCAGCGCCGCCAGCAGCGCCGCGCGGTGCGACACGGACTTGTCGCCGGGGACTCTCAGGCGGCCGCGCAGCCGCCTCGCCGGTGTGATACGCATGCGGGCAATGGTAGCAGAAGAGAGTAGACAGTAGTCAGTAGACAGTAGACAGTAGCGCTCCGCGTCGCGGCCGTTGACGATGGGATTCGGGCGGTTCGTGATGAAGGTTCTACCGGCTACTGTCTACTGACTACTGTCTACTGCTTTTCTTGACACGCGTGCGGCGGGCGTGTTAAACCGTGCAGGCTTCCTGTTAGCTTCCAGCGTGTGTTTTCGGCCGCTTCGGGGCGGGGGCGGGAGTCTCCCGAAGGCGACGGCGGCCGCCAGACCTTTTGAGCCAGTGACCGAAGAGACCGTCGAACTCAAGCTGCCGAGCCGTGTGGAGGCCATCGGCGAGGCGGCGGCGGCCGTCACGGACGCCGCGCGGCGCCTCGGCTTCGCCGAAGACGCGCTCTTCGGCATCGAGCTGGCCGTGCGCGAGGCCGCCACCAACGCCGTGCTGCACGGCAACCGGCAGGACGAGACGGTACCGTTCGAGGTCGGGATGACGGGCACCGACGCGGGCTTCGTCGTCACCGTGCGCGACCGCGGCGCGGGCTTCGACCCGTCGCACCTGCCCGACCCGACCGCCGAGGAGAACCTCCTCAAGGCCAGCGGGCGTGGTATCCTCTTCATGCGCACCTTCATGGACGAAGTCGCTTGGGAGCGCCCCGAGGGCGGCGGCACACTCGTGCGAATGACAAAGAAGAAGCAATAAATTGCAAATTCACACAGGAGATTTCCCGCAATGGCTGAACTGAACATCCGCGAGCGTCAGGCAGGGGACGTGACCGTCCTCGACCTCGAAGGCAAGATCACCATCGGCGAGGGCAGCGTCAGTCTGCGCAACGCCATCCGCCGCCTCATACAGGAGGGCAAGAAGAAGATTCTCCTCAACCTGTCGGGCGTCAGCTACGTGGATTCGAGCGGCATCGGCGAACTGGTGTCGAGCCACACGACCATCAGCCGCGAGCAGGGGCAGCTCAAGATGCTCGGGCTCACCGAGAAGATCAAGGAGCTGCTCGTCATCACCAAACTCCTGACCGTCTTCGACACCTACACCGACGAGTCCGAGGCGCTCAACAGCTTCAAGTAAGGGTAACAGGTGCCGGGTGCCGGGTGCCGGGTTGAAGTCCTCCCCGGCACCCGATGTCTGACACCCGGCACCCGTTTTATGGTGCGCGCCGCCTTACGCCGCCTGCTCACGCTGGACGACCCGCCGGAGCGGACGGCGCTCGCCTTCTCAATCGGCGTCCTTATAGCCTTCTCGCCCTTCCTCGGACTGCACACGTTAATGGCGACGGCGCTCGCCTTCCTCTTCCGCTTCAACAAGGTCGCCATCTACGCGGGCACGTTCGTTAACAACCCTTTCCTGACGCTCGTCCCCATCATTCTGGCTTCGTACGCCGTCGGCGCGTTCCTCTTGGGGCGCCCGCTCGCGCTCCCCGACGGCGGGCTCGAACTCCTGCGCGACCCGCACCTGTTCGCGGCCGACTACTGGCGCGCTCTCTTCGACAGATTCTGGGGCCTGCTCCTGCCCTTCGCGCTCGGCGGGACGGTGCTGTCCGTCGTTTGTTCGCTGGCCGCGTACCCTGTTACCCTGAAGCTTCTGCGCGCCAACCAACGCAGAAAGTCTGGAATCTAACGACCCGTGATGAAGAAGTTTTTGACCCTTTCCCTCGCCGCGCTCACGTGCGCGCAGGCCGTGGCCGCGCGGCAGCAGAAGGCGCCCGCGCAGACTCAGCCGAAGCCCGCCGCGGCGACTCAGCAGACGCCTACTCAGTCCCAACAGCCGCCGCGGCCCATCCCGACCGCGACGCTCGGCCTCGACGACCTCGGCGTCGAGATCGCGCCGGACGCGCGGCTCGTCGTGATGATGGCCGCGCTCGACGCCGCCGGCTGGGATCCGACGCCCGCTGGCGAGCAGCCTTCGGTCTTCCGCGAGCTCGTCCGCAAAGACCTCGCCGGGCTCGACCCCGCGCTCAAGCGGCGCTTGCAGGACTTCTACTCGCGCAACACTCTGAAGGGCGACGGCGTCACGCCCGCAGAGCAGGCCGCGCGCTACGTCTCGCTCGCCTACACGCTCGGCCAGCCGCCCGCGTTCGAGGCGCCCGCGCGCTCCGAAGACCTCCCGCCCGGCGTGCTCGACGTGCTCGACTTCGCCCCGCTCCTGCGCGAGTTCTACCGACAGCCCGGCATGGAGGCGCGCGTCAGTAACTACATGAACATGCACCGCGCGGCCGGCGACAAGCTGCGCCCGCAGACGCTTGACATGGCGCGCGCAGTCCTCGCATACCTCAACACGCGCCCCGAGCGCTTCGTCTCCGAACGCCTGACCGTCACAGACCCGGCCGCCCGCCAGACGAGTAAGAACAAGAAGACCGAGAGGCCCGTGACGGTCGTACGCGAGCGCGAGCGACACTTCCGCGTCGTGCCCGACCTTTTGGCGGCGCCGGGCGCGATAAACTTCCGCGCGGTCGGCGACGACTACTTCGCCATCGTCCCGGCCGACGTTGACCCGCGCCTGTCCGAGACGCGCCGCGCGTATATTCAGTTCGTCGTTGACCCGCTCATCGCGCGCTTCAGCCGCGAGGTCGCCGCGCGGCGCCCCGAGATTAAGCAACTCCTCGAAGCCGAGCAGGCGCGCGGACGCCGCACCTTCAGCCCTGACGTTTTCCTCGCCGCCGCGCGCTCGCTCGTCGCCGCGGCCGACGTGCGTCTGGACGTGATCGTGCGCCTACAGGCTTTGCAGATCGAGACGAGCCGGCGCTTGCAGACCGCCAAGAGTCAGGCGGAAAGGGACGCCATACTTAAAGAGACGAAGGAGCGCACGGTGGCGATTGACGACGCGGCGGTCGCGCAGTTGGCCGAAGCCTACGAGCGCGGCGCGGTGCTCGCGTTCCACTTCGCAGACCAACTGCGCGGCGTCGAGGGCGCGGGCTTCGACATCTCGAACTTCATCCCCGACATGATCGCGGCCTTCAACCTCGAACGCGAGCTGAAGCGCCCGGCCGAGTACGCCGCCGCCGTCGCGCGCGACCGCGACGCGCGGCGCCGCGCTATGGAAGCCCGCGCCAAAGAGGCGGCGACGCCCGCGCCCGAAGCCGACGCGCGCCGCGCGGCCCTCGTCAAGAGTCTCAACGACGTGAACGACCTCCTGCGCGTGCGCAACTACGAGGAGGCCGAGACGCGTCTGGCCGCGCTCAAGAACGAGTACCGCGACGAGCCGCTCGTCTACTTCGCTCTGGGTCAGGCGGCGAGCCTCTCGGCCTCGGAGGCTTTCGACGAGACGCTACAGGCCGAACGGCTCAACGCCGCGCTCCAACATTACCGGCAGGCCGTGCTCTTCTCCACGCCCGACACCGACCGCACAATCGTACTGCGCGCGCACCTCTCAAGCGGCCGCATCCTCGCGCACCTCGAACGGCGCGACGAGGCCCTGCGCGAGTTCGACGCCGTCATCAACGCCAGCGACCCCGCAGACCGCTACCACCAAGAGGCGCTGGCCGAGAAGAAGAAGCTCGGGCAATGAAGAGCAGTAGACAGTAGACAGTAGTCAGTAGTCGGTAGAAAGACATGCGGCGCGGCCTTCATCGTTGATGATGAAGGCCGCGCCGCTCTTATCTCTTCCCTACTGACTACTGACTACTGTCTACTGTCTACTTCGTGACGGTGATTTCGCGCGAGGTCGAGTTGTAGCCGCCGTTGTCCACGACGTTGCCGGACTTGTCCACGAGTTCGAGCTTGACGGTGTGCTTCCCCGAAGTCCAGCCGGTGAGCCAGACGGGCTCCCACTTGTCTAGGAACTTCGCCTCGCCGCCGTCCACCGTGTAGCGGACGCGGTAGTCGCCGCCGTCGCCCTGAAGCTTCGCGTTCGAGAGCCAGAAGTCAATCATGATGGCGTCGGCGTCCCCGCCCTTGTACTCGCCCTTCGGACGGCTGTAGGTCAGCAGCGGCTTCGTGCGGTCAACGGCTCCGGCCGGAGACGGCGACTGCGCGTAGTCTTTGCCTTCGGGCGTCGCGGCGGCGTTGGCGTTCGCCGCGTTCGAGTTCGCGGCCGCCGCGTTGGCGTTCGTGTTCGCCTTCGGGGCATTAGCGTTGGCGGCGCGGTTGTCGGCCATCTTCTCGCCGGTGGCGGTCGTCGTCGGCTTCGAGGCGTCGCCGCCGCCCTTCACAGTGAACGAGACTAACTGGAAGTTGCCCTCGTTCTTGTAGCTCTCGTGCCAAGGGCGCGAGGCGAAGACGCGTATGGTGTGCGCGCCCTCGGAGACGTTGCGCAGCTCGAACGGCTGGCCCAGCTCGTAGTAAGCCTCGTAGGGCTGGTTGTCGAGGATGACGTGGATGTGGTTGCCCATCCCCGTCGAAGGGTCTTTGTGCGGCTGGTAGCCCTTGAGGTCGCCCGAGAGGTCGAGCTTGAGTTTGACGGTCGAGCCGTTGACGGTCGAGCCCTCCTTCGGCTCGATGATCTTCAGCACGGGCGCGGCCGAGTCCTGCTCGCCGCGTTGCGCCATCTGGTCTTTAATCTTCTGCGGCCGGTCGGCGACGCTGAGCGACTGGGCCGCGGGCGAAGGCGACGCGGCCGCGTTCGCGTTGGCGTTCGCCCCCGTGTTCGCGTTCATGTCCGAAGAGCAGCCCGCCAGCGCCGCCGCCGAGGCGAGCGCGCACAGGATGAGCACGAGTCGAGAGAGTTTCATCAAGAGCCTCCGTTAAGGTAAGGAAGAATTCACATGGATGGACAGGATGAATAGGATAAAGCAATTTCAAATTTGAAAGCTCAAATCCTGTCAATCCTGTCCATCCATGTGAATTCTTCCGTCCGCGACTGCGGCGTTACTCGGTCTTGGCCGAGCCCGCGGCGGCGCGCGACTGCACGCCCTGCTGTAGCCTCTGCTCGCAGGCCGCCCAGTCTATGTTGGAGAAGAACGCCTCTATGTACTTGGGCCGGTCGGCCGGCTTGTAGTCGAGGAGGAAGGCGTGCTCCCACACGTCCATCACGAGGACGGGGACGAAGCCCGCGACGTTGCCGACCTCGTGGAGCGTAATCCAGTGGTTCGAGAGCGTCTGGTTGACCGGGTCTTGGTAGCAGACGGCCCAGCCGACGCCGCGCATCTTGCCGACCGAGACGAAGTCTGCCTTCCAGATGTCGTAAGAGCCGAAGGACTCCTCGGCCAGCTTGTAGAGCTGCGAGTTCGGCTCGGGGTCTGTGGTCGTCGAGCCCTTCCTCATGTTGCCGAAGTACCACTCGTGCAGCACCATGCCGTTGTACTCGAAGCCCATGCGGCGCGTCAGCTCCGAGTAGGCGGGCATCTCCTCTTGGTCAACCTTGCCGTCCTTCAGTATCTCGCTGATCTTGCGCGTCAGCGTGTTGGTGTTCGTGACGTACCCCTCGTAGAGCTTGAAGTGCATCTCCAAAGTCTGGTCGGAGATGCCGTTCAGGCCCGAGAGATCGAACTGCTTCGCCTTGTACTCCTTGAACTGCTGTGTCATCGCTTCCTCCTTGAAGTATTGCGAGCAAAACTCCGCGGCAGCGGGGCGAAAGCCCTTCGGCGCCCCCGTCGAAAGGCGGGCGCGCGGGCTTTCTACTTACAGGTTGTCGCTCGGCTGAATCCTTGGGGAGATTATAAACGGAAAGACGCCGCGGGGTAAGCGCGCAGGAACTCAGAACGCTGAACGATGAACTGAAAGCCGCGAGCCTTCAGTTCATCGTTCAGCGTTCTGACTTCAGCGTTCTACTTGCCGAGGATGATGTAGTCGCCGTGCGAGGTGCCCATGAAGAAGAGCATCGGTAAGCTCAGCCACGCGTTGGCGCGCGAGGCGAGGAAGGCGCGGCGCGCGAGCGCGGCGTCGGGCGGCGTGCCTGCCTCGGTGGCGGCGATGATGCGCTTCTGCGCGGGCCAGATGATGCCCCACACGTTCAAGAGCATGATGAGGCCCAAGGCGCCGCCGATGCCGATGGAGAGCGTCTTGTTGCTCGCCCAGTGCTCGCGCCGCCCCGTCAACTGCGAGTCGAGCCACCAGATGATGGCCACCGCCAAAGCGATGACGAGCGCCGCGGTCGCCGCCGCCAGAACCTTCCCGTCCTTGTTCAGGTTCGGCAAAAGCACGTAGGCGAAGACGGCCCACGCCGCGCACGCGATGATGATCCACACCAATAAGATGACCCACGTGTTCGCGCCGCCGCCGTCGTTGTTAGCGAGGATCACGTCGGGCCGCAGGATGTACATCGCGTAGTAGCTCAAGCCCGCGACGACTGTGACGACCGCGCCCCAGCGGAAGTACCAGAGCGCCTTCGGCATCAGGTTGGGGACGACGATCTTCTTGGTCGGCCCGTCGAGCGCCTTCATGAAGTTGACGTTGACGAGGTTGAAGAAGTAGAGCATCCCGATCCAGGTGATGCCGCCGACGAAGTGAGCCCAGCGGAAGATGATGCGCGTTATCTCCTGAGCGCTCGGCGCGTGGAAGATGCCGTCGAACATCGCGAGGCTCAGGGGAAAGTGCAACGTTGGGTCGAACATCTCATTTCCTCCGTGAATTTTTCCTGGATGGTGCGGGCGTGAGAGTAGCACAAAACGCCCGCGCGCGGCGCAAGAATCTTGTCACTCGGGCACGCGGCTCTGTTCGGGTACGGGAGCGAACGCTTCGGGGTCGAGCGTCAACTGCCTGTGCGCCTCGCGCAGGCGCAGCGCCGGGCTGCCGACGGGGACGGTGTACTGGTGATAGTCGAAGGTCGTCACCAGCGCGACGCCGAGCGAGGCGGAGGTGAGGAAGACCTCTTCTGCTTCCGCCAAGTCGTGGAGCGTGTGCGCGCCCTCGGCGAGTGGAATAGCCAGCTCCGCAGCCAGCTCAAGCACGCGCGCGCGGGTCGTGCCGGCGACGGCGCCGGTGGCGAGCGCGGGCGTGTGGACGGTGCCGTGCTTCACCCAGAAGAGGTTGGCCGTCGTCGCCGAGACGACCTCGCCGCGCTCGTTGCACATCACGGCCTCGTCGAAGTCGCGCGAGCGCGCCTCCTCCCAAGCCAGCACGCGTTCGAGCCGCCCGACGGTCTTCACGCCGACGAGCGGCGAGCAGGTGTTGACGCGGTAGGGCGAGACCGTCAGCGCCAACGTCTCGGGCGCGGGCCAAGCGTCGGCCGTCATCATCAGCAAGTCCGAGACGCGCCCCTCGCGCCCCATCTTCCATCGCCCGCCCCCGGCCACGGCGCGCGCGAGCAGGTGGACGCGCGCGCGGCCCTCCTCGACGCCGTTGGATTCGATTAAGTGCGCGAGCAGCAGCGCCGCCTCGTTGTCGCCGAAGTCGCACTCGACGCCCGCGCGCTCTGCGTGCGCGAGCAGGCGCGACCAGTGCGCGTCCCAGAGGAAGGGGCGAGCCTTGTGTACGGCGACCGTGGTGAAGACGCCGCGGCCGTAGAGCGCCGCGGCCGTCACGGCTCGGAGCCGCGCGCGCCCTGCTTCCAGAAGCCGGCGGTTGAGTATGACGTGCTGGTGCATCTCGGGAGTGATGCGCCCCGAGGCCGTGAGCGAGGCGGCCGCGGGCTGCGGCAGCATACACGAAGGCCGCGCGTCTTTGCCAACTTTTTACGCAGCGCCCCGGCTGTTGTATCCTCACCGCCGAACAGATGCCCGAACAAGAGAACGCTGCCGAGAAGGAAGCGCAGAGGCCGAAGCCGCCGCTGCGCGTGCGTATCATCGTCGTCGCGCTGAGCGTCGTCTTCGCGCTGCTCATCTTCGAGGTCTTCCTGCGCGCCGTCGGCTACACCTACCCGGTCTTCTACGAGCCCGACGGGTCGCGCGGCTACGCGCTGCGGCCCGGCGCCGAAGGCTTCTACAGGCGCGAGGGGCGCGCATACGTCCGCATCAACTCGGACGGCCTGCGCGACCGCGAGCACGAGAAGCAGAAGCCCGCTGACACGTTCCGCGTCGCCGTCGTCGGCGACTCGTACGCGGAGGCTTTTCAGGTCGAGCGGGAGAAGGCTTTCTGGGCTGTGTTGGAGCGGCGCCTCGCGGAGTGCCCGGCGCTCGCGGGGAGAAAGGTCGAGGTCATCAACTTCGGCGTCTCGGGCTACGGCACGGCGCAGGAGCTAATCACGCTGCGCGAGAAGGTCTGGCAGTACTCGCCCGACGCGGTGCTGCTCGCCGTGACGACCAACAACGACGTGCTCGACAACTCGCGCGCTCTGAAGCTGACGGACGAGATTCCCTACTTCACACTGAACGGCGACGCGCTCGTCCCCGACAACTCCTTCCGCGAGACGAACAGCTTCCGCCTCCGCAACTCCTCGCTCAACCGTCTGGGCCGCTGGCTCCGCGAACACCTTCGCTTCGTCCAAGCCATACACGAAGCGCAGGGCGCGCTCAAATCCCGCCTCGACGCATGGCGCGAACGCCGCCGCCTCGCGCGCGAGCAGAAGCAGGAGCCGCCACCGGCCGCGTCTCAAACTCCGCCGTCCACGACTCAACCAAATCAAGCGGCCGGCGCCGGCACGAACGAAGGCATGCCGGACGCCGAGCCGGGCACGGCGAACGTCATCTACCGCGAGCCCTCGGACGACACTTGGCGCGAGGCGTGGCGCGTGACCGAGAAGCTTCTTGCGACGATGAACGCCGAAGTCCGTGCGCACGGCGCGAGCTTCTACGTCGTCACGCTCAGCAACGGCATACAGGTCTTCCCCGAAGCGTCCGCGCGCGAAGCCTTCGCACACCGCCTCGGCGTCGCAGACCTCTTCTACCCCGAGCGCCGCTTCAAGGCGCTCGGCGAGCGCGAGGGCTTCCCCGTCTACAACCTCGCGCCCGACCTACAGCTCTTCGCAGACCAGCACAAAGTCTTCCTACACGGCACGGGCGCGCAGCAGGGCAACGGCCACTGGAACGAAGAGGGCCACCGCGTCGCGGGCGAACTCCTCGCCGGGCACCTCTGCGACTGGCTCGTGCGCGACAACGAACTCAGGACAGCAGCAGCAACACGGAAGGAGGTTTATTCCGATGAGACTCTTCAAGCTTTCGATGAGACTCTTCAAGCTTTCGACGCTCGCGCTCGCGGCGCTCCTCGCGCTGTCAGGTGAGACGGCGGGCGGCGCGCCCGCCATCGTCAGACGCGCGGCGGCGCAACAGCCGGCGGCCGTCTACAGGCTCGACGCCGCGCGCAGCAAGTTCATCATCCGCGCCTTCGCGGGCGGCGTGCTCTGGTTCAAAGGGCACGACCACTTCGTCGCCGCGCGCGACTTCGCGGGCGAGGCGCGACTGACGCCCGGCTCCGTCAGCCCCGCCTCGCTCAACCTAACCGTCCGCGCCGACTCGCTCGCCGAGACGCGCGAGGTCTTCACCGACCAGCAGAAGAAGATCATCAACGGCGAGTTGCGCGACATCGTGTTGGAGCCGGCCAAGTATCCCGAAATCACTTTCAGGAGCACGGACGTTTCGGCCGACGCGCACGGCGGCGCCTTCCGCGTCAAGCTCGGCGGCGACCTCACGCTCCACGGCGTCACGCGCCACGTCCAAATCCCGGCCGAGGTCACGCTCGAAGGCCAGACCTTGCGCGCCCGCGGCGAGTTCGGTATCAAGCGCAGCGACTTCAAAGTCCCCGCCACCTCCGCCTTCCACGGCACCGTCCGCATCCGCGACCGCCTCAAAGTCATCTTCGACATCGTCGCGCGGCGCGACTGAGAGTTAGTCTGAACATCCCCGAAGGGGATGAAGGTAATAGCCGGGGGTAAGCGAGCGAGCGCAGCGACCGATGCGCCACCCCCGGTAGCAGCAGCAAAACGATTCCGACCCTGAAAGGGTCGCACAGCGTTACACGGTGCGACCCTTTCAGGGTCGGAATATTTGCGTCGCGTGTTCCGGGGGCGACGCGCCTGCGTCGCTCGCCTCCGCTCGCGACTCCGGCGCTCTGCCCCCGGCTATTGTCTTCATCCCCTTCGGGGATTTAAGGCGAGCTTGCTACTACTCCGCGGCGGTGGCGATGACTTCGGCCTGTAGCTTCGCGCCGAGGGCGCCGCGCCAGAGCGCTTCGAGTTCGGAGATGTCCTGCGAGACGTGTTCGCGGCCTCCGACTTTGACGCTCAAGCGACGGCCGCCCGTCCGGCCGATGATGCGCAGCGGCGCGCCGGCCTGCGCGGCGATGCGTTCGAGCCGCGTGCGCTGCGACTCTTCGAAGCTGACGACGACGCGCGAGGGCGTCTCGCCGAAGAGCGCGGCGGCAGGCGCCGGTTCCTCGCTCAGCTCGACCGACGCGCCCACACCCGCGCGCCCGAGCGAGGAGAAGCAACACTCTGCGAGCGCCACGGCCAGCCCGCCGTCCGAGCAGTCGTGCGCCGATTGGAGCAGACCCTCTTCGGCGGCGAGCAGCACCGCGCGCTGCACGGCGCGCTCGCGTTCGAGGTCGAGCGAGGGGACGCGCGCGCCCGACGCGATCATCTCTTCGACGGTGCGCCCCCGAACGGTCGCCTCGTACTCGCTCGCGGAGAGGTCTTCGCCGGTCGTACCGACGAGCGCGACGAGGTGCCCTTCGCGCTTGAAGCCGTGCGTGACGACGCGGCGCACGTCTTCGACCAAGCCCACCATGCCGATGACGGGCGTCGGGTGTATGCCGCGCCCTTCGGTCTCGTTGTAGAAGGAGACGTTGCCGGAGATGACCGGCGTGCCGAGCGCCGTGCAGGCTTCGGCCATGCCGTCAATCGTCTCGGAGAAAGACCACATCACCTCCGGGCGCTCTGGCGAGGCGAAGTTGAGGCAGTTCGTAATTGCGATGGGGCGCGCGCCGACGCAGGCGACGTTGCGTGCCGACTCGGCGACGACGAGCCGTGCTCCCGCGCGCGGGTCAATCGCGCAGTAGCGGCCGTTGCCGTCGAGCGACATGGCGAGCGCGCGCCGCGTCTCCTTGATGCGCACCACGGCGGCGTCGGCGCCCGGCAGCACGGCCGTGTTCGTGCGCACCATGTGGTCGTACTGCCTGAAGACCCACTCCTTCGACGCGAGGTTGGGCGACCCGAGCAGCCGGCGCAGCGCGTCGTTGAAGTCAACGTCCGAGTCGGTGCTCTCGTCTTCGGAGTACGAACTCAGAGCGGGCGCGGTCGGCGGCGCGGGCGAGATGATGTCAATACCGCCGCCGACGGCGACGCCTTCGTCCTTCTCCCTCGCCTTCATCGGGCGTTCGTAGCGCGGCGCTTCGTCGGTCAGATATTTGGAAGGGATGTCGGCGAGCTTCTTGCCTTCGTGGATACAGACGACGCTGCCGGTGTCTGTGACGCGGCCGATGACGACGGCGTCCAAGTCCCACTTGCGGAAGATGTCTATCACCTGCCGCTCGCGGCCGCTGTGCGCGACGATGAGCATCCGCTCCTGCGATTCGGAGAGCATGATCTCGTAAGCCGACATCCCCTCCTCGCGCTGCGGGACGAGCGAGAGGTCTAGCTCGATGCCGTTGCCGGCGCGCGCCGCCATCTCGCAGGAGGACGAAGTTAAGCCCGCCGCGCCCATGTCCTGAATCCCGGCGACGGCGCCCGCACGCATCGCTTCGAGGCACGCCTCAAGTAACAACTTCTCAAGGAACGGGTCGCCGACCTGCACGGTCGGACGTTTTTCCAGCGCCTCTTCGTCGAACTCGGCCGAGGCCATCGTCGCGCCGTGTATGCCGTCGCGGCCGGTCTTGGCGCCGACGTAGAGAACGGGATTCCCGACGCCCGCGGCCTTGCCGAAGAAAATCTGGTCGTGGCGGACGAGGCCGAGTGCGAAGGCGTTGACGAGCGGGTTGAAGGCGTACGCGTCGTCGAAGACGACCTCGCCGCCCACGGTCGGCACGCCGAAGGCGTTGCCGTAGTGCGCGATGCCTGCGACGACGCCCGCGAGCAGCGCGCGGTTGCGGCGTCCGTGCTCCGCGTGTTCGAGACGGCCGAAGCGAAGGCTGTTCATCGCGGCGACGGGGCGCGCGCCCATCGTGAAGATGTCGCGGAGTATGCCGCCGACGCCTGTCGCGGCGCCCTGAAACGGCTCGATGAAGGAGGGGTGGTTGTGCGACTCGACCTTGAAGGCGGCGCACCAGCCGTCGCCCACGTCCACGATGCCTGCGTTCTCGCCGGGCGGGACGATGACGCGCTCGCCCTTCGTCGGGAGTCTTTTCAGGTGGACGCGCGAGGACTTGTAGGAGCAATGCTCCGACCACATGACGGAGAAGACGCCGAGTTCGACGAAGGTCGGCTCGCGCCCGAGCAGTTCGCGTATGCGCTCGAACTCTTCCGGCTTGAGGTTGTGTGCGGCGACGACTTCCGGGGTAATGGTCTCAGGGTTCATGACGGGAAACTGCGACGACCTTGTTCGGCTGACCTGTAGGACAGCACAGGATAAAGGCTCGCGCCCGTTTCTTCAAACCGCGCGGAGCCGCCGGAGGCGGCGGCAGAATAAAGCCCGGGGTGATAACCCCGGTAACGGGCGGCATAAAATTAACGGAGCCCCGGAGGGGCGACAGAGGTTCCGGCCGTATGGCTCATGCTGTCCTCTGTCGCCCCTCCGGGGCTCCATCGTTTCTGACCCGGGGCTGACGCCCCGAGCTTTATTCTGGCCGCCCCTTTCAGGGGCTCCGCTCGGGATTATTTCTGCGCGCCGGCCTCGGCCGGCTTCTCCTTCAGCGCCTCGTCGAGCGCGGCGCGGAGTTCGGGCACCTTGACGCGGCCCTTGTGTTTGAAGACGAGCGCGCCCGAGCGGTCGTAGAGGAAGGTCGCGGGCAACTCGCCGCTCCAAGTCGGGTCTACGAGGTTGATGGCGTTGTTGTCGTCGGCCGCGTGGAGGAGGTAAGAGGGGAAGGCCGTGGCGCGCACTTCGGTCAGAAACTCGGGCACGGCTTTGCCGATGTCCGAAGGGTCGTCGAGCGAGACGATGACGAAGTCGAGCTTGTCGGCGGCGTACTGCCCGCGAATCTTAACGAGGTCTGGGAACTCCTCGCGGCAGGGCGTACACCAAGTCGCCCAGAAGTTGACGAGCAGCGGGCGCGCACGTTCGGCGCCGGGGCCGAGGAGCGACTTGAGTCCGTCCTCGTCAACCTCCGTTATCTTCGGCGGGGCGACGGCGACGTTGGACGGCTTCGCGCCGTCGTTCTTCGTCTTCGCGGCGCCGGCCTTCGTCTTGGCCGCGGGCTTCTGCGCGGGCGCGGCGCCCGCCGCGTAGGCGAGCGCCGCGCAGAGCGCGACGAGCGATAGCAGTGCTTTCGTCAAGTTCGTTTACTTTCTACCCGCGCTTGATGGTGCAGCCGAACGCCTTGACCTCGGTCTTCTCGACGGGCTTGCCGGCGAGCATCAGGTCGAGCGCGTCGCGCAGGTCGTTCGAGGTGATGGCGTCGCCCGCGCGCGAGTTGTCAATGCGGCCGTGGTAGACGAGCTTGCCCGTGGCGTCGAGGACGTAAGCCTCGGGCGTGACCTGCGCGTCGAAGCGGTCGGCGATGACGTTCCCGGCGTCCTTCAGGATGGTGAAGGCGAGCCCCTTCTCGGCGGCGTGCGACTTGACCTCGGAGGCGGGCTCGGTCGAGTTCGAGTTGATGCCGACGACGTTGACGCCCTTGGCCCTGTAGTCGGCCGCGAGCTTCGCCATCCGCTCATTGTAGCCGTTCGAGACGGGGCAGCGCGTGGCGATGAAGATGAGCACCGTGCCCGACTTGCCCTTGAGGGAGGCGAGCGTGTGATCCTTGCCGTCGGCGTCGGGCAGCGTGAAGTCTGCGACGACCGCGCCGATACTGACGGCCGCCTTCGTGTCCGGCGTGTCGAAAGCCTTGGACACGCGCGCCGCCGTGGCGGCGAAGGCGAAAGAGAGCGCGACGAGGAGTGCGACTGCGGAGAGCTTCTTCATAGTCTGGTCTGAAACTCCTTTCGGGGAAGTCAGGGAAGTGGCGCCAGCTTAGCGAATTTGAGTTCAAAGTTCAAAAGGTTCGAGTTCAAAGTCCGAAGCCGGAAGTTAATCCATAACTTTGAACCTCGAACGTTTCAACTTTGAACTCTCTTAAGAGTGAAGCGCCAGAGCATTCGTTGCTCGCGCTCGTCGTAGCGGTGCTCGGCGGCGGTGACGCGCCAGTGGCCTGTGAGCCGCCAGCGCCCCACGCCGAGCTTGTCGAAGAGCGGGACGGCGTGGCCTGTCTCTATCGCGTCGAGCAGCGCGCGGTTGCCGGGCGTGAGGAGTTGGTCGCCGTGGCGGCCTTCGCCCGTATAGCTGATGGTCTCGCCGTCTTCGGAAGCAACGTCCGGGTAGCAGGGGTTTATGCGGCCGAAGTCAGTGAGCAGCGAGACGAGGCGGCCGCCGCGCTGGTAGACGCCGTTGCGTACGCGGTGCGTGCGGCTGACCTCCGCCCAAGTGAGAGTTTCGGAAGGCTCGTCCGGGTTGGGTTCGGACTTGGGCGCGCGCGGCTTCGTCAATACCTTCGGTTTCGTTCGCGGCTGTTGCCCACGATGATGAGGACTATGCCGGCGACCACGCCGACGGGGGCGAGGAGGACGACGGCGACGAGCAGCAGGTGTATGAGGCCGCCGCCCGTGAGGCCGAGGACGAGGCCGAGCACCCAGACGATGAGCAGGACGACGGAGAACGCCACGCTCCCGACGAGTACGGCGATGCCTGCGTTACGCACTACGGGTAAGCCCCCTTTCGGCGTTCATCTCGGCGAGGCGGCGGCGAGCGTCGAGGCGAGCGAGCGGAAGACGCCGCTGCCGTCCGCCGAGCCGAGCAGGTCTTCGCAGGCGCGCTCGGGGTGCGGCATCAGTCCCAGCACATTTCGCTCGCGCGAGCAGATGCCCGCGATGTGGTCGCGCGAGCCGTTGATGTTAGACAACTCGCCCGACTCGCCCGCGGGGTCGCAGTAGCGGAAGACGACGCGGTCTTCCCTCACCAGCTCTTCAAACGTCTCGTCGTCGCAGACGTAGTTGCCCTCGGCGTGCGCGACCGGAAGGCTCAGCACTTGCCCCGCGCGCAACTCGTGCGTGAAGGGCGTCTCGGTCGTCTCGACGCGGACGTTGACGTGCTGGCAGATGAAGTGAAGCTCCTTGTTGCGTATGAGCGCGCCCGGCAGCAGCCCCGACTCGCAGAGAATCTGGAAGCCGTTGCAGATGCCGAGGACGAACCCGCCGCGCGCCGCGAACTCTTTGACCGAGGCCATCACGGGCGAAAAGCTGGCGAGCGCGCCCGCGCGCAGGTAGTCGCCGTAGGAGAAGCCGCCGGGGATGATGACGGCGTCGTAGGTCGAGAGGTCTGTCTCGCGGTGCCAGATGAAGTCCACGGGCTGCCCGACGTGCTTCGAGATGACGTGGTACGCGTCGTGGTCGCAGTTCGAGCCGGGAAAGACGATGACGCCGAACTTCATCACTCCACCTCCACGCGGAAGTCTTCGATGACGGGATTGGAGAGCACGTCGCGCGCCAGCGCCTCGACCTGTTCGCGCGCGGCGTCAGCGTCGAGCGAGTCGTCGAGCGCGATCTCGAAGTACTTGCCCTGCCGCACGTCTGCGACGCCGTCGTAGCCGAGCAGGCTGACCGAGTGCTGTATGGCCTTGCCCTGCGGGTCGAGCACGCCCGACTTGAGTGTGACGTAGACTTTTGCTTTCAAGCGACTCCCCCGAAAGTCCGGATTTGAAAGAGCAACGTTAACGGAAGACGCGCCCGGCGTTCAAGCCCGCGACGGCGGTCGGCGTCGTGCCGCTACAACTCGATTGTCATCTCGTGCTGGCGCGCGACCTCGGCGAAGCCGTGTTCGAGGAGGGGCGCGGCGAAGGGGCTCTGCTCCGGCTCGTTGATGACCTTCAGCGGGCCGGGCGCCGTGTCGAGCGCGGCGCACAACTCGCGGGCACCGTGCTCGTCGGCTGCCGCGAGGTCTGAGACGTATGTGATGCCGTCGCGGCCGTAGCCGAGCAGCGCGTAGGCGCGCGGCCGCCTGCGCCCGCCGACGTAGAGGCCGCGCAGGTCTGCCGCAAGCAGGCTCGCCAACTCGCGTTGCCAAGCGGGCGGCTCCGGGTGCAGCCGCGCGAAGTGCGCGAGCAGTTCGGCGGCCGGCGCCTCGCGTGGCGCCGTCGCCCGCGGCGGCGCTTCAACGGACGTGCGCGGCGCCGCCTCACTTACGCGTCTGTCACGTCGCTCAAGGACGAGCAGGTCACGCGTGACTCGCATCCCCGCCTTCTCGTAGAGCCGACGCGCGGCGACGTTGACCGTCAGCACTTCGAGCGAGAGTTGCCGCAGCCCCGCGGCGCGCGCACGCTCCAACAGCGCGGACATCAGCCGGCCGCCGAGTCCGCGCCCGCGCAGTTCGGGGACGACGCCGAGCCCGGCGCACCAGCCGCGCTCGCCCCGCACCGCGAGCGCGGCGATGCCGGCGACTTGGCCTCCGTCGAGCGCGAGCAGAGAGTTCGCCAGATCGTAATGCTCGAAGCGCACGCGCCGCGCGAGCGTCACGGCGTCGTGCGCGACCGGGTGAAAGTAACCCTGAAAGGCGGACGTGAAGGCGGCGGCGTACGCTTCGAGCGAAACGGTCGCTGCCGGAACGAAGCTCAAATTTGAAATCTCAAATTTCAAATCTTTCAGGAGTCTTCGCCGAAGACGCGCGCGAAGACTTTCGGGACGTTGCGCATGTAGGGCTCGGGCGAGAGGACGCGCGCGACCTCTTCCGGCGTGAGGCGCGCGGAGATGTCCGCGTCCGCGAGGACGTGCGCGCGAAACTCGCCGCCCTCGTCCCAAGTCTTCATCGCGTTGCGCTGCACCCAGACGTATGCGTCCTCGCGCGAGACGCCCGCGCGCGTCAGGGCGAGCAGGAGTTGGCCGCTGTAGACGAGCCCGCGCGTCGCCGCGAGATTCTGAAGCATACGCTCGGGGTAGACGACGAGCGTGTCGAGGAGCGAGGCGCACTTTTGCAGCATGTAGTCGAGCGCCTGCGAGGCGTCGGGCAGCACGACGCGCTCGGCCGAGGAGTGCGAGATGTCGCGCTCGTGCCACAGCGCGACGTTCTCAAGCCCGACGACCGCGTAGCCGCGCAGCAGACGCGCCATCCCGCACAGCCGCTCGGACAGGATAGGGTTGCGCTTGTGCGGCATCGCGCTCGAACCTTTTTGCCCCTTCTTAAAACGCTCCTCGGCCTCGCGGACTTCGGTGCGCTGCCAGTGTCGAACCTGAAGCGCGAACTTCTCGATTGAGGCGGCGACTATCGCCAGCGTCGTCAGGTACTCGGCGTACACGTCGCGCTGTATGACCTGCGTCGAGACCGGCGCCGCCTTCAACCCCAGACGCGCGCAGACACGCTCTTCCACTTCCGGGTCGAGGTGCGCGAAGGCGCCGACGGCGCCGCTTATCTTCCCCGTGGCGACGGCCTCTCGCGCGCGTTCGAGCCGCGTGCGGTTGCGCCGCGTCTCGTCGTACCAGAGCGCGAAGGTGAGGCCGAACGAGGTCGGCTCGGCGTGGACGCCGTGCGTGCGCCCGACCTGCGGCGTGTCCTTGAACTCGAAGGCGCGGCGCTTGAGGACATCGAGCAGCGCGTCCGTCTTCTTCAAAAGCAGGTCGCACGAGTCGCGCAAGAGCAGCGCGTTGGCCGTGTCCACCACGTCCGAGGAGGTCAGCCCGTAGTGTACGAAGCGCGCGGCCTCGCCGATGTTCTCGGCGAGCGCCGTGGTGAAGGCGATCACGTCGTGGTCGGTCGTCTTCTCTATCTCGCGTATGCGCTCGACGGTGAAGGAGGCTCGCGCCTTAATCTCTTCAACCGCCTCACGCGGAATCGTCCCCATCTCGGCGTGGACTTCGCAGACGGCGATCTCCACGTCCAGCCACTTCTGAAACTTGTTCCGCTCCGACCAGAGCGCGCCCATCTCGGGCAGCGTGTAGCGTTCGATCATAGCGAGTTCGCAATCCAGCCCCGCAGCCAAGGCTCCGGCAGCGGCTTCGTCAGTATCCCGGCGACCCACTCCCCGAGCCCCGCGTCCGAGCCGTCGTGGCGCGACTTGTAGACTTCCGTCAGCCTCTCCGACCACTCGGCCTTCCGCTCCCGGCACTTCGCCTCTTCGCCGCAGGCCGCGACGGCGCGCGCGTAGAGGTCTGTGAGGAGTTCGGCGAGTTCTTCGGCCTGCTTCTTTTCATCCTCCTTCGCTGAGGGGTTCGATAAGGTCTGGTAGATGTCGCGGAGCAGCGCTTTGTACCTCACGTCGTAGACGGCTGCGACCGCGGCGTAGGTCTCAGGGTCTCTGGCCTCGGGGCCGCCGGGGTTCCGCGCGGCGGCGACCAGACGGTCGAAGCTCTTCGTGACCTTGTGGCCCTCCACGATATTTTTGGCCTCGCGCGTGTCGCGGTTATCAAGGTCGCCGCACAGACTCAGGTACTTCCGCGCCTGCTGGTACTCGGCTTCGGCCTCCTGCCTCACCGTCAGATGAATCTTGTCGGGCGAGGGGCCGAGGTACTGAAGCGCGTAGTTGCGGCAGCGCGCCTCGTGTCCGGCCTGTTGCGGCTGCGCGTGCGCGGCGGCGCAGACGAGTGCGAGGGCGGCGCCGAGAAGGATTGGGCGGACGGCGTTTCTCATCTTCGACTCCTCGCGAGACGGCGACCGTTCTTGTCCCTTCGAGGCCGCACGCGGCGCGGACGGTTGCTTTCACTTCAGGAGGTCTGAGCTGACCGAGTAGCCCGCGAGCAGCCACTCGCCGCCTCGCTCAAGGAGCGTGAACTTCTCGGTCGCCGAGCCGCGCTCGAAGCGCGTGGCGTAGACGAGTTCGAGCGCGTGGCCCGAGAGCGGCGCGGCGGCGCTCTGCTGCTCGCGCCCGCTGCGGAGCGCGCGGCTCTCGACGCGCCCGAGGCTCTGGCGCACGCGCGAGAGCATGCGCGCGTTCTCGGCCGACGTGACGGCCGCGCGCCACTCCTCTGCGGCCTCTGCGTAGACCTTCTCGTCTCGGCCCGCGGCGATGTCTTCGGTCACGCGCTCGACCGCCTCCTGCGCGCCCGCCGGGATGCTCCGCCGCTCGTCAACGGCGCAAGCCGCGAAGGCAAAAGGCAAAAGGCAAAAGGCAAAAATCAAAAGTGAAGAAAAGCCCTTCGCGCGCGGCGCGTTCTCATTTTTGCCTTTTGAAGTTTGCCTTTTGCCTTTTGCCTTCAAAGTTCTATCCACGGCGTCGGTTCTTTGTGGTGCGAGAGCGTGATGCGCGTCGTCGGGCGGAAGAGGCCGCCGCGCTCGCAGAGGGCCGACTCGGCGGTGAAGCGCGCGAGGTCTGGGTTGTTGGCGCGCTGCGAGAGGTGCGCGAGGACGACGTGCTCGGCCGCGCCGTCGAAGTCGTCGCGCAGCCACACGGCCACGTCCTCGTTCGAGAGGTGGCCGGTGCGCGAAAGTATCCGCTGCTTCAACTCCCAAGGGTAGACGGCGCACGCCTTGAGCATGTCGCGGCTGTGGTTCGACTCGATGACGATGGCCGCGCAGCCCTTCAGACGCTCGGAGACGAGCGTCGTCACGCAGCCGAAGTCCATCAACGTCGCAACTCTCACGCCGTCGTGCGTGGCGACGAAGCCGAAGTTGTCGGCCGCGTCGTGCGGGACGGTGAAGGGATGAAAATCTATCTCGCCGATGCGGAAGTCTTGACTGGAAGATATCTCCACGGTGCGGTCGCGCAGCGCCTCGGCGCGCTTCCGCGGCTCGTCGTTGTCGCGCGCCTTCTCGCGTATGAAGGCGTCGCGCGTCGCGCCCGAGATGTAGACAGGGCATTCGAGCGACTTCAAAAGCACGCGCAGGCCGCCCGCGTGGTCGGAGTGCTCGTGCGTGATGACGACGCCGTCCAACCTCGTCGCATCCTCGCCGACGAGCGCGAGCCGCCGCACCGTCTCCTTCGCCGAGAGCCCCGCGTCCACAAGCACGCGCGTCTGCCCCGCGCAGATGAGCACGGCGTTGCCCGTCGAGCCGCTTCCTAAAACTGTGAGTCGCATCGGGAGCTTTAAGCAGTCAGCGTTCAGCCAGACGGCGAGCACGCTTTCTCAACTGCTCAATCCTTACACGTCAATTATTAATTGCGCCGCGCCGGATGGCAAACGCGTCCGGCCGAGTGCTGAAAGCTGTTAGCTTTCAACTCACTTATCCAGCACGAGTTTCGAGACCTTGTTGCTGCCGGCGACGTAGAGCGCGCCCTGCGCGTCGAAGGCGAGCGACTCGACGCCGTGGGGCGCCTTGAGCGTGCGCAGGAAGCGGCCGTCCGGGTTGAAGACGTGTATCTGGTCGAACGTCTCGCAGACGTAGACGCGGCCGTCCGAGTCCACGGCGAAGGTCGTCGGCGGGCCGTACTGCCCCGGCTCGCTGCCCTGACCGCCGAAGCGCGCGACGTACTTCCCGTTGGGGCCGAACTTGAAGACGGCGATGTCCTCGTCGTCGTAGTAGTGCTCGCCTGTGACGCCGCCGATGGCGTAGAGCGCGTAGGTGTCGCCCGCGGCGTCGGCGCCGACGCGCAGCGCCTCGACTTCGAGCTTCTTATCCAGCAGCGAGCTTACGAAGCGGTGCGTGCGGCGAGCCGCGCGGCCATCGCCGCCGAGCAGGACGAGCTCGTCGTCCTCGCCCTTCTGCGAGACGATGAGCAGCCCGCCGCCGGGAGCGTTGGCCGCGTCGTGTATGTAGTCCGAGCCGTGCGCCGCGCCTAAGACCTCGCCCGTCTCGCCGTCGAGCTTGAGAATCACGCCCGCCAAAACGGCGTAGAGCTGCCCCGCGTTGTTCACGAGAAGTTTGTTCGGCCCGCCCCGCAGCTTCTCGTACCACTTCGTCTCTACCGGGATGTTCCAAGTGTTGACGAACTCGCCCGACGCGTCGAAGCGCTGCACGCGCCTTGACTCGTCCGAGACGTAGACATGACCGTCCCCTGCGACGGCGACGGTCATGTCATCCTGAAAGAGTCCGGGGCCTGTGCCCTTGCCGCCGAAGGTGTAGGCGACGCTGTAGCCCGCGGGCTTCGGCGTCGGCGACGGGTTCGGCGTGAATCTGGGCGTGGGAGTCTGGACGAGTCCGAGGCGTGAGGTGCGGCCGCAGCGCGAGACGAGCAGGCCGAGGACGGCGGCGGCGATGACGAGCGCGACGACGGTGACCGCAATCTTCTTCGGCTCAACGTCGCCGTAGGCGTCGGCGGCGGAGCGTTCCGGCTCGGGCGGCGGCGCAGCGGGCGGAGGCGGCCGAAGCTCCGCGGGCACGACCACCATCGAGTCGCAGTAGTTACAACGGACGTAGGGCTTATCAATGCGCTCGAATTCGAGCGTCGCGCCGCACTGTGGGCAGTTGAAGGCTTTCATGGGGGAGCTGTCGGCCGTTAACTGTTAGCTGTTAGCTTCAAGGCAGTCGCCGCGGCACGCGCTAACGTCGGGAGATGAAAGCCTTCGTCCGGCTTCCTTCCGGCTAAAAGCTAAAAGCCAACAGCTAATAGCCCGCTCACACTTCCAGCCGCGCGCGGGTCACCTTGAAGCCGTTGAGGTCGCCGAGCGCGCCGAGCGCGAGCGCGTCCGAGCGGAAGAACTCGGAGGCGACGCGCAAGAGGTCTTCGGGCGTGACCGACTCGATGCGCGCGATGACCTGATCGGGCGCGATGCGGCGGCCGTGGACGATCTCCTGTCGCGCGAGCGTGCCGGCGCGCGCGCTCGTGGATTCGAGCCCGAGCAGGATGGACGAGACGGCTTGGTCTTTCACGAGCCGCAGCTCTTCCTCGCCGACCGCCTCTTGCAGCACGCGGCGCATCTCTTCGAGCGAGAGGTCGAGCACTTCGTCCAAGTGCTCGGGCGAGGTGCCTGCGTAAATCTGGAAGACGCCCGCGTCTGTGAAGTGGCTGCCGACCGCGCCGACCGAGTAGGCCAAGCCCCGCTCCTCGCGCACCTGCTGCCAGAGGCGCGAGCTCGTGCCGCCGCCGATGACCGAGCCGAGCAGGCTCGCCGCGTAACGGTCTTCGTCGCGCGCCGAAGGGAAGGGCGTTGCGAGAATCAGGTGCGCCTGTTCGAGCTGCTTCTTCCGCTTGATGAGAATCGGCGCGGCGGGGCGCGGCGGCTCGGGCTCCTGTGTTTGAGGATGAAGGTCGGCGTCCGCGTCGTCGCGTCCGAAAGCGCGTGCGGCCAACTCGACCAGTTGTTCGTGGACGATGTTGCCGGCCGCGGCGATGACGAGGTTGCGGGGCGCGTAAGCCGCGCGGTGAAACTCCGCCGTGCGCTCGCGCCCGAAGGTCGAGACCGTTTCGGCCGTGCCCTCGATGGGGCGGCCGAGCGGGTGTTCGGGGAAGTATGCGGCGTTGAAGATTTCGGCGAGGAACTCGTCCGGCGTGTCCTCGACCATCTTCATCTCTTCGATGATGACCTTCTGCTCGCGCCGCAGCTCCTCCTCGTCGAAGCGGGGCCGCGCGAGCATGTCGGAGAGGAGGTCGAAAGCCGCCGGGACGGCCATGTCCACGACCTTCATCGAGAATCCGGTCATCTCGTGCGTCGTGTAGGCGTCGAAGTGGCCGCCGAGCCGGTCGGACTCGACCGCGATGTCGAGCGCGGTGCGGCGCTCGGTGCCTTTGAAAACCGCGTGCTCGATGAAGTGGCAGACGCCGTTCCAGTCCTCCGGCTCGTGGCGCGAGCCGCGCCTGACCCAGACGCCGACGGTCGCGGAGCGCAGAAACGGCATCCGCTCGGTCAAAACGGTCAGCCCGTTGGGAAACCTCGTAACCTGAACTTGTTCGGTCATTACTTCGGAAAGCCTTAAGGAAAACCCCCGGCCGGGACTCTCCGCGGGAGAGAGTTGTGCGGCTGAAATTCTTTGAGCCGGCATCGTAGCACGCGCCCCTTGGCCGGGCAAACCACTCCCGCGCCCGCACGCATCTCAGCCGAAAGACGCGCGAAAATGAGTTGCCGGGACGCCGTTTTCGCCGGTCAAACGGCTTGACACCCCCCGAGCGGTTGGCGGAAAATGCCCTCTCCGCCGAGAAGCGGGTTTCGACACGGAAGGGTATAAACGCCTGACAAGAAAAGTGTCGCTCGTCGTGACGCCGGGATTGGAGCCACCCAGACGGCCCCGACCCTCGCCCGGACGCCGCCCCGGACACAGATGAATGTTTAGGGTTCGCACGCGTTCGAGCAGCCCTCGGCCGGGCAAGTGGGTGAGGCCGCGGGCGAGCGGAGGTTTTGCTTCGATGAGAAGATTCAACTGGCGCATGATCCCGTTGCTGGCCGCCGCGTTGGCGCTGGCCGCGTCGAGCGTGCAGGCCGGGACGACGACCGCAGGCGGCGCGGGCGGCGCGCGCCACGGCAGCCTCGGCACAATCAGCGGCACCGTGCTCGACGCGCAGGGCAACCCGGTCTCGGGCGCGCTCGTCAGGATTCTGCGCGACGGCTTCAACGAGGTCGTCAAGGAGACGAAGAGCGCGGCCGACGGCACGTTCGCCGCGCGCGTCACGCCCGGACGTTACCTCCTGCGCGCGCTGGCCGACGGCTTCACGCCCGCGACCTTCTCGGCCGTCGAAGTCTCGCCCTCTTCCGAACTCATCTACCGCTTCAACCTCGTCCCGGTCGGCGAGGGGCGCACTACACCAGAGCGCCGCGCAGACCGCAACGACCCCAAATTCCGCATCCGCGCCGCGCAGGCCCGCCGCTCCATCTTCAACGCCGGAGGCGAAGAGGACTCGACCGTCCGACAGGTTCTAGACGAGCTTGAGGAGGACGAGCAGTCGGCCGCGGCCGACGACGATTTGGCCTTGACGGACACGCCGGAAGAGAAGAGAACCGGCCGGACGCGCACGCAGGGCTACGTCGAGACCTTCTTCGCAGACTCGGGCGTGCCGGGCGTGGGCGCTTACGCGGGCGTGAACTTCGCCATCTCGACGCCCGTCAGCCGCGACGTGCAGATGATCTTCGCCGGTCAGGCCGGCGAGTTCGAGCGCCTTGAGGCCACCGCGCGCATACGCGCCGGAGCGCGTCACCGCCTGAGCGCGACCTTCGGCGGCGCGCGCCTGCCGGCTTTGAAGAAGGCCGGCGACTCACATACTCCGCCCCTCGGCTTCGGGCGCGGCGAGAAGCTGGAACAGGTTTCGGTGCGCGCCGTTGACGAGTGGGTCGTGCGCGACGGCGTCGTGCTCGTGCTCGGTCTTGATTATTCGCGCTTCGTCGGCGGCGACGGCGGATTCACGCCGCGCCTCGGCGTCTCCTTCGACGCGAACGCGCGGACGCGCCTGCGCGCGTCGCTCTCGCCCGGCGCCGACTCGGAGACACGCGCCGACGGCGTCGAGTTCGAGGACGGGCAGGTCGTCTTCAAGGAGCGGCCCGGTCAGGCCGTGGCGGTCGTTGACGGCCGCGCCGTGCTCGACCGCAGCCACCGCCTTGAGTTCGGCGTCGAGCGCGTGCTCGACGAAAACTCGACGGTCGAGGCTTCGGCCTTCTTCGACACGATTAACGGGCGCGGCGTCGGGCTCCTGAGCGCCCCGCTCGAAGGTCTCTCGCCCGAGGGCGGCGCGGCGCTTCTCGACATCGCGAACCAGCAGGGCGGCGCGAAGGGCTTGCGCGTCGTCTACACGCGGCGCATCAGCGGCCACCTGAAGGCTTCGGCCGGCTACGCCTTCGGGCAGGGCCAGCAGCTCGCCGTCGAGGACGGCGGCGCGATGACGCCGGAACGCCTCTTCCGCAACAGCTTCTTCCAGACCGCCGCCGCGACGCTCGACGCGAGCGTGCTCGACGGGACGAACGTCCGGACAGTCCTTCGCTTCTCGCCGCGCGCGGCCGTCTTCGCCATAGACCCCTTCGCCGGCCGCCTCGCCGTCTACGACCCGTCTCTGAGCATCCTCGTCACGCAGGAGCTTCCGAACTTCGGCCTGCCCGTGCGCGCGCAGGCGACCGTGGACGCGCGCAACCTGCTCGACGTGCTGACGGGCGCGGACGACGGCGACACGCAGTACTCGCTCGGCGCGCTGCGCCGGAGCCTTCGCGGCGGGATTTCGGTCAGGTTTTAAAAGGCGAAGGCCGTTGTTCGCGGCCTTCGCCTTCGTGCAAAGTCCTCGCGCCCACCCGAAGGCGCGGGGCTTTTGTGTATCAACGACCTATCCGAATTTTCGGAGGCGATACGAAAATCTGAATCGCACGCGTCGGGCTCGAAAGGCCGCGACAGAGGCGTTACAAGGGGCGCCCGGCGTTAACGGCGGTCATCACAAGGGATTCGCCGCCGGGTCTGACATACGGCACAAGGGCGCGTGACAGGCGCCACCCGCGGGGAAGTTGGAATACGTCTTGCTTCAGAAGTTTTGATTTACCAAGGGGCACCAACCGCCGGGCCGCTCGCGACAAACCAGAGCACCCGGCGCACCTCAAGAACGAACGAAAAGCATAGCGTGTGAGGCGATGAAGGATTCCGTGCTGACGACGAAGGGCTGGGCGCTGCTGATCGCGGCGGCGGTGCTCGTCGCGCTCGGCACGGTCAACTTCGCGCAGCGCCTCACGCACACGGCGCCCCCCACGGACGGCGTGGACTGGGTGCAGACGCCGCAGGGCATCACGGCCGCATCCGTGAAGGCGGACTCGCCCGCGGGTCGCAAAGGGGTCTTCGGCATCATGCCGGGCGACCGCCTCGTCGCCGTCAACCTCGAAGAGAAGCAGGGCGACGAGAAGAGGGATCAGGCCGTCGAGACGACCTTCGACGTGCAGGACTTCCTTGAGCTGGCGACCGTCGGCGGCCACATACGCTACCTCATCGAGCGCCCGTCGAACCCCGAGGAGACGCGCTTCTACTACGTCTTCCTCTACGACCTGACGCCGCAGCGCACCCTCACCACACGCGACCTCTACGTCAACCTCATCGGCGTCGTCTGGCTCCTCGTCGGCCTCTTCGTCTTCTTCAAGCAGGGCGGGCGCGCGCCCTTCGCGCTCCACTTCGCGACGCTCTGTCTCGTCGCCTTCACGTTCCACTTCTACAAGCCCTACGGCGCCTACGAAGACCTCGACCTCGCCGTCGAGTTCATAGACAGCGCGGCCTTCGCGCTCTTCGCGCCCGTCTTCCTGCACTTCTGCGCGCTCTACCCCGTGCGCTACCGTTTGTCTGAGCGAAGGCCGCGGCTCGTCTACATCCTGTACGCGCCCGCCGTCGTGCTCATCGCCGCGACGGCCTTCTTCGACTTCGCGGCGATGCTGCGCAACGCGCGGCCGGGCGCGATACCCTTCGCGCTGCTCTACAACCTCTACCTCGCGCTCCCCGAAGACTTCGCGGCGCGGCTCTCTTGGGCGAGCACGGCGTGCATGACGGCGGCGCTCGTCGCCGGGTCGTTCGTCCTCGTGCGGCGGTTCGTAAAGAGCGAGTCGGCGATCGTCCGGCAGCAGTTGAAGTGGGTCGTGTGGGGCTCGGCTCTCGCCGTGACGCCGTTCGCGCTCGGGTACGCGGCGGCCTTCCTCTTCGGCGCGGGCGAGGGCTTCCTGAGCGAGACGACGCGCAGGTGGGTGATGGACGCGGCTGTGCTTCCGCTCGCGCTCATCCCGCTCACCTTCGGCAACTCGGTCGTGCGCTACCGCCTGATGGACGTGGACATGGTCGTGCGGCGCACGGCCGTCTACGTTCTGACGACGCTGGCCATCGCGCTGATGATCGGGTCGGTCGTCTACGTCGCCGGTCTCTACGCGTTCGGCGGCGAGGTCATCACGCCGGGCGTCGTCACGATGCGCGTCATCATCGCCGTGGCGGCGATGTCTGTGATCGTGATGACGGCCGCGCCTTTGAAGAATTACTTGCAGGATCGCGCCGACCGCTTCTTCTACGGCGAGCGGTATGATTTGCGCGCTGGGCTCCTCGACTTCGGCCGCACGCTCTCGGCGACGACTTCGCTTGAGCCTCTGCTCGACGCGCTCGTCAGTAGACTTCAGCAGGTCTTGGGCGTCGAGCGCATCGCCATCTTCGTCGAGAACGCGCGCGGGGCGGGCAGCTACCGCGTGGCGCGCGCAGCCGGCCTCTCGCCCGAGGTCGTCGTGCCGCCCGACTTCCGCGAGATGATTCGCACGCGCTCGGCCGAGGACGGCATCGTCCGCGCGGACGGCCTCGACCTCTCGCCCGAGACGAGCGGCGGCTTCGTGCGTCGCACGCTCCACTACTACGTGCCGTGCGTCGTGCGCGGGCGGATGGTGGCGGTCATCGGACTCGGGCGCTCGAACGGCGGCGCGCTGCTCTCCTCGGAAGACCTCGAAATCCTGCGCACGGTCTCGGGCTACGTCGCCGTCGCCATCGAAAACAGCCTGCTCTACGAGGAGCAGAAGGAGCGCGCCGAAGAACTCGCGCTGCTCAAGGAGTTCAACGAGTCCATCGTCGAGTCCATCAACGTCGGCATCTTGACGGCCGACGCCTCGGGGCGCGTGACGGCCTGCAACTCGTCGCTCGAAGAGATGCTCGGCCTTCGGCGGGACGAGGCGACGGGGCAGCGCGTCGAAGACCTCTTCGCCGAGGACTTCGCCGAGACCCTGCGGCAGGCTCTGGGCGAACAGGGCTGGGGGCTGACGGAGCTTCGCAACGTCTACAAGCTGCACACGGCGACGCGCAGGGGGCGGACGCTCATTCTCAACATCGCGCTCGCGCCGCTGAAGCGCGCCGACGCGGCCGTGCCGGGCGGCGTGCTCGTCGTCCTCGAAGACGTGACGGGCCGCGTCCGCCTCGAAGAGCAGTTGCAGCAGCGCGAGAAGCTCTCAAGCATCGGCCTCTTGGCGGCCGGCGTCGCGCACGAGATAAACACGCCGCTGACGGGCGTCTCGTCCTACACGCAGATGCTTCTGGGCATGCTCGCCGAGACAGACCCGAAGCACGCGCTGCTTCAGAAGATTCGGCGACAGACCGACCGCGCCACGGGGATAGTCAACAACCTCCTCAACTTCTCCCGCACGGGCGGCGTCACGGACTTCGCCGAGGTTGACCTCCACCGCGTGCTCGACGACACGCTGCAACTGTTGGAGCCGCAACTGCGCCGGAGCCAGATCGAGCTCGTCCGCGAGTACGCCGCCGAGGCGCCGCGCGTCTACGCCAACGCGGGCAAGCTCCAACAGGTCTTCACCAACCTCCTTCTGAACGCGCGCGACGCCATCCCCGACGGCGGGCGCATCACGCTGCGCACGTCCTCGCCCGACGCCGACACGGTCTCCGTCGAGATCGCCGACACGGGCATCGGCATCGCGCCCGAGAACGTCGCGCGCATCTACGACCCGTTCTTCACGACGAAGGGCGTCGGGCGCGGGACGGGGCTCGGTCTCGCTGTCTCCTACGGCATCGTGCAGGAGCACTCGGGCCACATCGCCGTCGAGAGCGCGCCCGGGCGCGGCACGACCTTCCGCATCACGCTGCCCGCGGCCGCCGCCGGGCCGGCGCGCTTGCAGGCCGCGAGCGATTGAGCTATCTTTCCGCGGCGGCCTCAGCGTGCCGCCTCTTCAGCCGCAGCCTCCCGACCGCGGCGGCCGAAGTCTCAAGAGCTACACCGAGTCTCAGGAGCTTCACTCAAAAATTTTCAGTCGTGTGACCCCCACCACGAGTCGCCGCGCGGCGCGCGTGCTAGATTCGTGAACGATCCCAACTACTGCGGCTTCGCCGCGACGACCCCGAACCGCGGGCCGTTCTTACCGCCGGCACGAGAACGCGGAAAAACTCAAGCGGGCGCTCAGGCCGTCTCGAACCCGCCCCAAACTCACGAGGTGACTCTGATGTCTATTTCACGCCGCCGCCCCCGCCGGACGGCCTACGTCTGCCTGCTCGCGCTCGCGCTACTGACGTGCGCCGGATGGCTCCTCCCGCAGGCGCTCTCGGGCGGCGCGGCCTCGGCCGCCGACTCCGTCTTCGTCCGCAGGATTTCGCTCCCCGTAAACGACATCGTCTACGACGGCGTCTCGAAGAAGCTCTACGCGAGCGTCCCTTCGAGCGCGGGCGCGCGCGGAAACTCCATCACGCCCGTAGACCCGGCCACCGGCGCCCTCGGCACGTCCGTCTTCGTCGGCAGCGAGCCCGGCCGGCTCGCCATCTCCGACGACGGGAAGTACGTCTACGCCTACCTCGAAGGCGCGACGGCCGTCCGCCGCTTCGACGTGACGACGCAGACGCCCGGCCTCCAGTTCTCGTTCAGGGCCACGCCGTCGGCGACGCCGTACGCGCCCACGGACATGGCGGTGCTGCCGGGCAAGCCCGAGTCCATCGCCGTCTCGGGCAACTCGACGGTCGCCGTCTACGACGACGACGTGCGCCGCGCGGCCGCCGCCTCGGTCTACAACCCCTACATCGAGTTCGGCGCCACGGCCGACACGCTCTACGGCGTCGGGACTGGCGCCTACTCGCTCTATAAAATCTCGGTCGCGGCCGGCGGGACGACACTGGCGAGCACGACCTCCGTCAGCAACACCGGCGACTTCCGCGTCGCGGGCGGGCGCGTCTACCTGCCGACCGGTCAGGTCTACGACGCCGCGACGGGCGCGCTCCAAGGGACTTTCCCAGACCTTTCCAACTACGGCGGCACGGCCGTCCTGCCCGACCCGGCTACCGGGCGCGCCTACTTCGCGGTGCTGGCCTCGGGCCCCATCGGCGCGACGGTGACGCTGCGCGCATACGACATCAACACGTTCGTCCTGCTCGGCTCGGTGCAGGTTCAGGTGCCCGTCTACTACGGGTCGGTGTTGAGCCTCGTCCGCTGGGGGGCCAACGGCCTCGCCTTCCGCACGACCGGCTACTACAACACCGCGGGCAGCGCCGAGTTCTACGTCGTCCAGACCTCGCTCATCCCTTCGGCCGAGGCGGTGCCGACGCCTACGCCTACGCCTTCGCCGACGCCTACGCCGAGCCCGACGCCGACGCCTGTCACCTACGTCCGACAACTCGCGCTCCCGGCCAACGAACTCCTCTACGACCCGGGCCGGCAGACGCTCTACGCGAGCGTGCCGAGTCTGGCGGGCGCGGCGGGCAACACCGTCACGCCCGTTGACCCCGTCACCGGCGCCATCGGCACGCCCGTCTTCGTCGGCAGCGAGCCGAACAAGATGGCGCTGACTGACGACGACCAGTACCTCTACGTCGGGCTCGACGGGGCGGGCGCCGTGCGCCGCTTCGACCTGAACAGCAACTCGCCGGGGCCTCCGTTCGCGCTCGGCAACAGCACGTACGACGGGCCGTACTACGCGCGCGACCTCGCAACCCTCGCCGGCGAGCCAGACCTCGTGGCCGTGGCGAGGGGCACGAGTACGGGCTACTACACGCTGAGCGTCGGCGTCTACGACGGCGGCGTGCCGCGCACGACGGCGGCCATCGGCGGCGACACGCTTGAGTCTTCGGCCAAGCCTTCGACGCTCTACGGCTCAGGCCCGTATCAGGACTTCCAGAAGTTGACGGTCGGCGCGTCCGGCGTCAGCGCGTCCGGCACGATCGGCGCGTCCGGCACGTCCGGCAGCGAGTTCCGCGTCGCCGCCGAGACGATCTTCAGCCGCTACGGGAAGGTGATAGACGGCGAGACCGGGGCGCTCAAGGGCACTTTCCCCGGCGTCACCGGCAACGCGTGGGCGCCGCTCGTCGCGCCCGACCCCGACCACGGCCGCGTCTTCTTCCTGACCCCCAGCAGCACCGGCAGCACCGTGTTGCTGCGCGCCTACGACATCAACACCTTCCTGCCGCTCGGCACGCTCGAAATCCCGGGCGTGGCCGGCGTCCCGGCGGCGCTGGTGCGCTGGGGCACGGACGGCATCGCCTTCCGCACGACCGGCGGCACCAGCTACTACGACACGACGATGACCACGGCCGGGCAGGTCTTCCTCGTCCAGAGCGCGCTCGTCTCCGGCTCGGCGCCCGCCCAGCCGCCGCCCGTGCCGACGCCGACCCCGACGCCGCTCCCGCCCGCCGTGGACGTTACACAGTTGACGCTGGCGACGAACGACCTCGTCTACGAGCCGACGCGCAAGCTGCTCTACGCGAGCGTGCCCGGCAACGCGGGCGCGGGCGGCAACTCCGTCACGCCGGTTGACCCGGCCGCCGAGACCGTCGGCACGCCCGTCTTCGTCGGCAGCGAGCCGAAGCGCCTTGCGCTCTCCGACGACGCGCACTACCTCTACGTCGGGCTCGACGGGGCGGGCGCCGTGCGCCGCTTCGACTTGACGAACAACACCGCGGGCATCCAGTTCTCGCTCGGCAACGGCTCGTTCGGCGGCGCCTACAAGGCCAACGACCTCGCCGCCCTGCCGGGCCAGCCCGGCTCGGTCGCCGTCGCGCGCCTGAACTCCGGCGGCTCCTACGGCGGCGTCACCGTCTACGACGACGACGTGCAGCGGGCGAACGCCGCGAACAACTCCTCGCCGGTCTACATCGAGTTCGCGGGCGCCGCAGACACCGTCTACGCCTTCGGCTATTCGAGCAGCCTCCTGAAATACTCGGTCAACGCGCAGGGGACGACCTACGTGAGTGGGACGTTCGTCGGCGCGTCGGGCGGCGACTTCCGGCTCGCGAACGGGCGCGTCTACCTGCCGACCGGTCAGGTCATTGACGCAGCGACGGGGAACGTCCTCGGCAAGTTCGCCGGCACGAACTCCGCCAGCCTCGTCGCGCCCGACCCGGCCAACGGCCGCGTCTACTTCCTCACGGCCAACGACTACTTCTACGGCTCCTCGCCCGTGACCGTGACGCTCAAGGCGTTCGACATCGAGACCTTCCGCCCGCTCGGCTCGGTGCAGGTGCCGGGCGTGGCCGCGCAGCCGTCGAGCCTCGTCCGGTGGGGCTCGAACGGCCTCGCCTTCCGCGTCGGCCCGAACAGCAGCACCTCGCCCGGCTCGCCGCCCGGCAACCAGATTTTCCTCGTCCGCACCGCGCTCGTGCCCTCGAACGAGACTATCCCGGCGAAGGTCAGGTTCGCGCTCTCGTCCTACACGGTCAACGAGTACGCGACGAGCGCGACCGTCACCGTCGCGCGCTCGGGCGACAACTCCGCCCCCGCCACGGTCAACTACGCGACCTCGGACGGCACGGCGACGGCCGGGAAGGACTACACCGCCGCCTCGGGGACGCTCACCTTCGGCCCCGGCGAGACGACCAAGACCTTCACGGTGCCCGTCCTCAACGACAACGTCTACGAGGGCACAGAGACGGTCAACCTCACGCTCAGCGGCCCCGGCGGGGCGACGCTCGCACAGCCCTCGACCGGCACGCTGACCATCTACGACGACGACTCGAAGCCCTACATCAACGTCTTCAGCACGTCCGTCACGGAGCCCGACACGGGAACCGCCAACGTCGTCTTCACCTGCACGCTCTCGAACGCCTCGGTCGAGAACGTCTCGCTCAACTGGGCGACGGCCAACGGCACGGCCGCCGCCGGCAGCGACTACGCCGCGGCCTCCGGCACGCTGACCATCCCGGCCGGCAGCACCTCCGGCTCCTTCGCCGTCGCCGTCAACGGCGACTACGCGGTCGAGCCGAACGAGCTCTTCTACGTGAACCTCACCAACCCGTTGAACGGCTACCTCTACTACACGCAGGTCAGCGGCACCATCGTCAACAACGACGCGCCGGGCACGATCTCCTTCGGCGCGCCGTCCTACACGGCGCTTGAGCAGAACTCCATCCTGAGCATCGCCGTCCGCCGCACGGGCGGCCTGAGCGAAGGCGTCTCGGTCAACTACGCGACCTCGGACGGCACGGCGAAGGCCGGGCTGGACTACACGGCCTCGTCGGGCACGCTCACCTTCGCCGGGGGCGAGACGAGCAAGATCATCAACCTGACCATCAACGACGACACGGTGGCCGACCCCGAAGAGACCTTCGACCTCCTGTTGAGCGGCGCGACCGGCGGGGCGACCGTCGGCACGCCCTCGGCGCGCGTCACCATCACCGACAACGACGCGCCGGGCGCGTTCTACATAGACGGGGGCGCCACGGTCAACGAGGGCGCCGGCTCCGTCACCGTCGCCGTCTACCGCTCGGGCGGCGTGAGCAGCGGCGTCTCGGTCAACTACGAGACGGCCGACGCGACGGCGAAGGCCGGGCAGGACTACGCCCGTACGGCCGGCACGCTCACCTTCAACGCGGGCGAGTTCATCAAGACCATCTCCGTCCCCATCCTCGACGACGGGACGCAGGAGCCGGACAAGACGTTCGCCGTCGCGCTGAGCGGCCCGACCGGCGGGGCGACGCTCGCCACGCCCTCGTCCTCGACCGTCACCATACACGACGACGACCAGCCCGGCTTCCAGCTCGCCTCATGGGTCAACAGCGTGGCGGAGGGCGCCGGCCACGTCACCCTGACGGTCAGGCGGACGGGCGACACTTCGTCGCCGTTCGCCGTCGCCTACTCGACCTTCGACGGCACGGCGACCGAGATGTCCGACTACTCCCTCACGCTCGGCACGCTGCGCTTCGCCGCGGGCGAGACGGAGAAGAACATCGTCATCCTCATCAACGACGACGCCATCACGGAGCCGTCCGAGAACTTCTTCGTCAACATCGCCGACCCCACCACTGGAATGCACGGCGTCGCCACCGTCACCATCGAGGGCGAGGACGAGGCGTCGTCGGCCAACCCGCTCGACAACTCGCGCTTCTTCGTGCTTCAGCACTACCACGACTTCCTCAACCGCGAGCCGGACGAGGACGGGCTCAACTTCTGGACGAACGAGATCGAGTCGTGCGGCGCCGACGCCGACTGCCGCGGCGTCAAGCGCGTCAACGTCTCGGCCGCCTTCTTCCAGTCAATCGAGTTCCAGCAGACCGGCTACCTCGTCTACCGCCTGAATCAGGCGGCCTACGGCACGCAGGAGCGCCAGCACTGGCGCGAGTTCCTCGCCGACACGCAGGAGCTCGGCCGCGGCGTCCGCGTCGGCATCGGCGACTGGCAGGGGCAGCTCGAATCGAACAAGCGGGCGTTCATCTCGCAGTTCGTCGCGCGCCCGGCGTTCCTCACGGCCTACGGCGGGATGACGCCCGCCCAGTACGTGGACACGCTCAACGCCAACACGTACGACCCGCTCGCGCCGGGCACGGGCGGCGCGCTGACGAAGGAGGAGCGCGACGCGCTCGTCTCCGACCTCGTACAGGGTAGTAAGACGCCCGCGGAAGTCTTGCGCGCCGTGGCGGACAACGCCGAGTTCTCGCGGCGGCAGTCGAACCGCGCGTTCGTGCTGATGCAGTACTTCGGGTACTTAAGAAGGAACCCGAACGACCCGCCCGACGCCGACTTCAACGGCTATAACTACTGGCTCTCGAAGCTCAACGAGTTCGGCGGCAACTACGTTAACGCCGAGATGGTCAAGGCGTTCATCGAGTCCATTGAGTACCGCCGCCGCTTCGCGCCGTAAGGCCCTCGGGGCGACGTGCGGCCCCGTCCGGGCGCGGCGACTCGCGAGTCGCCGCGCCCTTTTTTTGCGCGCGCCGCGGCCGGAAGAAATCACTTGCTTTTACCGGCGCCGGTGCTAATCTCGCACGCGATTTCACGTCAGAGAATCCGCGGAGAACCCAGCGTCCTTATGCGCAGGGGAGAAGAGTTCCGGCTCGCGTGCGCGTGCGCGGCGGCGCTGGCCGCGGCGCTCTCCGTGGCTTGCGCGCGCGGGCCCCAGACGCAGAACGCCGCGGCGCCGACGCCGCAGGCCGCGGCCTCGCCCGTCCCTTGGAAGACGATAGAGCCGCCCGCACAGGTCGGCGCCCCTTCGGGCTCGCCGCGGGCGCAGCAGACGCCGGCCGGCGTCAAGAGTTACAACGGCGTCGGGGTCGTCCGCCTCATCAACCTCGAAGAGGGCTGGCTTGAGATAGACCACGAAGAGATTAAAGGCTTCATGGCCGCGATGCAGATGGAGTGGTCTGTGAGGGACAAGGCGTTGCTGAAGTCCGTGCGGGTCGGCGACAGGGTCAACTTCACGGTCGAAGACGACAACGGCACCGAAGTCATCACCGAGCTTAAGAAGGCGCCCGCCGCCCCGCAGCGCTAGCCGCCGAAATAAGACTTGCTTTTATCCCCGCCGGTGCTAATCTCGCACGCGCTTTCCACATCAAGAGACAGAGAAGCCGGGTTCATACTTTTCTATGAGCAGAGGCACAGACTTTCCGAAGGCTTGGGCGCGCGCGTGCGCGGCGGCGCTGTGCGCGTTGGGGCTTGCGCTCGCGGCGCTTTCGTATGAGGGCGCGTCCGCGGGCAAGTCGTACGAGGCCACGCCGTCCGGCAAGCACGCGCCGCGCGCTGCCGCGGGGCAGGAGCGCGTGGACATACGACTGCGCTCTTTGACGACGAGCGCAACGGGGCAGTTGACCGTCGAGGCGAGCGAGGGCGGAGGGCGCGCGCGCCTGACCGCGCTGAACCTGCCCGACCCGCGGACGGTCGCGGAGGGCGCGACCACCTACGTCGTCTGGGCCGTGAGCGGCCGAAGCATCGTCCGCCTCGGCGAACTGCGCCGCAGTGAGGGCGGCAACGGCGGGCTCGCCTTCGACCGGCCCGCGGGGTTGGAGCGCTACGGCGTCATCGTCACGGCCGAGGCTTCGGCGGACGTAGAGCGCCCCGGCGACCCCGTGCTGACGACGCGCGCGGACGAGGCGGCCGCGCTATACCCTTCGGCCGCCGCGCCCGCCCCGACGCCGGACTCGCCCGCGCCTGTGCCTGCGCCGACCCCAAACATACGCCGCCCGCGCACGGCCTCCGCGGCGGCGGCGGGCGACTTCTACGCCGAGGTTGACGACGCGCTCTACTCGCAGGGCGGCGGGCGCCTCATCGAGCTAGACGGCGACTCGGCCGCGCCGAAGGCGCGCGGCGCGGCGCGTGCGACGCTGCGCGAGCGGCGCGCGTACGTCCGCGCGAACTTCAGCGGCGTGCCGCTCCCAACGGCCGTGAACGCGAGCGTCTACGTGCTGTGGGGCGTCGTCCCCGACGGCCGCATCGTCTACATGGGGAGCCTGCCCGCCACGAACGACCTCAACCGCGCCGAAGTCTACGTCCGCGTCGCGGGCTTCGAGTCGGACGACTACACGCTCTTCGTCACGGCCGAGCGCCGCCGCCCCGTGCCCGCGCCCGAAGGCCGCCGCCTCCTCAAGCCGAAGGACTCGGCCTCCATCAAGTGAGCGGCCCCGCATTCGCCGCCGCGCCGCCGCCCGGTATAGAATGGGTGACAGGTAACAGGTGATGGGTGACGGGTAAGAACTCGCTTCTACCTGTCACCCATCACCTGTTACCTATCACCTGTTCTGAGGTTTTGGATGGCGAGAAAAGGTTCCGTCCTCGTCGTGGACGACGAGGAGATCATGCGCGACGTTTTGGAGACGCTGCTCTCGGCGGAAGGCTACCGCGTTGACTTGGCGAAGACCGGCGAGGAGGGCTTGGAGTGTTACGGCCGCCGCGCCTACGACGTGGTGCTCTTGGACGTTTCGATGCCGGGCATGGGCGGGCTGCGCGCGCTCGAAGAGATTCTGAAGGCGGACGCGGAGGCCGTCGTCGTGATGATTACGGCCTACGCCACCTTCGACACGGCCATCGGCGCGTGGGAGCGCGGCGCGGCCGGCTGCATACGCAAGCCCTTCCAGAACGAGAAGATTCTTGAGACGGTCGCCGCAGGGATAAAGCGACGGCGCAAGGAGGAGGAGCGCCAGAACCTACGCCGCGCCATGAGCCGCAGCGTCGAGCGCGGGAGCATCATCGGCCGCTCCGAGAAGATGCAGGCCATCTTCCAGCTCGTAGATCAGGTCGCCCCGGCGCGCTCGACCGTGCTTATCACAGGCGAGTCGGGCACGGGCAAGGAACTCATCGCGCGCGCCATACACATGCAGAGCCCGCGCGCCTCGAAGACCTTCGTCCCCGTCAACACCTCGAACATCCCTTCGGAACTTTTAGAGGCCGAGTTGTTCGGCCACACGCGCGGCGCGTTCACCGGCGCGGTCGCCGCCCGGAAGGGCTTCTTCGAAGTCGCCGACGGCGGCTCGATCTTCTTAGACGAGATAGGCGACATCCCGCCCGAGACGCAGGCGCGACTTCTACGCGTCCTACAGGAGCGCGAGTTCACCCCTCTGGGCGACACCACGCCGCGCAAGGTTGACGTGCGCATCATCGCCGCGACGAACATTGATTTGAAGGAGGCCGTCCGGCAGGGCTCCTTCCGCGAAGACCTCTACTACCGCTTGGCGGTCGTCCCCATCGAGCTTCCGCCCCTGCGCGAGCGGCGAGAGGACGTGCTCGCGCTCGCGCAGCACTTCATACGCAAGTACGACGAGGAGAACGGCCGCGACGTGTCAGACCAGCTCGCGCCCGACGTGCTCGCGCTGCTCGAACAGTACACTTGGCCCGGCAACGTCCGAGAGCTTGAGAACGTGATGGAGCGCGCCGTCGTCATCGCGCCCGGCCCCGAAATCACGCGCCAGTGCCTGCCCGCCGAGATCGCCGACCCCTCGAAGGCGCCCGGCGCCGCTCCGCTCTCCGCCGGCACCGGCCCGCTCGACGTGAGCCGCGGCGTCAACTTTTACGACGAGGTGCGCCGCTTCGAGATAGACATCATCCGCCGCGCCCTCGACCAGACCGGCGGCCACCAGTCGCGCGCCGCGCGCCTCTTAGGCATGAACGCCACCACGCTCAACTCCAAAATCAAGACCTACAACATCCAGCTCCGCTCGTAAGGCGGGTTCTGGGTTTTGGGTGTCAGGTGCCGGTTGAAACTCGGATGTCTTCCCCCAGAACCCAGAACCCGACAGCCAGAGCCCTCTTATTCCTCGGGGCGTTCGCCCTCGCCTTCGCGCTCTACGCGGCGGACGTGCCGCGCAACCCGCCGGGGTTCTACATTGACGAGTCTTCGATAGCGTACAACGCGCACCTCGTCAGCGAGGGCGGGAGGGACGAGTACGGCGAGCCGTGGCCGCTCTACTTCCGTGCGTTCGGGGATTATAAGAATCCGGTTTACGTCTACCTGCTCGCGGCCGTGTTCCGCGTGACGGGGCCGAGCCTTCTGACGGCGAGGCTGTTGAGCGCGGGCTTGGGCGCGCTGGCGGCGTTGCTGTTGGGGCTGCTGGCGGCGCGTATGACGGGGCGCGCGGAGGCCGGCGCGGTCGTCAGTGTCTCGGCGCTGCTGACGCCGTGGCTGTACGAGTCGAGCCGGCTGGTCTTCGAGGTCGCGGCCTACCCGGTCGTGTGCGCGTTCTTCCTGCTCGCGCTCCGGCGCGCGTCGCGTGAGGAGAGGTGGGACGCGTTCGGCGTCGCGTCGGTCGCGGCGTCGCTCGCGCTGCTGACCTACACGTATTCAATCGGGCGGCTGCTCGGGCCGCTGCTCGCGTTGGGGCTTGTGTTCTTCGTCACGCGGCGCAACCTCGCGCGCGTCGTGCAGACGTGGACGGCGTACGCGCTGACGCTCATCCCCCTGCTCGTCTACGCGCTGCGCCACCCGGGCGCGCTCGGCGGCAGGTTCAGTCTCATCACTTACGTCACGCCGCAGAGCAGTGTGGCGGAGGACGCGCGCGGCTTTGTGCTTCATTACCTCGCGGACGTGAACCCTTGGCGGTGGCTCGTGACGGGCGAGCAGAACATACGCGACCACCTGCCGGACGCGCCCGCGCTACTCGCCGCGACGCTCCTGCTGACGGCCGCCGGGCTCGGCGTCGTCATATTCAAACAGAGGCGTGAGGCTTGGTGGCGGTTCGTGCTCTACGCGCTGGCCGCGTCGGTCGTGCCGGCCGCGCTCACGGTGAACGAGTTTCCGCAACTGCGTTTGGTGGCCGTGCCGGTCTTTCTGCACGTGCTGCTCGCGCCCGCCGTCGCGTGGCTGTTAGAAGGAGGGAAGCGAAGGCGCGCGGTGCTCTACGCGGCGTCGGCGCTCGTGCTGGCGCAGGGCGCGCACTTCCAGTGGCGCTTCCACGCGCGCCCGCCCGAGCGCTGGTACGTCTTCGACGCGCGCTTCCCTCGGAAGATTCTCGCGCCCGCGCTCGAAGCGAGCCGCGGCGCGCGAGTTTACCTCTACGACCCGCCCGGACATTCGGGCTACATACAGGCGCTCTGGCACGGCACGCTCGGCGGCGTCGAGCCGTCGCGTTTCGTACGCCTCGACGGAGGGCAGCAAGCCCCGCCGGGCGCGGTCGTCATCAGCACCGAAGAGACCTGCGCCGACTGCCGTCTGCTCGCGCGCTCGATCAACTACATCCTCTACGCCGTCCCGCCGACCGACCTGAAGCCCGCGGCCGCGGCGCTGCCGCCCGAACAGACGCGGGCGTCGCTCGAATGCCGTAAGCTTCCGCCGACGCTCTCGGCCGGAGAGCGACGACGCGTCGAGGTCATCGTGCGAAACGTCGGCGGCGCGACGTGGCCCGCGGTCGGGGACGAGGCGGGGCGCTACGCCGTCCTGCTCCGACAGAGGTGGACGAAGGCCGACGGCTCTCCCATCGCGGAAGGGAACGATGCGGCGCAAGCACCCTCCGACGAAGGCGCGGCGCGCATCCCTTTCGACATGGAGCCCGGCGACACGGCCGGGCTCACGATCGAGCTCGTCGCGCCGGAGGCGCCGGGCGAGTACGTTCTCGAACTGGGTGTGGTACAGGAGGGCGTCGGGCGCTTCGGCGCGGGCGACTCGAAGCCTCTGCGCGCGGGCGTGCGGGTCTTGCCGCCGGGGTGAAGGCGCCCGGCGCGCGTGAGTTTCGAACGGTCGGGGGAGACGGTAAAAGCGCCTGCGTGAGAGCGGCGGCGGGCGCCGCCTTCACACAGGCGCGTGCTGAACTTCGTCGTAGACGGCGGCGGGGCGCCGACACTACTCCTGCCGGACTTCCTGTCCGGCCGGGGCCTGCTGCTCGTCGGCGCGCGCGGGCGTGGGCTGTTGCGCGTCGGCCTCGGCCTCGAAGTGACGGCGGTAGCGCTCGTCGAGGGTTTCGTTGCAGTTCACGTCGCCGATGTGGACGCGGCAACTGGTCGTGGTCTCTGAGATTTGAATGGTCTCGACGGTGGTTAGCATAAGCCTCCTCGGTTCTCCCAGCGGCAAAGGGTATCGGAGCGGGGTCGCGCGCGTCAAGCTTGGCCGGGTGCGGGCAGCGCGACGCCGAGCGCGTCGGCGAGCTTCATACACTGGACGACCATCAGCTCTTCGAGCAGCGTCTTGTGTGCCGCCTTGATCGCTTTCAGCCTGTCGCTGTCCGCCCCGACGCGCCTCTGCGGCACGAAGTGGGTGAGGCGCGAGGAGGGCTGCTTGCTGGCGAAGGCCAGCACCGCGATCCGGCGCCCGTCGGGGATGGGGCAGAAGAGCGGCACCGTGCAGACGACCGCGTACCTGTCCTCGGGCTTGGCCTCGTCCGCCCGCCAAGACTCGGGGATGCGCATCCCGTACTCCGACTCGCCGAGCCGCGGGCTCCTGACGGCCGAACTGTAGAGCATCGCCTCCTGCCGCCGGTATGAGGCGCCGACGATGGTCGTCCCCGGCTCGATGACCTCATCCCAAGGCTGGTCGGGCGGCGTCCGCCGCGGCAGCGAGGCGGCCACGCAGACCAGCCCGCGCTGCTCGCGGTCGTAGGCGTAGAGCGAGATGTCCATCTCGTCGGGGCCGCCGTTGCCGCTCAGGCCGCTCCACATCTTCGCCTTGAAGATGTCCCTGCGCATCTCCTCGAACCAGCGCCTCGCCGCCTCGCGCTGCGGCCCGCCGGGGTCGCGCATCCGCAGCAGCTCCCGCTCGAAGTCGCGCGCCGTGCCGGCGTCGTGCGCCGACAGCTTCGACTCCTCCTCGTAGGGCAAGTCCCAGTAAATCCAGTAGGTGAAGCCGGGCACGGGCTTTTCGAGCGAGATGACGACCGTGCCCGCCTCCGTGAACTTCGAGAAGTGCAGGTCGAAGCGCTCCTGTTCGAGCGGGTCGGGGGCGCACTCCTCGAAGGTGTGATCGGCGGCCGGGCAGCGCTTCCGGTTGTGCGCGAGGCGGTAGAAGTTCTTCGGCCGGTGCCCCTCGGGGAAGCTGAGCGTGAGCACGAAGAGGTCGTAGACGTTCTGGATGATGATCTCGATGAACTCCTGCCGCCAGCGCCCGCGCGTCGCGTCCTCGCGGTCGCGCCCGTAGAAGTGGAACAGGTTGTAAGCCTTCCGCTGCGACTCGTAGGCGATGAGGCGGTTCTTCGAGAGGGACGGCTTGAAGACGACCTGCGCCTCGCGCAGCGTCGAGTCGTAGGTCTCCGTCTTCCAGACCCACTTGACCTCCTGATTGTCGGGCCAGAGCGCCTTATACTCCGGCCGGTCGAAGAAGCCCGACTTGGATTCGACGAAGGTCTGGAAGGCGCCCACGTCGTCGCCGAACGCCTCGACCTGCTCGGAGCGCTCGTAGATGTCGGCGTCGCCCGAGCCGCTGTGGACGAGGTAGAGGCGGCTGAACTTCCTGACCCTGAACCTCGCGCCCGCGTCCCCCGCGAGCCCCTCGAAGGAGGCGCGGCGGGCGTCGTCGTAGCTGAGTACGGAGCGCGCGTCGCCCTCCTGATCGAAGTACGTGTTGCCGCGCAGCGACCTGCGCTCAAGGTCAATCTTGCCGCCGTCGGTGACGGTGATGAGGTTGTACTCTTCGACCTGCCGGCCGCTGCTGCCGGCCGCGACGACCGTAATCATGTGCTCCTTGCCGCGGCCGTAGGGGAAGACCGCCTTCGAGTAGCCGGGCGCGTGCTGGTGGCCGTGGAGGATGAGGCTCACCCCGGCCTTCACCATGTTGGTCATGAACTGCCCGGCGTTCTTCAGCAGCGTGTAGCGCGGGTCGTCGAAGCGTGAGGAGTTCTCGGTCGAGGCGATGGGCATCGGGTGGTGGTGCAGCAGCACGACCTTCGTGCAGTCGGAGTGGCCGCCGGGCACCTGCCCGACGAGCGTGCCGAAGTTGACGAGGTCGTTGCGCTCGACCGTGCCCGCCGCGAGGTCGAGCGTCCGCTCCATCTGGTTCGAGTCCATGGCGAAGAGGCAGAGGCGGAGCGACGGGAGCAGCAGCGGGCGGCAGTAGCCGCCGAACTTGTCGTAGAACTTGCGCGGCTGGTGCCTGTCGCGGACGATGCCGCTCAGGCGGTAGTCGTGGTTGCCCGGCACCACGACGAGCCCCGTCGCCGGGTCAATCTCCAGCTCGCGGCAGAGGTCTTCGAGGTAGGTGCAGACGTTCTCGAAGGCCGCGGTCGCCTCGTCCCTGAAGCCGAAGACGCCGCCGAAGGGCGAGTCCACGAGGTCGCCCGTCACGGCGATTACGTCGGGCTTGACCTCCTGCCTCGCGAGGTCGGCGAGCAGCGCGTTCCAAGGCAGCTTCGACGCGTCGGTGCCCGACCTGAAGTGTAGGTCGGAGATGTGCGCGATGACCGTCCGCCCCGGCACCTTCTGCGCCTGTTCGCCGCACCTGATCGAGCCGGGGAACAGACTCGCGCGCAGCCCGGCGGCCGGCGCCCCGTTACCGTTCCGGCTCCCGTTGCCGTTAGACATGATGACTCCTTTCGGTGGGCCCCGCGGGCGGGGGAGGAGATGTTGAAAGGCGTGCCCGGCGGCCCGGGCCGTGCCGGGCGCACATGCTTGCGGCCTTCGCGCGCCGTGTGCTAAGGAGTTAAAACAGCCGGGCAAACTGCGTCACAGGTCAACGGGAGTGAGACTCCCGCGCGAGTCCGTGCGGGGCGGCCGGGAATGGTAAGCTCCGCCGGTGAGTGCCGTACGGCGCGTAATCCTATCCCCGGTCGCGGGCCGTGTCAACGTTTTCGCGACGCTCCCCGAATGGAAGAGAACGTCACAGGGTTGGGGGCCGTGAGCGAGGCCGAGGAGCGCTTCGAGCGTTGGCGGCGCACGGCCGGGTTCGCGTTGGCGCCCGCGGCGTTCGTCGTGCTGCTCGTGCTTCCGCTGACGGGCCTGAAGCCGGAGGCGCACAGGCTTGCGGCGGTGATGGCGGCGGTCGTGGTGCTTTGGGTTACGGAGGCGCTGCCGCTGCCCGTGACGGCGCTCTTGGGCGCGGCCGCGTGCGTCGTCCTGAAGGTCGCCCCGGCGAAGGACGTGTTCGCGCCGTTCGCAGACCCTCTGATGTTCCTCTTCATCGGGTCGTTCATGCTGGCGCGCACCATCTTCCTGCACAGGCTCGACCGCCGTCTGGCGTTCGGCGTGCTCTCGATTCGCTGGGTGGGCGCGCGCCCCTCGCGCATCCTCTTCGCGTTCGGCGCGGTGACGGCGTTCATCTCGGCGTGGATTTCCAACACGGCGACGACGGCGATGATGTTCGCCATCGGCATGGCCATCCTCGCCTTCCTCTTCGAACAGGAGAGGGAGGGCGGGCAGCGTGTGAGCCGCGCCTACGCGACGGCGCTGATGCTGATGACTTCGTTCGCCGCCTCGGTCGGCGGACTCGCCACGCCCATCGGCACGCCGCCGAACGTCATCGGGCTCGGCTTCATAAGGCAACTGACGGGCGTCGAGTTCCCGTTCTTCAAGTGGGCGGTCATCGGCACGCCGGTCGTCGTCGTCCTCTTCCTCTGGCTCTTCTTCTACCTCAACTGGCTCTCGCCCGCGGGCGTGAAAGAGATCGAAGGCAGCCGCGAGATGCTCACGCGCGAGCGCGAGCGTCTGGGCGCGTGGACGCGCGGGCAGAAGTCAACGCTTCTCGCCTTCGCCGTCACGGTCGCGCTGTGGGTCGTGCCCGGCATCATCGCGCTCGCCGCAGGCGACCAGAGCGACACGTACAGGAGCGTCAACGGCAGCGTCCCCGAAGCGGTCGCGGCGGTCGTCGGCGCGACGCTCCTTTTTCTGCTCCCCGGCGACGAGGGGCGGCGCGCGATTACTTGGGACGAGGCGGTGAAGATTGACTGGGGCGTGGTTCTGCTCTACGGCGGGGGCTTCGCTCTGGGCGTGCTGTCGTTTCAGACGGGGCTGGCCGAAGCCGTGGGACGCGGGCTGACGGGGCTGCTGCCGTTGAGCGGCGGGACGGGGTTGCTGTTCGCGTCCGTGCTCGTCGCGGTCGTCGTCTCGGAGGCGACTTCGAACACCGCCTCGGCGAACATGGTCGTGCCCGTCGTCATCGCCATCGCGCGCGCGCAGGGCGCAGACCCCTTGGAGCCGGCGCTGGGCGCGACGATGGGCGCGAGCCTCGGCTTCATGCTCCCGGTCTCGACGCCCTGCAACGCCATCGTCTACGGCTCGGGCTACGTCCCGCTCGCGCGCATGATTCGCTACGGCATACTGCTCGACGTGGTCGGCGCGTTCGTCATCGTCGCGCTCGTCAGGCTGCTCGTCCCCTTCCTGCGTAGTCCGCCTATGCTCTAGTACGCCGGCCGGGGTGAGCTTGAGGCCGAAGAGGCCGGCCGAAGAAGTTTTCGTTCGCATCCTTACGTCTACTCCGCCCGGGCGAAGAATGCTACCATACGGCTTCCCGCTAGATTGCTTCAGCTCTCACCCGCCGGCTCGCGTCCCGGGCGCGATGGAAGGAGGTCGAAGGCGATGGCCCACAAACGTTGTTTCGTCATAGCCCCCATCGGCGAGCGCGGCTCGCCCGCCCGCAGGCGCTCGGACAAAATACTCGAACGGTTGATCCGGCCCGCGGCCGCCCAGTGCGGCTACATCGCCGTCCGCGCGGATGAACTCGGGCAGCCCGGACTCATCTCCAGGCAGGTCGTGCGCCGCATCGTCACCGACCCGCTCGTGATCGCCGACCTGACGGGACACAACCCTAACGTCTTCTACGAACTCGCGCTCCGCCACGCGACCGGCAAGCCGCTCGTCCAACTCATCGAGCACGAGGAGTCGATTCCTTTCGACGTGGCGGACATGCACACGGTTAGGGTCAACCACCGGAGCGGACGGAGCATGGAGAGGGCGCAACTGGAGATCGTCAGCCAGATTCGCGAACTGGAGGCCACGCGGACGAGATTCGAGACGCCGGTCTTGGGCGAGACGCATCCGCTCGGGGCGGGCGGGCGGGGGCGACCGCTCAGGGACTGGGCGCCTTGCGGCCCCGACAAGGCGGGACTCGTCGAAGGGAAAAGGCTCTTTCAGCACAGCGGCTACTATCCGATCAGCCTCGCCCCCGGGACGAACGTCCCGAGCCTGAACCGGCAGATCTTCCTGAAGGCGGTGCATTACTTCCTGCGCGACGACTGCTACGACCGGCTGGCCGCGATGGACTTGGTCTACCTGCGCGAGGACAACATTGACAGGAAGGGCGACATCCTGCCCGACACGGCGCTGCCGCTCTACGAGAATTTGATCGAGAAGTACGACCTGCTCGACTTCATCGAGAACTTCGGGGAGGAGAACGCGCAGATATTCGGCAACTTCAAGCGGCTCGTCAACGACTTGGGCGACACGCTCAGCGACATCTACCTCGAAATCCTGCTGCACAACGTGAGGAACCCCCTCCGCTCGATCATCGCCGCGCGCAACACCGAGAGGGTCTCGGGGCGAAGCCTCTACGACCCCTCGACGAGGTTCGTCATCCAGTACGTGAAGAATCAGGGGCGGCGACTCGTCCGCGCGCTGGAGGGGGGCAGCGAGGTGAGCTACCTCAAGCAGTTCACACCGACCAAGCGTGTGAAGGCGACGACGACGCCGCTCTACCACGAGCGGTACGGGCTGATCGGCATCCTCTGCCTGAACATAGACGTTGACGTCGTGAAGGGTCTAGACAAGAGAGGCCGGATGGAGTTCTTCGATAACTACGTGAAGAACAGAGGGTACACGCCTAGGTTCGAGCGGCGAAGGGCCTGAGTGAAGGCGGCGGCGTCGTCCGGCGGGCCGAAGGCTACCCCTTCGGCCCGCCGGACGACGCCGCTCGCGAACTTACTCCCCGTGCTCGGCGGTGTAGAGGCGCAGGATTTCCTGTCCCTGACGGGAGCGCGGGTCTATGGTGCGGAGGTGTTTACGCCCCTGCATCTCCCAGATGGCCGTGACCTGCCCGTCCTTCTCGACGGCGTGGTAGGTGATCTCTTCGGGCGCCGTCTCGGCCTGCGGCGCCGCCGCGGCCGGCGCCTCCTCGCCGCCTCCGGCCTGCTCGCCGCCGGTCTCCTGCGCAGGCGCGGCCGCGTTCTCGTTCTCTGCCATGTTCGTTAATCTCCCGGACTGTCGTCAGATTTTCGTGCTTCGGCTTGTGAGGAAAGATTGTAAAGAGGCACACGGGAAAAGGCAAAGAGGAGAGGTTAGAGGTTAGAGGTTAGAGGTTAGTAGTCGTGTTTAGCGCATCACCTGTTTTGAAAGCGGGCGGCTGCTGACGGCCTTCACTAACCTCTAACCTCTAACCTCCAACCTCTCCTTCAGGCCGCTTCCTTGCGTGTGAGACTGACGGCGGGCGCGGGCGCCGTCTCGCGCTTCTCCTCCATGTCGCGGCGCCAGAGTTCGCGCTGCGTGCGGTAGGCGAGGACGCAGAGCGCGACGAAGCCGCAGGCGGCGACGTAGGGCAGCGCCTTAGCCATCCGCCGCGTGCCGTAGAGGACGAGCAGCGAGTTGATGACGACCAGCGCCGCGCGGAACTCCGTCGGCCCGAGTTTGCCGTGGCTGATGTGGAAGCGGCCCGTCGCGGCGAAGGCGAGGAAGGAGTTGACCATGAAGCCGCCGAAGACGGCGAGCACGAGGAAGAGGCTGAGGTGCGCCCGCTCGGGCAGCACGAAGGCGTAGGAGCCGACGACGGCGCAGAGGAAGACGAAGTCGAGCAGGTGATCCATGTAGAAGCCCCACTTGACGAGCCCCGTCCCGCGGTGCTTCCCGATCTTGCCGTCGAAGAAGTCCGTCACCCACTGCAAAGCTATCATCAGCGACGAGCCCCACAGCCACCGCAGGTCGCCCGCCGCCAGATAGCCGAACGCGACCAGCCCCGCGCACCACGCGAGCGTCAGCATCGTCAGATGTTGCGTGCCCATCCAAGCGGGTATGAGCGGCACGACCCGCGCCGCCAGCCGCCTTTCGAGCGGCGAGAGCAGAGACGTGCTCGACTTCGCCGCCAGCTTCAGTTCTTCCCTCTTCATCCCTCAAAAACTCCGCCCCGAAGATTCGGGAGAGCACGAACGTAAGAGCAAAGCGCGGGCCGCTCCCATTGTGTATAAAAGAGCCCCGCCCGGCTGTCTGGCCCGTCGGCCGCCGCAGCAAAAAGGTTTCAGTTGACGGATGAGTCCCCGAAGGGGACACAGACAATAGCCGGGGGCAGAGCGAACGTAAGTGAGCGCCGCCCCCGGAACCGGGCGGATATACGTTCCGACCCTGAAAGGGTCGCACCGTGAATCGCCGTGCGACCCTTTCAGGGTCGGAATTATTTTGGCGCTCGTTCCGGGGGTGGCGCTTCGGTCGCTGCGCGCCCTCGCTTACCCCCGACTATTGTCTGTGTCCCCTTCGGGGACATGGGCCCCGCCTGAAGTCTTACTGAAATCTCATTGCGGCCGGAGGGCGAGGGCGACTTCGACGGCGCGGCGGGGGGCGATGACGCCCCAGCCTTGGCGGTCTATCTCGACGTTCGGCAGGCGCTCGGCCGTGTCTATGAGGATGCGCTTGACCTGCTGCGGCGTGAGGTGCGGGTTGGCTTCGAGCATGCAGGCGACGGTCGAAGAGACAATCGGCGCGGCGAAAGAGGTGCCGTCCACGAACTTGTAGTGTTCGCTTATCACGTCCGCCTCGTGGAGCTTGACCGAGACGAGCTGGCGTATGAGGTACGTGGGGAGCGTGCGCGCCTCGTAGAGGTCGCGGTCTACCTGCTTGTGCTCTTCGATAATCGGGCGCATCTCCTCGTCCGAAGCGTTGTGGAGCTTGGCGTAAAGCTCCGCCTCGGCGGCCGTCGGCGTGTGCGGCAGAATCGGGGCGGGCACCCAGATGCCGGGCGCGATGACTTCGGGCTTCTGGAAGCCGTCGAAGGTCGGGCCGTAGGACGAGCGGTAGAGGCTGTGGCGCGCGCGGTCGAGCGAGTTCTGGTCGTTCAAGCCGCCGACGGCGATTGAAGACGGCGCGGAGGCGGGCGGCAAGACGGGGTGGCCCGGCTCCCAGCCCGCGTTCCCTACGGCGCAGACGACGACCAGCCCCTCGCGCACCGCGCGCTCGACCGTCTGGCACAGGCTGTTCGTCAGATACGACTCGTCGGCGTTGCCGCCGGCCGAGATGTTGACGACGCGTATGTTGTACTTCTCGCGGTGCTCAAGCACCCAGCGCAGGCCGCGCTCGATGTTCTTCTCGGGGATGTGGCCCGACTTGCTGACCTTCACGAGGACGACGTTGCAGTCGGGGGCGAGGCCGCGGAAGAAGCCGCCCGAGAGCGCGCCGTTGCCGGCCGCGACGACCGAGGTCATCATGCCGTGCCAGCTCGCCACGTCCACGCTTTCGAGCGTGCCCGTCCCGCGCGGGACGACGTTGTGGTAGGCGAGTATGCGGCTGTGCGGCGTCGTCAAATCCGGGTGCGGGTAGAAGCCCGAGTCGAGGAAGGCGATGGTGACGCCGCGCCCCGTGAAGTGCTCGTGCGCGCCGAGACGGAGCCACGTCGGAAGCACGCTGCGCCCCTGCTCGAAGACGGCCGCGTACTTCTCAAGCTGCGCGCGCGCGCGCCCGAACAGTTCGAGGCAGCGGTTGCAGACCGACTGCACGCCCTCGGGCGCGTTGGCCGCGATCAGTTGCTTCAGCTCGTCGGGCACGTGCTCGAACGGCACCAGCCCGTCGCCCGCCTGACGCCAGCAGACCGGGCAGACGTTCTGCCCCGCCGGCACCTCCACCGCATGCGTCTCCCCCTCGACAGTAAACGTCTCAGACACTTTCCACACACCCCTTGTTTTTTTCGCCTATCATGCGGGAGCGCGGGCCTCGGCGCAAGCGCGGGCCGAAGCGCGCTCGCCGCCGCGGCCTTCGAAATGTTATAAATTACGCCAGAGCGTAAAACTTAAAAGTTCAGACGAAGGGGCCGAACGATGGCGAAAGAACAGACCAGCGTGCCCGACATCTTCCGCCGCGCGCAGGCGCTGGCGCGCGAGAACGAGGGGATGTCTCTGCGCGACCTGCGGCGCAGGCTCTACGACGAGTTCAAAGACTCGCCGATGCCGCCGCTCGACAACCTGACCATCCCCGAGCAGGACGCGCGCGCGCCCGAGGAAGACTGGACGGCCGGCCTCTCGCTCGTCCGCCGCGGCATACAGCTCGAAGACTGGCGCGAGATCATCAACGGCATCTGCCTGAGCCTCGACCAGACGCTTCGGTACGAGCGAGAGCGCGGCACGTTGGGCCGCTCCGACGACTGGCACGACCGCACCGTCGGCATCGAAGGCGCCTTGCAGAAGGGCGTCTCCAAGTGGATGCCGGAAGAGTTGATGCGTCTGGCGGAGAACGCGGGAAAGAAACAGTAGCCAGTAGCCAGTAGTCAGTAGCGCTCCGCGCTGCGGCCGCTGACGCTGACATTCGGACGTTTCGATATGACGAAAGCTTTTCTACAGTCTACTGACTACTGTCTACTGTCTACTGCTTTATGAGTTTTCTCGACACGCTTTTCAAAGACCCCTTCCGGCAGGAGGGCGAGCCGCGGCGGGCGGAGGAGTTCGAGGGCGCGGATGTTATCGTCAGCCCCGACACCCGCAAAACGAACCGCATCCCGCCGGGGCAGACGCGCACGCGTAAGTGGCCTGTGCTTGACGCGCACGGCACGCCGCAGGTTGACCTTGAGACGTGGCAGTTCGAGGCCGGGGGCTTGGTGGAAAGACCCTTGAAGTGGTCGCTCGACGAGTTCCTGCAACTGCCCGCGGTGAAGGTCTACGCAGACTTCCACTGCGTCACGCGCTGGTCGCGGCTCGGAAACCTCTGGGGCGGCGTCTCGACGAGAACGATTACGGAGCTGGTCGGCGTTAAGCCGGAAGCGAAGTTCGTCGTCGCCGAAGGGCACGACTACGGCTGGACGACCAACCTGCCCATCGAATACTTCCTCGCCGAAGACTCGCTCTTCGCGTGGACGAACGACGGCCAGCCCATCCCGCCTGAGCACGGCGGCCCCGTCCGCCTCATCGTGCCGCAGCTCTACGCGTGGAAGTCGGCCAAGTGGGTCAAGGGCGTGCGCTTCCTCGCAGAGGACGAGGCCGGCTTCTGGGAGGAGGGCGGCTACCACATGCGCGGCAACCCTTGGCAGGGCCGCGACGGCGAGCGCTTCCGCTGGCAAGGCGACGAATGAAAGCTGTTAGCTGTTAGCTGTTGGCTTTTAGCTTCTGGCCTTTAACTCATCCCGTCCTCATTGACGAGAGCTAAAAGCCAACAGCTAACAGCCAACAGCTTCTTTATCACGTGAGCGAAGTCAGCACAGTTCAGGAAGAGCGTCGGCCGACGCCGGCGGTGCCGAAGGACGCGGCGGCCGTCGTGCTCGTGCGCGAGGGCGCGGGCGGCCCCGAAGTCTTCTGGGCGCGGCGCGGCGCGGCGTTGGCTTTCCAGCCGGGCTTCTACGCCTTCCCCGGCGGGCAGCGCGACGAGGCGGACGCGGAGGTTGAAGTTGAGAATGCCGCCGAACGCGAGTCGGCCCAGATGATAGCCTGCGCGGCGCGCGAGCTGTTCGAGGAGCTGGGCGTACTCGCCGCGCGCGGCGCCGAGAGTTTGACGAAGGGGCAGCTCGCGTCAGTGCTCGACGACCTGACTTCGGGGCGGATGACGTTCGCGGCTTTGCTCAAGCACTACGGACTCAAACTCGACGCGCGCGATTTCACTTTCGCCGGGAGATGGGTGACGCCGCCGTTTAGCCCGCGGCGCTTCGACACGCACTTCTTCGTCGTACGCTGCCCGCGCAAACAGGAGCCGCGCCTGCTCACGGCGGAGTTCGACGAGGGCGGCTGGGAACGCGCTTCGGAAGCCTACGCGCGCTGGCGGCGCTTCGAGCTGATGGCCGCGCCGCCCGTCATTCACGCCGTACGCACCGTGGCCGGAGGGCTCGGCGAAGATTTGACCGAGCGTTTCCTCAGCGTCCCGCAGGCGCGGCGCGAGCAGGTTCGAAGGATAGAGTTCCTGCCCGGCTTCGTCTGCGTGCCGCTGCGTACGCCGACCAAGCCGCCCGCGACGACGACCAACTGCTACGTCGTAGGCACGCGCGACTTCGTCGTCTTCGACCCCGGCTCGCCCTACGAGGACGAGCAGCGTGTGCTCGCCGAGTTCGTACGCGAGCTTCTCGACGAAGGCCGGCGCTTCCGGGAGGTAGTTCTGACGCACCACCACCCAGACCATGTCGGCGGCGTCGAGAGTCTGAGGGAGCAGTTCGGCGGCTTCCCGGTCGCCGCGCACCGAGTGACGGCGGAAGTGTTGGAGGGGCGCGTGCGCGTTGACCGCTTCATCGAAGACGGCGACGTAATCAGTCTCGAAGGCGACCCATCCATCACCTTGCGCGCGATGCACACGCCCGGCCACACGCGCGGCCACCTGTCTTTCTACGACGAGCGCGCGGGCGCGCTGCTGACGGGCGACAACATCGTCGGCGTCGGATCGGTGCTGATAGACCCGGAAGAGGGGAGCGTGCGCGACTACCTCGCGTCGCTCGAACGCTACCGGCAGTTGCCGCGCCTCGTCGCGCTCTTCGGCGGGCACGGGCCTGCGGTCGGGAGCCCGCGCGCGAAGGTTGACGAGTACGTCGCCCACCGCCTCAAGCGCGAGCGCGAAATCCTCGCGGCCGTGCGCGCGGGCGCCGCGACGCCCGAGGAGGTCGTCGCGCAAGCCTACACGGACGTTCACCCGAAGATGCACGCGCTGGCCGCGCGCGCCGTCGTCGCGCATCTCCTGAAGCTCGAAGAGGACGGACTCGTCCGCCGCGTAGAGGGCGGACGCTTCGCAGCCGACGCATGAGCCGCAAAGTGACCCCGACGAAGAAGGCCGTCCCCGGCGGCAACGGCGCCGCGGCGGCGCCCGACGTAGACCGCGCGTGGCTCGCGGCCATCGTCGAGTCCTCCGAGGACGCCATCCTCTCGAAGACGCTCGAAGGCACGGTCACGAGTTGGAACGCGGCCGCCGAGCGCCTCTACGGCTACACGGCCGAGGAGGCCGTCGGCCGTCACGTCTCCTTCATCGTCCCCGAGGGGCTGCACGGGCAGCTAGCGAACATCCACGAGCGTCTGGGGCGCGGCGAGAAGATAAGCGACCTTGAGACGGTGCGGGTGCGCAAGGACGGCGCGCGCGTCGAGGTCTCGGTAAGCATCTCGCCCGTCCGCGACGCCGCGGGGCGCATCGTGGGGGCCGCCACCATCGCCCGCGACATCGGCCGGCGCCGCCGCGCCGAGGCGGAGCGCGCTCGCCTAGCCGCGCAGGTCGAGGACGAGCGCCGCCGCCTGCAAGACCTCGTCTCAAGCGTGCCCGGCGTCGTGTGGGAGGCGTGGGGCGAGCCCGACGAGTCGGGGCAGAGGATTGACTTCGTGAGCGACTACGTCGAGCAGATGCTCGGCTACACGAAGGAGGAGTGGCTCCGGACTCCGAACTTCTGGCTCACGATTGTCCACCCCGAAGACCGCGAGCGCGCCGCCTCGGAGGCGCGTGCGAAGTTCAAGGGCAGCGGGGGCGTGAGCGAGTTCCGCTGGGTGCGCAAGGACGGCCGCGTCGTCCACGTCGCGTCGCACTCGGTGCCCGTGCGCGACGCGGAGGGGCGTGCTGCGGGGATGCGCGGCGTGACGATGGACATCACGGCGCGCAAGGAGGCCGAGGAGGCTCTGGGCGAACTCCTGCGCGAGCACGAGCAGACGATCGAAGAGGTCTCGACGCCGGTCGTGCCCGTGCTCGAAGGCGTGCTGGTGCTGCCGCTCATCGGCTCGCTCGACCCCGAGCGGACTTCGCGCGCCACGCGCGCCGCTTTGACGGAGGTGACGAGGCAGGGCGCGCGCGTCTGCATCATAGACATCACGGGCGCGCGCATCGTGGACTCGGCGGCCGTGGCGAACCTGACGAACCTCGTGCATGCTCTCAAACTGGTCGGCGCCGAAGGCTGCGTCACGGGCGTCGGCGCGCAGGCGGCGCGGACGCTCGTCGGACTGGGCTTGGACATGACGGGTCTGCGAACCTACCGCACGCTGGCGCAGGCGCTCGCGGCGCTCACGGGCGCGGGCGGGCGCCGTTAACTCATTTTCAAGGGGACAAGGTTTAAAAGTAATGTCACTACCCAAGACACTCGGCGAACTGAAACAGCAGGGCTACCGGCCGCGCCCCGTGAAGGACGAGATGCGCGCCAACCTCCTGCGGAAGCTGCGCGGCGGCGAGCGCGTCTTCCCCGGCATCGTCGGCTACGACGAGACGGTCATCCCGCAGATCGTCAACGCCGTGCTCGCGCGCCACAACCTCATCCTTTTGGGTCTTCGCGGGCAGGCCAAGAGCCGCATCATCCGCCAGCTCGTCAACCTGCTCGACGACTCGATACCCGTCATCGCCGGGTCGGAGGTTAACGACGACCCGCTGGGCCCCATCTCGGCCTACGGCCGGCAGACCGTCGAGCGTGAGGGCGATAAGACGCCGGTAGCGTGGGTCGAGCGAGACGCGCGCTTCGTCGAAAAGCTCGCCACCCCGGACGTGACCATCGCCGACATCATCGGCGACGTTGACCCCATCAAGGCCGCGCGCGGCGGGCACTTACTTTCCGACGAGCTGACGATTCACTACGGGCTGCTCCCGCGCGCCAACCGCGGCCTCTTCGCCATCAACGAGCTGCCCGACCTCGCCGGAAAAATTCAGGTCGGCCTCTTCAACATCATGCAGGAGGGCGACGTGCAGATTAAGGGCTACCCCGTCCGCCTGCCCCTCGACGTGATGCTCGTCTTCTCCGCCAACCCCGAAGACTACACCGCGCGCGGCAAGATCATCACGCCCCTCAAAGACCGCATCGGCGCAGAGGTGACGACGCACTACCCTTCGGACTTGCAGCTCGGCGTCGAGATTACGCGGCAGGAGGCTTGGACTGAGCGTAGCGGCTCGGAAGGGACTCTGCGCATCCCCGACTTCATACGCGAGCTGGTCGAGCAGATCGCCTTCGAGGCGCGCGACGACCAGCGGATTGATAAGCGCTCGGGCGTCTCGCAGCGGATGCCGATTACCGTGACCGAGTCGGTCGTCTCGAACGCCGAGCGGCGTGCGATTCTCACAGGCGAGGAGGAGATAGTCCCGCGCGTCTCGGACGTTTACGCGGCCGTGCCCTCGATGACTGGCAAGATGGAGCTTGAGTACGAGGGCGAGCAGGTCGGCGCAGGCCGGATAGCGAAAGACCTCATCAAGCGCGCGGCCGGCGAAATCTTCGAGGGCTACTTCGTCGGCTTCGACTTCTCGAACACGGTGCGCTGGTTCGACTCGGGCAACAACGTCAAGCTCTCCGACGACGCCTCGGCCGACGAGTGCGTGCGCCTGCTCGAAGCCGTCCCCGATTTGATAGACAACGCGCTCGTCCCCTTCGACTTCAAGCGCTCCGACGACGCCATGCTCGTCTCGGCCTGCGAGTTCGTCCTCGAAGGGCTCTACGCCCAGAACAAGATCAGCCGCAACGAAGAGGGCGGCTACACCGCCGCCACCAAAGCGCGCAAAGACCGCCGCGGCATGATCTACGACGACCTGACCGAGTCGGGCCGCTACAGCTAAGGAGAGAGGCTATGGACTTAACTCTCAACGCCGTCTACCTCAAAGTGCCCGAGGGCTACATCGGGTTCGTAGAGGAACTGCCCGGCGCAAATACGCAGGGGGCGACGCTCGAAGAGGCGCGCGAGAATCTCAAAGAGGCCGTCGAAATGGTGTTGGAAGCCAATCGTGCTTTGGCCGAAGAAACGGTGAAAGGCGAGGAAGCAATTCGGGAGCAGCTTGTCGTCACTTAAATTTTTTCTGCATCCCGCGCACCGAAGAAATTCCTAAACTCGCGGCATGAAACGCATTGACTTGATTCGACACTTAGAACGACACGGCTGCGAGTTCTTCCGAGAGGGCGGCAATCATACGGTCTACATCAACCGCGCGGCGCAGCGGTCGTCGTCAGTTCCGCGCCATCGGGAGATAAATGATTTTCTCGCGCGCAAAATCTGCCGCGACCTGCAAGTGCCGGAGCCGGTGGGGAAGAAGTAGATGAAGTTCATACGCTATTCAAGGTTCAAGGGCTTCGACGTGTCGGGGCTCTCTCTGGGCGACCTGATGGGGCTGTTGCAGGATTCGCTGCTCTCGTCGGGGTTCGACGACGATTATTACTGGACGCGGCAGCGGCAAGACCCGGATCAGTCTTTGGACGCGCTGAGGCAGGCGCTCCTTCAGGCGCTCGTCGAGATGGGCGAGCTGTCCGAGCGCGACATCGAGGAGATGCTGGCCGAGAACAACGGCCAGTTCAAAGGGTCGCAGTTGGAGGAGCTGCTGAACCAGCTCATCGAGCGGCTGGTCGAAGAGGGTTATCTGAAGCTCAAAGAGGAGCCGGCCGACGCGCGGCAACGCGGGCAGAGAGGGCAGCCCGGCCCCGGCGAAGTCGGCGAGCCCCTGCCGCGCAACGTCAAGTTCGAGGTGACGGAGAAGGGGCTCGACTTCCTCGGCTACAAGACTTTAAGAAACCTGCTCGGCAGCCTCGGCAAGTCTTCCGTCGGCCGCCACGACACGCCGCACCTCTCCACCGGCGTCGAGGCTTCGCAGTCGCCGAAGCCCTACGAGTTCGGCGACACCATCAACCTCGACGTGAACACGACGCTGCTCTCTGCCATCAAGCGCGAAGGGCTCACCGTCCCGCTCAACCTCGAATACAGAGACCTCCACGTCCACCAGCAGGATTACCAGTCCTCCTGCGCGACCGTCGTCATGCTCGACTGCTCGCACTCGATGATCCTCTACGGCGAAGACCGCTTCACGCCGGCCAAGAAGGTCGCGCTCGCGCTCGCGCACCTCATACGCACGCAGTACCCCGGCGACTCGATGAAGGTCGTGCTCTTCCACGACGACGCCGAAGAACTCCCGCTCGCGCGCCTTGCCACGACGCAGGTCGGCCCCTACCACACCAACACGGCCGAGGGCTTGAAACTCGCGCGCCGCCTCTTGCAGGCGCAGCGCAAGGAGATGAAGCAGATCGTGATGGTGACCGACGGCAAGCCGACGGCCTGCTTCCTCGAAGGCGAGCCGGCCGGCGCGGGCGGAAGGGGTCGGCGCGCACGCCAGCCCTTCGGCGAGATTCGCGGCGGCCGACGACTCTACAAGAACTCGATGGGCGGCGACCCCGTCGTGATGGAGGCGACCTTTCGAGAGGTGCAGGCGTGCCGCAAGGCGGGCATCCAGATCAACACCTTCATGCTCGCCTCCGACTACTACCTCGTCGAGTTCGTCAAGCAGATGTCTGCGATGACTTCGGGCAAGGCTTACTTCGCCACGCCCGGCAACCTCACGCAGTTCGTCCTGATTGATTTCCTCAGGCGGAAGAAGAGCCGCGTCAAGTAACCCGTTGAGCATGCCTTCCGTCTGCCCGCTGCGGCGGCGCGGGTAGTAGAGGGAAGGGCCGGGGGAGGGAGTTGGATGGCCGGCACCAGACTGTTCGCACACCTTTCCGCGGCGCAACGGCGGCGGGGACTCGCAGCCCTTTTCGCCGCGGCCGCGTTCTTCTGTTCATTCACGGCGTCAACAGCGCGGCAGTACGACCCGAGTTTTTATTCGGGCCTGCGCTGGCGTCTGCTCGGCCCGTTCCGCGGCGGGCGCGTTAACGGCGTGGCCGGCGTGAGGACTGAGCCCGACACCTTCTACTTCGGCTCGGTCGGCGGCGGCGTGTGGAAGACCGTCAACGCGGGGCGGACGTGGGCGCCGGTCTTCGACTCGCAGCCGTTCTCGTCAATCGGCGCGTTGGCGGTCGCGCCCTCGAACCCGCAGGTCGTCTACGTCGGCACGGGCGAGGCCGACATGCGCTCGCAGATTTCGTACGGCAACGGGATGTACCGTTCGACGGACGCGGGCGCGACGTGGACGCACCTCGGCCTCGACGACACGCGGCAGATAAGCCGCGTGATGGTTGACCCGCGCGACGCGAACGTCGTCTTCGTCGCCGCGCTCGGCCACGCCTACGGCGCGAACCCCGAGCGCGGCGTCTACCGCACGCGCGACGGCGGGAAGACTTGGCAGAAGGTTCTCTTCAAAAGTAACGACGTGGGCGCGGCCGACCTCGCGCTCGACCCGACGGATTCGAAGGTCGTCTACGCGTCGCTCTGGAACACGCGGCGTCCGCCTTGGAGCATCTACGCGCCGTCATACGGGCCGGGCGGGGGCGTCTACAAATCTACGGACGGCGGCGACACTTGGACGCAGTTGACCGCGGGGCTTCCGTCGGAGGGTGTGGGGCGCGTGGGGCTGGCCGTCGCGCCGGCGCTGCGCGCGCGCGTCTACGCGATTGTTGACGCGAAGGCGGGCGGGCTCTACCGCTCGGACGACGCGGGCGCGACGTGGACTCTCGTCTCGAACGACGCGCGCATCTGGGGCCGCGGCTGGTACTTCTGCAAGGTCACCGTAGACCCGAAGGACGTGAACACCGTCTACGTCTCGAACACCTCGCTCTACCGCTCGACCGACGCGGGCAAGACTTGGACGGCGATTAAGGGCGCGCCCGGCGGCGACGACTATCACCAGCTCTGGATAAACCCCGACGACCCGAAGCGGATGGTCTTGGGCAGCGACCAAGGCGCAATCGTGACCGTGGACGGCGCGCGGACTTGGAGCAGTTGGTACAACCAGCCGACGGCAGAGCTTTACCACGTCGCGGCAGACAACCGCTTCCCCTACTGGGTGACGGGCGCGCAGCAGGACAGCGGCGCGGTCGGCGTCCCTTCGCGCAGCAACTTCGCCGAAATCTCCGAGCACGACTGGCGGCCGGTCTGCGCTGGCGGCGAGAGCGACTACACCGCGCCCGACCCTCTGCATCCAGAGACACTCTTCGGCGGCCGCGTCACGCGCTGCAACGTCCTGACGGGCGACATCGTCAACGTCTCGCCCGAACACTCGCTTCCCGAAGGCGCCGCGCGCCACACTTGGACGCTGCCGCTCGTCTTCTCGCAGGCAGACCCGCGCGCCCTCTACTTCTCAGACCAGTTCCTCTTCGAGACCTTGAACGGCGGCGAGAGCTGGGCGCAAATCAGCCCCGACCTCACGCGCGAAGACCCGGGCGTGCCGCCGAACCTCGACGAGGCGACGGCCGCCGACGCGCCCGAAGGGAAGAGGCGCGGCGTCGTCTACACCATCGCGCCTTCGCCGCTGCGCGCGCAGACCGTGTGGGTCGGAACAGACGACGGGCTGATACACAGGACTGACGACGACGGGAAGACTTGGGCGAATGTCACGCCGCCGGAACTGACGCCTTGGAGCAAGGTCGTGATGCTGGACGCGTCGCACTTCGACGTGAACGAGGCGTACGCGGCCGTTGACCGCCACCGGCTCGAAGACTACGAGCCTCACGCGTATCGAACGCGCGACGGCGGGAAGACTTGGCAGAGCATCACGCAGGGCTTTCCGGCGGGCGTCTACTTGCAGACGATTAAGGAAGACCCGCGGCGGCGCGGCCTGCTCTTCGCGGGGACGGAGCTGGGCGTCTTCGTCTCCTTCGACGACGGCGAACGCTGGCAGTCGCTTCAGCTCAACCTGCCGCCGGTCTCCGTCCGCGACCTCGTCATCAAAGACAACGACCTCATCGTCGGCACCCACGGGCGCGGCTTCTGGGTGATAGACGACATCTCGCCTTTGAGACAGTTGAGCGCGGAGGTCACGGGCGCGGGCGCCTTCCTCTTCCGCCCGGCCGACGCCGTAATCATCCCGCCCTACAGCGAGAACGGCACGCCGCAGCCGCGCGACGAGCCGATGGCGGAGAACCCTCCGTACGGCGCCGTCATTGATTACTATTTGAAGCGGCCGGCCGCGGGGCCGGTCACGCTTGAGATTCTGAGCCCGGCCGGAGAGACCGTCCGCGTCTATTCGAGTGAGGACAAGCCGGCGCCGGTTGACCCGGACAAGCTCGACATCCCCGTCTCTTGGGTGCGCGCGCGGCCGTCGCTTCCCGCTACGGCCGGCGTGCATCGTTGGGCTTGGGACTTCCGACCGCCGCCGCCCGCGGGCAGCACACAACACGGCGGCGCGGCCGTCTTCGGCGGGCGCGGGGTGCCGCCGGTGCTGCCCGGCGACTACACGGTGAGGCTCAACGTCGGCGGCAGGAGTTACACGCAGCCTCTACACCTGAGCGCCGACCCGCGTGTGAAGTGAGCGGCGCCGGGCTATCACATAAGGAAGATGCCGAACATGCGTCACGTGATTCTGCTCCTCTTGTGCTCTATGCTTGCCTGTATGACCGGCTCGGCACAGACGACGGCGACGACTCAGCCCGAGGCCGTCTACCTGCTCAGGCCCGCGCGCGTCTTCGACGGCGAGTCGGCGCAACTGCACGAGGGCTGGGTGGTGCTCGTGCGCGGCGAGCGCATCGAGGCCGTTGGGTCGGCAGCAGATGTCAAGGCACCGGCCGGCGCGAAGGTCGTCGAGCTTCCTAACTTGACGCTGCTGCCCGGACTCATCGAGTCGCACTCGCACGTCCTGCTGCACCCTTACAGCGAGACGCCTTGGGCCGACCAAGTGGCGCGCGAGGCTCTGAGTTTGAGAGTCGCGCGCGCGACCAACCACCTGCGCAACACTCTGCTCGCGGGCTTCACGACCGTACGCGACCTCGGCACCGAAGGCGCGGGCTTCGCAGACGTGGGGCTGAAGCAGGCTGTCGAGCAGGGAATCATCCCCGGCCCGCGGATGTTCGTCGCGACGCGCGCCATCGTCGCCACGGGCTCTTACGCGCCGAAGGGCTACGCGCCCGAGTGGGACGTGCCGCAGGGCGCGCAGGAGGCAGACGGCCCCGAGGGTCTTGTGCGCGCCGTGCGCGAGCAGATAGGCAAGGGCGCCGACTGGGTCAAGCTCTACGCCGACTACCGCTGGGGCAAAGGACAACCCACGCCGACCTTCACGCTCGAAGAGCTGAAGCTCGCGGTCGAGGCGGCGCACAGCGCGGGCGTCCCCGTGGCGGCGCACGCGACGACGACCGAAGGGATGCGACGCGCGACGCTCGCGGGCGTTGACACCATCGAGCACGGCGACGGCGGCACCGCCGAAGTCTTCCGCCTGATGAAGGAGCGCGGCGTGGCGCTCTGTCCGACGCTCGCCATCGCCAGCCGCGGGAACGAGGCGCACAAGCGCGAGGTCTTTCAGACGGCGCTGCGCGAGGGCGTGACCATCACGAGCGGCAGCGACGTGGGCGTCTTCGCGCACGGCGACAACGCGCGCGAGATAGAGACGATGGTCAGCTTCGGCATGCCCTTGATAGACGCTCTGCGCTCGGCCACGTCGGTCGCCGCGCGCGTCCTGAAGATTGACGACAGGGTCGGGCGCGTGAAGGCGGGGCTGCTGGCAGACCTGATCGCGGTCGAGGGCGACCCGACGCGTGAGCTTCCGGCGCTGCGGCGCGTCAGGTTCGTGATGAAGGGCGGCGCGGTCTACAAGTCGCCGGAGGGGCGCGAACAGGTCGCCCCTTAACATACTTTCTCTAAGGCGCTTCAATATACTTTGTCTGAAGGGCGTCGAATGATGGGCGACGTTATAAAGTTTCTGTCCCTTCCGGCGGCGTGGTTGCGCTGTGCCCTGTTGCTGCTCGCGTGCGTCGTCGCGGCGGCGGGGCAGCAGTACGAACAGAGTAACTACGCTGCGTTGCGTTGGCGGCTCGTCGGGCCGCACCGCGCGGGGCGCGTGACGGCGGTCGCAGGGATACCCGACCGCCCGGCCGTCTACTACATGGCGACGCCGGGCGGCGGCGTCTGGAAGACGACCGACGGCGGGGTTGTGTGGGAACCTGTCTTCGACGCCGCGCGCGTCTCGTCTGTCGGGGCGCTGGCGCTCGCGCCCTCAAACCCCGAGATCGTCTACGTCGGGACGGGCGAGGAGACCGAAGGGGACGGCGTCTACAAATCAACGGACGGCGGTGCGACGTGGACTCAGGTCGGCCTGCGCGAGACGCGCTACATCACCTCAATCATCGTTGACCCGCACGACTCGAACGTCGTCCTCGTCGGCTCGTTCGGCGACCCCGTCTCGGGCAACGCGCGCGGCATCTACAGGACGACGGACGGCGGGAAGACTTGGCGGCAGGTTCTCTCCACGGGCGACCGCGCCGGCATCGCCGACATGTGCGCCGCGCCCGGCGACCCGCGCACCGTCTACGCCGCGGCGTACGCGGGCCGCTCCGGCAACCCGAACGACAAACGCCCGCCGGCCGAGTCAAACATCTACAAGTCAACGGACGGCGGCGAGACTTGGCGGCAGTTGAGCGGCAGGGGGCTTCCCGAAAACTCGCGCGGGCGCATCGGCGTCGCGGCCGCGCCGAAGGAGGGCCGAGTCTACGCCGTCATGAATCAGGGCTTCTTCCGCTCGGACGACGGCGGCGAGAGTTGGGCGCGCGCGACGACGGACGCGCGGGTGGTCGGAAGCTGGTTCTTCGGACGCACCTTCGCAGACCCGCGCGACCCCGATACGGTCTACGTGATGCAGACTTCGACGTATCGTTCGACCGACGGCGGGAAGACCTTCGAGGCTTGGAAGGGGACGCCGAGCGGCGAGGACGACCACGTCCTCTGGATAGACCCTTCGGACACGCGGCGTATGCTGATGGGGACGGATCAGGGCGCGACCGTCACGCTCGACGGCGGGCGCACGTGGAGCCTCTGGTACAACCAGCCGACGGGGCAGCTCTACCACGTCATCACGGACGAGCAGTTCCCCTACTACGCCTACGCCGCGCAGCAGGACAGCGGCTCGGTCGCCGTGCCGAACCGCGGCGACTACGGCCGCATCACCTACCGCGACTGGTTCTCGACCGGAGCCTTCGAGAGCGGCTACATCGCGCCCGACCCGCGCGACCCTAATCTGATTTACTCCGTCGGCTGGTACGGCACCGTCATACGCCTCGACCGTAGGACGGGCCAGCTCACCACCCTCTTCGTCCCGAGCCCGAAGCAACGCTACACGTGGGAGACGCCGCTCGTCTTCTCGCCCGTAGACCACAGGACGCTCTACGTCGGCATGCAGAGCCTTATCGCTTCGGACGACGGCGCGAAGACTTGGCGCGAGCTGAGCCCAGACCTGACCGTGAAGACCGCGACGCCGCAGCCGTCGGCGACGCCGAAGCCCGCGAGCACACCGGCACGCGTGGGTCACACGGAGAGTGAAGAGTCGGAGCGAGATGGCTTGGGAGAGTGGGAAGAGTCGCAAGGCAGCGGGCCGCCGACGGGCGTGATTCTGGCCATCGCGCCTTCGCCCGTGCGTGCCGGGCAGGTCTGGGTCGGCACTAGCACGGGGCTCTTGCAGCTCACGCGCGACGAAGGGAAGACGTGGCGCGAGGTGACGCCGCCGGGCCTGCCCGAAGGCTCGCGCGTGCAGCGCGTGGAGGCTTCGCACGCGGACGCAGAGACCGCTTACGCCTGCGTCTTCGGCCCGCGCGGAGACCTGAGCCCTTACGCCTTCCGCACGCGCGACGGCGGCCGCACGTGGCAGAAGATAGTGACGGGACTTCCCGCGCGCGGCTTCGTCCACGTCGTCCGCGAAGACACGTCGCGCAAAGGTCTGCTCTACGCGGGCACGGACAAGGGCGTCTTCGTCTCCTTCGACGGCGGCGACAGTTGGCAGCCGCTTCAACTTAATCTTCCGACCTCGCCCGTGCGCGACCTCTACGTCCACGCGGGAGATTTAATCGCGGCGACCTACGGGCGCGGCCTCTGGATACTCGATGACCTCTCGCCGCTGCGACAGTCGGACGCGAACGCGACGGGGCGCGCGCGACTCTTCAAGCCCTCGGCCGCCGTGCGCGTGCGCTGGGACAACTGGCAGGAGACGCCGCTTGAGAAGGAGACGCCCGCGGGCGAGAACCCGCCCGACGGCGCCGTCATTGACTACTATCTGAAGTCGCCCGCGCGCGAGTTGACGCTTGAGATTCGAGACTCGCGAGGCCGCGTGCTGCGCCGCTTCACGAGCGCCCCGAGAGCGTCGGCCAACCTCCCCGCGAACGTGCCCGAATACTGGTTCGCGCCGCCCGAGGCGCTGACCGCGAAGCCCGGCCTCAACCGCTTCGTCTGGAACCTGAGACTCGCAGACCCGCCCGCGCTGCCCTTCGGCTTCCGCGGCGGGCGTCTGGATTACGTCGAGTTCACGCTGCCCGACCACGCCGTCCCCGGCGAGACGCCGCGCAGCCAGCCGCCGGGGCCGCTGGTCGTCCCCGGCGAGTACGAGGTCGTGTTGACGGTTGACGGCGAGACTTTCAGGCAGTCGCTCGCCGTCAACTTAGACCCGCGCGTCCGCGTCGCTTCGGCAGACCTCTCGGCGCAGTTGGAACTCGCCGAAGAGATTTCGGCGATGATGCGCGCCAGCTACGACTCTTACGACGCGGTCACCGCGCTGCGCGCCGGACTCGCCGAGCGGATGAACAAGCTCTCGGCCGACACGCGCGCGAAGGACGCGGCCGACGCGGCGGCGGCGTTGGACAAGGAACTCGAAGCCATCGCCGACGGCGCGACGGAGCCGCAGGGGCTCGGCTTCATCAACCGAGACCTGTCGCGCTACATGACGATGGTCGAGAGCGCGGACGCGCGCCCGGCCGACTCGGCCCGCGCGCGCGTGGGCGAGTCGTGCGACGCTCTGCGCGCGTCGCTCGCGCGACTGCGCGGCGCCGAGGCCACGTCGCTGCCGGCGCTCAACGCCCTGCTTAACAAGTACGGCCTCGCGCCGCTCGCCGCGCCGACGGCGACGGCCGAGCCGAAGTGCGTTAAATGATTCAACCGCCCGCGCGGGAGTCGGTCGCCCACGACTTCCGGCGCGCGAAAGCACAAAGGGGGTTCAGAGAATGCAACTGGGGATGATTGGGCTCGGGCGCATGGGCGCGGGGATGGTGCGGCGTCTGATGAAGGCGGGGCACGAGTGCGTGGTCTACGACCTGAACGCCGAGTCGGTCGCGGCGTTAGCAGGCGAGGGCGCGGCGGGCGCGGCGTCGCTCGAAGAGTTCGTCAATAAACTGTCGAAGCCGCGCGCCGTCTGGCTGATGGTTCCGGCGGCGGTCGTTGACCGCTCGCTCGCGTCGCTCGTGCCTTTGCTCGAAGAGGGCGACGCGGTCATTGACGGCGGCAACTCTTACTACCGCGACGACCTGCGCCGCGCGGGCGAGCTTAAGGAGAAGGGGATACACTACGTTGACGTGGGCACGAGCGGCGGCGTGTGGGGCGCGGAGCGCGGCTACTGCCTGATGATAGGCGGAGACAGCGAGGCCGTCACGCGCCTCGACCCCGTCTTCGCCACGCTCGCGCCGGGCGCGGGCGACATCGCGCGAACGCGCGGGCGCGAAGGAGCGGGCTCGACGGCCGAGCGCGGCTACCTGCACTGCGGCCCCTCGGGCGCGGGCCACTTCGTCAAGATGGTTCACAACGGCATCGAGTACGGGCTGATGGCCGCGTACGCCGAAGGCTTGAACATCCTCCGCCACGCGAACGTCGGCAAGCGCGAGCACGCGGCCGACGCTGAGACGACGCCGCTGCGCGAGCCCGAGGCTTATCAGTACGACTTCAACCTCGCGGACGTTACAGAGGTGTGGCGGCGGGGAAGCGTCATCGCCTCTTGGCTCTTAGACCTCGCGGCCATCGCGCTGCACGAAGACCCGGAGCTGAAGAATTTTGCGGGGCGCGTCTCCGACTCGGGCGAGGGGCGCTGGACGATCCTCGCGGCCGTCGAGGAGGGCGCGCCCGCGCACGTCCTGAGCGCCGCGCTCTACGACCGCTTCATGTCGCGCGGCGAGGCCGAGTTCGCCGACAAGGTTCTCTCCGCCCTCCGCTTCCAGTTCGGCGGGCACCACGAGAAGAAGGCTTGACGGCGGAAGAGGGAACGGCTACGAAGGGATAACAACAAGGAGGAGTGAGGCTTTGGCTATACAGTCTGACGCTTTCGTCTTCTTCGGGGCGACGGGCGACCTCGCCTACAAGCAGATTTTCCCGGCGCTTCAGTCGCTCACGCGGCGCGGCCGGCTCGACATGCCGGTCGTCGGCGTGGCGAAGTCGGGCTGGACGCTCGACCAGTTGAAGGAGCGCGCGCGCGCCTCCTTGCAGGAGCACGGCGGCGTGGACGAAGAGGCGTTCGCGAAGCTCGCCGCGAACCTGCGCTACGTGGACGGCGACTACCGAGACCCGGCGACCTTCGAGCAGTTGAAGAAGGAACTCGGCGGCGCCAAACATCCGCTCCACTATCTCGCCATCCCGCCTTCGCTGTTCGCGGTCGTCGCCGAGGGCTTGGCGAAGTCGGGCTGCGTCGGCGAGGACTGCGGGCGCATCGTCGTAGAAAAACCCTTCGGGCGCGACCTCGCCTCGGCGCAGGAGCTAGACCACACCATCCACCAGTTCTTCCCCGAGCACTCGGTCTACCGCATAGACCACTACTTGGGGAAGGAGCCCGTCCAGAACCTCCTTTACTTCCGCTTCGCCAACTCGTTTCTCGAACCGGTCTGGAACTGCCACTACGTCGAGAGCGTGCAGATTACTATGGCCGAGGCGTTCGGCGTCGAGGGGCGCGGCAAGTTCTACGACGAGGTCGGCGCCATCCGCGACGTGGTGCAGAACCACCTGCTTCAGGTCGCGGTGCTTCTGGCGATGGAGCCGCCCTCGTCTTACGAGACCGAGGCCGTGCGCGACTGCAAGATCGCGGCGCTTCGCGCGATGCGGCCGCTCGACAGGCAGTCGGTCGTGCGCGGGCAGTTCAAGGGCTACCGCGACGAGCCGGGCGTGCAGCACGGCTCGCAGGTCGAGACGTTCGCCGCCCTGCGGCTGCACGTGGACAACTGGCGCTGGGCGGGCGTGCCCTTCGTCATACGCGCGGGCAAGCGGATGCCTGTGACGGCGACAGAGGTGCTCGTCACGATGAAGCGCCCGCCGATGTCCGTCTTCGGCGAGGTCGTCTCGCCGCACTCGAACTACTTCCGCTTCCGCCTGAGCCCCGACATCGTCATCTCCATCGGCGCGCGCACGAAGGACGAGGGCGAGGCGATGGCCGGCGAGGACATCGAGCTGGTCGCCCACGAAGACGCCGGCGACGACACGCCGCCCTACGAGCGCCTGCTGCGCGACGCGTTGAAGGGCGACTCGTCTTTGTTCACGCGCGAGGACGCGGTCGAGGCTTCGTGGCGGGTCGTTGACCCGGTGCTCGGCGACGTGACGCCCGTACACGAGTACGAGCCGGGCACTTGGGGGCCGCGCGAGGCCGACGAGTTGACCGCGGACATCGGCGGCTGGCACGACCCGGACGGCATCGGCCCTTCCGCCTGATATCGAACGCCAAGAGGAGAGCCTATGTCCGAGGCTGAGGCGGGCGGCCGTCAAGCGCCGCAGGTTCACGGGGAAGGGCACGCGGGCGGCGACCACCGCGCGGCGGTGCTGGCGGGCTTTCTGGGTTGGACGCTCGACGCCTTCGACTTCTTCCTCGTCGTCTTCACGCTGACGGCCATCGCGCGCGAGTTCGGCAAGTCGGACGCGGAGCTGGCGCTCACGCTCACCATCACGCTCGCCTTCCGCCCCGTCGGCGCCTTCATCTTCGGGCTGCTCGCCGACCGCTACGGCCGCCGCCTGCCTTTGATGATAGACCTCGTCTTCTACTCGGTCGTAGAGGTGCTGTCGGGGCTCGCGCCGAACTACACGACCTTCCTCATACTGCGCGCGCTCTTCGGCATCGGGATGGGTGGCGAGTGGGGCGTCGGCGCCTCGCTCGCGATGGAGAAGGTGCCGCCGCGTCTGCGCGGCGTGCTGTCGGGGCTCTTGCAGGAGGGCTACGCAGTCGGCTATCTGCTCGCGGCCGTCTGCTACTTCTTCATCTTCCCGCGTTGGGGCTGGCGGCCGCTCTTCTTCATCGGCGGCCTGCCCGCGCTCCTGACGCTCTACGTGCGCTTCGGCGTGAAGGAGTCCGAAGTGTGGGAGCGCACGCGCCACGCGACGTGGGGCGAGCTGGGGCGCGGCATCGCGCGCCACTGGAAGACGTTCCTGTACCTGACGCTCCTGATGACGATGATGAACTTCGCCTCGCACGGGACGCAGGACATGTACCCGACGTTCCTGCAACGCGATTGGGGCTTCTCGCCGCAGGCGCGCTCCGCCATTACTGCCGTCTCGATGGTCGGCGCGATTGCGGGCGGGATACTCTTCGGGCTTCTGTCAGACCGTTGGGGCCGCAGGCGCGCGATGGTGCTCGCGTTCGCGCTGGCGGTCTTGGTGATACCACTGTGGGCGTTCGCGCCGACGCTGGCGCTGCTCGTCGCGGGCGCGTTCCTGATGCAGTTCATGGTGCAGGGCGCTTGGGGCGTCATCCCGGCGCACATCACGGAGCTTTCGCCCGACTCGGTGCGCGGCTTCCTGCCGGGCTTCGCGTACCAGTGCGGCGTGCTCATCGCGGGCTCGGTCGCATACATCGAGGCCGTCTTCGCCGAGCGCACGACCTACGCGCGCGCGATGGCGCTCGTCGCGTTCGTCGTCTTCACGGTCGCGGCCGTCGTCGCCGCCGCGGGCCGCGAGCGCCGCGGCATCGCCTTCGGCGCGGGCTGACGGCCTCACTCGTAATTCACGCGCTCGGCTTCCGCCTGCCCCTGCGTCCTGAACTGTATCTCGTAAAGGTGCGAGTAGAGTCCGCCGCGCGCGAGCAGTTCCGCGTGCGTGCCGTTCTCGACAATGCGGCCGCCCTCGACGGCGTAGATGCGCCGCGCGCGCATGACCGTCGCCAGACGGTGCGCGATGACGATGGCGGTCTTGCCCTCCATCAGGCGCCCGAGCGCATCGAAGACCAACTCTTCGCTCGCGGCGTCGAGACCGGACGAAGGCTCGTCGAGCAGAAGTATCGGCGTGTCGCGTATGACGGCGCGCGCGATGGCGATGCGCTGGCGCTGCCCGCCCGAGAGCGTCTCGCCGCGCTCGCCGATGACGGTGTCGTAGCCTTTGGGCAGGCGCTCGATGAACTCGTGCGCGTTGGCGAGCGTGGCCGCGCGCACAATCTCCTCGCGCGTCGCGTCGGGCCGGCCGTAGGCGATGTTCTCCCAGACGCTCGCGCGGAAGAGGTAAGACTCCTGTAGCACGTAGCTGATCTGGTCGCGCAGAGACTTGAGCGTGAACGAGCGCACGTCGCTGCCGTCAACAGTCACGCGCCCCGAGGTCGGGTCGTAGAAGCGCGGGATTAAACTCAGCAGCGTTGACTTGCCGCTCCCCGTCGGCCCGACGAGCGCGACGAACTCGCCCGGCTCGACGCTCAAAGACACGTCCTTCAACACTGGTCGGCCGGTGCCGTAGTCGAAGCCGACGCGCTCGAACTCGACGCGGCCGCGCAGTCGCGGGGCGGGGCGCGCGCCGGGCAGGTCGTCCACCTGACTCTCGGTCTGCAAGACCTCGCGTATCCGCTCGAAGCCGACCGACGCCTTCGAGACCGTGTCGCTCATCTTCGAGAGGTCGCGCATCGGCTTGTACATCTTGCCGAGGTAGAGGATGAAGACGAGGAGCGCGCCCGGCGAAATCTGCCCCGCGAGCACGAGCCGCGAGCCGTACCAGAGGACGAGGCAGGTGCCCGCCGCGACGATAAGCTCGACGAAGGGCGCGAGCTTCGCCTTCACGCCGCGCGCGAGCAGGGCCAGCTCGACGCTCTCCAAGCTCTTCTCGTCGAGCCGGCTGCTCTCGTAGTCCTCGCGCGCGAAAGCCTTGATGAGCCGGACGGCCGAGAGAGACTCCTGCACGACCGAAGCAATCTCGCCCTCCTTCTTCTTGACCGCACGCGCCGCGCTCTTGATGCGCCGCGTGAAGCTGTAGACGACGAGGAAGAGCGCGGGCGCGACCGACAGAGAGATGAGCGTGAAGCGCCAGTCGAGGTAGAACATCACGCCGAGCATGCCGAGGAGCGTCAGTGCGTTGACGAGCATGCCGAGCAGGGCGGTCGAGACGAAGTCCTGCACGGCGTCTATGTCGCTCGTCATACGCACGATGAGGTCGCCCGTCTTCTGCTCGGAGAAGAACGAGAGCGAGAGGCGCTGGATGTGGTTGTAGAGCGTGAGCCGCAGGTCGTGCATCACGCGCTGGCCGACGCTCGTCGTCAGGTACTTCTCGGCGTAGGTCGAGAGCGCGCCCGTGGCGGCGATGAGGACGACGGCCGCAGCCGCGAAGTCGAGTACGTGGACTTTGTCGAGCCCGACGGTGCGGCCGAGCAGTCCGGCGAGCCAGCCGGGCATCGTCTTCGACCCGAAGCCGTAGTCGAAGACGATCTTCAGCGGCCAAGGCTCAAGAAGGTCTGTCGCGCTCTCGGCGAGTATCGCGACGAACGCGGCCGCGAGCGCGGCCCTGTACGGGCGGAGCAGCCGCGCGATCTTAATCTTCCCTGCGCTCATTACTCGATTCTACAACTAAAGGGCAACACACATGCCGCGCGGCGTGCGTGCGTTTACCTCGGAACGCGGATACGGACGCCCCACGGGCGCGTGTGGCGGTTTTGAAGGAGGCGCCTAAAGGCCACACCGCGGCCGTGGGAAGTGGCTTCTGTTCGGGTGTTTGAGGCGCGAAAGCCGGGTGGATTGCTGGCACCGTTGTTGCCCTTGTGAAGCGTCTGCGCCGCTCGCCCGCGCAGGGAAGGAAAGTTCGCTTGGCATCTACAGAATCCCCAGTCTTCTACGACCCGAAAGGGCAGCGATGGCGCCGCACGCGCTGGTCTTGGCTGGCCGCGGCCGTCGCTGCGACCGTCCTCGTCGGCGTCTTCGTCGCGAGCGTCCTCGTCAACCCTCTGCTGCCCGCGCTCAACCTGCGGCCCATCGCCGCGCTGCCCAGCGCGCGCGACGCTGCCGCCCCGCGCCCGACGCCGCCCGTCACGACGCGGCGCGGCCTCGCGCTCCACAAGGCGCAGCAGGAGCTTCGGCAGGCGCTCGACAGGACGGAGGTCGTGCCGGGCAGGCGCCCTTCGCAGATGCCGGTCACGCCGCCGCCGCAGCGCGCGGCCGTGCCCCCGAAGCAGACGGACGCGCAGACGACGCCCGCGACGAAGCCGCTCGCCATCGGCTTCTACGTCAACTGGGACGATTCGAGCTACGCCTCGCTCAAGCGCAACCTCGCGCAGCTCGACTGGGTCGTGCCCGAGTGGGTGCGGCTTCAGGACGGAGATGACCCCTTAGTGCGCGACATACACCGCCCGGCGCTCGACCTCATACGCCGCGAGCGGCCAGACCTGCCCGTCATCCCGCTCGTGCAGAACTACCAGAACGAGCAGTGGAACCCGGGGCTGCTCGCGCGCGCCGTCGCCACCGAGCAGTCAAGACAACGTTTGGTGAACGCGCTGCTTCAACTCGTTGACGAGAACAAGTTCGGCGGCGTCTGCATAGACCTCGAAGAGGTGCCGACCGCGTCGCAGGGGAACCTGAAGCTGTTCATGCGCGAGCTGCACGCCGCGTTTCAACCGCGCGGCCTCGTCGTCGCGCAGGCCGTGCCCTTCGACGACTCGGACTGGGACTACCGGACTTACGCCGCCCTGAGCGACTACCTCATCCTGATGGGCTACGACGAGCACTGGGAGTCGAGCGCGCCCGGCAGCATCGCCGGCCAGCAGTGGTTCGAGCGCACGCTCGAACGGCGCATGTCGGAACTCGACCCCTCGAAGACCATCGTCGCCGTCGGCAACTACGGCTACGATTGGAGCGACCGCGAGGACGAGGCGACCGAAGTCACCTTTCAGGAAGCGGTGCTCTCGGCGCGCGACTCCGACGCGCAGATAAAGTTCGACCGCGCGACGCGCAATCCATATTTCAGTTATGAAGAGGAGGACGGCTCGCACCACACCGTCTGGTTTCTCGACGCCGTCTCGGCCTACAACCAGATGCTCGCCGCGGATAAGTTTCACCCGGCCGGCGTCGCGCTCTGGCGGCTCGGCTCGGAAGACCCTTCGCTCTGGTCTGTCTTCGGGAGCAACGCGGACGGTCATTCTACCGATGGCCTGCACGCGATACGCTACGGCTACGACGTTGACTTCGACGGCATGGGCGAAATCCTTCAGGTCGTCGCCGAGCCGCGCGACGGCGCGCGCGAGTTCGCGCTGAACGAAGACTCGAAGCAGATAGAGGACGAGAAGTATACGGCCACGCCCTCTTCCTACGTCATACGCCGCGCAGGCTACCGCCCCGGCCTCGTGGCGCTCACCTTCGACGACGGCCCCGACCCCACTTGGACGCCGCGCGTCCTCGACATACTCAAACAGGAGCAGGTGCCCGCAACCTTCTTCATCATCGGCGAGAACGGGCAGCAGAACCCCGAGCTCGTCCGCCGCATCGTCGCCGAAGGGCACGACATCGGCAACCACACCTTCACGCACCCGAACCTCGGCGAGATACCGGGACGGCTCGTTGACCTTGAGCTGAACGCCACGCAGCGCCTTATCGAGTCGGAGACGGACCGCTCGACCACGCTCTTCCGCCCGCCCTACTTCGGCGACGCAGAGCCGCAGACGCCCGACGAGGTCGGCCCGGCCGTGCGCGCCAACCGCCTCGGCTACCTCACCGTCGGCCTGCGCGTAGACCCGGACGACTGGGATCAGCCGCGCTCGACCGCCGACCTGATTGTCGAGAAGACCGTCGAAGGCGTCACAAGCCGTGACCCCGACGCGGCCGGACAGATAGTCCTCCTACACGACGGCGGCGGCGACCGCAGCCAAACGGTCGAAGCCCTGCCGCGTCTTATCAAAGAGCTGCGCGCGCGCGGCTACAGGTTCGTGACGACGACCGAGCTGGCGGGACTCACGCGCGACCAGTCCATGCCGCCGCTTCCCGAGAACAAGGGGCTCGTCGCGCGTGCCGACGCCGTCACCTTCTTCACGCTCTCCACGCTCGGCTGGCTCTTGCAGTGGGTCTTCGTCGCCGGCATCTTTCTGGGCCTCGCCCGCATAGTTATAATCGGCGCGCTCGCGCTCGCGCAGTGGTGGCGTGCGCGGCGCCGCGCGGCAACGCACTTCGGCGAAAGCTACAGCCCCTTCGTCTCGGTCATCGTCCCGGCCTACAACGAAGAGCGCGTCATAGCGCAAACCGTCCGCAGCCTGCTCGCGTCGCGCTACCGTGAGTTTGAGATAATCGTCGTGGACGACGGCTCGCCTGACCGCACGAGCGAGGTCGTCCGCGGCGAGTTCGGCGAAGAGCCGCGCGTGCGCCTCTTCACGAAGGAGAACGCGGGCAAGGCCGAGGCGCTCAACTACGGGCTGCGACGCGCGCGGGGCGAGGTCGTCATCGGCCTCGACGCCGACACCGTCTTCGAGCCCGACACACTGGCCGCACTCGCGCACCGCTTCCAAGACCCGCGCGTGGGCGCCGTCGCCGGGAACGCGAAGGTCGGCAACCGCATCAACGTCGTCACGCGCTGGCAGGCGCTCGAATACGTCACCTCGCAGAACATGGACAGGCGCGCATTCGCCTCGCTCAACTGCATCACGGTCGTGCCCGGCGCGGTCGGCGCGTGGCGGCGCGAGCTGTTGGAGAAGGTCGGCGGCTTCTCGTCCGACACGCTGGCCGAGGATCAGGACTTGACGCTGCGCGTGCGTAGGCTCGGTTACAAGATCGGTTATTCCGAACGCGCCGTGGCGTGGACTGAGGCGCCCGACACTCTGCGCGCGCTGGCGAAGCAGCGCTTCCGCTGGGCCTACGGGACGCTTCAGTGCATGTGGAAGCACAAGGGCGCGCTCCTGCGTCCGCGCTACGGCACGCTCGGCTTCTTCGCCATGCCGAACGTGTGGATGTTTCAGATAATCTTCCCGCTCGTCTCGCCGTTGATGGACTTGATGCTGGCGTGGAGTCTGGTTAACGCGTTGCTTCAGCGCTGGCAGCACGGCGAGGAGTACGCGGGCTCGAACCTCGGGCAGATACTCTTCTACTACGCGCTCTTCCTCGCCGTTGACTGGCTCTCGGCGGCCTTCGCCTTCGCGCTGGAGAGGCGCGAGCAGTGGTCTCTGCTCTGGCTGCTCTTCCTCCAACGCTTCTGCTACAGGCAGGTGATGTACTACGTCATGGTAAAGTCTGTCCTGACGGCGCTGCGCGGCGCGGCGGTCGGCTGGGGCAAGCTTGAACGCAAGGCCACTGTCGCGGCGCGCGCCTGAAGATTTAGAATTTCAAATCTCGAATTTCAAATTCTGAATGAATGGACAACGCGAACGACTCCGTGCGTGAAGACGGCGGGCGGCTGTTGCGACGCCTCAGCTTAGTGCAGGCGACGGCGCTGAACATGTCGAACATGATCGGCGTCGGCCCCTTCATCACCATCCCTCTGCTGATGACGGCGCTCGGCGGGCCGCAGGCGATGGTCGGGTGGGTCGTCGCGGTGCTGATAGCCGTCTTCGACGGGATGATTTGGAGCGAGTTGGGCGCGATGATGCCCGGCTCGGGCGGCTCGTACCTCTACCTGCGCGAAGCCTTCGGGCGCGAAAGCCTCGGCCGCCTGATGGCCTTCCTCTTCATCTGGCAGTTCATCCTGAGCGGCCCGCTCGAAATCGCTTCGGGCTACATCGGCTTCGCCAAGTACGCAGGCTACATCTGGCGCGGCCTGACACCTGCGGGCACGCTCCTCATCGCCGTCTCGGTCGGCGTCGTCAACATCGCCCTGCTCTACCGACGCATCACCCTCATCGGCAAGCTCACGGTCGCGCTCTGGGCGGGGACGTTACTCACCACGCTCGCCGTCATCGTCACGGGCGCGATGCACTTCGACTCGCGGCTCGCGTTCGACTTCCCGCCGCACGCCTTCGACTTCTCGCTCGGCTTCCTCTTCGGCCTCGGCGCCGCGACGCGCATAGGCGTCTACGACTACCTCGGTTACTACGACGTGTGTTACATCGCCGATGAGGTGAAGGAGCCCGGCCGCGTCATCCCGCGCTCGATAATCATCAGCGTACTGTGCGTGGCCGTCATCTACTTCGCCATCAACCTCTCGATTATCGGCGTCGTACCGTGGCGCGACTTCGTGCCGGCCGACGCGCGGCCCGATTCAGACTTCGTCGTCTCCATCTTCATGGAGCGGATTTACGGGCGCGGGGCGGCGACCATTTTCACGGCGATGGTCTTGTGGACGGCGTTCGGGTCGGTCTTCGCGCTGCTCCTCGGCTACTCGCGCATCCCTTACGCGGCGGCGCTCGACGGATACTTCTTCAAGGTCTTCGGGCGCCTCCACCCGTCGAAGAATTTCCCGCACGTCTCGCTGCTCGCCATCGGCGCCATCTCGATTCTGTGCAGCCTCTTCTCGCTCGGGATGGTGATAGACGCGCTGATTACGACGCGCATCCTCATCCAGTTCATCGGCCAAGTCTTCGCGGTTATCCTGTTAAGAAGGCGCGAGCCCGAACGCCCGCGCCCTTATCGAGTGTGGCTGTATCCTCTGCCGAACCTGCTGGCGCTCGTCGGCTGGATATTCGTCTTCGCGACGACCGACTGGCAGGTCATACTCTTCGGCCTTGGCACGCTCGCCGCCGGGCTAGTTTTTTTCCTCGTCTGGTCGCGGCGGACGCGCCGCTGGCCCTTCGCAGAAACTTCAGGCTTATGAAAACGTCTCCCTTCAAGTTTCTCTTTCTGCTGTTCGCGTTGGGCGTCACGGCGGCGGCGCAGTCCGCGCGCGTGCCGCTGCACGAAGGCTGGCGCATACAGTCTTCCGCGCAGGTGAAAGATAAGGGCGACGCTATCTCGACTGTCGGTTACAAAACAACCGGCTGGTACGCGGCGGCCGTGCCTTCGACGGTCGTCGGCGCGCTCGTCGAGGACAAGACCTACCCGGATCCTTTCACGGGGAAGAACCTGCGTCAGCTTCCCGGTTGCAGCTACCCCGTCGGCGCGAACTTCGCCAACCTGCCGATGCCCGACGACAGCCCTTACAACGTCTCTTGGTGGTATCGCACGGAGTTCCAAATCCCCGCGGCCGAACGCGGCCGAAAGTTCTGGCTCCGCTTCGATGGCATCAACTACAGCGCGAACGTCTGGCTCAACGGCCGCAAGATTGCCGACGCCGCGGACGTGGCCGGCGCGTACAGGCGCTACGAGTTCGACGTGACGGACGCGGCGCGCGTAGGTCAAACGAACGCGCTCGCCGTCGAAGTCTTCGCGCCCCGCCCTGACGACCTCGCGCTCACCTTCGTGGACTGGAACCCGACGCCGCCCGACAAGATGATGGGGCTCTGGCAGGGCGCTTCCCTGACGACGAGCGGCCCCGTCGCCGTGCGCTTCCCGCAGGTCGTCACCAAGCTCGACACGCCCTCGCTCGACACGGCGCACCTCACAGTCTACGCAGAGCTGCGCAACGCGACCGGCCAGCCCGTCAGCGGCACACTCCGCGGCCGCATCGAGCAGATACAGTTCGCGCACGCCGTCAGGCTTGAGCCGAACGAGACGCGCGTCGTCGCTTTCACGCCGGAAGAGTTCCGACAGCTCAACCTAGCGCGGCCGCGCCTGTGGTGGCCCGTGAATTTGGGCGAGCCGAACCTCTACGACCTCGCGCTTGAGTTCGACGTGGCCGGGCAGGTCTCAGACCGCCAGACGGCGCGCTTCGGCATCCGCGAGGTCACGTCCGAGCTGGACGAGGACGGCCACCGTCTCTTCAAGGTCAACGGGCAACGGGTTCTGATTCGCGGCGGCGGCTGGGCGGCAGACGTTTTCATGCGCCACGACGCGCGCCGGCTCGAAGACGAGCTGCGCTACGTCCGCGATATGCACCTGAACGCCATCCGCCTCGAAGGCCAGCTCGAAAACGACCAACTCTTCGACGTGGCCGACCGCGAAGGCGTTCTCGTCCTCGCTGGCTGGTGCTGTTGCAGCCACTGGGAGCACTGGGCGCACCGCGAAGACTACAACGACGGCCCCGTCTGGGGGCCGGAGGATTACAAGGTCGCCGCCGCGTCTTTGACCGACCAGATAAAGCGTCTGAGGAATCACCCGAGCCTGCTGGTCTGGCTCAACGGCAGCGACAACCCGCCGCCCGCCGACGTGGAGAAGATGTACAACGACATCCTCGTCAAAGAGCGCTGGCCCAACCCCGCGCTCTCTTCGGCGACGGCGAAGGCGGCGGAGCTGACGGGCGAGTCGGGCGTGAAGATGGAAGGGCCTTACGAGTGGGTGCCGCCCGTCTACTGGCTCGCGGACACGAAGCTCGGCGGCGCGCACGGCTTCGCAACGGAGGTCAGCCCCGGCCCGGCCGTCCCGCCCGTCGAGAGTCTGAAGAAGATGATTCCGGCGGATCACCTCTGGCCGATTGACGACGTTTGGAACTACCACGCGGGCGGCGGGCAGTTCAAGACTCTGAACGTCTTCACGAAGGCTTTGAACGCGCGCTACGGCGAGGCTCAGGGCGTGGAAGACTACGCGCTGAAGTCGCAGCTCATGGCCTACGAGGGGCAGCGCGCGATGTTCGAGGCGTTCGCGAGGAATAAGTACGGCTCGACGGGCGTCATCCAGTGGATGCTCAACAACGCTTGGCCGGGGCTCATCTGGCACCTCTACGATTATTACCTGCGGCCGGGCGGCGGCTACTTCGGCACGAAGCGCGCGTGCGAGCCCGTACACGTCCAGTACTCCTACGACGATCGCTCCGTCGTCGCCGTCAACAACACGCGCCTGCCGCAGCAGAAGTTGAAGTTGACGGCCAAGCTCTTCGACCTCAACCTCGTTGAGAAGTTCACGAAGACCGTAGAACTCGACCTGCCGGCGGACGCGAACGCACGCGCCTTCACGCTTCCCACACCCGAAGGGCTGACGCCGACCTACTTCCTCAGCCTGCGTCTCGACGCGCGCGACGGCTCGAACGTCAGTTCAAACTTCTACTGGCTCTCGACGCAGGAGGACGCGCTCGACTGGGACAAGTCCACTTGGTACTACACGCCCACGACTTCTTACGCCGACTACACGCAGCTCAAGAGTCTGCCGCCCGCCACGCTGAACGCCTCGGGCCGGATAGTGCGCCGCGGCGACGAAGAGGTCGCGCACGTGACCTTGGAGAACACGGGCCGCCAGCTCGCCTTCTTCGTCCGTTTGCAGATTCAGCGCGGGCGCGGCGGCGAGGAGGTGCTGCCCGTCTTGTGGCAGGACAACTACGTGACGCTTCTGCCCGGCGAGAGGCGCGAGGTGACGGCCCGTTACCGCGTCAGAGATTTGCAGGGCGCGCACCCCTCGCTCGCCGTAGGCGGCTGGAACGTGCCGCTGGCACATCACACGCTCGCCGCGCAGGCTTCGCGGTAGGAAAACCGAAGATGAAGGAAGGGCCGCACGGCATTGACCGTGCGGCCCTTCGGCTTGTCACCTTCTTGCTTCCGTCTTACTGGCAGGTCGGGAGCCTGAAGGAGGCGATGCGCGTGCTCCAGTTGAAAGTGCCGCTGGTCTTGAGGTACTCGGTCGTGTACCAGAAGGTGCAGTCGTCAACGGGGTCAACCGTGAGCGCGCTGTAGTCGCCCCAGCGGCTCAGCGTCGCCGTCTGCGAGCCGCCGCCCGCGATGATGCTCGACTCGGCGCCGAGCGTGCCCGCGGCGTCGCCCGGCGCGCGCGTCGCGAAGCGTATCCCGGGCGAGAGCGAAGTGCCCGAGACGCTGTAGCCGACCGCGATGTTGCCGACCTTGTCCATCGCAATCGAGCCCATCCAACGGCTGTTCGAGTCAACGGCGTAAGTACCCTGCTGGAAGAGGCTCGGCACGCCGCCCGAAATACGCAGCTCGTACCAGCGCACGCCCGACAGCGCGCCCGTGCCCGGGTTGACCGAATGGTTAAGTACCATCGCCTCGTGGCCGTCCGCGAAGTGGCGGTAGGCGAGGCGGTACATCAAACGATCCGCGAGCGAGTCGAGCTTCTGCGTCGTGCCCGCCTGCGGGATGCAGGTGCCGCCCGAACAAGCCTCGCTGAAGGCCGCGACCGAGATAGTCGCCGGGCCGGTCAGAGTCGAACTGGCAGGCGTCGTCCAGTCCGTGTGCATTCGCCAGACGTTGAGCGAGTTCGAGCCGAAGCTGACGAAGTACTCGGTCGCGCCCGCGGGCGGCGCTATCGTCCCGTCTATGTCGGCGGGCAGCACTCCGCCGAAGCTCGAACTCAACTGGAAGCACTGTTCAGTTGCGGCCGCGCCCGTCAACATCTTCGAGCGGTCGTAGGCGCAGAGGCGCGCGCCCGTGAACGTGTTACCCGAGAACATGTTGTAGGTCGCGTAGTAGCCGTCGGCCCAGACGCCGAACTTCGGGTAGTCGTTAAAGTTCGGCTCCTTGAAGGCGTAGACGTTGTAGGCGCCCGTCGCGTCCGAGGTCTGCGAGACGGCGATGCACTCGTAGAAGCCTTTGGTCGTGCCGTTGGTGACGGCGAACTGCGTCAGCACCCAGCGGTTGTTCGCCTTGTCGTACTGCACAATCGGGTCGCCGTCGTTGTCCACGGCGCACTGGTGCGTGGCGCCGAGCGCCGTGAACAACTGGTTGCCGTTCGTCGGCCCTGCGAGGCGCGCGCCCGTCGTCTTGCTGTAGACGGCGAAAGCCTCGTTGACCCACTGCACGTACTGCGTGGCACCGATGGCGCCGTTGGTGTCGGGCGGCGCGGCGTTCGGCGTGTAGCCGCCGCCGTTGCCGAGGCCGTCGAAGTTCAGGAGCCCCGAGGGCGTCGGAGACGGAGTCGGCGTCGGGGTCGGCGTCGGCGTGGGCGTCGGGGTTGGGGTCGGCGTCGGCGTGCCTGTCGTCGCGTTGAGCGTGAAGTCGTCAACGACGAAAGAAGTCTGGGCCGAAACGTCCTCCGTCCCCAGAAGGTAGACGCGGACGGTCTGGCCTTGGAAGGATGAAACGTCGAACGACTTCTGCGTGTAGCCGGCGGCCTTGTTCAGGTTCGAGTAGGTCGCGAGCGTCGAGAGCACGGTGTTCGAGGAGTTGCGAATCTGGACGCGGAGCGTGTCGAAGGCCGTCGTCGTGGTCGTCTCGGCCGTGTCAATGTGGAGCCAGAAGGTGAGCGACGCGGTCGCGCCCGCGGGGATGGTCACCTGCTGGTAGAGCGTGTCTGTGTGCGTCGTGCCGTAGCCGTTGAGCCAAGCCTTCCAAGCGCCCGAGTGGGGCGCCTCGCTCGCCGAACTGTCTATCACGCCCGCCGTCGGCACCCACGGCGCGGGGTTGGCCGAGCCGTTCTCGAAGCCCGGGTTGCCGATTAGTTGCGTGGTGGCGTCGGGCGAAGGCGCGTCCTGCGCCGGGGCCGCGCCTGCGGCCGGCGCCATGAGAGGCGTTAAGGATGTGTCGGGGACGGTGGTCTGGACGACGGGGTCAATTGTGTAGCCGAGCGTCTTCAGCCCGTCAGGGTCGAAGCGCGGCTCGTACTCTTTGTCGGGCGTAAGGTGTTTGCCCCTTTCTTTCCCCCTCGGCAGGTCTCGCATCCGCGCCGAGACGCCGCGCTCGCCGAACTGCACCTCGACCCCCGACTGTACCTGCTCGGGCAAGCCCTGTTGCTGTGCGGCCGGCTCCGGGCTCTTCTTACCGCTGACGCGCGCGGGCAGCAGCGCGGCCGCGCACAATGCACTGACTATAAACAAGGCGAAGGCTTTCTTCATTTTTCCTCCGGACAGACTTTGGCTGGGAAGGGATGCCGGGAGGGACATCCTTTCGGTGGAGCGTCGAGCGGGGCCGGCTGTAAGACCTGCGTCGTACTAGCAGAGCTAGTAAATGAGAGGCGGGCGCAGTCCGGGGCATGATTCTCCGCCCGGCCGTTCCGCACGTCTCTTACGAAATGTCTGTAGGCTTACCGGCAGGCAGGAGCCGGCACGGGGATATATACCACAGGACGGCCCGCCGTCCTAAATCAAAAGAGGGTCGGGCATCAAAAGAAGGTTGAGGCCCGTCTGTCGGGCGGCGTGAACGTTCACGCCCGGCGCGTTCACTTCGCCACCGCCAGCCTCGGCCCGCGGAAGCTTTTCTTATTAGCCGTGCCCAACTCTTCGACCTCGATACTCATCTCGCCTTCCGCCGACACCTCAAGCGAGAACTGAATCTGCGGCACGCCTCTCGGCCGCGGGCTGACGCCCGTTAAGGTGAACCAGCCGAGGTTACGACACTGGCTGGCCGTGTCGCTGTCGCCTTCGAGCAGGTGGACGCCCACGCTCTCCTGATTGTCGAGTGAGGTCGAGTAGACTTCCACCATGCCCGCGGGGAGCAGAGTCCCCGGCGGCAGAAGTATCGAAGCGACATCGCCCGCCGTCTCGATTCGCAGAGCGCGCGCCAGAACCGATTCACGCAGTCCCACCGGCGCCCCGCAGTACTCGCAGTACCGTGGCGCGCGAGACAGGTCTATGGATGCCCCGCACGCTTCGCAACGGTTAACCGAGCCGGACGCAGACATGCCGCGTATATTGCCCCACCAACGCCGCGGCGACAAGGAGAACTTATCGAAGTCTAACCCCGCGCCCGACGCCGCGGTTCGCCGGGGCCGGGAGAAATCATTTCGGGCCGGCGTGGGTTCAGAGGGCGACGCGGCGTCTCTAGTTCATGAGAGTCTTCCCACCTCACCTGAGACGCTGGGCGGCGCGGGGCGCCGTCCTCATCTTCGCCCTTCTCGCGCCGTCGGCCGCGCGCGCCGTGACGCTCGTCGGGCTGACCGACTCGAACCGGCTCGTCGTCTTCGACAGCACCGAGCCCGAGAGAATAGCCGGCGCGTTGGAAGTGACCGGCCTCCAGCCGGGCGAGCAACTGCTCGGCATAGACACGCGCCCGGCTACGGGCCGACTCTACGCGGTCGGCAGCACCAGCCGCCTCTACGTCATCAACACCATCACGGGCGCGGCCGAGCAGGTGGGCTCTGGCGCCTTCGCGCCCGCGCTGAACGTGAGCACGGCGGCCGGGTTCGAGATCGGCGTGGCCTTCGACGCCTTGCAGGATCGCCTGCGCGTCGTCAGCAACGGCCAGAGCCTTCGGCTCGACCCCGACAGCGGCGTGGTGTTCGCGCTCGACGGGCCGCTCTTCAACGCCCCGCCCGACCCGGACTTCGGGCGCGTCCCCGCCGTGACCGGCCTCGCGCAGGAGTCCGGCTCTCCGGGGCCGACGCTGTACGGCATAGATTGGAAGAACGCACGGCTCGTCACCATCGGCTCGCGCGGCGGCCAGCCAATCTCGCCCGCCGCCGGTCAGGTCTTCGGGGTCGGCCCGCTCTTCGTCGCCGACGGCTACCCCGACCAGTCCGTCCGACTGAGCGACAAGGTCGGCTTCGACATAGTCAGCCCCGGCCTCGCCTACGCCTCTCTGACGCGCGCGGGCGAGACGTTCAGCCGCCTCTACTTCATCAACCTCAAGACCGGCGAGGCGTACGAAGTCGGCCCCGCCGGCACCGATGGCGGCGCGGGTGTCGCCTTGCGCGGCCTCGCCGCACTGCCCGCGGGGTCTGACTTCTACGCACTCACCGCGAGCAACAAGCTACTGCTCTTCAACGCGTACATGCCGGGCGCCGTCCTCAAGTCGAAGCAGGTCACCGGGCTCCAACCCGGCGAAAGCCTCCTCGCACTGGAGACGGGGCCGACGGACGGTCGCCTCTACGCGCTCGGCAGCACGGGCCGTTTCTACCGCGTCGTGCCGGGCTCGGGCGAGGCGACGCAGGCCGCCCCCGACCCCATCTCGCCGCCGCTCGAAGGGACGGAGTTCAGTCTCGCCCGCAGCCCCCTCCAAAACCTTTTTCGCCTCGTCGGCGGCGCAGGCCAGACATGGCTCATCAACTTCGGCCCCGGCCCGGCCTTCCCCGTCCCGACGGCCGCGCTCCGTTACGCCTCGGACGACGTGAACGCGGGCCGCAACCCGAGGGTCTCGGGCCTCGCGTGGGCCGCCGTGGAAGGCGGAGGCCGTTTTGAAAACTTCATCACGCGCTACTACGGCATTGACACGGAGAGGGACGTGCTCGTCTACGAACAGGCGCCCGACCTCGGGACGCTGCACACGGTCGGGCCGCTCGGGTTCGACACCGGCAACTTCGCCGGCTTGGAGAACCAGACCAACATCGTCGGGGACGCCTACGCCTCTCTGACGGCGCCGTGCACGGGCGGCTGCGCCTCGCCCTCCACGCTCTTCAAGGTCAACATGCAGACGGGGCGCGCCACGCCGGTCGCGGGCATCGGCGGCGGCGAGGCCGTGCGCGACATCGTGACGGCGCCCGCCTCGACGGTTCACTTCATCAAGGCCGCGTACCGCGTCACGGAAGACTGCACGAGCGTCGCGCTGCTCGTCGTACGCACGGGCTTCACGGCTAACGCGGCGGACGTGGACTTCGCGACCGGCGCCGACGGCCCGCTGCCCGCGCCCGCCGCCGACGGCCGCTCGGACTACAACGCCGCCTCCGGCACGCTCCACTTCGCAGCGGGCGAGGCGTTCAAGCTGCTGCGAATACTTATCAACGAAGACTCGTACGACGAGAAGACGGAAGGGCACGAAGGCGAGGCGTTCACGGTCAAGCTCGGCAACACCCTGCACGACCCCAACGCCGTCGTCGGCGACGACCCTACGCTCGACGGCCCCGCCACGGCCACCGTGCTCATCGTTGACGACGAGGACGACGAGACGGCGCAGGGCAATCCCGTAGACGACCCTTACACCTTCGTCTGCCAGCAGTATCACGACTTCCTCGGCCGCGACCCGGACGACGCGGGCTTCCAGTTCTGGAGAGTCAACATCACTCGTTGCGGCGGCGACGCGCGCTGCTAGGAGGAGATGCGCGTCGAGACCTCCGCGGCCTTCTTCCTCTCCATCGAGTTTCAGGAGACCGGCTACTTCGTCTACCGCACGTACAGGGCGGCCTACGGCCGCACGCCCGTGCCGCTCACCTTCGAGGAGTTCGTGCGCGACGTGCGCCGCCTTAACGAAGGCGTCATCGTCGGCCAACTCGGCGCGCCCGACCGGCTCGAAGCCAACAAGCAAGCCTTCGTCGAGGAGTTCATCAACCGGCGGGAGTTTACCGACAGGTATCCGTTCATACGGCCTGACGAGGCGGCCAACTTCGTAGACTCTCTGAACGCGAACGCGGGCGGGGTGCTCTCGCAGGCCGAGCGCGACGCGCTCGTCGCGCAGTACACGAACGGGCGCAAGCTCATCCTGCGCCGCGTGGTCGAGGACGAGGACTTCAAGCGGCTGGCCTTCGACCAAGCCTTCGTGCTCTCGCAGTACTTCGGCTACCTGCGCCGCAACCCTTCGGACGCGCCGGACACGAGCTTCGACGGCTACGACTACTGGCTCGCGAAGCTCAGGCAGTTCGGCGACTTCCGCCGCGCGGAGCTCGTCAAGGCGTTCATCACTTCCGGCGAGTACCGCCGGCGCTTCGGCCCGCAGTGATGAGTTTGTGTCCGGCGCGGTCTTCAGGAAGAAGGCCGGGCGTCGTCGTTCGAGATGAGGCTCAGCAGGTTCGCGAAGCGCGGGTCTGTGCGGAGGTTGTCGAAGCGCGGGTCAAGCTCAAGCAGGACGAGCAGGCTAAAGCGCTCTTGGTAGGCCGCCCTCAGCCAGCGGAACGCCTCGTCGGTCTCGCCCAGCGCCGAGTAGATCATCGCCATGTCGTGCGGCGGGACGTAGGCGTGGCTGGCGCGCTCTTCCAGCTCCGCGAGGATGCCGCGCGCCGCCTCGCGCTTTCCCATCAAGGCGTAGGTGTGCGCGATTGAGGCGCGCGCGTCCGAGCCGCCTTTGAAGGGCGCCATCGCCTCGGCCGTCGAGCGCTCCGCGGAGAGTGCAATCGCGGTCTGAAACGCGTTGACGGCCTCGACGTACTCGCCGAGCTGCTCGTACGCCAGCCCGAGGCGGAAGTGTGCCGTGACGAAGTTCGGCTCCGCGTCGAGCACCCACTGGCACTGTCTGACGGAGTCTCCGAACCGTCGCATGTAATAAAGCGCGCAGGCGATGTCGGTGTTGATAATCAGCGAGAGCGGGTCGAGCGCCTGAGCCTTTAAGATGGAAGTCCATCCTTCATCGGGCCGACCCCTCGCCGTCAGCCAGATGCCGTACCAGTCGTAGACGGCGGCGTAGCTCGGGTTGAGCCTGAGCGCCTGTTTGAACTCACCTTCCGCCCCCGCCCAGTCGCGCTCGTAGAACATCCGCACCAGCGCCAGAGAGGCGTGCGCCTCGGCCACGGTCGCGTCCAGCTCGATGGCCTTCAGCGCCGCGGCCTTCGCCTTCGGCATCGCCTCGCTCGGCAGCATAAGCCCGTAGATTTCGAGGTGGACGTAGGAGGCGGCCGTGCCCGCGTAGGCGAGCGCGTAAGCGGGGTCTTTCTCGACGGCCTCGGCGAAGCATTCGAGGCTGCGGTGCAGCCCTTCGGCCGTCATCTTGTTCCAGTAGTAACGCCCCTTCAGGTACGACTGATAAGCCTCGCCGCTCTCCGTGTAGTGCCTGCTCAGAGACTCGCGCTCCTCGCCCGACAGCTTCAACATCAGCGCGCCCGCCAACTGCTCCGAGATGGAGTCCTGCACGGCGAAGATGTCCGTGAACTCTTCGTCGAACTTCCCGGCCCAGATGGTCGCGCCGTCGCCGACGTTGATTAACTGCGCCGTCACGCGGACGCGTCCGGCGGCCCTCTGTACGCGGCCGTCGAGCAGCGCCTCGACCTTCAACGCCCGGCCGACGGTCAGGATGTCCTGACCCGCGTCCGCGTACTTGAGGACGGCGCCGGTCGGGCGAACCTGAATCCGTCCGAGGTTGCTGAGCTTGATGATGATGGCGTCGGCCATGCCGAGGCCGAGGAAGCGCTCGTCCGTCTCCTGCCCGGGCATCGCCTTGAAGGGCAGCACGGCGATTGAGCGCGCACCGGTCGTCGCGCCCGTCTCCCTGACGCCCGCGACGAAGCGGTAGCCGCGCTTCGGGATGGTCTCGATGAAGCGGTTCCCTTCGCGGCCGTCGCCGAGGGCTTTGCGGAGCGTGGATATCTGGCGGTTGAGGTTGCCCTCTTCGACGAAGCTGTCCGGCCAGATCTCACGCATGAACTCTTCCTTCTCCAGCGCGCGCCCGCCGTTGCGCACGAGCATGAGGAGGATGTCGAAGACCTTCGGCGTCAGCTTGACGGGCGAGTCCTCGCGCAGCAGTCGCCGCTCGACGGGGTCGAGGCGGAAGGGGCCGAATTCGTAAAAGTGGCCGGCGGGCTCGGTGGGCATAAATCTCTTTCGGAATTTTTTCGGGAATTTCTCCGCGCGCCGTAAGGACTTTCGGGGCGATGTCGCCGCATTGTAAGCCCGCCCGCCGCGAGGGGCAACAGATAGGCAAGGCGGAAGCCCGAAGGAGGACGTTATGAAAAAGAATACTTGTTCGGATGGCAGTTCAAAGACAAAGGGCGCGCGGCTCGCCGCCGCGTTGGTGTTGTTGCTGCTGGGCTGTCTCGCCGTCCCCGGCGCACGCGCACAGCAGAAACAGGACGGACAGATTAAGGCGAAGGGAGCGTTCACCTGCGACTTCGCGCTGCCGGGCGACTTCCCGTTCAGCCGAGTCGCGCCCGTCATCGAGCGCGACCGGATGTACATGGCCGAGCGCCCCGGCATGCAGCGCAAGCAGATTCCGATGCGCTTCGACTTTCTAAACAACCAACTGCTGACGGGCGGGCGCTACCTCTTCGACACCGAGGAGGACGCGTCGAAGTACAAGGCGTGGGTCGAAGATGATTTCGTCCTCGACGGCACGCACTTCTTCGACCGCCCCTACTTCCTCAACCCCGACTGCCACTCTTGGGGCGTCGTCGCCGCGTACAACCTCAAGGACGTGCAGCAGCAGGTCGTCATGCGCACGGAGCGCTGGGCGGTGCCGCAGGGGAGCCAGATGCACGCGCTGAAAGAGACGTGGCCGTCGGTCTTAGAGGAGGCGCGCCGCCGCGGGCTGACCGGCGTCTGGCTGCTCTACAACGAGCAGGAGAACCTCGCCGCGCTCGTCTACTTCGCCGACCGCGTCGTCCCGCAAGACCCGTACGTTCCCGACTTCGCCAGCCTCGCTGCGCTGGAACTCGCCGCGCCGCTCGGCGCCGCCTTCGACGGCCAGCCCGGTTGGGCGAAGACGTTCGACCGCTCGCAGTGGGTTCTGACCGTCTGGTTCCCCTTCGCGCTCGGCGACCACGGCCAGCCGTCGCTCTGGCCCAACTCGCCGCCGCTGCCCGAGCCCTACCCCGGCGACGGCGTCTGCGAAGTCAGCCGCGGCGAGAACCACGCCAACGCGCCGGCCGACTGCGGCCCGCTCTGCGGCAACGGCGTCTGCGACGCGGGCGAGGACACGCAGAGTTGTCCCGGCGACTGCCGACTGCCGTAGTACAGCACCGACGCCCCGTCCGTGAGCCCGTTGCGTGCGGCAGCGTATTGACAGCCCGCGTCTACAGGCATATCGTTTCGATTCGTCGCCCACGGCCCGCCGGAGTCTCAGTGACTCCGGCGGGCTCCGCAACGCCCGACCTTCTCGGCCGCGGCCTCCCCTTTGACGCCGCACGCCACGCCCTCGCCCCGGCGACCTGCCTTACGCCGCGCCACAGGCGGCAGAAGGAGCCTCATATGAACCTCAAATCGAAACCGGCAATCGGAGCCTTCCTGACGGCCTGCGCCTGCGCCCTCTTAGCGGCGGCGCCGACGCGGCAGCACGCGCAGGAGCCAGCGCCGCGGCAGGCGCCGGCGCCCGCGCAGGCCGACCCCTACAAGGTCGTGGTCTCTTACCCGCCGGGCGCGGTCGGGGTCTTCCCCGAGCCGCTCGACTTGCGCCCGGGCGAGCCGGCGCCCCTCGCGGCGGCGTGGCCCGCCGGCACAGAGCCGGCCCCGGATCAGGTCTGGCTGCTGAAGACGAGCCTGCTCGACTTCAGGCCGGAGGCAGAGGCCGCCCCCGGCGGAAAGCCGCCGGACGCCGGACGCGTTAAAAAACTCCTCGCCTTCACGGTGCCGCAACTCCGGCGGGGGATTTACGTGGTGAGTTACGACGACCCCGGCTCACGCACGAAGAGGGCGATGAACATCTCGGTCGAGCCGCAGTTGCAGGCCGAGCACGGGCTCCTGAACGGCAACCCCGGCGACACGGTCGAGGTCAGCTTCGGCCTCGGGACTTCCTACGTCGCCGTCAATGACAGGGGCGTGTCTCAGACGCGCGTCCTCGTCACGCTCTCGATTGCCGACGCCTCGGTGGCCGAGCTGGCTCCCGGTCAGCAGTCATCCCAGACGACCGGGGAAGACGGCTTCGCCACTTGGAAGGTTCGGCTCAAGTCGAAGGGCGAGACGGCGCTGAGGGCCACGGCCGTTGACTTCGAGCCGGCCGAGTCCCGCCTCGTCAGCGCGCCCCGGCCCACGACGACGGAGGCGAAGACCGCCGAGGCGCGCGCCGACAAGGCCGAGGCCGAGGCCGACGAGCAGGAAGGGCACGCGCGCGCCGCGCGGGTCGAGTCGGAGCAGGCCGAGGCCGCGATGCTGATCCTCAAAGCGGAGGAGGCGCAGGGGGCGGGGGCCGCGGCTAAAAAAGAGGCCGCCGTAGAGCCGGCACGTCGCCGGGCTGCTCTGGAGGAGCATCTCGAACGCTCCGAGGCGGCGGAGGAGAGGGCCGAGGCCCGGCAGGCGTCGCAGCTTAACGAGTCGGCCGCCGCGCGGGCCACGCTGACGGCGCGCAGCCTATCGGGCGCGGGGGGCGGCGCCGCGACGCCGGCGGCCGCGCCGGTCGAGACGCGGCCGATCTCGCCCGACCAGCTTCTGCCCGGCGACATCATCCTGATGCGCGGCTTCAAGTTTTACAGCACGGCCATCCTTGCCGCAGAGACTCTCACCTACGGCCGCAGCGCGCCCTACTCGCACGCGGCCCTCTACGTCGGCGGCGGCATGGTGGCCGAGATGCTGGGTGACGGGTACAACCTGCACGCGCTCGGGCTCAGCATTGACGGGGCGACTTACGCGGACGTGTACCGCTGGGAAGGGCTGAGCGGCGCGCAGCGCGAACTGATCGCCGCGAAGGGGAGGAGTTACGCCGCGGGGCGCTACCCCTACGGCTGGCCGCAGATCACGGTGCTCGGCATCGCGGCCACCAACGCGGCCCCGACGGGCGGTCTCACAGTACTCGCCGCGACGACGGGCTTGGTAAGCGGCGGCGACAGGCAGATGATCTGCTCGGAGTTTGTCGCGAGGGCGTACCACCACGCCGGGCTCGACCCCGCGTTCGCGGGGAGATGGCAGGTGCGCTTCTGGCCGACGCTCGCCGAAATCCTGTTGAGTGACGACCGCAGACACGACTACACTACGCCCAACGCGATTGCCGTCAGCCCGCTCCTCACGAATGAAGGGCGGCTGAAATAACGCCGCCGACTCCGCCGTCCCTCAACCCGTCGGCTTTTATTGTCGGTAATGCAAAACGGACTTTTATAAAAAAGTTCGCCTCCGCGTCGGAAGGCTGATCCCTCCCGGCGCGGAAGCACGCGTTACGGACTGAGGCGTCCACTTTCCGATTTCCGACCGGCGCCCCCTTTGACGGCACCGCCGCCGTCACCGACTCACCAGCCAAGGGGAAACTCTACCTCGAACGACAAGGAGAAAGCTCATGCGCCATCTGAAAATAAAGCGCTCCGCCGCGCTCGCCGTCCTGCTCGCCGTCGCCGCGCTCGTCGCCTACGGGCGCGCGAGCAACGACCCGCCCACCCAACAGGAGAAAGAGTCGGCCGAGAAGACGGCCGACCTCCTACAGGCGGAGGTCTTCGCCGCGCTGCTTCAGGAGTTCGGCGAGACCACGCCCGAGAACGTCGAGCAGGGCAAGCAGGCCGTCTCGCTCATCTTCCACGACGCGAACCGCGACATACGCCTCATCGGCAACGCCGGCCCGCTGCTCGGCGGGAACAACAACATCCCCGCCGACGACTTCGAGCAGGAGTCGCTGGCGAAGGCGATGAAGGGCGAGGGGAACTTCGCCGTCGAGCGGCACGGCAACCGCTGGTACTACCGGCGCTCGGTCGCCTTGAGCAACAGCTTCCACACGAGCTGCGCGCTCTGCCACTCGAACTTCACCCCGGAGTTCTTCCAGCAGACGAACAACCCCGGCCAGTGGGTCGGCGCGCTCACGCTGCGCGTGCCCGTTAAAGGTGACTGATTAAAGCGGGCCTGACCGTCACCGCCCGAACGGCCGCCGCCGAGGTTCCTCAAATCTCGGCGGCGGCCGTTCGCGTCTGACGCGAACGCGTCCGAAGGGGTGGCGCCCGCGCCGCCTCCGGGGTTACTATCCTGCCGGAATCCACAGCAACCAGACCTCACCGATGTCGGCGATTCGCCGGACACGTGTGCCGCGCGCGGGCGGCCGTCGGGTCAGGCGTCTTCCGTTGAAGGAGGAGACCGTGTACATGAGGGTGTTCCTTTTCCTGTCGCTCCCGCTGTTAGTCTTGCTGCCGCTCGGAGGCAGTGCGGTGGGCTCGTTTGAAAGCCTGACCGCGCCCGGCGCGCGGGCGGATAACTCGAAAACCGATCAGGCGAAGCGCACGTCAATCGCCGACCTCGGCGCGGTCGGCGACGGCAGGACTTTGAACACCGAGCGCATACAGTCCGCCATAGACCAACTAGCGTCGAAGGGCGGCGGCACGCTCGTCGTGCCCCGGGGCGTCTTCCTCACCGGCGCCATCTTCCTGAAGCCCGGCGTGAACCTTCAGCTCGACGAGGGCGCGGTGCTGAAGGGCTCGACCGACAGGAAGGACTACCCGAAGAGAGAGACGCGCATCGAGGGCCACTTCGAGGAGTGGCTGCCGGCGCTCGTCAACGCGGACAGGGTTGACCACCTGCGCATCACCGGCCCGGGCACGCTCGACGGCAGCGGCGCGCCTTTCTGGGAGGACTTCTGGGCGCGTCGGAAGGCTAACCCGAAGACGACGAACCTCGACGTCGAGCGCCCGCGCCTCGCGCTCATACAGAACTCCGAGGACGTGCGCGTCAGCGGCGTCACCTTCAAGGACTCCGGCTTCTGGAACCTGCACCTCTACCGCTGCCGGAACGTCGTCGTCGAGAACGTGCGCTTTCAGGTGCCCGACGGCGTCCGCTGCCCGAGCACCGACGGCACAGACATAGACAGTTGCCAGAACGTCACCATCCGCGGCTGCACCTACCGCGTGGACGACGACTGCATCGCCTTGAAGGGCTCGAAAGGCCCGTCGGCGATGGACGACAAAGACAGCCCGCCCGTCGAGCACATACGCGTGGAGAACTGCACCTTCGAGCGCGGCCACGGCGTCGTCACGCTCGGCAGCGAGGCGACGCTCGTGCGCGATGTCGTAGTGAAGAACATCAAAGTCGTCGGCCCCATCAACCTCGTGCGCCTGAAGCTTCGCCCCGACACTCCGCAGCGCTACGAGGACATACACTACCGCGACGTGACGCTCGACAGCGCCGCGGGCGCGATCATGGCGGTGCTGCCTTGGACGCAGTTCTTCGACCTGAAGGGGCAGCCGCCGCCGAAGTCGGTCGTGCGCGACGTGACGCTCTCGAACGTCCGTGGCAGCTACGGCGCGTTCGGCACCCTTCAGGGCAACCCCGGCCAGACAGACATCACAGACATCACGCTCGAAAACATCGCCGTGAGTCTGAAGGACGAGAACCTCAAGGCCGTTGACGTGAAGAACCTCAAACTCAGGAAGGTCAGCGTCAACGGGAAGCCTTTCTCTCTGAAGCCCGCGGAGTGACCACCGAACATGAAAATTAAAATCCTTTGCCTGACGGCTCTGCTCCTCGCGCAAACGGCCTCCGCGCAGCAGAGCCCGCAGACCGACGCGACCACGCCGCTCCACCAGTTGCGCCCCGACTACCCCGTCCCTTACGGCGTCCCCCGCCCGGAAGAGATCTCGCGCGTGCTCAACCTCGTCCACGCCTACCTCGACGCGTCCACTCCGACAGGCTTCGTCAACGCGCGTACGAACGAGCCGCTGGCCGACCTGAATCTGATTAACGCCGACACCATCCTGCGCCGCGGCGACTTCCGTCTGGTCAGCTACGAGTGGGGCGTGACCTACGCGGGCATGCTTCTGGCGAGCGAGGCGACGGGCGACCCGCGCTTCCGCGACTACGCCGAACGGCGCTTGCAGTTCATCGCCGACTCGGCCCCCTTCATCAGCAAGACCGCCGCCACGCACGCCGCCGACTGGGGCGGCGGACTCCCCATGCGCAACCTCGTCGCGCCGCGCGCGCTCGACGACTGCGGGGCGATGTGTGCCGCGATGATTAAAGCCACGCGCGCCGGCAGCCGCGCGAACCTGCGGCCGCTCATTGACACGGCCATCAACTACATCATGACGAAAGAGCACCGCCTCAAAGACGGGACGCTCGTGCGCAACCGGCCGCAGCCGAACACCATCTGGCTCGACGACCTCTTTATGAGCGTCCCGGCGCTGGCGCAGATGGGGAAGTTGACGGGCGAGCGTCGTTACTACGACGAGGCGTGTAAGCAGGTCTTGAGCTTCGCGCGGCGTATGTTCAACCGCGAGAAGGGCGTCTTCATGCACGGCTGGGTCGAGGCGATGACCGAGCACCCCGAGTACCGCTGGGCGCGCGCCAACGGCTGGGCGTTTATGACCGAGGTCGAGCTGTTGGAAGTCCTGCCCGAGAACCACCCGCAGCGCCCGCAGATTCTTGAGCTGCTGAGGGCGCACGCCAAAGGCTTGGCCGCCTTGCAGTCGGGCTCCGGCTTCTGGCACCAGCTCTTAGACCGCGAAGACTCTTACCTCGAAACCTCCGCGACGGCCATCTACGCGTACGCGCTGGCGCGTGCCGTCAACCGCGGCTGGATAGACGCGGCCGCCTACGCGCCCGCGGCCCTGCTCGCTTGGAACGCGGTCTCGACGAAGGTCAACGCCAAGGGGCAGGTCGAAGGCACCTGCGTCGGGACGGGCATGGGCTTCGACCCCGCGTTCTACTACTTCCGCCCCGTGAGCCCCTACGCGGCGCACGGCTACGGGCCTGTGCTCCTCGCGGGCGCCGAGGTCATCAACCTTCTCAAGAGCAGGAAGTTCGAGCTTAACGACAGCTCGCTCCAACTACTACAGCCGAAGCGAGGCGAGAGGGATTGACGTGACCGCCCGAAGACTCGTCTTCGCACTCGCCCTCTTCACGCTGGCCGCGCTCGCGACCGTCGGCGGCGTCGCTGCGGCCGCCCCGATTAACGTCTACCCTGCACGGGCCGAAGGGTTCACGGCGTCTTTGAACGGCGAGTGGTCGTTCAAATACACGCCCGCGCTCGACGCAGGCGCGGACGAACGCTTCCACGCGCCGGACTTCGATGCTTCGGCGTGGAAGACGATTCGCGTGCCTTCGAACTGGGAGTTGCAGGGCTTCGCAGAGCCGCACTACGCGCTTGAGTTGAAGGACGGGCTCGGGCTCTACCGACGCACGTTTCGCGTCCCCGCGGCGTGGCTCGGCGGCCGACGCGTCTGCCTGCGCTTCGAGGGCGTGGCCTTCGGGTTTGAGGCTTGGGTCAACGGCGTCAAGGTCGGCGCCTCGTCGGCGAGCGCCTACAACCCGCACACCTTCGACATCACCGACGCGCTTCAACCTGATCCGAACGCGGACAACGTGCTCGCCGTGCGCGTCACTACCAAGCCGCTCGGCTACGAGTTCGACGTGAACGACGACTGGGCGCTCTCGGGCATCTACCGCGACGTGACGATCTTCTCCGTGCCCGCGACCTACGTGCAGGACGTGGCGACGCACACGACGCTCACGCCCGAAGGCGCGGCGGACTTGCACGTGACCGTGAACGTGAGCGGGCCGGGCGTCGAAGTCCCCGGGCGCTTACTCGCGCCCGGCGGCGAGACTGTGCGCGAGTTCGAGCTGCGACAGGCGAACGGCCATTACGAAACGGTGGTGCGCGTGGCGCGGCCGCTGCTGTGGACGGCCGAGACGCCCGCGCTCTACCGCCTGCGCCTCTCGCTCTCGGCTAAAGGACGGCCGCTGCAAACGATTGAGGAGCGCATCGGCTTGCGCGAAATCTCAATCGTCGAAGGCGTGCTTCGCATCAACGGCCGCCCCGTCAAGCTGCGCGGCGTTGACCATCACGACCTCGCGCCCGACGCGGGCCGCGCGATTACCGAAGGAGAGATGCGGCGCGACCTTCAGTTGATGAAGCAGGCGAACATCAACTTCGTACGCACGTCGCACTACCCTCCGAACCGGCGCTTCATCGAGCTGTGCGACGAACTCGGCTTCTACGTCATGGACGAGGTGGCAATCGGCTTCGGCGAAAAGCACCTCGAAGACCCCGCCTACCGCGAGAACATCCTCGCGCGGGTCGGGCCGACCGTCACGCGCGACCGCGACAGCCCGTCCGTCATCGTCTGGAGCATCGGCAACGAGAACCCGATAACCGACGTAGAGCTTGAGGCCGGCCGCCGCGCTAAAGAACTCGACCCGACGCGCCCCATCTGCTACCCGAAAATCGGGAGCTACTTCGCGCAGACCTACCAGCGCATCCCTGAGTTCGTTGACATCTACGCGCCGCACTACCCGACCAACGCCCTGCTCCGCGACTACGCGCGGACGTTGAAGCGCCCGACTATCTTCACCGAGTACGCGCACGCTTTGGGCCTCGCGACCGACCGCATACAGGAGCAGTGGGAGATTATGCAGGCGACGCCGCAGTTCGCGGGCGGCGCCGTCTGGCACTTCATGGATCAGGGGATTCTGCGCCGCAGCGAGAAGCCGGTTGACCTCGGCAAGCCCACGCTGTACGTGTGGCGGGACGAGTCTCACTACTACGACACGAACGGCAACGACGGCACGGACGGCGTCGTCTACTCAGACCGCACGCCGCAGACGGACTTCTGGGAGGTGCGCAAGGTCTACTCGCCGGTGCAGATTCTTGAAAGCGTGGCCGCGGTGAGGCCGGGCGCGCAGGAGATAGCTCTCACGGTCGAGAACCGCCACGACTTCCGCGCGCTCGCAGGCGTGAAGCTCGCGTGGTCTCTGCGGCGCAACGGCACAGAACTCCGTCGGGGCGAAGTCCCCTTGCGCGCCGCCGCACGCGCGCGTGAGACGGTGCGCATTCCCGTTAACATCCCGGCGGACGCGGCCGGCGACGTTCTCACGCTCGACCTGCGTTGTTTGGATGAAGCGGGGCGGCAGATTACCGAGCGCACGGTGCGGTTAGACTTGGCCGGAGCGAGTCGCGGCGCGTGGCTGAACGACCTGCCGAGCGCGGGCGAGCCGGGCGTGAGCGAGACGGAAGCCGAGGTGAAGGTCACGCTCCCGCGTTGGGTGATGACGGTCGCGCGTCAGACCGGCTCGCTCACCATCAGCGACCGCGCGGGGCGCGTCCTTGTGGAAGGGATTTACCCGCACCCCGGCCGCAAGCTCACGATGGCAGAGGCGCGTAGCGCCAGAACCGCGGGCACTTGGCACACGTCCACGCTCACGAAGCTCGACGCGCCGGAGATTAAGGTGACGCGGCAGGGCTCGACGGTGCTCGTCGAGGTACGCGGGCGATACCCGCGGCCCGACGCTCCGGAGCAGTCTTTCGTCGGCGGTTATGAGGCAAAGATTACGCCGGGCGGCGCCGTCGCCGTCAGCTACGACTACACGCCGACGAACGCGAAGGGCACGCTGACGGAGGCGGGGCTGTCGGTCGTGCTGCCGCCGGGGCTGACGGAGTTTCGCTGGATAGGGCAGGGGCCTTACAGCGGCTACCCCGGCAAGGATCGCCTGAACGAGTTCGGCCTGTTTCAACTGAACCGCGAAGACCTGCGCTTTCAGGGTAACCGGCGCGGGACGGAGCTCGCGCTGCTGACGACTGCGGCGGGCGCGGGCGTGGCGCTCGCGTGCGCGGCCGCAGACGTGTCGGTCGAGCGCGACAGCGAACGGACTCTGCTCAGTCACAACGCAGTCATCTCCGGCCTCGGCAACAAAGGCGTGCCGCCCGAGACGACCGTGGACGCGGCCAAGACGCCGCGCGTCGCCGGTAGCTTCACGCTCGTCCCGCTCGAAGAGGCTTGGCCGTCGTCGCTCACGCGCTGGTTCGGCAAACCGTCCGCCGCGCACGAGGTCTTTCACCCCTTCTATCACAGCTACGACCAGTGAACGGCGACGCGACGCGCGCGTTATGACGTAAGAAGCGACCTGCGTCTTCGGGGGCCGCGCGCCCTGCGAGACAGACGCGTGGCCCCCGCTCGCCCAAGGATTTCCCTACCCTGCGGGCGAGAGTTGGATGATGACAGCGCGGCGCGGCGCGTGCGATGACTTAAGTCACATCGGTTTTAATTTTCGCGGGCGGAGTTTGGGCGGGCGGCGGTTTGGTCTATAATGCACACACCCTACCCTGAATCAATTCTTTGAGTCGTAACGTCCCTGCGTTCGGCCGCGCTTGTCGTGTGCGCACGGCTCTGTCCGAAGCGGCCGGCGTGCGCCTTGAGACTATGAGGGAAGGGAAGAACAAGGAGGTCTCGCCCGCAATGGCTCTGGCGGAGACAGCGAACCGTCGCCCCGTCATGCTCGGCCTCGCCGCGTCGGCGGCGCTGACGGTGCTGGTCGTCGTCGGCTCGCGCAACCTCGAACACTACGACCCGGCCCTCTTCGGCTACACGGTGGCGTCGGTGGTCGCCTTCGGCGCGCTCGTCTACCGCTACGCGGTCTGGCTGCGCCGTCCCGCGACGCGCGTCTACTGGCGGCGCGGGTGGCAGCTCTTCCGCGAGCGTCGGCGTCTGGCGAAGAACGCCGGGAGCGCCGTCGCCACCGTCGCGCACAACATCGTCGAGCAGCGCTTCATCGCGCGCCGAGGCTTCACGCGCTGGCTGATGCACGCGCTCATCATGTGGGGCTGCCTGCTCTCGGCGGCGATAACCTTCCCGCTCGTCTTCGGCTGGGTTCACTTCAAGCTGGAAGGCGACGAGGGCTACCGCGCCTACGTCTTCGGCTTCCCCGTCCCGAACGTGATGCGGGGGCGCGGCCTTCTGGCGTGGGTCACCTTCCACGCGCTCGACTTCACGGCCGTGATGGTCATCGCGGGCTGCGCCATCGCCATCCGCCGACGCTTGCGCGACCGCGGCGCCATCGCCTTGCAGCAGTTCATGCTCGACTTCGTCCCGCACATGCTGCTGATTGCCGTCTCTGTGACGGGGCTGATGCTGACGGCCTCAAGCCTCTGGCTCGGCGGCTACATGTACTACTTCATCGCGCTCTCGCATCAGGCGCTCGTCATCATGACGCTCTTCTACCTGCCCTTCGGCAAGTTCTTCCACATCGTCCAGCGCCCCGCGTCCGTCGGCGTCGAGCTATACCAGCGGCGCGAGCGCGAGGCACAGCAGGCACGCTGCCCGCGCTGCGGGACGGAGTTCGTCGGGCAGATGTGGCTCGACGACTTGAAGGAGGTGGTCGGACGCCTCGGCTTCGACTACTCAATGGGCGACGGCCGGACGCTGCAAGACTTCTGCCCGCGCTGCAAGCGCGTCATGCGCGGCCTCTCCTACGTCAACATCCCCCGCCGTGAGTCGGAAATCTTCTACGGCTCGCGCGCCGAAGGCGGGCACGAAAACGATGGGTAAAATCGGAAACTTAGAGAAGATAGTCGAGCAGTTCGGGCCGCACCTGCACGACGAGCCGCACGGGGGCTGGCGCGCAGACCGCGTGATAGACAAGGTCGTCCCCACCCACTGCCCTTACTGCGCCGTGCAGTGCGGGATGAACCTGCTCGTCGAGCGCGACCACGTCGTCGGCTTCGAGCCGCGCTACGACTTCCCCGTCAACGAGGGCCGGCTCTGCCCGAAGGGCGTCACCGCCTACTTGCAGGTTCACCACCCCGACAGACTTCTTTATCCGCTCGTCAAGCGCGGCGGCACGTTCGAGCGCGCTTCGTGGGACGAGGCGCTCGACCTCGTCGCGTCGAAGTTCAAAGAGCTTCAGGCGAAGCACGGCAAGGACACAATCGGCGTCTACTCCGGGTCTTCTCTGACGACGGAGAAGACGTACCTGATGGGCAAGTTCGCGCGCGCCGGTCTGGGGACGCGCTACGTGGACTACAACGGCCGGCTCTGCATGGTCTCGGCCGCCGCCGGGAACAACAAGGCTTTCGGCATAGACCGCGCCGCGAACCCTTGGGACGACATCCCGCTCGCCGAAGTCCTCGTCATCGCGGGCGCCAACGCCGCCGAGACTTTTCCGGTGCTGAACAAGTTCCTCTGGCAACAGAGGGACAACGGCGGCGTCTGGATCGTCGTTGACCCGCGCGAGACGCCGACCGCGCGGCAGGGCGACATACACCTTCAGTTGAAACCCGGCACCGACGTGGCGCTCTGCAACGGCCTCCTTCATGTGTTGATTAAGGAGAACCTGATTGACGAGAGCTTCATCAGCGCGCGCACGAACGGCTGGGACGAGACGCGCGAGACGGCGCTCCGCTACACGCCGCAGGTCGCCTCGGAAATCTCGGGCGTGCCCGCCGAGCGCATCGTGCAGGCGGCTTTAACTTACGGCCGCGCCAAGACCGGCATGGTCATGCACGCGCGCGGCATCGAGCACCACACGAACGGCGTCAACAACGTCCTCTCCTACATCAACCTCGTCCTCGCCACCGGCAAGATAGGCGCGCCCGGCCGCGGCTACGGCACCATCACGGGCCAAGGCAACGGGCAGGGCGGGCGCGAGCACGGGCAGAAGGCCGACCAGTTGCCCGGCCAGCGCTCGATGCTGAATCCCGAACACCGACGTTACGTCTGCGGCGTCTGGGGACTGCCCGAAGAAGAACTCCCGCAGGCGGGCGTCTCCGTCGTCGAGATGTTCGGGAAGATGCGCGGGGGCGAAATACGCGGGCTGCTCTCGCTCTGCAATAACGTGATGGTCTCCCTGCCCGACATCAACGAGGTGCGCCGCTCGCTCGAAGGCTTGGACTTCTACGTCTGCATAGACTTCTTCATGTCGGAGGGCGCGCGCTACGCAGACGTGGTGCTGCCCGGCACGACTTGGGCCGAGGACGAGGGCGTGACCGCGAACAGCGAGGGGCGCGTCGTCAAAATCAACAAGGCCGCCGAGCCGCCGGGCGAAGCTAAAGAAGATTGGTGGATCGTGCAGGAGATTGCCCGCCGCATGGGGCGCGGGAAGTATTTCCCTTTTAACTCGCCGCGAGAAATTTTCGACGAGCTGCGCGTCGCCTCGCGCGGCGGAAACTGTGACTACTACGGCATCACCTACGAAAAGATAGACCGGCAGAACGGCGTCTTCTGGCCCTGCCCGACGGAAGACCACCCCGGCACGCCGCGCCTCTTTGAAGAGAGATTCAATCACCCGGACGGGCGCGCGCGGTTTCACGCCGTCGAGTACAACCCGCCGGCAGAGGTGCCCGACGAAGAGTTCCCGCTGATACTCACGACGGGCCGCGTCGTCTACCAGTACCTCTCAGGCAACCAGACGCGCCGCATCGGCTTCCTCGTCCAGCAGTGCCCTGAGCCCTACGTCGAGATTCACCCCGACACGGCCGCGAAGCTGAAGGTTTCCGACGGCGAGCGCGTCAAGGTCGTCTCGCGCCGCGGCGAGGGCGTCTTCCCCGTCCTCGTCGTCCGGACGATTCGGCCCGACACCATCTTCATCCCCTACCACTGGGGCGAGCAGTTGGCCGCGAACCAGTTGACGAACGCGGCGCTCGACCCCACTTCAAAGATTCCCGAGTACAAGGCTTGCGCCGCGCGCGTCGAGAAGATTCACGCGCGCGAGTTGCCCATCTTGGGTAAGCAACGAAAGGGCGCCGAGCGCAGTTCGGTCACGCGCCTCGCAGACCCGTCGAGGTAGACGTAAGGGGGAGACCGATGGAAGAGACGATGTTCATAGACCCGCAGCGCTGCATCGGCTGCCGCAGTTGCGTGGCCGCGTGCCGCGAGTGCGGGACGCACAAGGGCTACTCAATGATCTTCGTGGACTACCTCGACCGCGCCGAGACGACGGCGACGATGCCCACGGTCTGCATGCACTGTCAGGAGCCGACCTGCGCGCTCGTCTGTCCGGCCGACGCCATCAAGATGTCCGAGGACGGGATAGTCATGTCGGCGTTGAAGCCGCGCTGCCTCGACTGCCGCAACTGCGTCAACGCCTGCCCGTTCGGCGTGCCGAAGTACAACACGCAGATGCACCTTCAGATGAAGTGCGACATGTGCTACGACCGCACGTCCGAAGGTCTGAAGCCGATGTGCGCGAGCGTGTGCCCGACGGGCGCGCTCTCCTTCGGCAAGTACGAGCAGATCGTGCCGCTCAGGCGTACGAAGCCGGTCAACGTCCACGTCTTCGGCAACCAGCGCGTCGAGACGAAAGTTTACTTGATGCTTCCCACGGACGCCGACGAGGTGCGCGTTGACGGCTGCGGCGTCTTCGAGGGGCGTCTCGGTTTGACGGGCCAACAAGAGGCGACGGGCGAGTCTTGGATAGACACGCAGGTCGAGGAGTCTGACAAGAGCAATGAGTTCTGAGAACGCAGTCAACGAGTTCATCACGCCGGGCGGCGGGGCCGAGAGCGACGCCCTGTCTGACGAAAGTAACGTACGGCGGGCCGTCGCCCCGCACCAGCGAGACTTCCCTTACGAGCGCGGCGAGGAGGCGCAGGTCACTCGGCGCGAGTTCTGCAACTTCCTCGCGCTGACCTCGACCGCGCTCTTCGTCTCGGCCGCGGGCTTCGCCGCGAAGGCCGCGCTCGACTCGCGCACGACGGAGAGCTTCGCGCCCGCAAAGATCGAAGGCGCCGATGCGCTCGCGCCCGGCTCGGCCCTGAACTTCCGCTACCCGACAGAGGACGACACGGCCATCCTCGTACGCACGCGCGAGGGCGAGTACCGCGCCTACGGGCAGAAGTGTACGCACCTCGCCTGCCCGGTCTACTTCGAGCGCCAGCGTCAAAGACTCGAATGCCCCTGCCACGAGGGCGGCTTCGACGTGCGGACGGGCAACGTCCTCTACGGCCCGCCGCCGCGCACGCTCGACGAGATTGTTCTTGAGCAGCGCGGCGCGGAGGTCTGGGCTGTAGGGAGAAAGGCAGGCGGGCATGAGCGTTCCGTCTAACGGGCGCGGGCGGACGGCCGTCGAGCAGGCGCGGCTCGTGATGCTCGTGATGATAAACGTCGCGCAGCTCTGGATTCTCGCCGCCACGGTCGAGGCGGCGCTCGCGCGCAGTTACAAAGAACTGCCGCCGCTCGTCGTAGCGTCCGCCGTCTGCTGGCTCATCTCGCTCTCGATAATCCTCTGGTGGCGCCCGGCCTCGCGCCGACACACGAGCACCGGCTACATACGCGAGGGGAAGTGATGAGGCGCCGCATCGTGGACTACGACCGCGACGACGAAGGCCACTGGCGCGCGATACTCGACTGCGGCCACCCGCAGCACGTCCGCCACGACCCGCCGCTCGTCACGCGCGAATGGGTTCTGACCGAAGAGGGCCGCGCCTCACGCCTCGGTCAGGAACTCGACTGCAAGCGCTGCGACGAAGAAGAACAGGCTTCGTAAAATCCCCCTCCGCGCTGCGTAGAAATCCTCAATCCCTCCGGCGACAACCTCCGTTTCCCTCGGCATTTCGTGAGGCACGCACGTTGCCATCGGTCAGGTCTGGCGACGCGGGAGATTTTCGCCCCGGCGCCAAGGCTTTAGTGGGGGATGACAATGGGGGAAACGTTCAGGCCGGGCGCGGCGCGCGCACTCTTCTTCTCGACGACGGCGTTCGCGGTCTCCTTCGCCGTCTGGGGGCTCATCTCGGCGCTCGCGCCGACCTTCGCGCAGATTTATAAACTCTCGGCGACGAGCAAGAGCCTGCTCATCGCCGTCCCCGTACTGCTCGGCTCGATAGGGCGACTTCCCGCGGGGATGCTCGCCGACCGCTTCGGTGGCCGGCGAGTCTTCGCGGCGCTGCTCTTACTCTCCGCGATTCCGGCCGTGGCCGTCGGCTTCTCGACGAGCTACACGCAGCTACTCTTCCTCGGCCTCTTCCTCGGCCTCGCCGGCTCGACCTTCCCCGTCGGCGTCGGCTTCACCTCGAAGTGGTTCTCGGCCGAAAGCCAAGGCACCGCGCTCGGCGTCTACGGCATGGGGAACATAGGGCAGTCGGCGGCGGTCTTCGGAGCGCCGGTGCTGGTGGCCTACGCCTTCGGCGGCAACTGGCGGCCGGTCTTCTTCGTCTTCGCCGCGCTGTCGCTCGCGTGGGGCGCCGTCTTCTACCTCTTCGCGCGCGACGCCGCGGCGACCGCGAAGCCGAAGACGCTCTCCGAGAACTTGGGCGTACTCAAACGCGAGCCGCTGGCGTGGGTGCTCTCGCTCTTCTACTTCCTGACCTTCGGCGGCTTCGTCGCGCTCGGCATCTACCTTCCGACTTTGCTGAAAGACCTGTTCGGGCTCACCGCCACGGACGCGGGCGCGCGCACCGCGGGCTTCGTCGTGCTCGCGACCTTGATGCGACCGTTGGGCGGCTGGCTCGCCGACCGCATAGGCGGCGTGCGCGTGCTCGTCCTTATCTTCGTCGCCATCGCCGCGCTCGGGCTCCTGATGGGTTGCGCGTGGATGCCGACGTTCACCGTCGGCGCACTCGGCGCGGCCGCGGCTCTGGGATTGGGGAACGGCGCGGTCTTCAAGCTCGTCCCGCAGTTCTTCCCCAGAGAGACGGGGACGGTGACGGGGCTCGTCGGCGCTTTCGGCGGACTCGGGGGCTTCTTCCCGCCGCTCGTGCTCGGGCTCATACGCGACGCGACGGGCGGCTACGCTTGGGGCTTCGTCTTCCTCGCCTGCTTCGCGCTCGCGTGCCTCGCCGTCCACTACTTCGTGCTCGCCCGTCCCGGCGGCGGCGCGCGGCCCGAGAAGTCAACGCTCGGCGCGCCCGTCCTCAACTGACATCAAGCAGGGTTTAGGTCATGAACAAGATTTACCGGGTGCTCGCTGCACTCACACTCATGCTGGCGCTCGGCGTTGCTGCTTCGGCGCAGACGGCCGAGAGCGCCTCACTCAAGAAGGACGAAGCGAAGCCGGCGGCGAGTCCGACTCCCGCCGCGCCGAAGGCTCCGAAGCAGTTGAAGCTCGGCAGGGTAAACGTCAACGGGAGCCTGCGCCTCCGCGCCGAATCTTACGGCTGGTTCGAGGCGCCCGGCTACGAAGACTCTTACACCTTCGGCGCGGCGCAGTTGCGCCTCGCGTTGGGTCAGCAGCTTGAGAAGTTCGACTGGCTCGTCGAGGGGCAGTTCACCGGACTATTCAACCTGCCGTCGCGCGCCGTGGCTCCCGCGCCGCGCGGACAGTTGGGCTTGGGCGCCTCCTACTTCGCCGCCAACGGCTCGCAGGACGCGAGCGCCGTGCTCAAGCAGGCTTACGTCAAAGCCAAAGGCGTCTTCGGCGACCGTGCGAGCAGTTTGAAGGCCGGCCGCTTCGAGTTCGTCGAGGGCGCGGAGACGGCGCCGAAGGACGCGACGCTCGCCGCCCTCAAGCGCGAGCGCATCGCACAGCGCCTCATCGGCAACTTCGGCTTCTCGCACGGCGGCCGCAGCTTCGACGCCGTGCAGTACGTGCGCGAAGGCAAGTCTTCCAACTTCACCTTCGTCGGCGGCCGCGCCGTCGAGGGCGTCTTCCAGCTACGCGCGCTGAAGGAACTGGACGTTGACTTCTGGTACGGCGCCTTCACGAAGCCGCTCCACGCGAAGAGGGTCGAGAGCGAGTTTCGCCTCTTCGGCCTCGGATACCACGACGGCCGCGGCGCCCTCAAGACCGACAACCGCACGACGGCCGCCCGCCGCGCAGACGTGGAGAACATACGCATCAACACCGTCGGCGGCCACTACATCGCCGCCGTTAAAACTTCAAAGGGGACGATGGACGTTCTCGCGTGGGGCGCGGGACAGTTCGGCGCGTGGGGCACGCTCTCGCACCGCGCGGGCGCGGGCGCGTTCGAGGGAGGCTTCCAGCCTGCCGGGGCGCTCTCGAAGTGGAAGACGCGGGTGCGCGCCGGTTACTTCCGAAGCACCGGCGACGGCGACGCGGCGGACACGCGCCACGAGACCTTCTTTCAGGTCTTGCCGACGCCGCGCGTCTACGCGCGCTTCCCCTTCTACAACCTCATGAACAGCGAGGACGCCTTCGCGCAGGTCTCTCTGAAGCCGCACGCGCGCGTGGCGCTGCGCGCGGACGTACACAGTCTGCGTCTGAGCAACGCGAACGACCTCTGGTACTCGGGCGGCGGCGCCTTTCAGGAGACGACGTTCGGCTATCAGGGCCGCCCTTCGGCCGGGAGTAAGAGTCTGGGCACGCTCTTAGACCTGAGCGCCGACGTGAGCCTCACGCCGACGACGACGCTCACGCTCTACGACGCGGGCGTGCGCGGCGGCCGAGTGCAGGCCGCAATCTATCCGGCCGGAGGCAGCAACCCGACGGCGCGGCTCTTCTACGTCGAACTCACGCGGCGCTTCTAGCACGCGTCGCTCTAACACACTGAAAGGCGGAGTGGCCGCGCTCAAACGGGCGCGGCCACTCCGCCTTTCAGTCGCAAGCCTGTTCAGAACGTCACGCGCGCGGCGAACTGGAATGCGCGCGGGCCGCCGGAGCCGAAGACGCCGCCGGCCGTCGTCACGGGGCGGCCGAAGCTCGACGAGCGAAGGAAGCCGGGGCTCGAAGGGTCGTTGCTGTCGCGCACAAGCACGTTCGAGAAGCCCGAGTAGTTCGACTTCGAGAAGCCGAGGACGTTTGTCACGTTGAAGAGGTTGAAGGCTTCGACCATCGGCTCGACGCGCACGCTCTCGCCGAGGCGGAACGCCTTCGACAGGCGCACGTCGAACGAGCTGAACGAGTCGTTGAAGCGCGCGTCGTCGCGCACGAAAGGAAGCGGCTGCCCGCCGAAGCCGCCCGCCGCGTTGACCTGCCGTATGAAGTCGTTAAGCTCCGCACCCGTCTTGAACAGTCGGCCGCCCGCGTTGCGCTGCAACTGCGGGATGCGCTGGCCGCCGCCGGGGACGAGGATGTCCATCGGGACGCCGGACGCGAGCGTCAGGATGGGCGCGACGCGGAAGCCCGCGGGCAGGTCGAGCACGCCCGCGAAGGCGAAGCGGTGGCGCTGGTCGTTCGGCGTCGGGCCGTACTCCAACTGAAGGTTTGCTGGGTTGAGCGGGCCGTTGGAGAAGGGAATCTGGTCGTCGTTCGCGTAGTTGAAAGCCTTCGAGAGCGTGTAGCTGGCGCGGAACTGGTGGCGGCGCGAGAAGCGCTTCTCGAAGCTCACGAGCAGCCCGTCGTACTTCGTCTTCACGCTCGACTCAAGGTTGACGACCGCGTCGGGGCCGACGACGACGGGGTTGAAGACTTGCCCGATGGCGCGGCCGATGATGAAGTGCGTGCCGAAGTTGTGCAGGTAGTCTGCGCGCAGAACGTAGTCTCCGCCGAACTCGCGCTGGACGCCGACGTTGAACTGCTGCACCGAAGGGTTCTGCATCCCGTTATCTATGATGTTGATGCCGGAGGCGCCCGCGCCCGTCAGTATGAAGCCCGTGAAAGGGTTCGCGAGCGTCGGGGCGGGCGGCGGGAACTGGCCGCAGGCCGGGTTGAAGAGACACTGTTCGGGGATGAAGAAGAGGTTGCCGGCGCGCACCTCGATGGGTAGCGCGCGGCCGTCCAGTCCGCGTTCGAGCGACTGCACTTCGAGCGTGATGCGGTCGTAGTAGATGCCGTAGCCGCCGTGCAGGCTCGTGCGGCCGTCCGCGGTCGAGTAGTTGAAGCCGACGCGGGGGCCGAAGTTATTTTTGTCCCTCGCGCGCTCGCCGCGCAGGAAGGGGAGGACGAGCGGGTTGAGCTGGTCAACGCGGCTGACGTTCTTAACGTCGGTGTCCAGCTCGTAGCGCAGGCCGAAGTTCAAAGTGAGGCGCGGACGGACGCGCCAGTCGTCCTGAATGAAGCCGGCGAGGTATGTGCTGTTCGCGTCGGGGATGGAGAGCCCCTGCATGGGGTGGCCGCTGCGCAGCGTGACGGAGAAGAGGAGGTCGTTGTCGTCAACGCGCCCGTCGCCGTTGCGGTCGAAGTCTGGGAAGTCTTCGATGAACTCTATACGCCCCTGCTGGAAGACGCGCAGGTCGAAGTCGCCGAGCACGCGCTGCGCCTCGCCGCCGACGTTGAGCGTGTGGTTGCCGCGGACGAGTGTCAGCGCGTCGCTGAACTGTAGGCGGCGCTGCTTCGTCCCTTGCGGGATGCGGAACGAGGCGCCGTCCTGTATCGAAGGGAAGGTGAGCTGCGGCCCCGGCGCTACGGGCTCGATGTCGTTGAAGAAGGTGCTGAAGCTGAAGTTGAAGCTGTTCACGTCGCGGGCGGTGAGCACGCGCGTGTAGTTGGCGAGCAGGGAGTGCGTGTTGTTGGTGCTCGCCTGCCGCTGCGAGGCCGAGCCGATGGCGCGGTCGAGCGTGCTCGCCGCCAAGTCGTCCTCGCGCTGTAGCGAGTAGCGGAAGAAGAGGTGATCGCGCGCCGTCGCCTGCCAGTCCACGCGCTCGGTGCTCAGGAGGTCGTTGAGCGGCGCGTCGGCGAACGTACGCCGGATGGAACGGCTCGCGAGGTCGCGCGCGCCGACGAGCACCGCGCCGTCCTGATTGCGGTACTCGATTGAGCCGAAGAACCACGCCTCATCTTTTTTGATGGGGCCGCCGAGCGTGAACGAGTACTGCTCGCGGTCGAAGGGCGGCTTCTCGCCTACGGTGCGGTCGAAGGTGGCGGGCAGACCTTGGAAGAGGCTCCCGCGGAAGTAGGCCGCGCCGGAGCCGTGCAGTTCGTTCGTGCCCGACTTGGTGACGACGTTGATGACGGACGAGCCCGAGCGGCCCAGCTGTGCGGAGAAGCGGTTGGTCGCAATCTGAAACTCCTGCACGGCGTCTTGCGAGATGTTCTGCACCTGCCCGCCGACCACGTCGTCGTTCGAGTCGGCGCCGTCAACAGTCACGTTGCCGCCGCGTCCGAGTTGGCCGGCCGAGGAGACGACGACCGTGTTCGACTTCGTCGGGTCGAAGTTCGGCGCGGGCGAATTGCCGGGGACGAGCAGCGCGAGTTCGAGGAAGTTGCGCCCGTTCAGAGGCAGGTTGGCGATCTCGCGCGCGCCGATTACGCCGTCAACTTTGGAAGAGGTCTGGTCAATGAGCGAGCCCGCGTCGGTGACGGTGACCCAGTCGTCAATGATTCCGGGAAGTTCGAGCGGGACGTTCAGGGTCGTGCTCTGGCCGACCCGGAGCGAGACGTTAATCGGCAGGACGCGAAACCCCGTCTTCTTCACTTCGAGCCGGTAGTCACCCGCGGCGAGGTTCGTCAAAGTGTAGAACCCTTCGCCGTCGGTCGTAGCCTCGCGCGTGACGCCGGTGGACGTTTGCGTCAGCGTCACGACGGCGCCCGAGACGACCGCGCCGTTCGGGTCTGTGACGACCCCTTTGAGCGTGGCGGCGGCAGACTGCTGCGCGCCGAAGGCCGGGGGCAGAATGGTCAGCAGCGCGACGCACGCCGCGAGTGCGATGAGTTTCTTCAACTTTTGATTTGCCTGAACCGTGGGTGTGGTGACTAACGGGCGGAAGCTAACACTAAACGGAGGCGCGTGTCATGAGACGGAAGGTGAGGCATCTCTTCCAACTTTAGTTGGAGGCGGCGGGAGGGCTCGGGGCGCCGCGGCGCCGCCGCACGACGAGCGCGCGCAGCCACAGAAAGCCCACGGCCGCGAACGGGAGGAGGTAGATGAGCAAGTCCCAGCGGCCGTAGCCGGGCGGCGTCACTTCGACATCCGTCGTCGCTTCGCCCCCGCCCTGCGAGCTTTGCAGGCGGACGCGCACGCGCCACGTCTCCTGCGCGTCGAAGGGGACGAGTGCCTTGAACTGCACGCGCCCGCTCTGGTCTTCGCGCTCGGCCTTGTAGACGGCTTCGGGCAGCCTGCCGCTCAAGGGTTGCACGCCTATCTCGACGCGCACGTCTTCGGGGACGCGTCCGCCGGGCGGCGGTTCGAGGATGAAGAAGAACGTGCCCGTGCCCACGTCCGGGTCTGACCAGACCGAGACGACGCAGGGGCCGAGCGTCTTGTCCACGATGATCGGATAAGGCGGCCCTTCGTGCGCGGAGGCGTGGGTGCTGCCTGTGAGCAGCAGCGCGGCCGTCAGCAGGATGGTTCTCAGTCGCGCCTTCATCAGTTCCCCAGAAACGTCCCGCGCATCTCCATCGGCTGCGACATCAGCCAGAGCCCCGAGACCCAGAGCGCCACGCACAGCGACGCCCACACGGCGAAGACGCGCCCGCGCCGCGCGCCCGCGTCGTCTTCCGAGAGTCGGTACGTCAACAGCAAAGAGCCGAGCAGCCCGAGCCCGAGGAAGCCGAGCTCTACGGGGTAGACGACTCGTTCGGGTAGTCCTGTGAAGTGCCACGCGGGCTCGCCGAGAACGGGCCAGCCCGCGGCCGTCGCCGCAGCGCTCTGCGCGACGGGGACGAAGGTGAGCAGCCCCGTCAGGAAGTGAAAGCCGTAGTGCGCCAGCCACACGCCGAAGCCCATCGGGATGAGCGCGTAAGAGTAGCGCACGACCGACGCGAGCACCCCGCCGCGCCGCCCGCCCCAACGCATCGTCAGCCAGCCCGCCGCGCCGAGCAGTACGACCGGCTCTGCGACGAGGAACAGAGTGAAGATGAGTCCGAGCACGGGCGCTTCGCGGTTGAGATGAAGCGTCGAAGCGAGCCAGCCTTCCAGCGCGTAGACAGGGCTAACCATGCCGAAGGCGTTGAGCAGCGCGCCGAAGGTGAAGACGATGGCGAGCGCCGAGAGGTCTTTGCGTTTTGAAAGGATGCCGAGGCCCGAACGCGTCGCGTCCGTCGCCAGCAACTCTTCGCCCGGCAGGCGGCTCGTGATGCCTACGTTGTCGTGCGGGCACGCCTGCACGCAGTCGAGGCAGAAGGTGCAGTCGAGGTTCCCTGTCTTGCGCGGCTGGAAGAGAGCCAGCTCGCAGCCGCGCTGGATGACGACCGGCGACTCTGGTGTTTCGCGTCGCCCGCGTATGCAGTCCTTCGTCCGGCAGCCCTCGCACACGTTCAGGTCGCGCGCCTTCACTTCGAGCGGCGAGACCGTGGAGGCGACGAAGTTGAACTGGCCGAGCGGGCAGACGAACTTGCAGAACGAGGCGTGCTTGAAGAGAGAGTCCACCGCGAGCGCGCCCGCGAAGTAGGCGACTACCAGCCAAGCCGTCCAGAAGGGCGAGCCCCACAGGTCAAAAAGCTCGTAGGCGAAGAGCACCCCGACGAAGAGCGCGAGCGAGAGCCACTTGTTGCGCAAGGCTCGGGGCCAGTTGCGACGCGGCTTGATGAAGCGCCGCGCGAGGTTGCGCGGCAGCATGAAGGGGCAGGCGAGGCAGAAGAAGTTGCCGGCGAGGAGCAGCACGAGGACGAGCGCGCCGCGGAAGTGAACCCAAGACAGCGTCGTCGCTAAATTCTTCGGCGCGAGCTGCGGCCCCGTGAGCCCGTGAAGAATCATCAGCGCGGCGATGACGAAGAGCGGTATCTGTAAGACTGTGCGCGCGTGGCGGCGGCGCAGGAGTCGGCCGAGGAGCGGGACGCGCAGCAGGTCGAAGGGCTGCGGGTCGGTCGCGTGCGTCGTCGGGTTGGTCGGCCGTTCGTACAACAACTTCTTTAGTCCGCCCGGACGCCCTTCACGTCGAACTGGCGCTCGACCTTCCGCCCGTCGGGCAGCGCGGCGCGGACGGTGACGACCCAGTCGCCGCCCATCGTGAAGTCGAGCGTGGCGCGGTAGCGGCCCGGCTCTCCTTCGGTCGCGTCGGCGAAGACGGGCGTCATCCCCGCGTGCGTCATGTTCCCTTCAAGACGGACGCGCGCGCCGCTCAAGGGTTTTGAAGAGGCCGCGTCCGACAGTCTGAGGTTGAAGACCGCGGGGCCGACCTTCGGGGGTTGAGGGGAAATCTCCTGCTCGACGAGCACGGCCGGCTCCTGCCCGGCCTTCCTTTGACACGCAAACCCGAGGAGCACGGCCGCGCACAGGAGCGTCGAAAGCGACAGGCGGAGAGTCACGCGGCGGCGGACGCCTCCCCGTGACGCAGCGCGCAGGTGCAGGAGAGGTTCGGCGCTTCGCCCTCGGGCGGAAACATGTGGTAGTACATGCCGACCATCATCGGGACAAAGACGACCGCGTTGTAGAAGAGGTGAATCTCGACGCGCCAAGTCGGCAGGGCGATCTGTAGGAAGCTGAGCGGGATGGGCGACCCGAGTATGTTGTGGTGAAAGAGCACTTGGCCCTGTAGCAGCGCGTGCTCGATGTGGTGCCAGAACTGTATGACGAGCGCCGCCGTCCACCACTTGCGCGAGAGTCCCGTAAAGCCCTTGCGCAGCGTCCAGATTCCGATGAGCATCACGACGGCGTAGCCGTAGTGCAGCACCTCCGACCCGACCAGCCACGGATACCAGAGCCCGAGGACGCCGCCCGCCTGCGGCCGCGGCCAGCCCAGAACGTAAATCTGGTAAGCCTGCGCGAGGTGTTCTGCCCAGTGCCCGAGCACGACGAGCATGAAGAGCTGTAGCGCGCGCCTGTGCCACTGCGCGTTGAGCTTGTCGTGTAACCCTTGCGCGCCGGCCGAGGGCGTGAGCGGCAGGTGTTTGGCGGAGACGGCCATGCGGCGATTCCTCCCGTGTGCTTCCCTTGTGCGTTTGGACTGCGGACGTGCGGGCCGTTCGAGCGTACTTCCCGGCAGATTTCCCGAAGGGGACGACTGCGCGGTGGAGTTTAGCTTGAGCCGCTATTACCACACAACTTCCGGCGCCTGTCATCGGCGCGCGGGCTGAAGAGCGCCTCCAACTTTAGTTGGAGACGGGCTTCCGACCCGGGGCGGATGACACGAGCCGCCGCCGATGTTACGGTGCGACGGCACGAGTGTTCGTCAGATGCAAACCTTTCCCTCCGGACGGCGGCGCGGCCGCTGCCTCGTCATCATCCTGATTCTGACTGCCGCGGGCTCGGGCGCCTGCCGGCGCGCAGACCTGCCCGAACAGGGCTCGCCGAAATACCTGAGCGCCGTGCGCGCCTTCTACGTCGGCCTCTCCGCGCTACAGGTCGGCGACGACGTGCGCGCAGAGGAGAAGCTGAAGGAGGCGACCGCGCTCGCGCCCGACGAGCCCGCGTCGTGGGCCGACCTCGGGCTGCTCTACATGCGCCAGCGACGCTTCGACGAGGCCGCGCAGAATTTGGACAAGGCGCGGCAGCTCGCGCCCGAGAACGCCACGCTCTACGTCCTGCTCGGGCAGCTTGAGAGCGCGCGCGGAAACTCCACTGAGGCCGCAAAGCATTTCCGCCGCGCCTCGGAACTCGACCCGCGCAACCTGAAGGCGCTCTACGCGCTCAGCCGCGAGGTCGAGCGCGGCGGCGAGGGCGGCGAGGATGAAGAGCTGCGATTGCTGCAAAAGATTCTCGAAGTGCAGCCCGACAACCTCTCCGTCCGCCTCGACGTGGCGCGGCTCGCGGCCAAGCGCGGCGACGCGGAACTCTTCAATCGTCTGATGTCGGGGTTTGAAAAGGACTCGGCCGCGTGGCCGCCCGAAGCGCAGGAGCAGTTGAAGGCCGTGCGGGACGCGGCCGCTTCGGGCAACACGCGTGCGGCGGCCCCGCGCGTGCAGTTCCTCAGAAACGTCCTCGTGCGCCTGCCCGAGTACAGGCAGAGCCGCCTCGCCGTCGAAGACCCGCCCGAGACTTTGAGCGAGCCCTTCACGCGCTTCGTCACGATGGCATCGCCGAGTCCTAAGCCCGCGCCGCCTGACGACGCGCTGGCCTTCGACGCCGCGCCCGCGCAAGAGTTCGCCGGGGGCGCTTGGGCGTGGGGAGGCGCCGTCTCGCTCGACGGCGAGGGCACGCCCGTCGTCCTCTTCGCAGACGGCCGCACGTTGCAGCTCGCGGGCGGCGCGAAGCTCGCCTTCCCCGGCGGCCCGGCCGCGGCGACGCCTTCGCCGAACGGCGTCGCCGCGCTCGACTACAACTACGACTTCAAAACAGACCTCGCGCTCGCGGGCGAGGGCGGCTTCCGACTCTACCGACAGGAGAGCCCGACGAACTTCGTTGACGTGACCGCGCAGACGAAGCTGCCCGCGAACGTCACCGACGCGCCGTACGCGGGCGCTTGGGCGGCGGACATCGAGGCTGACGGCGACTTGGACATCGTGCTCGCGTCGAAGGACGGAGCGCCCACGGTTCTGAGGAACAACGGCGACGGCACCTTCGCCGAGCAGCACCCGTTCGAGGGCGTCAGCGCCTTGCGCGACTTCGCTTGGGCAGACCTCGACGGCGACGGCGACCCAGACGCCGTGCTGCTCGACTCGCAGGGGCGTCGCTTCATCTTCACGAACGAGCGAACCGGACAGTTTCGCGCGCGGCCTCTGCCGCAGGGCGTCCCGCAGGCGGTCGCCCTCGGCGTCGCGGACATTAACAGCGACGGGCGATTCGACCTGCTGACACTCGGGGGCGACGGCCTCCTCACGCGCGTCTCAGACAAGGGCGACGGCGCGGGCTGGGACGTGGCAGAAGTGCTGCGCTGGGACGGCGCGTCCCCCGCGTTCGTGCCGGGCGGCGTGAAGCTGACGGCCGCAGACCTCGACAACAACGGCGGGATTGACCTGCTCGTCTCCGCGACGACCGGCGCGCGCGCGTGGCTGAGCGACGCGGACGGGAAGTTCAAGCCGCTCAAGTTGCCGGAGGCAGTCGCGCAAGCGCGCGCGGTCTCCGTGGCCGACGCGGACGGCGACGGCAGGCTCGAACTCGTCGGCGCGGGGCGCGACGGCGGCGCGTTCGTCGCGAAGTCGCGCGGGTCGAAGAACTATCACTGGCAGTTGATACGGCCTCGGGCCGCGAACGCCACCGGCGACCAGCGCATTAACTCGTTCGGCGTCGGCGGCGAGATGGAGATTCGCGCCGGCCTCCTCGTACAGAAGCAGCTCATCGCGGGGCCGCTCGTGCATTTCGGTTTAGGAGACCAGACGGGCGCGGACGTGGTGCGCGTCGTCTGGCCGAACGGCTCTGTGCGCGCCGAGTTCGAGCTGAAGGCCGACACCGCAGTCCTCGCCGAGCAGCGTTTGAAGGGGTCTTGCCCGTCGCTCTTCGCCTTCGACGGGAAGCGGATGAGCTTCGTGAAGGACTGCGCGCCTTGGAGCCCTGCGATAGGGCTTCGCATCAACAACTACCAGACGTTGAAGGTTGGGCAGACCGAGGAGTGGGTCAAGATTCGCGGCGACCAGCTCGCGCCGCGCGAAGGCTTCTACGACCTTCGCATCACGGCAGAGCTTTGGGAGACGTACTACCTCGACCGCTACCAGTTCGCCGTCGTTGACCACCCGGCCGGCACGGAGGTCTTCGTGGACGAGCGCACGGCGCGCGAGCCGCCCGCGCTCAAGGTCTACACGACCGCTGAGCCGCACGCGTTCGCCGGGGCTTGGGACGACGCGGGCAAGGACGTGAGCGAGGTCGTTAACAAGCTCGACGGCCGACACCTCGACACCTTCGGGCGCGGCGCCTATCAGGGCGTGACGCGCGAACACTTCGTCGAGCTTGAGCTGGGCGACGAAGCGCCGCGCGAGGGGCCGCTCTGGCTTGTCGCGCACGGTTGGCTGCACCCGACGGACGCCTCCATCAACGTCGCCATCAGTCAGGGCTCTCAGCCGCCGCCCAAAGGCTTGAGCCTCGAAGTCGCCGACGGCCGCAGCGGTTGGGTCGTCGCCAAGCCAGACCTCGGCTTCCCTTCGGGGAAGAACAAGACGATTCTCGTTGACCTTCAGAACGTCTTTAAGCCGAATGCGCCGCGCCGCCTGCGCCTGCGCACCAACATGGAGATTTACTGGGACGCGCTTCTCTGGGCTACGGGTGCCGACGACAGGCAGACGAAGGTCGTGAGCCTTGCGCCCGCGTCGGCCGAGCTACGCTTCCGCGGCTTCTCGGAGATGCGTAGCGCGGACGGCTCTTCGCCCGAGACGCCCGATTACAACCGCCTCGCCTCGACGGGGCAGCGCTGGCGCGACCTCGTCGGCTACTACACGCGCTTCGGCGACGTGCGCGAGCTTCTGGCCGAGACGGACGACCGCGTCGTCATCACGAACGCGGGCGACGAGCTGCTGCTGCGCTTTGCAGAACAGCCGGCGCCGCCCGCGGGCTTCGCGCGCGACTACGTGCTGATAGGGAACGGCTGGATCAAGGACGGCGACTACAACTCCGAGTTCTCGAAGACGGTGCTGCCTTTGCCGTCGCGCGATCAGGAGTATTACACTACGCCGCCGACACGTCTCGAAGACGACCCGGTCTACCGCCGTCATCCACAGGACTGGCAGAACTTCCACACGCGCTACGTCACGCCCGAGGTCTTCAAGGGCGGACTGTGGGCTGGGTCAAAATAATTTCAAATTTGAAATTTGAAATTTCAAATTCTTTCTATGCGTAATAGTCCCATCGCACGCGGCCTGCTGATTCTGTTCTTCGTCGGGTTGCTGGCCGTGCCGTTCGTCATGAAGCGCTGGCAGGAGCGCGGCGGCGCGACGGCCGGCGTGCGCGCGTCCGAGCCCGGCGGGACGGCGGCGGCCGTCGGGCGCTACGGCTTCCGTCTGGAAGAGGTCTCGAAAGCGGCCGGCGTAAACTTCACGCACAGCGCGCCGACGCTCGACGACAAGCTCTCGCACATCATGCCGCAGGTCGCCTCGATGGGCGCGGCCGTCTCCGTCGTTGACTTCGACCGCGACGGCTGGCAAGACCTCTACGCGACGAACAGCGGCGAGGGCAGCCTCAACGCTCTTTACAGAAACAAGCACGACGGGACTTTTGAAGACGTGGCGGGCGCGCTCGGCGTGGCCGACGTGAACCGCGCCGAGACGGGCGTCTCGATGGGCGCGGTCTGGGGCGACTACGACAACGACGGCTTTGAAGACCTCTTCCTCTACAAGTGGGGGCGGCCCGAACTCTTCCACAACGACGGCGGCAAGGGCTTCACGCGCGTCACCGACAAAGCAAACCTTCCCGCGTGGGTCAACGCGAACACGGCCATCTGGTTCGACTACGACCGCGACGGCAAGCTCGACCTCTTCCTCGGCGGCTACTACCCCGAGGACGTGAACCTCTGGCACCTCAAGAACACGAGGATGATGCCGGAGAGCTTCGAGTACGCCAAGAACGGCGGGCGCAAGTACCTCTTGAAGGGTCGCGGCGACGGCACGTTCGAGGACGTGACCGCGTCGGCCGGCATCAACACGCGCCGCTGGGCGCTCGCCTGCGCGGCCGCAGACCTGCGCGGGACGGGCTACCCAGACCTCTTCATCGCCAACGACTACGGAGTGTCGGAACTCTACTTCAACGACGGCCGCGGACACTTCCGCGACGCGGGCGAGCAGACCGGCGTCGGCTTCGCGCCCAAGAGCGGGATGAACATCTCGTTCGGCGACATCCTCAACCGCGGCGCGTTCGCCGCCTACGTCTCGAACATCTCGGAGGACGGCGTGCTCGTGCAGGGCAACAACCTCTGGGTGCCGCGCGAGGGGACGGCGGGCGACGCTCTCAAGTACGACAACCTCGCCGAGGAGATGGGCGTCGAGCTGGGCGGTTGGAGCTTCGGCGCGCAGTTCGGCGACCTCAACAACGACGGCGCGCTCGACCTCTACGTCGTCAACGGCTACGTCTCTTTGGACAAGGGCTCGAACTACTGGTACGACTACTCGAAGATCGCGGGCGGCAACTCGCAGATTATTTCCGACGCGGCGAACTGGCCGCCGATGAAGGGGCGGAGTCTGTCGGGCTACCAGCAGAAGCGCGTGTGGGTCAACGACGGCGCGGGCAAGTTCGCCGACGTGGCGCAGGCGGTCGGCGCGCGCGACACCTTCGACGGCCGCTCGGTCGTGATGGCAGACCTCTGGAACCGCGGCGTGCTCGACGTGGTGGTGGCGAACCAGCGCGGGCCGCTCCTTGTTTACAAGAACACGGTCGCGCCCGAGAACGCGTGGGTCGGCTTCGAACTCGAAGGCACGGCGAGCAATCGCTCCGCGCTCGGCGCGCAGGTGAGAGTCTACTGGGCGGGGCAGGAGCAGGTGCAGGAGGTCTCGGGCGGCAGCGGCTTCTGCGCGCAGAACCAGCGCCCGCTCCACTTCGGCTTAGGCAAGGGCGCGCGCGTCGAGCGCGTCGAAATCCGCTGGCCCTCCGGCAAGACGCAGACGATTGAGGCGCCCGCGACGGGCACCGTCCATCACATTAAAGAGGCGTGAGACGTTTTAAATAAAAGTCATGAGCAGCACGACAGTCACGACCGCTCCCGTCGTAGCGCCCGCCGCGGGGGCGAAGGCGCCGCCGAAACTCTTTGGCATTGACAGCCGCTTCGTCGCGCCGATATTCATCACGCTCATCCTGCTCGTCGGGCAGTTGACCTACGGGATTCTTGAGAGCTACGCGATGACGGCGCTGGCGATTGTGACGGCCGTCGCGTTGGAGCTCGTCCTCGGCCGCCTGCTCGTCGGACGCTGGCCGCATCTGGCGAGCGCGTACATCTCCGGCATCAGCGTAGGCATTCTCACGCGCTCGCCTTACGCGTGGCCCTTCGCGCTGTGCAGCGCCATCTCCATCGCGTCGAAGTACGTGCTGCGCGTGCGCGACCGCCACATCTGGAACCCCTCGAACTTCGGCATCAGCGTGATGCTCCTGCTCGCGCCGTGGGCGTACTCGACGCTCTCGGTGCAGTGGGGCAACAACATCTGGCCGATGCTCGTCATCTGGGTGCTCGGAGCCGTCATCACCTACCACGTCGGCCGCATACACATCACGGCGACCTACGTCGTCTCGTTCTTCGCGCTCGCATACGTGCGCTCGCTCGTGACGGGCCACTCCTACTGGGCCGAGGCCGCGCCGATTACGGGGCCGATGTACCAGCTCTTCATCTTCTTCATGATTACCGACCCGAAGACTACCGTGCGCTCTTCGCGCTGGGCGCAGGCTTTCGTCGGCTTCCTCGTCGCGCTGGCCGAGATGTTCCTGCGGCTCGCCGAGAACGTTCACGCTCCCTACTACGCGCTCTTCGTCGTCGGCCCCGCGGCGAACCTCGTCGAGATGTACCTGACCTCGCGCCGAAGGTCTTAACAAATTCAAATCTCAAATTTGAAATTTCAAATTTCATTCAAGGTGGACACCCCCGAGATGCGCCGTTCCCCTCTTATCGCAGCCATCGTTCTCTCCGTCGTCGCGCTCGCTTCGGGCTGCAAGCAAGACCCGACGCAGAACCCTTCGGCCGCGCCGCAGAGCCCCGACGCGGCTGCCGCAGCAGCAGCAGCAGGCGCCGCGCCCGGCGCGAGCCCGACGCCTTCGCCCGGTAGCGCGCCGCGCCCCTCCGGCCCCGTCGAGTATGTTGACGTGACGGCCGAGGCCGGCATCCGCTTCAAGCACAACAACGGCGCCGCCGGCAAGAAGTATTTGCCCGAGACGCTCGGCGCGGGCGCGGCTTTCCTCGACTACGACGGCGACGGCTGGCTCGACATCCTGCTCGTCAACTCTACGAGCTGGCCCGAGAACAAAGGCCCCGCGACGACGGCCGCGCTCTACCACAACAACGGCGACGGCACCTTTAAAGACGTGACGCGCGAGGCGGGCCTCGCCGCGAGCTTCTACGGCATCGGCTGCGCCGTCGGCGACTACGACAACGACGGCCTCGAAGACATCTTCATCACGGCCGTCGGCCCAGACCACCTTTATCACAACCTCGGCGGCGGCAAGTTTCAGGACGTGACGGCCAAGGCCGGCGTCGGCGACCCCGGCTTCGGCACCTCGGCCGCCTTCTTCGACTACGACCGCGACGGAAAGCTCGACCTCTTCGTCGCCAACTACGTCGAGTGGTCGCCAGAGACCGACGTGAACTGCACGCTCGACGGCACGAACAAGTCCTACTGCACGCCGCAGAAGTACAAGGGCCAGAGCTCGACGCTCTACCACAACCGCGGCAACGGCACGTTTGAGAACGTCACCGACCGCGCCGGCCTGAACGACCCGACGAGTAAGTCTCTGGGCGTGGCGATGCTCGACTACAACGACGACGGCTTCATAGACCTCTTCGTCGCCAACGACACCGAGCCGAACAAGCTCTACAAGAACAACGGCAATGGGACGTTTACTGACGAGGCTTTGACGGCGGGCGTCGCCTTCGGCGAGTCGGGCGCGGCGCGCGCAGGCATGGGCGTGGACGCAGCCGACTACGACGGCTCGGGCCGCCAGAGCCTCGTCATCGGCAACTTCACCTCCGAGAGCATGGCGCTCTACCACAACGACGGCGGCGGCCTCTTCACCGACGAGGCGCGAGACTCCGGCATCGGCAAGATGTCCGAGCAGTCGCTCACCTTCGCAACCTTCTTCTTCGACTACGACCTCGACGGCCTCCTCGACATCTTCGCCGTCAACGGCCACGTCTCCGACGACATACAGAAGGTGCAGCCGCGCGTACGCTACGCGCAGCCGCCGCACCTCTTCCGCAACCTCGGGCGCAAGAAGTTTGAGGAGGTGACGGCGAAGGTCGGGCACGCGCTCGGCCGCGCCATCGTCGGGCGCGGCGCCGCCTACGGCGACTACGACAACGACGGAGACCTCGACCTGCTCGTCACCTCCAACGGCGGCCCGGCGCGTCTGTACCGCAACGACAACGCGAACCAGAACGACGTGCTGAAGGTGAAGCTCGTCGGCACGCGCTCGAACCGCGACGCCGTCGGCGCGCGCGTCACCGTCTCCGGCCCGAACAACTTCAAGACGCGCAACACCGTGCGGACGGGTTCGAGCTACGCCTCGCAGAGCGAGCTGACGCTCACCTTCGGTTTGGGTAAGCCCGACGGCACCGACCGCACCTACACGCTCGAAATCGCGTGGCCGAGCGGCGAGAAGGCGACCGTCCAGCAGGTCAAGGCCAACCAACTACTCGTCGTGCAGGAAGGGCAGGGCGTCACCAAGTCTGAGCCGATAATCTTCGCGCGCGCCGCGGCCACGCCGACCCCGAGCCCGACGCCCGCCCCCGCCGCGGGGCAGGGCCGTTGAACGTTGACGTAGTGACGAAGTGTCTCTGACAGTCAGGGAAGTTTTATGAAGCCGTATCGTTACCTTCTATTCGCCGCGGCGGCGGTCGCGGTCGCCGCCCTTGTCTCTTCGTCGGGACTGCTCAAGGCGTCGTCGCAGGCGCCCGCGGGAGCATCGGCGCGCGAGGAGGCTTACCGCGCCAACAACCTCGGCGTCGCGCTGCTCGAACAGTTCAAGCACAAGGAGGGGGCCGAAGCCTTCCGCCGCGCTCTCGCGCTCGACCCGAAGCTCGCGCTCGCGCGCACGAACTTGGCAATCGCGCTCTACAACGTGCCCGACCTCGCCGCGGCGCAGAAGGAGGCCGAGGCGGCGGCCGCCGCACAGCCCAACGCGCCGCAGCCCCAGTACATGCTCGGCCTCATCGCGCGGCAGCAGAACCGCATTGACGACGCCGTCGCCGCCTTCCAGCGCGTCCTCAAGCTCGACCCGCGCGACGTGGGCGCGAACGTGCAGGTCGGACAGCTCTACCTTCAGCAGCGCAAGTTCCCCGAGGCGGTGGCGGCGCTGCGCACGGCGCTCGAAGAGGAGCCTTACAACGGCACGGCGCTCTACAACCTCGGCACGTCGCTCATACGCTCCGGCCAGCGCGAAGAGGGGCAGCGCCTGATGCAGCAGTTCCAAGCCCTGCGCGCGAGCGGCGCGGCGACGACCGTCGGCACGAACTATCTCGAACAGGGCCGCTACGCAGAGGCCGTCGCCTCCACGGGCGCAGAGGCAGACCTCGTTGACAAGCGCACGCCCCAAGTCACTTTCACGGACGCGACCGCGGCCGTCATCCCTTCGGGGGCGGAGGCGGGCGGCCCGCCGCTTCTCTTCGACTTCGACAACGACGGCGATCTCGACCTCTTCGTGGCGGGCAGACTCTTCCGCAACGACGGCGGGAAGTTTACGGACGTGACCGCGCAGTCGGGCCTTCCCGCGGACGCTAAGGGCTTGCTGCTCGGCGCCGTCGCGGGCGACTACGACAACGACGAGAAGCCCGACCTCCTCGTCATCTCGGCGGGCGGGCTCGCGCTCTACCACAACGAGGGCGGCGGGCGTTTCAAAGACGCGACCGCGGCGGCGCGCATCCCCGCGCGCAGGAACGCCTCGGGCGCGGCCGCCTTCGTGGACAGCGACCACGACGGCGACCTCGACATCTTCCTCGCCGGCTCCTCTCACAAGACGCCGACGGAGGTAGACCCGCCGCCGAGCCTGCTGCTGCGCAACAACGGCGATGGCACTTTTACGGACGTGACCGCGGCGTCGAAGATTACACCGGCCGCGGGGAGCGCGGTCGCCGTCGTGCCGACCGACTTCGACAACCGGCGCGACGTTGACTTGCTCGTCGTCGGCTCCGAAGGCCCGCCCGCGCTCTGGAAGAATCTGCGCGACGGCTCGTTCCGCAACGTCGCGGCCGAGGTCGGGCTCACAGTGAAGGGCGGCGAAGGCGGCCCCGTGCCCGCCGGCCTCGGCCCTGTGGCCGCGGGCGACGTGAACAAGGACGGCTTCACGGACTTCTACTTTTCGCGCACGAGGGGTGCGGGCGAGTTCGCGCTGAGCGACGGCAAGGGCAGATTTAACCTGAGCCCCGCGCCCGCGGCGCAGGGCTTGGAGGCCGCGGCACAGTTCATTGACTACGATAACGACGGGCTGCTCGACCTTGTGACTTTGTCGCGCGGCCCCGACGGCGCGACGCTGCGCGTGCTGCGCAACACGGGCGACGGCTGGGCGGACGAGAGCGCGCAGGCCGCGAAGCTGACGTTCGGCGACGCGGGGGCAGGGTGGCTCTCGCTCGCGTCGGGCGACACGGACGGCGACGGCGACGTGGACTTGGTCGTCGGCCTGACGGCGCCGGGCAAGGCGGGGCGGCTCACGGTCGCGCGCAACGACGGCGGGAACAGGAACCGCTCCTTGCGCGTGCAGCTCACGGGCAAGGTGAGCAACCGCAGCGGCGTCGGCTGTAAGGTCGAGATGCGCGCGGGCAGCCTACAGCAGAAGCTCGAAAGTTATTCGGCGAGTCCCGCGCCCGCGCCCGCGGACGTTATCTTCGGTCTGGGTCAGCGCGCGTCGGCGGATGCCGTGCGGATACTGTGGCCGTCGGGCGTCGTGCAGGCCGAGACGCAGTCGGCCGCCGCGTCGAAGCCGGACGCGGGCGTCGCGCCGGGGATGTTTAAGGTGACGGAACTCGACCGCAAGCCTTCGTCCTGCCCGTTCCTCTACGCTTGGAACGGCGAGCGCTTCGAGTTCATCACCGACTTCATGGGCGGCGGCGAGATGGGCGACTGGCTCGCGCCCGGCGTCTACAACACGCCCGACCCGGACGAGTACGTGCGCATACGCGGCGACCAGTTGAAGCCGAAGGACGGCCGCTACGAGCTGCGCGTGACGAACGAGCTTGAGGAAGCGCTGTTCGTTGACCGCCTGCAACTCGTCGCGGTCTCGCACCCCGCGGGCACCGAGGTCTTTCCCGACGAGGGCCTGCGCGACACGCCGCCCGCCTTCAAGCTCTACGCGACGAAGGGCGCGCGCCCGCCCGCCGCCGCGACCGACGACCACGGCCACGACGTTCTGCCTCAAGTAAGTAAGCTCGACCGCACCTACCCCGATGATTTCAAAGTCGGCCCCATACGCGGCTACGCAGAGCCGCACACGCTGACGCTCGACTTGGGGAAGGGTGCCGGGTCTCAGGTGCCGGGTGCCAGTCAAGACCTAAACCCCGGCACCCGGCACCCGGCACCCAGAACCCTTCTTCTGCTCACGGGCTGGACGGACTACGCCTATTCGAGCGACAACGTGGCTGCGTCGCAGAGCAGGCTTGAGATGAAGTTCCCACAGCTTCAAGTCAGGGACGGGAAGGGCGGGTGGCGGACTGTCGTCGAGAACATCGGCATCCCCGTCGGCCGCCCGCAGACGCTCGTCGTTGACCTGACGGGCAAGCTGCCGCCCGCGAGCCGCGAGGTGAGAATCGTGACGAACATGCGCGTCTACTGGGATCAGATTCTCGTAGACGAGAGCGGCGGCGACTTCCCCTTGAAGCTGACGCGGCTCGACCCGGCCGCGGCGACCCTGCGCTGGCGCGGCTTCTCGGCCGAGGTGAAGCCTGACGGGCGCGAGCCGGAGATTTACGATTACGCGAAGGTCTCTTTCGACTCGCCTTGGAAGGCTTTCGTCGGCAGCTTCACGCGCGAGGGCGACGTGCGCGAGCTTCTGACGGCGGCCGACGACCTCTTCGTCGTCTCGCGCGCGGGCGACGAGATAAGCCTCTCGTTCGACGCGACGTTGCTCCCGCCGCTCCCCGAAGGGTGGACGCGCACCTTCCTGCTCTACGCCGACGGCTTCAGCAAGGAGATGAACATCCACTCGGCGAGCCCCGAAGAGGTCGCGCCGCTGCCGTTCCACGGGATGAAGGGCTACCCGTACGACGCGTCCCACGCTAACGCGCTGACGGACGCGCGCCGCGCCTACGTCGAGCGCTACAACACGCGCGTCGTCACCAAACCGCTGCCCACGCTCGTCCCGTCCGGCGGACGTTAGAGCGGCGTGCAGTCGGGTGCGACCGCCGCGAGACAGGTCAGTACCGCCCGCGGTAGCGGGTGGGTGCGTGTGACTCCGTCGGCCCGCGCCGTGTGAGTCTGACCCACCCGCTACCGCGGGCGGTACTGACCGCTATCGCCGCCCTGCGGAATCCTCCTGCGGGCGCGCAGAATCATTCTGCGCGCCCGCAGAACCGTTTTGCCGCCTCACAGAATCGTTTTGCCGCCGGGCAGAACCGTTCTGCCCGGCGGCAGAAGCATTTTGCCGGGCGGCGGAAGCATTTTGCCGGGCGGCGGAAGCATTTTGGCCGGGCGGCGGAAGCATTTTGCGCGCGGGCGGCCACCCGCCGCCCGGCGGCAGAACGGTTTTGCAAGCCGGCAGAAGCATTTTGCCGGCGCAAAACGGTTCTGCCGCCGGGCGGAATCATTTTGCCGGCGGGCAGAACCGCTCTGCCGGGGGGCAGAATCGTTTCGCCGGCGGGCGGAAGCGTCCCGACCGGGCAGAACGGTTCTGCCCGCCGGCAGAATGCTTTTACCGGGCGGCAGAGTGGTTCTGCCGCCCGGCAAAATGGTTCCGTTTGGGGATTGCGGGAAGTCGGAGGGCGCGAGCAGGGATGCCCGCGCTCCCGTCAGAAGGTCGCGTTCCGCCCTAATCGGTGTGCGGCTTCGTGCGCCTGTGCTTCGGCTTGGACTTGGGCTTGGCCTTCGTCGTCTGCGTCGTGGGTTGAGCTGGTTGGGTATTGGTCGTCCCGGCTTTCTTCGGCGCGGCGACGGCGGGCGTCTTGCTGTCGTCCACGGCCGATGAGGGCGGCGGGGGTTGTTGCGGCGTGGGCGTCGGTTGCGCCGGCTGTTGCTGCTGGGCGTTGACGTTCGGCGTGGGCGGCGGCGCCGCGCCTTCGACCGCTTCGGTCTCGCCGCCGGAACTCACCCACGCGTTCCAGCCGCCGAGCAGGGCGCGCGCCTTGAATCCTTTGTCGCGGAGTATCTGCGCCGCACGGGCGCTGGTGTGCTCCTCCGGTCAAGAGCAGTAGGTGACAATCTCGCGGTCGCGCGGCAAGTCCGCGAGGCGCGTCTCAAGGTCGCCGAGCGGGATGTGCGTCGCGCCTTTAATCTTCTGGTTGATGCCGTAACGCACGTCGAGCACGAAGACCTTGCCCGCGGCGCGCAGCGCCTTGAACTCTTCGAGCGTGACGCGGTCGGCCGGCGTCTCCGTCGGCCGCGACTGCTCGGACTGCTTCGGCGTCTGCGCCGACGCGCACGTCCCCGACAGCGCGACACTCATCAACAACGCGAGGAAAACTCTGCGCCTCATCTCTTACTCCGTTTCGGAAAATTTTCGGCGGGGCGGCCGCGTTGATTATAACACCCGCGGACGCTTGAGCGCCGCGCGCGCGTCGAGCACCGAGCGCGCGGCCTCCGATGCGCTGGCGGCGAGCGCCGTGAGGTGTCCCATCTTCCTTCCGGGGCGTGCGTCGGTCTTGCCGTAGAGGTGGAGCTTCACGTCGGGGAATCGAAGCGCCGCGCGCCAGTCGGGCTCGCCGTCTTGCCAGAGGTCTCCGAGCAGGTTCGCCATCGCCGCGGGCCTGAGCAGTTCGGTCGAGCCGAGCGGCAGCCCGCAGACCGCGCGCAACTGCTGCTCGAACTGGCTGGTCAGGGAAGCGTCGAAGGTGAAGTGGCCCGAGTTGTGCGGGCGCGGCGCAAGCTCGTTGACGAGCAGACGCCCCGCCTTCGTCAAAAAGAACTCGACGCAGGTCACGCCGAACACGTCCAGCTCTTCGAGCACCGCGCGCGCAATCTCGACGGCCTCGCGGGCGGTTCCTTCGTCAACGTCTGCGGGCGCGACCGAGAGGTCGAGTATGTGCCGGCTGTGCGTGTTCTCGATGACGCCGTAGTGCGCGAACTCGCCCGCGAGGCCGCGCGCGGCGACGACCGAGACCTCGCGCTCGAAGTCAACGAAGGCTTCGAGCACGCCCTCGCGCCCGGCGAGCGCCGCGAAAGCCTCGGCGGCTTCTTCGGCCGAGTCAATGCGCGTCTGCCCCTTGCCGTCATAGCCGAACCCGGCAGTCTTGAGCACCGCCGGGCAGCCTATCTCCGCCAGCCCTGCTTCCAGTGATTCGGGCGAGGTGACGTGTCGGAAGGCCGTGACGGGAAAGCCGTGCTTTGAAAGAAAAGTCTTCTCGCGCAGGCGGTGCTGCGTCGTGTGTAGGACTGAGCCGGACGGGCGCACGGGCGCGAGCTGTGCGGCCGCCTCGACCGACGCGGCCGGCACGTTCTCGAACTCGAAGGTGACGACCGAGACGCCGCGCGCGAACTCGCGCACCGCGTCGAGGTCGTCGTAGGCGTGCTCGTACTCTTTATCTGCAACCTGCCCGGTCGGCGTGTCGGAGTCTGGCGAGAAGGTGTGGACGCGGTAGCCCATGCGTCGCGCGGCGATGGCGAACATGCGGCCGAGCTGGCCGCTCCCCAGAACGCCTACGGTCGCGCCGGGCAGGATCGCTTTCATGACGGCAGGACGGCCTCGCGCACCTTCGTTGTCTGTTCTTCACGGAAGCGCCGCAGACGTTCTCTCAACTCGGGCCGCGTGTTGGCGAGGATGGCTACGGCGAGCAGCGCCGCGTTGGTCGCGCCCGCCTGACCGATGGCGAGCGTGCCGACCGGAATCCCTGCCGGCATTTGCACGATGGAGAGCAGCGAGTCGAGACCCTTCAAAGCCTTGCTCTTGACGGGCACGCCGAGCACGGGAACGGTCGTCTGCGCCGCGACCATTCCGGGCAGGTGCGCCGCTCCGCCCGCGCCCGCGATGATGACTTCGAGGCCGCGCGCCTCGGCGCCTTCGGCGAACTCGGCCATCCGGCGCGGCGTGCGATGCGCGGAGACGACCGCGCACTCGTGCGGCACGCCGAACTGCTTCAGCACGTCGGCCGCGTGCCGCATCGTCTCCCAGTCGGAGGTGCTGCCCATGATGACGGCGACGAGCGGCGACTCGGCCGCGCCGCCTCCCGCGGGCGCCGAGCCCGCTTCATCCTCGTGAGCCTTCAGCCTGATGGACAACGCTTCCGTCCGCCTCCCTCAGTAGATGTTGAAGTTGTATTCGAAGACCGCGTACTGCGACACCGGCCGCCCGTCCTTCTGCGCCGGCTCGAACCTGATCTTCCGTAGCGCGGCGATGGACTTCAGGACGAGGCCGTGCGGAAGCCACTTGACGACGGCGATGTTTTTGACCGTGCCGTCGGACGCGAGGACGGCGCGCAGGCGCACCACGCCGGACACGTTGAACTTGCGCGCGCCCTCGGTGAAGCCCGGCTCGGGCTTGTAAGTGATGCGCGCCTTCTGCGTCACGTCGTTCGCCCTGAACGGCCGGCTGTAGTCCACGGGCGCGTCGCCGCCGCCCGTGTTGCCGCCCGCCGACGCGCCGCCCACGCCGATGCCTGAACCCATGCCTGTGCCGACGCCCGCACCCATGCCTGTGCCGACGCCCGCGCCCGTGCCTGTTGCGGAACCGCTGCCGGCCCCGGCGTTCGGCGCCGGCACAGGTTTGGCGGGCGCCGGGTCAACCGCCGCCGCCGCCTGCGCGGGCGCGCGCGGCGTCTTCGTCCCAACGGCGAACGACTCGACGAAGCGTCGAGAGTCGGCCGCGTCGGGGTCTGCCGCGAGCGCCGCCACGACGTAGAGGCGCTGGCCGTCGGCGCAGACGTAGACGGGCCCGCCCGCCCTCTCAAGTCTGATCGGGTACTCGCGCGCCGCGCGCCCGTCCAGATCGAACTCGCGCGTGAGCGACATGCCGGGCATGAACTTGATCTCCGCCCCCGTCCGAAGCCTCTCCAGCCCGAGCCTATCCAACTCGGGTTTGACGAGAAGCTCCCAAGCCGCCTCGGCGACGAAGTCCAGCCGGATTCCGCCGTCCATGCCCTCGCCGTAGGAGGGCTGGCCCGCGTAGCTCTCGGCCAACATGCGCCTGCCCGCGTCGTCCCGGTCGAGCAGAGACCAGACGACGTAGCGCGCCCCGCCGCCCGCCGTCGCCGTATAGCGCCGCCCCGAAATCGTCACCGTGCCCACCTGCACGGTCTGGTCAAGCCACAGCGGCTCCTTCGGCATGAGCACGGCGAACCCCTCGCCCGCGGGCGAGGCCGCGACCCACTCGGGCGTCGGCTGCGGGGCCTGAGTCTGCGCGTGCGTCGCGTCCTGCGCCGCCGACGCGCACACACAGAGCGCGGCGGCGACGAGCGCTAGCGCCAGACGGGTGAGAACTTTCGGCATCGCCTCGGACTCCCGAAGGGGAAGCGCGGACTTTAGAGGTAGCGCTCCCTGAGTATGCGTACGTGGTGCGCCTCGTGGCCGGCGAGGATGTAGGCGAGCGCGCGCACGGTGACCTCGTAGCCGCTGGCGGTGCCGCGCCGCGCCCAAGCCTCGGGCGTGAGCGAGCGTAGCAGGAGGACGGTCGAGCGGCGCACGGCCTCGAACTCGTCTGCCAGACTCGCGAGCGTGCGCGCGTCGAAGTCCACGCCGGCCATGTAGTCTTCCTGATCCATGCCGGGCAAGGGCTGCTGCTCGCCGCGCGCGATGGCGAGCGCGCGGTAGGCGAAGATGCGCTCGGTGTCTACGACGTGGCCGAAGACCTGCTTGACGCTCCACTTGCCCTCTTCGTACCTGCGCGCGCCCTGTTCTTCTGTGAGGCCGCGCAGCAGCGCGAGCGTCTCGGCCCCCTGCCGCTCAAGCGTCTCGACCACCCCGCCCTCCGGGACGAGCGAGACGTACTTCTCGTAGTAGCTTGCGTATTCGTTCGACTCGGGCTTGGCGGGGGCTGGTGCTGACATCTTCATTCGTCCTTTCCGGGAAAACAGTAGACAGTAGTCAGTAGACAGTAGTCAGTAGAAGAACCTTCGTTAATGAGCCTTCCGAATGTCAGCGTCAGCATGGTAAGCGGAACCTATTGACTACTGACTACTGACTACTGACTACTGTCTACTTCCATCCTACTCCTGCGCGTGCGAGTAGCCGGGCTTGCCGTCGAAGTCGTAGAGGTTCTCGGTCTTGATGAAATCGAGGCCGGCCTCGGCGAAGCGCCCTAGAAGCGCGACGACCTGACTGTTCCCGACCTCGCGCACGCCCTCGGGGAGGAAGCGGCAGCGCCAGTGGTCGGAGCAGAACGTCTCGGTCGCGCCGCCCGGATAGACCTTGACGCCGCGGTTGGCGATTGAACTCAGCTTCAGCCCTTCGCCCGAGAGCTTCTCTACGGCAGCGCCGAGGTCGTTCGCCGAACCGTTCGACCAGTCGAGGTACACGTCCACGCCGGCCAAAGTCTTCTGCGCCGCGGCCGTCTCGCGCGCCATCTTACCGGAGAAAGAACCCTCGCCGCCCTCGCCCGCCTTGTAGCTGACGGCCTTCAACTGCGACGGTGTCTGGCCGATGCGCGCCACGACCGCCTCGGCGAACTCGCGCGTCCCGACCTTCTCCTTGCTCACGCCCTCCTTGTAGATGTCGTAGGTGTGGACGCCGTCCTCCATCGTCTTCAGCCAAGCGTTGTGCGCGCGCTCGGCCACGTCCGTCTGCCCGATGTGGACGAGCATCATCACCGCGCCGAGGAAGAGCCCCGAAGGGTTGGCGAGATTCTGACCCGCGCGGCGCGGCGCCGAGCCGTGTATGGCCTCGAACATCGCGATGTGCTCGCCGATGTTGGCCGAGCCGGCGAGGCCGACACTACCGGCGATCTGCGCGGCCACGTCCGAGAGCACGTCGCCGTAGAGGTTGGGAAGGACGAGCACGTCGAAGTTCTCGGGCGCGTCGGCGAGCTTGGCCGAGCCGATGTCCACGATCCAGTGCTCGTTCTCGATTTCGGGGTACTCGGGCGCTATCTCGTCGAAGATTTTGTGGAAGAGGCCGTCCGTGATCTTCATGATATTGTCTTTGGTGAAGCACGTGACCTTCTTCCGGTTGTTGCGCCGCGCGTACTCGAAAGCGTACCGCACGATCTTCTCCGTGCCGGGGCGTGAGATGAGCTTCAGGCACTGCGTGACCTGATTGGTCTGGCGGTACTCGATGCCGCCGTACACGTCCTCCTCGTTCTCGCGGACGATGACCACGTCCATGACCGGGTGCTTCGTCTCGACGAACGGGTGGTAAGAGACGCACGGCCGCACGTTCGCGTAGAGCCCGAACGTCTTCCGCACCGTCACGTTCAGACTCTTGTACCCGCCGCCCTGCGGCGTCGTAATCGGGGCTTTAAGAAAAACCTTCGTCCGCCTCAAACTGTCGAACGCCTCGGGCGCCACGCCCGCAGGGTTCCCCGCGAGGTAGACCTTCTCGCCAATCTCAATCTCCTCTATGTCCAGACGCGCGCCCGCGCCTTCCAGAATCCTGAGCGTCGCGTCCATAATCTCCGGCCCGATGCCGTCGCCGCGCGCGACCGTGATGGGTGTGTTAGCCATGATTCCAACTGTGCCTTTCCGCCTTGAGGTTTAAAAGAAGAACACGCCGTCACACGTCGGGAACGCGCCGGCCAGAAGCGAAACTAAAACTTCCCAAGAGATGCCCGCAGATATACCATCCCGCCCACGCCCCCGGCAACCGCCGCCGCCCGCCCGCAGCAGTGGGGAAAGTAATCAGCGGCCGGACGCCGGACGCCGATTAATCACAGAGACACAAAGGCACGGCTTAGGGACACAGCTTTAATCTTTAGCTGTGTCTCTGTGTCTCTGTGGTGAACTCGTCTTCCGTGTTCAGCCGGCGTCTATCTTGGCGGCGAGGATGAAGTCGCTTTCGGTGAGGCCGTTGATGGCGTGGGTGTAGATTTGGAGGCGGGCGTAGGCCCAGCCGAAGGCGATGTCGGGGTGGTGGCCTTCCTGTTCGGCGAGGGCGCCGACGCGGTTGACGAAGGCGAGCGCGTCGGCGAAGTTCGGGAACTTGTACTCCTTCGAGAGGTGGTGGCCGCCGACGACCTCCCAGCCGTCGAGCTGCCCGAGCAGCGGCGCGATCTCCTCGTCCGTCAGGCGCGGCACGCCGCCGCGGCAGGGCACGCAGTGTTTGCTCGCGAGAGGACTGTCCTCATCCGCGAGAGGGCTGTCCTCACTCGCTCCATCGCCGCGGCGTAAACGGGCCACGCGCTCCCCTCCTTAAAGACTTCTTCGAAGACTTCGGGCGCAGACATTCTACACGCCGCGCGCGCCTGCGCGAAGGGGCGCGCGGTTCGCCCGACGCAAAGAGAACCGCGCGCGTCGTGGGAGGACTACTTGAGACTTTCGCTGATGACGGCGGCGAGGCGGTGGCCGGCGAGCTTCATGCGCTGAAGGGCGAGCGCCTTCGCGTCGTCGAAATATTTCTGCGAGACCTTGGGCGTCGGCGTGCCCTGCTGGTCGGGCTTCAGGCCGCCGAGCGGGCCGTAGACGGCCGACTTGGCGGCGTCGAAGCTCTCGCCGATCCAGTCGGCCGTGTTCAGGTCGGAGGCGCTCTGGGCAGGCTTCGAGGCTTCGGCCATGTCGGCGAGCGTGCGGATGGCGGCGATGCCCTTGTCGTCGCCGAACAGGTCGTCCCAGAAGCTGTGTAGGTTGGTGACCGGGTTGTCCACCGTGGGGATCGTGAGCGACGCGATGGCGAAGTCGTTGCCGCCGCGGTCGCCGTGCCGGTGGGCGTGCGTGAAGCGCGCCGCGCAGTGGAGCGGCTGGTGAACGTCGCCGACGAGGTGTTCGAGCCACGCGAGGTAGTAGGCACGCTCCGTCGGCGTCCGTTTCGGGTCGCCGATAATGCCCCTGAAGGCGCCGATCTTGTCCTCGGCGTTGTTGCCCGCGGGCGCGGCCTCAAGCTTCGTCCCGTCGGGCGAGAAGCCCACGTCCTTGAAGTGCCAAGGCTTGTGCTTCTTCATGTCGGGGAAGCCGGCGAGCTGCTTCGTGGGCGGCTCCTTGTCCGTGTGCTCCTCGTCGAAGAAGCGCGGGTCGCTCCTGATGAGGTCGGGCCAGCGCGCGGCCGTCACGAAGAGCGCCTCGTCGGGATCGGGGTCGCCGAGCTCTTTGAAATGCTGCCTGAGCAGCGCGAGGTCTGGGTGACTGTTGAGCAGCTTGGAGACCTTCGCCTTATCCTGCTTGCTCAACTGCCGGTAGGCGATCAGGGCGACGGTCATGTGGCCCTTGTGATCCCAAGCGAGGGCCTGTGCGGTGGGCAGCAGCGTGGCCAGCGCGAGCGCGCAGGCCGCGAGACTCTTTTTCATAGGGGCTTTTCTCCGGGCTTGGGCAGGACTTCGGACGCCGCCGCGCGGCGCTTCGGGCGGGCGCGTAGCTTTTCGCGCGTGGGAATGTATTCCCGGCCGGCGCCGCGTGTCAACGAGATTCTGCGGGGCCGCGCCCGGCGAAACTCTTCGCCGGGCTAAAGGCGCCGGAGGCCGTCGGGCAGCATGACGGTGTCGGCGTCGAGCGCGGGCTCCTCGGCCGCGTGGAGCGGCGGGCAGGCGCGCAGCGCGTTGATTAAGTCCGAGCGCATCTCTTCGGCCGACGTGTAGCGGCGCGCGGGGTCGGCGGCGAGGGCGCGTCGGAGCGCGTCGGAGAGACGCTTCGACTCGGGCGCGTCGCCCGGAAGACGGAAGTCTTCGCGCCCCATCGAGTGCAGAAGCTCAAGCGGCGTGCGGCCGCGGAAAGGTCGCTCGCCCGTGAGCGCTTCGGCGCAGCAGACGGCGACGGAGAAGAGGTCGCTGCGCTCGTCCACCTCGCCGCCCGAAAGCTGCTCGGGCGGCATGTAGCCGAAGGTGCCCATGACGAGGCCGGGCGCCGTCATCGTCTGCGCCGCCTCGCCGCCTTCGGCGCGCAAGACCTTAGCCAGCCCGAAGTCGAGCAGCCGCACGCGCGGCACTTTGCTCCCAACTTCGGCGGGCGACGCGTTCCCGCCTCCGGCGTTAGTGACGAGGATGTTCTCGGGCTTGAGGTCGCGGTGGACTATCCTCGCGCGGTGCGCGGCGCCGACGCCTTCGAGGACTTGGTCGAAGAGTTCGGCGGCGCGCGCGGGCTCCATACGGCGCTCGCGTCGGAGGAGCGAGGCGAGGCTTTCGCCCTCGATGAAGTCCATGACGAGAAAGGCGCCCTCGGTCTGCAACTCTCCGTAGTCGTGCACGGCGACGATGTTCGGGTGCTGGCCGAGCCGGGCGAGCGCGCGCGCCTCGCGCCCGAAGCGCCTGAGCGCCGCGTCGTCGCCGAACAGACGGCCCGAGAGAATCTTGACGGCGACGCGCGCTTGCAGCTTCAGGTGCGTCGCCTCGTAGACGGCGCCCATGCCGCCGCGGCCTATCAAACGTTCTAGACGGTAGCGCCCCTCGACCGTGCGCTCGACGGGCAGCGTCAGTTGAAGCTCGGCGCCGTCGGCGTCGCAGCGCACGGCGGTCGAGTCGTAGCAGCGCCCGCACGCGGGGCACTCCTTCAGGAGGTTGACGCCGCGCCCCTCGAAGCGCGAGAGCACTTCGTGGCGGACGCGCCTGTCTTCGCGCGCGCCCTCCTTCAGACGCACGTTCTCGTAGACGATGGCTATCTGCGAGGCGACCGATTCGAGCAGCTCGCGGTCGCGCGCGGTGTAGGGGACTTCCGACTTCTTGCCGCCGAGCAGGAAGAGGCCGGTGAGGCGCTCGTCCGTCCCCGTCATCGGGACGACCAGACGCGTGCCGAGAGAAGTCAGCCAGTCCTTCTCGCCCTGCGGCAGGCGCGTCTTCGGCGGGAAGGGAAAGTCCTGCGCGCCGCCTTGCAGCTCCATCAGACGGAGTAGCTGCGAGTCTTCGGGGATGCGCAGCTCCTGCCCCGCCGAAGTGGCGCCGCCGGAGGTGTATGAGAGCGTCAGCTCGCCCGCGCGTCCGCCGCGGTAGAAGAGGTAGACGCTCTCGGGATGTACGGCGCGCTCGACCTGCTCCGAGACGCGCCGCGACATCTCGGCGATGGAGTCGAGCCCTTTAACCTCGTCCACCAGCCCGCGCAGGATTTTCTCTTGATCGTACTGCTCTCGGAAGAACTTGCGGTCAACCCACTCGTTGAGCCTCCGTCTGAAGACGAGCCCCGTGGCGACGGCCACGACCGCCAGCGCGTAGAAGTAGGTCGAGTTGCGCAGCAGTATGTCGGCGACCGACCGTTCGGGCGCGAGCGCGACCGAGAGGACGAGCCCCGCTACGGGCAGCAGCAGCAGAACCCGCAGCGCGTTCTTCGCCAGAAGGTACTGGACGCTGCGCCGCACGATGAGCGAGACGGGGATGACCTGATGGCGCGCGATGGCGTAGGCGAACGAGACGGGGACGAAGATTTGCAGGACGTTGACCGAGAGGAAGAGCCCGGAGGGAATCCCCACGTCGCCCCTCGCGTACCTGAGCAGCGCCACGAACGTGAAGAAGACGAGCGCCGGCGCGAAGCCGACGAGGCAGCCGGCGAGGATGATGCGGAGCTTGCGCTTCGACACCGTGTCGGCCGCGCGGTACTGCGCCACCAGCGCCAACAGGCACGCCAAAATGTAGGCCAGCGTCAGCAGCGAGCCGAAGACGAACATCCCGCCGTTGCGCTCGGCGAAGCCGTAGAACCCCTCCACGTCCTTCAGGAAGAGGTAGCCCATGTACGCGTTCAGCGTAACGGTCAGCAGCACGCACGGCGCGTAGAGGTAGAACTCCAAGCGCGGGTGGCGCGTCAGCAACGCCAGCGGGCGCGGGAAGACGAGGAAGAGGTGGAGGAGGAAGGCCGCGAAGAAAGGCTTCAGTAAGTAGCCGAAGACCATCAGGGCGCGCAAGGGCACCGGAGACGTGTTGTCTAAGAACGGCACCGCCCACGACTCGCCGAGCGCGGCGAAGCAGAGCGAGAGCAGCAGCGCGTGCTTGTCGCCGGGCCGCAGGAGGAAGACCGCCAGCCCGACGGCGAGGAAGCTCAGGCTGTAGAGGTACGCGACGAACACGCGCGGCGCCAGCAGCGCTTCCGCCGCCGTCGTCACGTGCGCGCGCATCTCGACCTCGCGCAACTCGCCCCCGCGCCGCACGGTCAGGCGGTACGGCTCGCCCGGCGTCGTGCCCCGGTAGATGCGCTCCATCTTGAAGTCGGAGCCCTCGACCGACTCGCCGTTGACCGCGACCACCTCGTCGCCGAGCAGCAGCTTGGCCGCGTCCGGGCTCTCCGCGTGCAACTCCTTGACGACGGGGCCGCCCCGTTCCGTCTGAACCGTCCCCCATCCGCGGTCTAGGATGAGCGACATCTGCGGCATGTAGAGCCGGTAGGCCGCGACCGTGAACGTCACGGCCAGCGCGTAGAGCGTGACGACGATGAAGATTCGCGTTCGCATAGAGTGGGGCGCCTCCCGCGCGTGCGGGCGTGCATCTTAACAGACTACGCCCCGCGCAAATAGCTTTTCGCCGCCGCCGCTTGCGCGCGGGCGCTCGTTGCGGATAGTCTTAAACGTCAAAAGCTTCGCACTTATCAAACAGCTTCCGGAGGAGAGGTCAAGCCGTGGCCGCCATCTACCCTTTCCGCGCCCTGCGCCCGCCCGCCGATAAGGTGGCCGAGGTCGCCGCAGTCCCCTACGACGTGGTCAACACGGAGGAGGCGCGCGCGCTCGCCGCCGGGAACCCACAGAGCTTTCTGCACGTCTCGCGCCCCGAGATAGACCTGCCCGAGGGCACGAACATCTACGCGGACGAGGTCTACGAGAAGGGGCGCGAGAACTTCGAGCGGCTGAAGTCGGACGGCACGCTCGTCACGGAAGACGCGCCCGCGCTCTACATCTATCGCCTCGTCATGGGCGACCACACGCAGACGGGCGTCGCCGCCGCCTTCTCGGTTGACGAGTACGACGACGACCTCATACGCAAGCACGAGCGCACGCGCCCCGACAAGGAGAACGACCGCACGCGCCACATCCTCACGCTTCGCGCGCAGACCGGCCCGGTCTTTCTCACCTACCGCGCCGACCGACGCATTGACGCGCTGGTCGAGGCCGAGACGAAGGCAGAGCCGCTCTACGACTTCACGGCGCCTGACGGCGTGCGCCACACGGTCTGGCGCGCAGAGAACCCGGAACAGCTCGCGCGCTGCTTCGCCGAAGTCCCTCTGCTCTACATCGCCGACGGCCACCACCGCGCCGCCAGCGCCTCGCGCGCGCGCGCCGAGCTGAGGGGTAAGAACGCGAGCCACACGGGCGAAGAGGATTACAACCGCTTCCTCGCCGTCGTCTTCCCCGACGAACAGATGCAGATTCTCCCCTACCACCGCGTCGTGAAGGACTTGAACGGCCGCACGCCCGAAGAATTTCTAGAAGCCGTCCGCGAGCACTTCAACGTCACCGAGGACGCGCGACGCGAAGGGCCGGGCAAGCCCGCTCACTGGCACATGTATCTGGGCGGCAAGTGGTACGGGCTCGGGCTGCGCGACGACGCCGCGCTCACGCTCTCCGACGACCCGACCGCGGTGCTCGACGTGAGCCTGCTTCAGAACAACCTGCTCGGCCCCGTGCTCGGCGTCACAGACCCGCGCACGGACAAGCGCATAGACTTCGTCGGCGGCATTCGCGGCACGCAGGAGCTTGAGCGTCTCGTGGACGAGGGGCGCGCGGCCGTCGCCTTCGCGCTCTACCCGACTTCGATCGCAGACCTTCTGCGCGTCTCCGACGCGGGCGGCGTCATGCCGCCCAAGTCCACTTGGTTCGAGCCGAAGCTCCGCGACGCCATCTTGATTCATACAATCTGAGGCTGACAGCCAAAGGCCAAACCTATGCGAGTGTTGATTGCGGACAAGTTCGAGCAATCGGGGCGCGACGGCCTTGACGCCGCGGGCTGCGAGTTCTCGTACCAGCCCGACGTGAAGGACGAGGCGCTGGTCGAGGCGATACGCTCTTACCAGCCTGACGCGCTCGTCGTGCGCTCGACGAAGGTGGCCGAGCCGATGATTGAGGCGGGCGCGCTGAAATTAATCGTGCGCGCCGGGGCGGGCTACAACACGATTGACGTGGCGGCGGCCTCGCGCCGCGGCGTCTACGTCTCGAACTGCCCGGGCAAGAACTCTGTCGCCGTCGCCGAACTCGCCTTCGCGCTCCTGCTCGCGCTCGACCGGCGCGTCGCAGACAACGTCATCCAACTGCGCGAAGGGAAGTGGAACAAGAAAGAGTTCTCGAAGGCGAAGGGGCTTCTGGGTCGCACGCTCGGCCTCGTCGGCACGGGCCAGATCGGCCGCGAGATGGTCGCTCGCGCGCGCGGCTTCGGCATGCCGGTCGTCGCTTGGAGCCGCAGCCTTACGGACGAGGCGGCGGCCGAACTCGGCGTCGAGCGGCGCGAGAATCTGCTCGATGTGGCGCGCGACGCCGACGCCGTGAGCGTCCACGTCGCTTTGAAGCCGGAGACGCGCGGGCTGATAGGCTCCGACTTCTTCGGCGCGATGAAGGAGGGCGCTTACTTCATCAACACCTCGCGCGGCGAGGTCGTTGACCAAGACGCGCTGCGCCGCGCGATGCGCGAGAAGAACATACGCGCCGGCCTCGATGTCTTCGCCGTCGAGCCGGCGGGCGGCGCGGGCGAGTTCACGGACGAGATCGCGCGCGAGCCGAACCTCTACGGCACGCACCACATCGGCGCCTCGACCGATCAGGCGCAGGAGGCTATCGCCGCCGAGACCGTCCGCATCATACGCACCTTCAAAGAGACGGGCCGCGTCCCCAACGTCGTCAACCTCGCGCGCCGCACGCCGGCCACGCACACGCTCGTCGTGCGCCACCGCGACCGCCCCGGCGTCCTCGCCTCCGTCCTCGACCGCATCCGCGCCGAGTCCATCAACGTGCAGGAGATGGAGAACGTCATCTTCGAAGGCTCGGAGGCCGCCGTCGCACGCATCAACTTGGAGTCGGCCCTCCCCGCAGGCGTGCTCGAACGCCTGAAGGCCGACAACGCCGACATCATCGAACTGAGCTTGATTGAAATCAGACAGCCGTGACGGCTCTTACAGAGGAAGCAAACGATGACCGAGAGAATCTTTAACTTCAGCGCCGGGCCGGCGGTGCTGCCTGTGCCTGTGCTTGAGCGCGCGCGCGAGGAGATGCTGAGCCTTCCCGGCGTCGGGATGAGCGTGATGGAGATCAGCCACCGCTCGAAGACGTTTCAGGCGATCATTGACGGCGCGGAGGCCGGGCTCAAGGGACTGCTCGGCATACCCGAGGGCTACCGCGTCCTCTTCCTACAGGGCGGCGCGAGCCTACAGTTCTCGATGGTGCCGATGAACTTCCTAGGCGAAGGCGCGAGCGCCGACTACATCATCACCGGCAGTTGGGGCAAGAAGGCTTTGAAGGAGGCGAAGAAGGAGGGCACGACGAACGTCGCCGCGGACATGGCCGACTCGGGCTACAACCGCGTCCCCGCGCAGGACGAGTTGAAGCTCGACGCCGGCGCCGCATACGTCCACATGACCTCGAACGAGACCATCGAGGGCGTCGAGTGGAAGCACGACCCAGAAGTGGGCGACGTGCCGCTCGTCTGCGACGCGTCCTCAGACATCTGCTCGCGCCCCGTTGACGTTTCGAAGTACGCGCTCATCTACGCGGGCGCGCAGAAGAACCTCGGCCCCTCGGGCGTCACGGTCGTCATCCTGCGCGACGACCTGCTCTCGCGCATCCCCGACGGCCTCTCGACGATGCTCGACTACCGCACGCACGCCGAGAACGACTCGCTCTACAACACGCCGAACACGTGGGGCATCTACATCCTCAACCTCGTGTGCGAGTGGGTGAAGGAGCAGGGCGGGCTCGAAGGGATGTACGAGAAGAACGTCGCGAAGGCGCAGAAGATTTACGACGCGATTGACGCGACAGACTTCTACCGCGGCCACGCCGTACGGGAAGCCCGCTCCATCATGAACGTCACCTTCCGCCTGCCCTCGGAAGAACTCGAAAAGAAGTTCGCCTCGGAAGCGACGGCCGCCGGCCTCGACGGCCTCAAAGGCCACCGCTCCGTCGGCGGCATCCGCGCCTCCATCTACAACGCCTTCCCCCCCGAAGGCTGCGAAGCCCTCGCCCAATTCATGCGCGAATTCGAACGCACCAACGGCTAACCCCACGCGTCCCACGTCACCATCCACCGAGCCTTCGGCGCTACCCTTCCCGCCGAAGGCTCGCTCCATTTCCGCCGCAAGCCTTCCACGCCAACAAACTCAGCTCTCGCATTCCGCGAGAATCCGGCGAGCCATTTTGAGCTCCGGGTGACGCAGGGCGGTGAAGATTTCGACAGCGCGCCGGGCGTGTGGGAGTGCTTCTGATTTCCGACCTTGCTGTGCAAGAACTACGGCAATGCGATGGCAGTTGCTAGCAATTAACTCCTTACGGCCGATGTTTTCGGCCAAGTGCAGACCGTCATAGGCCAAGGCTTCCGCCCTAGCCCAGTCCTTACGATCTATTGCCAGCGCGGCCAGATTACCAGTGCGAACAGCCACTCCTTCGCGATTCCCTGTAGCCTCCGAGATCCGCAGTGCCTCTCGGTAGTCACGCTCGGCTGCGTCTAGATCGCCATAGTAACTTTCGGCAGTAGCGAGAGAATCTAGGCTGGAGGCGACATCATCGCTCTCGGGATTCAAGGTGCGATTAAGCTCAACGGCTTCGCGGTAGGCTGCGATGGCGGCAGGATAATCCCCCGCCAATTCGTGTCCAATGCCGCGCAAGCTTATAGCGATGGCCCGTTCGCGAGCACCAGCTTGAGCCTCGCGCCAATGAACTTCGGCGCGGTTGGCACAGGTAAGAACTTCCGCCGATTGTCCACGTAGATAGTGAACCCAGCCGGTGTCGTAGGCCCGCTTGCCAGCTCCTGAGAAATCTTTGGCCGCCATAGCCCTAGCTTCGGCATCCTGCGAGAGGGCAAGCCATTCATCCCAGCGGCCGGTGAAATCGAGAAAATCGCGGAATGTGTCGCACATGGTCTGAAGCTGGTCATTCGGCCCGGCGAGGAAACGTGGCAGGGCAGCGGTGAGCGTGGGCCATGCGGCGTCAAGCACAGGGAAATTATCAAATTTCCGGTAACCGTTCTCTACAATCAGCGCATAGGCGCGCTTTTCGAGCCGGTTGCCGATCTCGGCGATGATCTCGGGCTTCCGCCGCCGCAGGAAGTCGGCGACCATCGGGACGAGGGCGAAGGCCGTCTCTTCGGTATCTGGGATGACGAGCGAGCGGTTGGCGAGGCTGCGGAGGGCGGTGTCGGTTAATTCCTCGTCGCAGCCGGCGACAGGGGCGACGTGCTCAACTTTGGCCGGTAGTGTGAAGTGGGTAAGGGCGCAGAGGACTTTGGTCTCGTCGTCGGTGAATTCTTTCAACAGGTCGCCGAAGACGAATTCCAGCGGGTCGTTCTTTGACGGGCAGGAGCGTAGGAATGCGAGCGCGTCGGCCATGCTGCGGCGGCTGCCGCGGCCGACTTGGCCAGCTACCCAGCGTATGAGGAGTGGGTTGCCGTTGGACTGCTTATAGAGAGCGATGCGCTCGACCTCGTCGGTCTTGGCGAGTAGCTTACTGTGCTCTGCGAGTTCGGCAATCATCGCGAGTGCCGCGTCCTGACTGAGTTCTTCTAGTTTGAAACCGTCGCTGACGTTTCCGAAGGGTTCGCGGCTGGTGAGGATGGCTTTGCAGCCCGGCGGCAGGCGCTTGACGAAGGTGAGGACGCGGGCGCGGTCTGGTTCGGGGAGGGATTCAAGGTTGTCGAGGATGACCAGAGCGCGCTCGCCGCGGAGGGCTTCGTGCAGCAAGCGGACGCGCTGGTCTTCGGACTCTTTCAAGATGTCCGCGCGGTCTAGCTGGCGGGCAAGTTCGTTGAGCATTTCGAGGAAGCCGGGGATGAGGAAGTCGCCCACCTCGCGCAGGCCGGCGTCGTCGAGTTCGCGGTTTTTGACGGAGACGAAGACGATGCGTTTGAACTCGTCGGGCTTGCAGTCGAGGGCGGCGCGGACGGCGAGCGAGGTCTTGCCCATGCCGCCGGGGCCGTCTATGAGCGCGCCCCACGTGCGGTTCTCTGGGTCGAGGGCTTCGCGTATCTGCGCGAGTTCCGCCTCGCGGCCGAAGAAGGGTTGGAGGCGCGGGAGGTTGTTGGGGATGGGGGACTGCGCGGGGCGTGCGTCCGTTCCGTGCTGCTGCCTGTTCTTGAACTCATTCAGCGCTTGAAGGACGAGGCGGTGAAGCTCCTCCGCGGACTTGAACTCTTTACGCACGCGCCCGCCGGCCGCGCGCTCCTTGAACCTGCGTAGCTTCTCCTGCGCGACTTCGCTGGTCTCGATTTCACGAACGTTGAAGTCATGCTCCTCGTGCGCGGTGAAGACGAGAATTTCGCGGAGCTTGCCCGCCGCCTTGCGCTCTAACGCGCAGTCGAACTCCATCTCGGTGATTGAGACTTCGCGCCCTTCGGGCACCCAGCCGTAGCGGAAGGCGTAAATGCCGATGTAGATGTCGGCCTGCTCGACCATCTCCAACGAGGCGGCGACGCCGGTTGCGTCGCGCGCGGGGAGTTGTTCCATGCCGATGGGGAAGACGCCCGCGTCAAGACACGCTTGATGCGCCTGCGCACGGTGCTCCGGCAGGTCGAACGCCGTGCTGCTGATCATGGCCGTGAACTGTCCGGGCCGCGGCCCGACGGGTGCGTCAACGCGGGTGGGGTCTGTAGGAGGCATATCAGTTCACACGTAAGGATTCCGACTCGAACGCCGATGCGATTATCCACGGAGGGGGCGGGATGGCCAACGTTTTTCGGCGGGGATTGAGGGGGCGCGTGTGCTTGGCTTAAGTGTGGGCGGGGTTTAAAGTAGGGGCCGAGTTGTCAGTCTCCCTTTGGGCGCCGCGGGCGCTATCCTCTTAAGGTTAATGAGCACGAAGATACTGTTCCCCCTCGTCCTCTTCTTCGGCCTGTCGGCCGCGGTGTTGTCCGCGGGGCAGAGTCAGGCGCCCTCTTCACAGAGCACAGCGAAGTCGGCCGTCGAACTGCCGCAGGAGAAGCACCTTCGGAACGTCCGGCAGTTGACCTTCGGCGGCGAGAACGCGGAGGCGTACTTCTCCGCGGACGGCCGAAGGCTCATCTTCCAGTCGAAGCGCGACGGGGCCGAGTGCGACCGGATTTACACGATGGGCGTTGACGGCTCGGACGTGACGCCGGTCTCGACGGGCAAGGGGCGCACGACCTGCTCTTACTTCTTCCCGAAGGGCGGCCGGGTACTCTACTCCTCCACACACCTCGCGTCGGAGAAGTGCCCGCCGCCGCCCGACTACTCGCGCGGCTACGTGTGGGCCGTCTACCCTTCTTACGACATCTTCACGGCGAACGCGGACGGGTCGGACTTGCGGCAGTTGACGAACACACAGGGCTACGACGCCGAGGCGACGATGAGTGTTGACGGCAGGAAGATCGTCTTCACCTCGATGCGCGACGGCGACCTCGACATCTACACGATGGACGCCGACGGGCGGAACGTGAAGCGCCTGACTAACGAGTTGGGTTACGACGGCGGGCCGTTCTTCTCACGCGACGGCAAGCGCATCGTCTACCGCGCCAACCACCCGCAGACGCCCGAGCAGGTCGAGCGCTACAAGAAGCTTCTGGGCGAAAACCTCATCGAGCCGAACGCGCTCGAAATCTGGGTGATGGACGCAGACGGGCGCAACAAGCGGCAGGTGACGCGCCTCGGCGTCGCGAGCTTCGCGCCCTACTTTTTGCCGGACGGCCGCCGCATCATCTTCTCCTCGAACTACCCGAACATCAGGAGCCGCGACTTCAACCTCTTCGTCGTCAATACGGACGGCACGGGGCTCGAACAGATAACCTTCAACGAAACCTTCGACGGCTTCCCGATGTTCTCGCCCGACGGGCGCCGGCTCGTCTTCGCCTCGAACCGCAACGCCGCGCAGCGCGGCGACACGAACGTCTTCATCGCCGACTGGGTCGAGTGATGAAAAGCAGTTTCAGGTAATTGCCATGCCGTACAGAAAGACCTTCCCACTGCTCCTCGCCCTCGCGCTGCTCGCCGCAGGCGCGCGCGCGCAGACCGCCGCCAAGCCTTTCGTGCCCGACGCGGAGCGCGTGCGCGCCTACGTCACCTACCTCGCCTCGGACAAGCTCGAAGGCCGTCGCACGGGCACGCCCGGCGCAGCGGAGGCCGCGCGCTACATCGCCGACGAGTTCAAGCGGCTCGGGCTCGCGCCCGGCGGCTCGATTACTTTCACCACCATTTCGGGGTCGCCGAGAGCGACGAACAGCATGACCGGCACGCTCCCGTCCTACGAGCAGCCGTTCCCGTACGTCGCGGCCGTCGAACTGGGAAAGGGTAACGCGCTGACCGTCACGCGCCGCGTTGACGCAACGACAGGGGGGACGCCGCTGGCGATTGACTTCACTTTAGGCGAAGACTGGATGCCGCTCGGCTTCAGTTCGAACGCGAAGGTCGAAGGCGCCGTCGTCTTCGTCGGCTACGGCATCACGGACGCCGCGCAGAACTACGACGACTACAAGGGCGCGGATGTCGCGGGCAAGGTCGCCGTCGCGCTCGCGGGCACGCCCGACGGCGACAGCCCGCACTCGCGCTTCACGCGCGCGGGCGAGCTTCGCTTCAAGGCCGCCGCGGCGCGCGCGGCCGGCGCCGCCGCACTCGTCGTCGTCTCAGGCGAAGAGAATTTTAAGGACGAGAGGCTCGCGCGCCTGCGCTACGACAACTCGGGCGGCGACGCCGGCCTGCCCGTCGTCGTCATCTCCCGGCAGGCGGCGTCGAAGATTCCCGGCGTCGGCGAAGCGCTGCGGACGCGCGACGCGAGCGCGTCGTCAATCAAGGTGCCCGCGGGAGTGATGCTCTCGGTCGCGACGGATGTCGTGCGCAAGAACGCGCCCGCGTCGAACATCGTCGGCGTGCTTGAAGGGTCGGACGAGAAGTTGAAGAACGAGACAATCGTCATCGGCGCGCACTACGACCACCTCGGGCGCGGCGGCGAGGGGAGCCGCGCCGAGCGCGAGGGCGAGATTCATCACGGCGCCGACGACAACGCCTCGGGCACCGCGGGGCTTTTGGAACTCGCGCGGCTGCTCTCGAACGAGCGGGCGCTGATGAGGCGCACGGTCGTCTTCGTCGCCTTCGGCGGCGAGGAGGAGGGGCTCGTCGGTTCGAGTTTCTACGTGCAGCACCCCGCGCGGCCCCTTGAGCAGACCGTGGCGATGCTCAACATGGACATGATCGGGCGCCTGCGCGAGGGCGCTCTGAGCGTGGGCGGCGTCGGCACCGCGTCCGAGTGGCGCGGCTGGATTGAGGAGGCGAACAAGGGCTTCAAGGTCACGCTCGACCCCTCCATCACGAACAAGCCCGACGGCGCGCAGGCCGCGGGCACGGCTAACGGTGACGGCGACAAGTCGAAGTCTGACGACAAGAACAAGAAGAAGAGTGAAGGCCACGACGTAGGCCGCGGGCGCGTCATCGGCGTAGGCGCTGGCCGCGAGACGAAAGAGCCAGCCGTGCCCATCGTCGTCAACGGCTCGAACGGGCGTACGGCCGTGACGGCCGTCCCCGCCGAACGCTTCACGCTGCGCCTGAGCGAGGACGGCTACGGCCCGAGCGACCACTCTTCTTTCTACGCGCGGCGCGTCCCCGTCCTCTTCTTCTTCACGGGCACGCACGAGGACTACCACAAGCCTTCGGACACGGCCGACCGCATCAACTACGACGGCGAGGCGCAGATACTTCAGTTCGTCTCCGACCTCGTGCACCGTCTACAGGCTTCGGACGCGCGCCCGACCTACGCGCAGGCGAAGTCGGAGATGAACACGCATTCGGCCACCTTCCGCGTCTCACTCGGCACGATGCCTTCTTACGCAGAGACCAGCGACGGCCTGCTGCTCGAAGGCGTCCGCGACGGCTCGCCCGCGGCCGCCGCCGGGCTCAAGGCCGGGGACAAGATTGTGAAACTCGCGGGGCGTGACATACGCAACGTCTACGACTACACGCAGGCGCTCTCCGAGATGAAGGCCGGGCAGGAGTACGACATCGAACTCCTGCGCGACGGCCGGCGGCTCGCGTTGAAGATCACGCCCGTCGAAAGAAAGTAGACAGTAGACAGTAGTCAGTAGGCGTATAACAAAGTCGCCTTTAGCAAAAGAAGGCAGTCGGGAAGTATTGGCTTCCCCGACTGCCTTCTTTCTACTGACTACTGACTACTGTCTACTGTCTACTGCTTTTCACCAGCGCGGCTCGCGGTCGCGGCCGCCGCCGCCGTAGCCGCCGCCGCGGCCGCCTCCTCCACCGCCGTAACCGCCGCGACCACCGCCGCCGCCGCCGTAGCCACCGCCACCGCCGCCGCGGTCAACGCGGGGACGCGCCTCGTTGACGGTCAGGGCGCGACCGCCGAACTCTTTGCCGTTGAACATCTCGATGGCCGCGGCGGCGCCCTCGCCCGTCGCCATCTCGACGAAGCCGAAGCCGCGCGAGCGGCCCGTGTCGCGGTCTTCGACGACCGAGGCGTTCTCGACCTCGCCCGCCTGTGAGAATAGTTCGCGCAGTTCGTCGCCGGTCGTGCGGAAACTCAGGTTCCCGACATAAAGTCTGGTGCTCATCTCTGTCTTCTGTCCTTTTCTTAAGTGAAGCGCGGGCGTAGTAACTCGTCGCGTGCCGAAGTCTTCGGAGTGGGGACGACGTTGACTTCCGGACTGCTGCGGCGGCGAGGGCGGCGACTCTCGACCCGGTGCTCTCGAAACCACGGAGAGCGGCTGCTTCAGACCAACTGCCGAACCTCACTCTCCTTCAGCCGAACACCGTCGCCTCACAGTCGCGGGCAGGCGCGGGCGCCTCCGTCCGCGCGAGAGCAGGAACCTTCTGGCCCGAGAGTATGCCCGCAAACGTACGCCGCGCGCAAGAATTTTTCTCGCCGCCTTCGGAGCGCCGGCACGCGCACGCCAAGCGGCCGGCGATATTTTGCTTGAAATTTAAACGCCATTTGCCGAAACTGCTCACCGAGTTGGAATGCTTTAAGGGCGTGACCGCACGCCCTTCGGAAAACTGACTTTCGCGCGCAACTTTCGGAGCGTTTGATTCCCTCACCATGGGGCAGGAATCAAAAAAACAGTTCTTCATCAGCTACAACAAGGCCGACATCACGTGGGCCGAGTGGATCGCTTGGGAGTTGGAGGAGGCGGGCTACGCCACGATCCTACAGGCGTGGGACTTCCGCCCCGGCTTCAACTTCGCCATCAGGATGAATCAGGCGCTGAAGGAGGCCGAGCGCGTCGTCGCCGTCCTCTCGCCCGAATACCTCGCGGCCGAGTTCACGCAGTCCGAGTGGGCGACCGGATTCGGCAAAGACCCGAAGGGCGAAAAGGGCCTCCTGCTCCCGATACGCGTCAAAGAGTGCGATCTGGAAGGGCTGCTTCAGCAGATCGTCTACATTGACTTGGTTAATCTCGAAGAGGCGACGGCCCGGACGACGCTGCTCGACGGCGTGAAGACTGATCGGGCCAAGCCCCCCGTCAAGCCCAGATTCCCCGGCGCCTCGCAGTCCGCGGCCCTGCCTTCGGTCTTCCCCGGCAACCTCCCCATGCTCTGGAACGTGCCGCACCAGCGCAACCCTTACTTCATAGGAAGGGAAGACCTAATCGGAGACTTGCACGCCGACCTGAACTCGGGGCGCGCCGGGAGCCGCGCGCAGACCGTCTACGGGAGCGGGGCCGTCGGCAAGACGCAGGTCGCCATAGAGTACGCCTACCGCCACGCGGGCGAGTACGACATCGTGTGGTGGCTGCGCTCGGAAGAGCCGGCGGTACTAGCGGCCGACTACGCAGGGATGTACGGCAAGCTCGGCCTCCTGCCGGCGGACACTAACGACCAAGGGTATATGAACGAGACCGTGCGCCGCGCGCTCGAAGCGCGCGACCGTTGGCTGCTCGTCTTCGACAACGCGGTGAGGGCCGAAGACCTGCTCGACTACGTCCCGCGCGGCGGGGGCGGCCACGTGCTCGTGACCTCGCGCAACGCGGGCTGGGACGCGGTCGGCGCGGAGCGCGAGGTGGAGCCGCTGTCGGCAGACGACGCGGCGGAGTTCCTTTTCAAGAAGACGGCCTAGATGGAGAGAGAGAAGACACAGGAGAGGGAGGCCGCGGCCGCGCTGGCCAAAGCGCTCGGCAACCTGCCGCTCGCGCTGGAACAGGCGGCCGCCTACGCCACGCAGGCCCGCCTCTCTCTCGCCGAGTACCTTGAGCTGTTCCGCGCGCGCGAGCCCGAGGTGGCGGCGCGTCTGACCGGCGCCGAGGAGTACCCGACGGCGCTGGCGACAGTCTTTGACATCACCTTCGCGCGCGTCCGGACGGAGTCGCCCGCCGCCGCAGACCTTTTGACCCTCTGCGCCTTCCTCGCCCCGGACGAAGTCCCGCTCGAAATACTTAAGGACAGCGCCGAGCACCTCCCGCCCGCGCTCGCCGAAGCCTCCGCAGACCCCGAAAAGCTGGCCGCGTCGGCCGCAGTCCTTCAGAACTACGCGCTCGCCAAGGTTCGCGGCGGGAGCTTCCTCACCCTCCACCACTTCATCCAAGCCGCCGCCCGCGACCGCCTCGGCGAAGACGACAGAAAGAACTGGGCCGGCGCGACCGTCCAGTTGATGGAGGCCGCCTTCCCGTTCGATTACACTAACCCTCAAACGTGGCCCCCGAGTGCGCGCCTACTGCCACACGCGCTGGCCGCCGCGGAACATGCGAGAGAGCTTAAAGTCTTGGAAAAAGCGACGTCGTCGCTTCTGAATCAGGCGGGCCTGTATCTACAAACTAAAGCCGAACTGGTAAAGGCAAAGGTCACTTTCGAGCAAGCCTTAGAGACCGTAACACCGAAATTTGGTGCCGAGCACTCTTTAGTGTCAACACTTCTCAATAACTTGGGCAACGTTCTCTATGACATGGGCGATTTTGACGGGGCACGGGCCAGCTACGAACGCGCACTTGCGATAGCAGAGACAGTCTACGGCCTTGACCACTTGGAAGTCGCAATACGACTCAATAACCTTGGCGTCATTCTCCAAGACATGGGCGATTTTGACGGGGCGCGTGTCAACTTCGAACGTGCCCTCGTGATTGCAGAATCACATTACGGGAGCGATCACCAGCAGGTCGCCATCTATCTCAACAACCTTGGCGAACTCTTAAAGAGACAGGGCGATTTGGAAGGCGCGCGTGAGCGATTAGAGAGAGCACTTGCCATCGATGAAGCCGCCCCTGTGCTGAACCCTACAAGTATCGCCACCCGTCTTAACAACTTGGGCAGTGTTCTCCGGCGCATAGGTGACCTCAACAGCGCTCTGACAAACTTCGAGCGAGCGCTCGCCATGGACGAGGTGACCTATGGGCCGAATCACCCTACCGTTGCGTTGCGCCTGAACAACGTCGGCACCATCCTCGACGCGCAGGGCGATTTGAGCGGAGCGCGGGCAAACTATGAGCGGGCGTTGGGAATATTTCGAGAGGTGTTAGGCGAGGATCATCCTTTGACGTTGCTGGTCAAGAGAAACTTGGCTGGTCTCGGCGGAAAGGGCGAAGGGGAGGGAGAGAGTTGACTGCGGCAGGGCGTGTAAGGGCGCGGCGTTTAGATGGTGGCGGCGACGAAGGGCGCGGGCGGGCGGAGTTATCGGAGGCCGGTGCGGCGTCCGAGACCGGCGCGGCGAAAGGTATGGCCTCATTGCATAAAGTTAGCGCCGCATGCGTTGTGTCTTGAAAAGGCTACGCCTTTAGAGGACAATAACCGGCGCGCAAGCGGAACACGCGGGGCGCAGGCGGCCGTTGACCCCGGCCTGCGCCCGCGACTTCAAAACGCCGTCTCCTTTCGCGCCGCCACGCGCAAGAGCGCCCGCGGCCCCCGTGCCCATGATCGGCAAGACCATCTCCCACTACAAAATCCTCGGCCACGTCGGCGAGGGCGGGATGGGGGTGGTCTACGTCGCCGAGGACACGGTGCTCGGCCGCCGCGTCGCCATCAAGATTCCACACGCCGGCCGCGAAGAGAACCACTACCGCGCACGCTTCCTGCGCGAGGCGCGCGCCGTCTCCAAGCTCCGCCACCCGAACATCGCCGCCGTCTACGACTACGGCGAGACGCCCGACGGCCAGCCCTACATCGTGATGGAACTGGTCTCGGGCCAGACGCTCGGCGACCTGCTCGCCGGCCCCGGCATCTCGCTCGCCCGCGCCGTCGAGGTCACGGAACAGGTGGCCGCGGCGCTCTCCGAGGCGCACCGCCGCGGCGTCGTCCACCGCGACATCAAACCCTCGAACGTCATCGTAGACGAGACCGGCGAGGTCAAAGTCCTCGACTTCGGGCTCGCCAAGCAGCTCCACGAGGACTACGGCACGGGGGCCGACTCCGAGGCGCAGACGCTTCTTTCGGCGCGCACGCGCTCGGACGTGGTCATCGGCACGCCGCTCTACCTCTCTCCTGAGCAGGCGCGCGGCGCGAAGGTTGACGGCCGCAGCGACCTCTTCGCGCTCGGCGCGCTGCTCTACGAGTGCGTGGCCGGGCGTTCCGCCTTCTCCGGCTCGAACGTCATCGAGATCGGCGCGCAGGTGCTCCACTACGACCCGCCGCCGCCCTCGCGCTTCAACCCGCGCATCCCTTCCGAGCTCGACCGCCTGACGCTCAAGGCGCTGGCGAAGAAGCCCGAAGAACGCTTCCAGACGGCCGACGAGTTCGCCGACGACCTCGAACGCGTGCGCGCGCGCCTGCCGCACTCCGACACCACTCGCACGCGCCGCATCGTCGTCGCGGGCGCCAACGGCAGCCGCTCCACGGCGCTGATGACGATGGCCGAGGGCCTGCGCCGCCCGAAGTTCTCGCCCCTCACGCTCCTCGTCGCGCTCGCCGCGCTCGGCCTCCTCATCTGGGGCGTCGCCTACGCGCGCCGCCCGCGCGTGCCCGTGCCGCCGCCGGACGTGGCCAGACTCTACGAGCAGGGCGAGGCCGCGATGCGCGAGGGCGCCTACAACAAGGCGAGCGAGCTGCTCGGGCAGGCGGTAACTAAAGCGCCGGACTTCGCGCTCGCCCGCGCCCGGCTCGCCGAGGCGATGATGGAGATGGATTTCCTCGACCGCGCCAAGAGCGAGATGCTCGAAGTCGTCAAGCTCACGCCGGACTTTCAAATCTACCCGTCCGCCGACGCCCTCTACCTCGACGCCGTCAACGCCTCCGTCCGGCAGGACAACGGCGCGGCCATCAAAGACTACCAGCAGATCGTCAACCTCAACCCCAACCTGCCGCAGTCGCACCTCGACCTCGGGCGCGCCTACGAGCGCGACAACCAGACCGACAAGGCCATCCGCAGCTACACCGACGCGACCGAACGCGACCCGGCGTTCGCGCCCGCCTACCTGCGCCTCGGCGCCCTGCACGCGCGCGTGAAGAACCCGCCCGCGGCCTTCGCGGCCTTCGACAGCGCGCAGAAGCTCTACGAGGCGGCCGGCGACAAGGAGGGGCAGGCCGCGGTGCACTACCAGCGCGGGCGCTTCCTCGTCACCCTCGACAAGAGCAGCGACGCCCGCCCCGAGCTCCAGCGCGCGCTCGACCTCGCGGGCGAGACGAACAACCTCTACCAGCAGGTGCAGGTGCTACAGCAGCTCGCGCACGCCCTCGTCAAGGACGACGGCGACGGGGCGCGGCGCCTCGCGCAGCAGGCCGCCGACCTTGCGCCGTCCAGCGGCATGAACGATCAGGTGGCGAACAGCAACGTCACGCTCGGCATCATCCTGCTCAGGCTGGGCGACCTCGACGGGGCCGACCGCGCCTTCATTCAGGCGCTGCGCTTCGCGCAGAGCTACAACCTGAAGCGCTACGAGGCGCTGGCCTCGGTCAACCTCGCGTCGCTGCGCGACAAGCAAGACCGCCCCGCCGAGGCGGAGAAGTACGCCACCGTGGCGCGCGAGTTCTACCTCCACGGCAACTACCGCCGCGAGGTTGACCAGTGCTCGCTGCTCATCGCGCGCAGCCGGCGCAAGCAGGGCGACACCGCCGGGGCGCGCAAGCTTCTGGAGGAGAACCTGCGCTCGGCCGAGCAGTCGGTAGACATGGGGCTCGCCTGCAACGTCCACCACGAGTACGGCATGGTGCTCATCACGCAGGACGACTACGCGCACGCGCTCGAACACTTCAGGGAGAGCGCGAACATGGCGCGCGCCCTGCGCAACACGACCGTGCTCACCTACTCGCAGCTCAACGAGGCGGGCGCGCTCTGGCGGCTCGGGCACTACGACGAGGCGGAGAAAAACTTCGCCGAGTTGAACGGGGCGGCGCCGCAGTCGCTGGGCATAGGCAAGAACGCCGTCGCCATCATCAGCCTCAACGAGGCCAACATGGAACTCAGCCGGCGGCGTTTCCCGAAGGCGGCCGCCGAAGCCAAGCGCGCGCTGGCCTTGCTGAAGGAGACGGACAGCCCGCCGAACGACCTGCTGGCGTGGGCCTACAGAGACCTCGGGCAGGTCGAGAGTGCGACCGGCTCGCGCGAGCGCGGCCGCGAGTTGTGCGTGGAGGCCGACCGCTTGGCGTCACTCGGCGGCGACCTCCCGGCCATCGCCTTGACGAAGTTCGTGCTCGCCCGCGCGCTGCTCGCCGCGGGCGACGCCGAAGGCGCGCGGGCGGCCGCGCTCGAAGCGCAGGAACGTTTCACGCGCTTCGGGGGGGCCGACGTCGGCTGGCAGGCGCTCGCCGTGGCGGGCCTCGCCAGCCGCCTCGCAGGCGACGAGAACGCGGCGCGGGAGTACTTCGACCGCGCCGCCACCTCGCTCGCGCAGTTCGAAGAGAGTCTGGGGGCGGACGCCAAGAGTTACGGCTCGCGCCCGGACGTGCAATGGCTCCGCAGTGAGTTCGTCGGCTCGGCGCCTCACTGACGTTGCCCCAACGTCCTCAACCCGTAAGGAGAAAACGACATGCCAGTAGAAGAATCCAACGACCCACCCATCGTCGTCACCGGCGGCTCCGTTCACCTCGATTTCGACGAGAAAACGCTGCCGGGCACCGGCGGCAAACACTCTAACGGCAAGAAGCTCAAGCACATCACCGTCGAGATAGACGGCGCGGTCGTGCTCGACAAGAAGGTTCCCAGCGGGGACATGAAAGTTACCGTCACTTACGGCCCGTGAAAGTTACCTCCACTTACGGCAGGCCGTAAACGGCGAAACCCCCACCACACACCGCGGCGGCGGCGACTCGACTTGAGTCGCCGCCGCCGCGCTTTTCAAACCGGAATGCGAAAGGCCGAGGGCGAAGGCGGAAGACGAGACGAACGCGGAAGATGAGACGGCGGAAGACGAGGCGAACGCCTTACAGCGGCTCCTTCAACTTCCCTCGCTCCTTCCACGCCGCCTCGGCCACGCCCGCCAGCCAGCAGAGCGCGCCGCGCGCGCCGAAGTGCTCGCGCACGCGCGCGAAGATGCGCGGGTAGAGCCTCACGGTGCGCGCCAGCAGCCGACGCAGCGCGCCCGCGCTCAGGCGCCCCTGAAAGAACTCACGCCGCACGCGCTCGTCCAACCCCGCGAGCGCGGCCGCCAGAGCGTTGAGCGTCTCGTTGACCGCGTGCGGCGAGCCCGCAGCCGACGGCCGCATGAACTCCGCCAGCCCCAGCGCGCGCGCGACCCTCGCGCCCCCGCCTTCGCAAACTTCCGCGAGCGCGTCGGCCCCGCAGTCGCCCAAAGCGAGCGCGCGGTCGGTCAGTCGCGCCGCGCGGCCGAAGTCACGCGCGAACGAGCCGGCGCCGCCCGACGCGAACGCCCCCGCGTCGGCGCCCCCGCCGAGCAGCATCACGCGCTCCGAGGCCGCGCGCCGTCGGCTGCGCCAGCCCTCGCGCGCGAAGTGCCCGTAGCCGAACAGCGGCCGCTCGACGCGCCAGCCCGAGCCCTTGCGCTTGTACGACGGCAGCGACTCGAAGTAGCGCTCGAAGAGCGCGAGCAGGGACTTGTCTGTGGACGAGTCAGTCCTGTCGTAGAAGAAGAGTCGCGTCGCGTAGTCGCCGCGCGCGGGCGCCCCGGCCAAGCCTTCCCAGAAGAGTTGGCGGCCGGCGCTCGCGTCCTCCGTGCTGACGAGCAACTCGCCCGCGCGGAAGTCTGCCTCGCCGCGCCCCTCGCCCCGCGCGAACCCGCGCGCGACAGTCCCGACCGAAGGGCGCACGTGAGCGACGCCCGCGCGGCCGCCGTTCAACTGCCGCGCGACGGCCGAGCCCGGCCCCGTAGCGTCCGCGAACAGCTTCGCCGCGAAAAACTTTCGCGCGCCGCCCGCGCCTTCCGTCTCGACGGTCACGCGCGACGGCTCGACGTACGCGCGCACGAAGCGCTGCGACTCAAAGATAGCGCAGCCCTGCCTGCGTCTTATCCTCTCCGACGCGAGCGCGACGAGGCGCGCGCCGTCGAGCGCCACGTCCGACGCGCCGCTCACCCACAGCGGCCCCGCCTTCACGCGCGACGCCGCGTCGTGGAACTTGACGAAGCCGCCGCGGTAGCGGTTCAAGACCGCCGCCTCGACTTCGGCGGCCGTGAAGACGCCCGCGCCCTGCAACTCCTTCAACTCGTCTTCCGAGAGATTCCAGACGGCGCCCTCGCCGTCGTCCGCGCCGCCGACTACGAGCACGCGCCGCTCGTAAACGCACGCGAGCGCCGCCGCGTAAAGCAGCGCCGCGGCGCCGCCCGCGTAGATCACGTCGAACTCGCCCTCGGCCTCGCGCCCCGCGGGCGGCGCGCCGCGGACGATGACTTCTTCCGTTAAAGTCTCGCCGCCGCGCGTCTCCCAAGCCGCGCGAAAGCGCGTCTCCTCCTCCCAGATGCGGCGCAGCCACTCCTCGCGCCGCGGCAGCGCGCCGAGGCTCGCCACCGTCTCGGGGTAGCGACGCCGGAAGTGTGCGAGGTCGGGCGCGTCGCCGCCCGCGCGCGGGACGTTGAAGGCGTGTGCGAGTTTCGTCGGAGCCGTGGCGACCATCTTCGTAAAGCCTCAAGAGGTCAGAAAGCCCCCTCGGAGGGGGACTCGTCGCTCGCGCACGCCAGCGTGCGCGGGCTTCCGTTCGCGAGGAGTTCAAATGAATTTCGACTGTTGGGGAGCGTCCGCCGGGCGAGTGTAGCCGAAGGGCGCGCGCGGGGTCTAGCCTCCGGCGGCGCGGACGCGCGTCGCGAGAAAAATGTTAGCTCGCGGCCACATTTCGTCCGCCGTTTCGTACGCCTTCACGCGCGCGAGCGCGAGATGAGGCCGATGACGGCGACGAAGATCGCCGAGCCGATGATAGACCAGACGACCGGGAACGTCTGCCCGCCGACCTGCACCGGCAGAGGCTCGGGCAGCCCCGCGTGGCGCGCGAGCCACATCCCGATGAGCGCGCCGATGAACCCCAACGCTATCGAGACCAGACAGCCGCCGCGCGAGAAGCCGCCGATGGCCTGCCCGACGGCCCCGCACACGCCCGCCACCAGAAGCAGCAGAAGCAGGTCTACGAGAGTCATCCTTCAATCCTCCTGTCCGGCCGAAGTGTTTGCGCCGAGCATAATTCATCGGGTTTGAAATTTGAAATTTCGAACCCGAATTTCTGGAAGTCGTCGCCGCCGCGTCCACAAAACTTTTGCTTCACAAGCGCGCGCCCGAGCCTCTATACTTCTTCTCACGGCGGTCGGCCGAACACGCCGAACCGTTTTGAGAAGCAACACCGAGAAGGGCCATCCGGCGCGAAAGCCCCGGAGCGCAAAGCCGTTGACCTACACGCCCGGACTAGGGGCGCACGGACGCAGCGGTCGCCGAAGTGATGCCGAAGAGGGACGAGATTTGTGAGGGCCGGAGGCGCGCGCATGCTTCAGCGCGTCCCGGCCTTTCCGTTTTCGCCGGGCACGAAAAACACTGCAAATTGGCCGGGAAAACGGCCGACAGGCGCCGCCGCGCGGCCTCTTTGCAGAGCAACTGGGACGCGCCCTCGGACATCTTAAACTGGCACGTCGCGGCGATCCTCATCCCCTACAGGTCAACGCGGCCCGTTGATTAAACCCGAAAGAAAACCTGTAGACCCGAAGAATTTTTAAGGAGAATTACCGCCAATGCGTAAACTGTTTATCGCCTCTCTCCTCCTCGTCTCTGCCTTCGGCGCCGCCTCGGCGCAGAACAACAACGAGATTCCGAACATGGGCCGCGCGCCGAAGCAGGCTGACGGCGTCGGCCGCCTCGACCTCCGCGTCGTGGACGAGGACGGCAACCCCGTGCAGGGCGTCCGCGCCGACCTTCAGTCGAAGCGCCCGGGCGGCTTCCTCTGCGAGTCTTGGAACTGGACGGACGCGCGCGGCGTCTCGGTGCTCCCGCCGCTCCACATGGGCCAGCTCACGCTCAAGCTCTCGGCCAAGGGGTTCACGACGCAGACCGTTCAGGTCAACGCCTCCGACCTCGACCAGCCCGTCCGCATCGTGCTCCACAGGAAGTAAGCGCGACGCGCACGCAAGTTGAAAAAGGAGGATGAGAGACCGCGCGTCTCTCATCCTCCTTTCGTCTGTGGAATCTCAAATCGGAAATTCTTTAAGCTACAGACCCTTCGCGCGCAGCCACTCGCGCACAACGTCGGCGGCGGCGCGTTTGCGCCCGTCAACTTCGTAGTTGAGTTTGCGCATCTCTTCGGTCGAGATCGCGCCGGCGAGCTTCTGTAGAACGTCGCGCGCCGCGGGGAGGCGTTCGAGCGTGTCGCGGCGCGCGAGCAGGACGGCCTCGTAGGGCGGGAAGTAATGCCGGTCGTCTTCCAACTGCACGAGCCCGAGCGTGGCGATCATGCCGTCGGTCGAGTTGCCGGCTATCACGTCAACCTCACGGTCTGCGAGCGCGCGGTAAGAGAGCGACAAGTCCATCTCCCGAGGCCGTCCGTTGAAGCGCAGCCCGTAGCGCTCGGCGAAGCCTTCGTAGCCGTCTGCGCGCGACATGAAATCCTGCCCGAAGCCCGCGCGCCACTCGGGCGCGTGCGCCGCCGCGTCCGAGACAGTTTTGAGATTCAGACGCCGCGCGTCGTCGCCGCGGACGAGGACGGCGAACGTGTCCTCGAAGCCGAGCGGCGGGCCGACCTCCACGTCGAAGCGCTCGGCGTACTCGCGCTTGACCTGCTCGTAGACGGCGCGCGCGTCCGTGCTCGGCGGGTGCTTGAGAATCGCCATCAAAGACGTTCCCGTGTATTCCGGATAAACGTCAATCCGCCCCGCGACGAGCGAGTCGTGCGCGAGGTTGCCGCCGAGTTCGTAACGCCGCTCGACTTTGAGCCCGCGCGCCTCACACGCCTGCGCGAAAATCTCCGCGAGCACGACCGACTCGGTGAAGTCCTTCGAGCCGACGCTTATGTCCGCGCGCCCGGCGCGATTCAAGAGCGCAAACGTCCCGCCCGCGAGCACCGCCGCGGCGACGACGACGAGCGCGACGCGCGGAATCAGTTTGCCCCGCGCGCTTCCGCGCGCGACGCGGCTGCGCACGTCGAGCCGCGATTCGACTAAGCCGAGCCCCGCGTCCGCCGCGAGCGCAAGCAGCGCGGCGGGCACCGCGCCCGCGAGGATGAGGTTGTTGTCGTACTGCCTCAGTCCGCGGAAGATGAAAGTGCCCAAACCGCCCGCGCCGATGGCCGCCGCGATTGTCGCCACGCCGACCGAGATGACCGTTGCCACGCGCACGCCCGCGAGAATGACGGGCGCGGCCAGCGGCAGCTCGACTTGCCTTAGAACCTGCCCGGGCGTCATCCCCATCGCCACGGCCGCCTCGCGCACGCTGCGGTCAACGCCCTCGACGCCCGTCACCGTGTTCCTTATCACCGGCAGCAGCGCGTAGAGGACGAGCGCGACGACGGCCGAGCGCCAGCCGACGCCGCCGACGTACTTGAGCGGGATGAGGAAGCCGAAGAGCGCGAGGCTCGGCACGGTCTGAAAGATGTTCGCCACGCCGAGGACGGGGCGCTTCCAGCGCGGACGCCGCGTGAGCAGGAGCCCCGTGGGGATGCCGACGGCGACGGCAATCAACGTCGAGGCGGCGACGAGCAGAAGGTGCTCGCCCGTCAGCTCAACAATCCCGCGCCAGTTGCGCAGCATGAACTCAAGCGCGTTCATTGTATCGTCTCGCGGTAGGCGCGCGCGTAAGTGTCTTCGGAGCGCAGGAAGCCTTCGGGCGTGTCGAGGACGAGGACGCGGCCGGCGCTCATCAGCGCTACGCGCGTGCCGAGCATGAGCGCCTCGCGCACGTCGTGCGTGACGAAGATGACGGTCTTGCCGAGTCGCCGTTGGAGTTCGGCGAACTCGCGTTGCAGCGCGGCGCGCGTCAGCGGGTCGAGCGCGCCGAAGGGCTCGTCCATCAGAAGCAGCGGCGGGTCTGCCGCGAGTGCGCGCGCGACGCCGACGCGCTGGCGCTGCCCGCCCGAAAGCTCCGAAGGGAAGCGCGCGGCGAAGCGCTCGGGGTCGAGCCCGACGAGGCGCAGCAGTTCCCAGACGCGCTCGCGCACGCGGCCTTCGTCCCAGCCTTCGAGCGCGGGGACGAGCCCGACGTTGCGCTCGACCGTGAAGTGCGGGAAGAGGCCGGCGTCCTGTATGACGTAGCCCGTCCTTCTTCTCAACTCAATCGCGTCCCACTCGCGCGTGTCGCGTCCCTCGACCAAGACTTCGCCCGCGGTCGGCTCAAGCAGGCGGTTGACGAGCCGCAGCGTCGTCGTCTTCCCGCAGCCCGACTCGCCCAGAAGCACCAGCGTCTCGCCGCGACGGACTTCTAGGTCGAGCGCGTCAATGATGGGCGCGGCCGCGCCCGGCGGCGCGTAGGTGACGCCGCGTAGACGGACGAAGGCTTCGCCGTCGTCAGTGGTGTGATTTGAAACTTGGGATTTCAAATTTGAAATTCTTATCAGGCGACGCGCAGGTGCTCAAAGGCGTGCTCGATGGAGCCGTGCCAAGAGCCCTCCCAGTTGCGCAGGAGTATGTCGGCGGGGCAGACGCCTTCCTTGACGACGCGCTCGCTGAGCACGTCGAGGTAGGCGACCTCTTCGGGCGCGACGCGCTGCAAGCCTTCCGTAGCGAGCGTGACCACCTCGCGCGCGAGGCGGAGCACGTCCACGCCCGCGTGGCGCGCGTCGAGTCCGTCGCGGGCCACGCGTTCGCGCAACAGAAGCGCGTCGGCCGCCTTGAGCCGCGGCGCGAGGCGGAGCGCCTCGTCGAGCGCGTGCTCGTCGTAGAGCAGACCCTTCCAGAGCGCGTGCAGGGCGAGCGAGGTTTCGAGGTCGTTGGCGTCGGCGCCGCGCAGCTCGATGTGCTGCTTGAGGCGCGCGTCGGTGAAGATGGTCGTTAAGTGATCCGCCCAGTCGCCGAACAGCGGCGAGAGGCCGCCGCGCCCGCCTTCGAGAAACTCGCGGAAGCGCAGCCCCGCCACCGCGCCGACGTAGAGGCCGCCGCGCTGCGCGAAGATCATCGGCACGTCGAGCGCGTAGGCGACGTAGTCGGCGGGGCGGAAGTCGTCTCGGAGCGCGGGCGGCGCCGGCCCCGTGCGGTCGGGGTCTGTGTCGAGCCACGCGGCGGCGCGCGTTGACTTGTAGCCGGACGGGCGCCCGCGCTCGAAGGGCGAGTTGGCGAAGACGGCCGTGACGACCGGCGCGAGGCGGTTGCCGACGAGGAACTTCTTGCGGAGGTCTTCCGCGTCGCCGTAGTCAAGGTTCGTCTGCACCGAGCACGTGCGGCACATCATGTCCCACGCGCGCGAGCCACGCGAGGCGAGGTAGGGGCGCATCACCTCGTAGCGCATCTTCGGGAACCAGCGCTGCTCTTCGATGGAACGCAGAGGGTCGAAGCCGACGGCGAGGAACGCGAGGCGGTTGGCCTCGGCCACTTCACTCAGGCGCGCGAGGTAGCGGCGCAGCTCGCGCTCCACGTCTTTAAGACTCCGGTGCGGCGCGCCGGAGAACTCGACCTGCCCGCCCGGCTCTACCGTCAGGCGGTTCATCTGCCCGTCGTTGACTTCTACGAGCGTCCCGCCCTCGTAGACGAGGTCGCGCGAGGAGGGCGCGAAGCCCGCCATCACCTGCTGCACCTCGGCCGCGCCGATGCGCTCAAGGCCGCGCGCGCGGTCGTAGCCGAACAGCTCGAACTCGGCGCCGCACCTCCACTCGGCCGTCGGCTTGCCCCCGCGCAGAAGGTTCTCGACGAAGAGCGGCACCGAGTCGCCGCCGACCGCGTCGGTCAGCAGCGGGAAGCCTTCGCCGCCCTGTGTCGTGGCCCGTGTCTTCATGCGTCGTTCGCCCCGGCGACGAAGAGGTTGCTGCTGAAGCGTTCGTCGGCGTCGAGCCACGTGTGCGTGCGAGCAAAGCCGGTCTCGGCGGCGAGCGCCGAGAGTTCTTCGAGCGAATACTTGTAGGAGTTCTCAGTGTGTATCCGCTCGCCTTCGCCGAAGTGAACTTCGAGGTCGAGCGCGTCGAGGCGGACGGTCTGTGCGCGCCGGCTTTCGAGATGCATTTCAACGCGGCCTTCGTCGTCGTTATAAAGCGCGACGTGGCGGAAGTCGCGAAGGTTAAAGTCGGCGCGAAGCTCGCGGTTGATGCGCGCGAGCAGGTTGAGGTTGAAGGCGGCTGTGACGCCGTGCGCGTCGTCGTAGGCGGCTTCGAGCACGGCAGCGTCTTTCTTCAGGTCTGCGCCGAGCAGCAAACGGTCGCCCTCGCGCAGGGCGCCGCGCAGGCGTCGTAGGAAGTCGCGCGCCTCTGCGCGGTCGAAGTTGCCGACGTTCGAGCCGAGGAAGAGGACGAGCGCGCGTGCGCCGTCTTCCAACTCGGAGAGGAGCCGCGGGAGCGCCGTGTCGTAGTCGGCGGCGTAGGCCGAGACGCGCAAGTGTTCGTAGTCGCCGAGCAGCGCGTGTGCGCTCGCTTCGAGCGCCGCCGGGGAGATGTCCACGGGGACGTAGGTCAGATGCTTCTGGCGTTCGAGCAGCGCCTCGATGATGCGGCGCGTCTTCGACGCGGAGCCCGAGCCGAGTTCGAAGAGCGTGACGCGCGCCGCGCCGCGCCGGGCCTCCTCGACAATCTCTGCGGCGTGGCGCGCGAAGATTTCCGCCTCGGCGCGCGTCAGGTAGTACTCGGGCAGCAGGCAGATGGCGTCGAAGAGGTGCGAGCCAAGCGCGTCATAAAAATATTTCGGCGTGAGGGCTTTCGGCGTCGAACCGAGGCCGCGCCGCACGTCCGCGGCGAAGTCGTCGCCAGTCCCGGTCGTGAGACTGTGAATCTTCAGTCGCCCGCCCTGCTCGATGTCGGCTGCATGAGGCATGTGTCGGGTTCCCCCTCTTCCGTCGAAGGTTGCCGTATCATAAACCATCGCGTACGCTACCGCACTAGTAGCAGGTAGTAGACAGTAGACGGTAGTCAGTAGCCAGTAGGCTCCGCTCTGCTGACGTTGACGACTTCACTCGGAGCATTCGCTGAAGAAGGTTTTCTACTGTTTACTGACTACTGTCTACTGACTACTTTCTTATGAACGAACAGGCCGAACAGATCGCGCGGATGATGACGGAGACGCGCGCCGAGACGCTGCGCATCTTCGACCTCACGGACGAGAGCGAGCTGCACCGGAGCCCCGGCTTCGGCTACCGGCCGATACTTTGGCACCTCGCGCACATCGGCGTCTTCGAGGCTTACTGGCTGCTGCAAAAGCTCGCCGGCCGCGCGGCGCCGGACGAGAGATACGAGCGCGTCTTCGACCCCATCAGGACTCCGCGCGAGGAGTCGAAGAACCTGCCCTCGCGGCGCGAGATGGAAGACTATCTGCGGCGCGTGCGCTCGGACGCGCTCGGAGTCTTAGACCGCCAAGACTTCCGCTCGGCTGACCCGCTCGCGTATGCGGGATACCTCTTCAACCTCGTCCTCGAACACGAACGCCAGCATCAGGAGACGCTGCTCTACCTCTTCCAACTGCTCGACCCGTCGAAGAAGAAACGCCCCGACTCTTTTAAGGAGACTGTGACCGCGGAAACTACGGGCGCTGCGGCCGAGATGGTTTTGGTGCCTGCCGGGGCTTTCCTGATGGGCGCCGCGTGGGACGCGTTCGCCTACGACAACGAGCGCCCGGCGCACGAGGTCAACGTCCCCGCCTTCCGCATCGGCCGAGCGCCCGTGACGAACGGCGAGTTCGCGCGCTTCATCGCCGAGGGCGGCTACGAGCGGCGCGAGTTCTGGGGCGAGGAGGGCTGGCAGGTTCGGGAGAAGGAGGGCTGGCAGGCGCCACTCTACTGGCGGCGCGGCCCTTCAGACTCTTCGGGCGGCTGGGTGGAGCGCGGGATGTTCGCGGAGGCGCCGCTCAACGTCGAGCATCCGGTGACGGGCGTCAGTTGGTTCGAGGCGGAGGCTTACGCCAACTTCGCCGGCAAGCGTCTGCCGACCGAGGCCGAATGGGAGAAGGCCGCTTCGTGGGACGAGTCGCACACGGCGAAGCGTCGCTTCGCGTGGGGCGATGAGGAGCCGTCCGCGCGCCTCTGCAACTTCGGCGGTCGCGCGTGGGGCACGACCCCCGTCAACAGATTCCCCGAAGGCGCGTCCCCCTACGGCTGTCTCGACATGAACGGCAACGTCTGGGAGTGGACTTCGACGCCCTTCGAAGGCTTCCACGGCTTCGAGCCCTTCCCATACCCCGAATACTCCGAGACGTGGTTCGACGGCGACCACCGCGTCCTCAAGGGCGGCTCGTGGGCCACGAGCCCTTCGGTTTTGCGCACCTCCTTCCGAAACTTCTTCCGCCGCCCCTTCCGCATCGCCTTCGCCGGCCTCCGCCTCGCCGAAGACGCGTAAGCCTCCCGTTTCCGGCGAAAACTTGCCGCGGCCGGCTAACGGTCGTGAGACCGGCCGCGTCTATTTTCCTGTAAACCTTAGGCGCCGGGCCGTCGTATGAGTGACCGAGCCGAGGCACACCTTTGTCTCCGACCGAGAGGCCGAGAGCAGCTCCCATGAAGACGCTTTACACGTTTTACGTTGACGCGGCGCGCATCGCGCTACAGTCCATCCTCGCGCACAAGCTGCGCGCGTTCCTGACGCTCATCGGCATCATCATCGGCGTCGCCTCGGTCGTCGTGGTCGGCGCGGCCATCTCGGGCCTCAACACCTACGTCGCCGACAAGATGTCGAAGATGCTCGGGACGAACCACTTCATGATCGCGCGCATCGCCAGCCACGGCGAGCTGTCCGAAGAGGACTTGGAGCGGATGAACCGCCGCAACAAACGGCTGCATTGGGCCGACATGGAGTGGCTGCAAGACTACTGCGAGTCGTGCTCGGCCGTCGGGGCCGAGGCCGCGCGCGGGACGAAGTTCGAGCAGGACGGCAAGCAGTTCTTCGGCGGCATCATCTTCGGCGTCACCTCCAACATGGCCGAGATCGAGGACAAGACCATCGCCGAGGGGCGCTTCCTACAGCCCGAAGAGGTCGCCAACTCCAAGCTCGTCGTCGTCCTCGGCGCCGACATCAAGGACAAGTTCTTCCCCGACACAGACCCCGTGGGGCAGGACTTCAAGGTGCAGGGGTTGCCGATGCGCGTCGTCGGCGTCGAGGAGCGGCGCGGCCCCATCTTCGGCGACCTGATAGACAAGCACGTCTACATCCCTCTGACGACCTTCCAAAGGCTCTACGGGCGCGACCTCGATCTGCAAATCCACGGCAAGGGGCGCGAGCGCGGGGCGCTACAGTACACCATCGAGGACGCGCGCAAGGCGCTTCGCGACTACCACAAGCTCATCGGCAGCGAGGAGGACGACTTCGGCGTCGTCAACACCGAGACGCTCGGGAGCCAGATAGACCAGTTCACCGGCGCCATCGCGATGGTCGTCACGCCGATAACCTTAATCGCGCTGGTCGTGGGCGGCATCGTCGTGATGAACATCATGCTCGTGAGCGTGACCGAACGCACCTTCGAGATAGGCTTGCGCAAGGCGCTCGGCGCGCGGCGCAAGCAGGTGCTCTTGCAGTTCCTCATCGAGTCGTCGCTGCTGTGCGCTCTGGGCGGCGTGCTGGGCTTGCTGGCGGCGGCGGGCATCTCGTGGGGCGTGACGGTGCTGACGCCGATTACGATGACGATAACCGTCGGCTACATCATCCTCGCGCTCGGCGTCTCGACGGCCGTCGGCATGGTCGCGGGCATCTACCCGGCGTTCAAGGCTTCGCGCCTCGACCCCATCATCGCGCTCACGCGGAACTAGGCGAGGAGGACGAGAATGACGCTTTCCAGATTCTTCCCGCGCGAGACGCTGCTGATGGCGCTCGACAGCGTGATGGCGCACAAGTTCCGCTCCGCGCTCACCGTCATCGGCATCGTCATCGGCGTGATGGTCGCCATCGTCGTCGCCTCGATTCTGGCGGGCATGCGCCAGAACATCGTCAAGATCGTCGAGGAGTACGGCACCAACAACATCTACGCCTTCCACCTCACCACCGGCCCGCAGGTCGGCGAGCGCGACCAAGCCGAGCGAGCGCGCAAGCCTCTGACGCCCGAGGACGGCGACGCCGTCGCGGCGCTGGCTCCGGCCATCGAGCAGGTCGCCCTTGAGGCGCCGAACATCGGCGGCCGTGATACCGGTTTCGACGACACCATCAACGTCAACGGCAAGACCTACCGCCGCGGCAACACGCGCGCCGTCACCGCGAACATGACCGATGTCGGTAACATCTCGCTCAAGGAGGGGCGCTTCATCTCCGAGCAGGAAGACCTCAACAAGCGCAACGTGATGGTCATCGGCGTCAACGCCGCGCAGGCGCTCTTCCCCGATCAGGAGAGCGGCATCGTCGGCACCAAGGTCAAGATGGGCGGCTACGTCTGGGAGATTATCGGCGTGCTCGCCAAGCGCAAGGCGACCTTCTTCGGCGAGAACGAGGAGGACAACGCCGTCTTCGTGCCGTTCCGCACCGGGCGTCAGGTCGCACCCGGACGCAAGTTCGTCGTGCTCGTCATGCGCGCCCGCTCGGGCCAGTTGCAGGCGGCCGTGGACGAGGTCGAGGAAGTCCTGCGCAACCGCCGCGGCGTGAAGTTTGACGAGGCGAACAACTTCGACGTGAAGACGGCCGACGCCTTCATCACGCAGTTCGACAGCATCTTCGGCATGGTCGGCGTTATCGCCATCGCGATATCTTCCGTCGGGCTGATGGTCGGCGGCATCGGCGTGATGAACATCATGCTCGTCTCCGTCACCGAGCGCACGCAGGAGATAGGCGTCCGCAAGGCCATCGGCGCGCGCCGCAAGGACATCGTGCGGCAGTTCCTCTTCGAGGCTGTGACGCTGACGGCGCTCGGGGGCGTCATCGGCGTCGTGCTCTCGGTGCTGGTAAGCCGGCTCGTGATGCTCCTCATCCCGTCGCTCCCGGCCTCGATTCCGACGTGGGCCGTCACCTCGGGGCTCGCCGTCTCAATCGGCGTCGGGCTCGTCTTCGGCGTCTGGCCGGCGATGAAGGCTTCGCGGCTCGACCCGATTGAGTGTTTGCGCTACGAGTAGCCCGGCCCGTTTCCCAAAAAAACCGGCCTGTTTTACACTAAACATTAGACCCCGGCCCGGCGTATTAGAGTCCGAGTCGGGGCATTTCTCTGTCTCCTTAATAAATTCGGGTCGGAAGAGTTTTATGAAGACGCTTTATACCTTCTACGCGGACGCGGCGCGCATCGCGCTCCAGTCCATCCTCGCGCACAAGCTGCGTGCGTTTTTGACACTCATCGGCATCATCATCGGCGTGGCCTCGGTCGTCGTCGTGGGCGCGGCCATCTCGGGCCTCAACACCTACGTCATGGAGAAGGTGACGGCCGTCTTAGGCGTCAACCACTTCATGATCGCGCGCATGGCGCATCAGGGCCAGATGAGCGAGGAGGATTGGGAGAAGATGAACCGCCGCAATAAGCGGCTGGAAATCGAAGACTACGAGTGGGTGCGCGACTACTGCACGGCCTGCACGGAGGTCGGCGCGCAGTTGCAGAATCAGGTTGACCTCAAGCAGAACGGCGAGGAGCTGTTCGGCGTCCAGATACAGGGCTGCACGCCCAACATGCTCTCCATCGAGGACAAGACCATCGCCGACGGCCGCTTCTTCCTACAGCAGGAGTACGACACGGCCTCGATGGTCGCGGTCATCGGCGACGACATCAAGGAGAAGTTCTTCCCCGGCCAAGACCCCGTGGGCAAGACGGTCAACGTGCGCGGCCTGCCGGTGACGGTCGTCGGCGTCGAGGAGAAGCGCGGCTCGATGCTCGGCCAGTCGTTCGACAAGCAGATGTACATGCCGCTCACGGCCTACCGCAAAATCTTCGGCGGCCGGCAGAGCCTACAGATTCACGGCAAGGCCGCCACGCGCGCAGGCTTCGACAAGGCCATCGAGGACGCGCGCACGGCGCTGCGCAACAAGCACAAGCTCAAGGGCAACGAGGACGACGACTTCGGACTCGTGGACACGCAGGGCGTGGCCAGCTCCGTAGACTCTATGACGGGCGGCATCGCGGCCGTCGTCGTCCCCATCACCTTCATCTCGCTCGTCGTCGGCGGCATCGTCGTGATGAACATCATGCTCGTCTCGGTGACCGAGCGCACTTTCGAGATAGGACTCCGCAAGGCGCTCGGCGCGACGCGCAAACAGATGCTCCTACAGTTCATGATCGAGTCTTCGTTTCTGACGACCTGCGGCGGCATCCTCGGGCTGCTGCTGGCGATACTGCTGGCGTGGGCGATCTCGGTGACGACGGGCGTGACGATGACGGTCACCTTCATCTACGTCATCCTCGCCGTCGGCGTCTCGGGCGGCATCGGCATGATCGCGGGCATCTACCCGGCCTTCAAAGCATCGCGCCTCGACCCGATCGTGGCGCTCGCGAGAAAGTGAGGGGAGGAATTATGAAGTTGAGAATACCGAAATTCATCCCCGTCGAAATCTTCCGCATGGCGTTCGACTCCTTGCGGGCGCACAAGTTCCGCAGCTTCCTGACCGTGCTCGGCATCGTCATCGGCGTGGCGGTCGTCATCGTCATCGCGTCGCTTTTGACGGGCGTGCGACAGAGTATCGTGCAGGTCGTCGAGGAGTTCGGGACGAACAACATCTACGCCTTCCACCTCTCGACGGGGCCGTCTTTAGGCCCGCGCGACGCGGCCGAGCGGCAGCGCAAGCCTTTAACGGCCGAGGACGGCGAGGCCATCGCGCGCCTCGCCCCGGCCGTGGACATCGTCGCGCCCGACCTCTTCGTCGCGTGGTGGGACTCGACCATCTCTTACAAGGGGACGAACTACCGACGCGGCGGCGTCGAGGGCGTGACGGCCAACTACGCCGAGGCCGTCAACGTCTCGGTGCGCGACGGCCGCTTCATCTCGGAGGCGGACGACCTCAACCGTCGCAACGTGATGGTCGTCGGCGTCAACGTCGTGGACGCGCTCTTCCCCGGCCGCGAGGGCGATGTCGTCGGCACGGAGGTCAAACTCAGCGGCCGCCCGTTCGAGATTATCGGCGTGCTTGAGAAGCGCAAGAACGCCATCTTCGGCGAGAACGACGAGGATAACTCCATCTACATCCCCTTCCGCACGGCGCGCGAGCTTTCGCCCAAGAGCGAGTGGGTCATGCTCGTCATACGCGCCCGCTCGGGGCAGTTGGGGCAGGCGCTCGATCAGGTGGAGGAGGTCTTGCGCCGGCGCCGCGGCGTGAAGTTCGACGAGCCGAACAATTTCGATCTGGGGACGGCCGACAAGATGGTGCAGCAGTTCGACAGCATCACCGGCATGATCGGCCTCATCGCCATCGCCATCTCCTCGGTCGGCCTGCTCGTCGGAGGCATCGGCGTGATGAACATCATGCTCGTCTCGGTGACGGAGAGGACGCAGGAGATAGGCGTGCGCAAGGCCATCGGCGCGCGGCGGCGAGACATCGTGCGGCAGTTCCTCTACGAGGCGATGACGTTGACGGCGATGGGCGGCGTCATCGGCGTGCTCATCGCCGTCGGCATCAGCAAGATCATCGCGTTCCTTCTGCCGGCGCTCCCGGCGGCCATCCCGCTCTGGGCGGTCATGGCCGGCCTGCTCGTCTCGGTCTTCGTCGGCCTCGTCTTCGGCGTCTGGCCCGCGCGCAAGGCTTCGAGGTTAGACCCGATTGAGTGCCTGCGTTACGAGTGATAGGGAAGTAGACAGTAGACAGTAGTCAGTAGCCAGTAGGGGAAACAGAGCGGCGCGCCCGGTTAACGACCGAAGCGCGCCGCCTGTCTTTCTACTGGCTACTGACTACTGACTACTGTCTACTTCTTCTGTATCTGCTTCAGCAACTCATCCCTGAAATACCCGGCCGGGATGGTGCCCTGACGCATGAAGAGGAGGTGGAACTCTTTGGGCGAGAACTTATCGCCGACGAGTTTCGCGGCCTCGGAACGGAGCGCGAATATCTGATCTTTGCCGAGGCGGTAGGTGATGGCCTGCGTCGGCCACTTGGAGTAGCGGAAGATTGCGCGCTCGGCGCCGTCGCAACTCGCGCGCTTCGAGTCGGACTTCGCGGGGTCGGAGCACTTGCCGGGCTGGAAGTCTACGATTTCTGAGAAGAGGTCAACGGCCTCGTCGTAGGTCATCTTGCCCGTGTGGATGCCTGTGTCTATGCGCACGCGCAGGTCGCGGTAGAGCTTGCCCTGAAGCTGGTAGAGGTGCTCCTCGGGCGTGTAGAAGCCTTCGGGCGCGCCCGGCTGCGGCTCGGCCATCAGCGCCTCGGAGTAGAGCCCCCAGCCCTCGGCCGCCATCGAGTCTTCCCACATCGAGGAGGAGTCTTCGACCGCGCCGGGCGTCAGCCAGCGCACGCCCGCGATGTCGTTGCGGTACTGCGTCATCACCTTGTAGTGCCAGTCGTGGCCGGGGAAGCCCTCGTGCGCCGAGAGGTCTGCGAGCGCCGCGCGGTTGTTCTCCTTGAGCACGGCCTGATCGTTCGTCCCCGAGGTGGTGACGTAGAAGCGCCCGACGCCGCTCTGCTTGAAGGGGGGCGCGGGGTAATAGGCCGCGCCGTCAATCGAGGCGCGCAGGGGCGGCGGAGTCTCGACCACGTCGAGCTTGTAGTCGGCCGGCACGTCGAACACCCCGGTCTTGCGCGCGTAGTCCACGAGGCGCACGCCCGCCTGCTTGTACCACTCGACCATCTCGGCGTCGGTCTTCGGGTAGTCCTTGCCTAGTTCGTCGAAGACGGCGCGGACGGCCTGCGCCCCGTCTTCGGGAAGCTGCATCCCGCGCTTCTGCCCGATCTGCCGCGCGAGGTCAACCATCTGTTTGCGCGTGTCTTCGACAATCGGCCACGCTTCGTCGTAGAGCTTCGAGGCCGTCGTATCCACGCGCAGGTTATTCTTCAAGGCCCAGTTGTACTCCGTCTCGCCGAAGGCGTAGCGGTCTTGCGCGAACTGCTGTTTGGGCTTGATGCCGTCGGGCGCGGAGGCGCCGGCGTCGAAGAAGGTCGTGCGGACGAACTCGGCGAACTTCTTGTAGGCGTCCGACGCCTGCTGACAAGACTGCTTCAACTGCGTGAGCATCTGGTCGCTGGCCTCGCCCGCCGAGAGGCGATCCTGCGCGAGCTTCGGCAACTCCTCGGCGAAGTACTTGGCGTCGGCCTCCGAGGTCTTCACGCCGTCGCGTTGCAGCATGCGCCAGTCGGCCGTGTTGCCCGACTTCACCCCGGCCGAGAGTTGATCCTGCGCGACCTGTAGGAAGCGCGGGATGTCCGAGACGCGCTGCGTGACGAGGCGCCACTCGTCGGGCGTGCCGTAGGTCTTGTCGCCCGTCTGCGTCATGCCCTGAAGCTGCCAGTCTATCGCGCGGAAAGGCTCGGAGACGTAGGTGTCCACGGCGCGCTCCTGATACTTGCGCTGCTGGTGCTGGTGCAGGAGGAACGCGATCTGCGCGAGCGCCACGTCGCGGTCAATCTTGCGCGCGGGCGAGAGCGTGTCGGGCGCGACCGACTCGAAAGCCTTCTGCGTGTCGGCGAGCCAGCGGTCTTCGTCGGCGAGCGCCGCGGCCGAGTGGTCGCGCAGCCGCCCGTCAACGTCCTTCAAAGAAGGGTCGAGCCCCGCGCCGCCGAGGTACGTGTTGACCGTCGGGTTGCGGCGCAGGAACTCGACGACGTACTTGTCGTGCGTCGTCTTGAACGCTTGGTCGCCTGAGCCCGCCGCGGCCGGCGTCGCCGCCGGCCCGCCGTTCTGCGTCTGCTGCTGCACGCACGCGCCGGCCAGCAGGGCGAGGGCGGCGAGCAGGAGTGTCTTTTTCATCTCTTTATCTCTCGTGTGTCGGGCTGGTTCGAGCTACGGTTCGGGGAGCGTTTGTACGCCGGAAAGCTTAACGCCGCGCCTCCCGCGGTCGCAACCGCCGCCGCTTGTTCGGCCGCGCGCGCCTCCGCTACACTGGCGGCGTCTAACCAGAACCCGAACCCGGAAGGCTTTTAGATGAGCGAACTGAACGAGCGGCGCTGGGCCGTCTTGAGCGAGCGCGGGAGCGAGCGGGCCGGCCTCAGTTACGAGGAGGCCGCCGCCCTCATCGCGCGCCTGCGCGGCGAGCGCGTCAGCGGCCTCTGCGTCATCACCGACGCCGCCGCCTCGCGCCTGCCGCAGCCGAAGAAGGCGGCGGCGAAATCCCCCGCAAAAGGCGACGGGCGCGCGGGCGCGAAGAAGCCGCGCGCGACCCGCAAAAAGAGCGCGACCTGAACGAGAAGCGAAGCCCCTCCGGGGGCTTTTCTTTTGCCGACTTACTTCCTCGATGCGTTGAGGCGCGAGGCGATGACTTTGGCGGCGGTGGCGCCGGCGCCCGCGGCGCCGCTGACGGTCGGCGCGAGCGGGTTCGAAACGTCGCCGACGGCGAAGACCATCTCGGCGCTCGTCTCCTGCTCGCCCGTGACGACGACGTAGCCGCGCTCGTCCGTGTGAAGCTGCCCCGCGAACAGCTCCGTGTTCGGCTCGACGCCGACGCGTATCAGCACGCCGCGCACGGCCATCCGCATCGGTTTAAGCGCGCCCGCGCGAAGTATCTCGACCGACTCGACGCGCTCGGCGCCGAGTATGCGTTCGAGCTTCGCCTCCGTGAAGACCGTGATGCGGTGGTCGTCGCGCACGCGCTCGGCGAACTCCGCCCTCGCGCTCAAAGTCTTCCCGCGGTGGACGAGCGTGACGGTCGCGCACGTTTCGGCGAGCAGCAGGGCGTTCTCGGCCGCCGCGTCTCCGCCGCCGACGACGAGCACGTCCTCGCCCGCCACGCTTTCATGTTCCAGCCTCCCGGATTCCAGCACGCCGCGGCCTTCAAACTCCTTTTCACCTTCGACGCCCAGACGCCTGCGCCGCACGCCCGTCGCGATGACGAGCGCAATTGACTGAAGCTCCTCGCCGCTGCGGAGCCGCACGCGCTTCGCCTTGAGGTCAACGCTCTCGATCTCGGCCTCAGTCCAGAGGTCGAAGTCCCTCTCCTCCGCCTGCGCCGCGAAAAGGTCACGCAGCTCGCGCCCCGTAGCGGCGCGCACGCCGAGGTAGTTCTCAATTGGGTTGTAGACGCGCAACAACTGCCCGCCGACTTCCGCGCCCTGCTCGACGACGAGCGTGTCCAAGCCCAGCTCGTCGCACCACAGCGCCGCCGAAAGCCCGCCGGGCCCCGCCCCGATGATGATTACGTCGTGCATAAGCTTGCCGAAACCGTCAGTCAGTCGCCCTTGAGCAGCTTGTCGAAGAGCAGTTCGGGCGCGTTCAGAAGCACTTCGGACAGCACCCCGTCCTCCGAGAAAGAGTCGGCCCACGCGACGAGCGCCTCCGGCGTGACGCGGCGGCGCATCTCACGGACGAACGCCTCGCAGTTCTCGCGCGGGAGGAAGCGCAGCCGCTCGTTCGTCGGGTGCTTACTCTCGGAACTCGAACCGAGGAGGAAGGAGCTGTGCCAGCGGACGCGCGGGTTCGTCTTCTCGATGCGCGCGGCGCGCGGGCTCTCCTCCGAGAGCAGGTCGAGCGCGCCGAGCAGCCAGACGACGAGCGCGCCCCTGAAGTAAGGGTCTTCGACGGAGGCGACCGACTCGGCCCACGCCGGAACCTCTCCGGCCGGCAGGTACTTCAGGCAGAAGAAGAGCGACGCCGAGAGCACCGCGCTCGCGTCGCCCGCGTCCCAAGGGGCGGGCGTGTTCGCGTCGTCTTCGTCCTCCCAACGCAGGAAGCGCGCGCGGGGCGGCCCGCCCGCACAGCCGTCCCAAAACTCCCCCTTCATCAAACAACGCCCGAGCGTCTGTAGCACGTCGCCGTGGAAGCCCGCGTACTCGCCGTCGAGCCCGTCCCAGAAGATGACCATGAAGGCGTTAACGGTCTCTTCCAGCAGGAAGGTGAAGGCGTGCCTCTCGTGCGCGCGCAGGACGAGGTCGGGCAGGAGGAACCTGAACCAGCGCTCCCACTCCTCCATGCGGCCGAACGAGCTCGTCCCCGAAGTGATTTCGAAGAGGCAGGTCAGCAGGTAATCGGCGTCTATTTCGGCGACCGGCTCGTCCGCGAGCCGCGTGAAGCGCTCCCGCTCCGCGCCGAGGAACCACGCCTCGCCCATCGGCTCCGGCGGCTTCGGGAACCGCGCGCGCATCCGCGCCAGCGCCTCGGCCGAAGGCCCCTCGCATGGAACCCACTCGTACATGAACGCCTTCGCCCCGGCGCCTCTTAAACCCGTGCCGGCGCTGACGCACCGGAGAGCACGGCGCGAAGCTCCGCGGCGACCTCGTCGGGTTGGAGAAGCGAGACGGCCGGGCGGCCGCCGCTGTCGAGGAACTTGACGGCCGAAGTCAGCTCGCTCCGGTCGGCCTTCCAAGTCCCTCGGCCGCGCTCAATCACGTTCAGGCGGCCGACGAGTTCCGACAGGTTGCGGCGCGCGACGCGCGGACGGCGCACGGTCACGGCCCAAGAGTAGTAGGGGTAGTCAATGCGGTAGCTCCAACCGTCGCCCGTGGGCGTGGCGACGAGGATGACTTCGCCGCGCGTGTTGTGCGCGAGCGCCGTGAAGGGCGCGGCGTGGCGCGCGGGGTCGAAGCCCGAGCCGCCGTAGAAGTCCGGCGCGAGCGTGACGACGGAGAGGCGCGCGCCCTCGTCCTCCTCGACGCGCGAACGCCCGCCCGCGAAGCTTTCGAGCCCGCGCTCTATCTCCGCCCAGCCCTCGCGCCACAGCGGCTCGTACTCGTCCGTGCGCGTGAGCACGCGCTCAACCTCGGGCAGGACGAGTTCGTAAGCGCGTCTTTCATCGAGCCCCGCGCCGCCCGCGAGGTGGCGCGCGAGCGGCGAGCCCACGCCCTCGACGAAGGGGTTGTCGCCGCCCTGAATCAGTATGGACGCGCGCACCGCGCGCTCGTTCGGGAACTCGGAGAAGTCGCCCGCCTCGGCCGCGGCGACGAGTTCGTCTCTCAACGCGAGCGCGCTCTCGCCGTTGAGGACAGTCCAGACCGAGAGCACGCCGTCGGTGTCGAAGTGGTTGTTGGTGACGACCTCTATCCCTTCGGTCAACTCCGCGCGCCGCGGCGAGGCGACGAAGTTGAGCGCGATCTCGGTCGAGGTGTCGGCGCGCAGTTCCTCCGGCGTCGCGTTCCCCTCCCAGTGCGAGAGGTGAACGGCGTCGTCAACCGTGCCGTCCACTGAAAGCTTCGGCACGCCCGCCAGCCCCTCGTGATAGAACTCAAATCTCATAATCAGAGCCTTTCACTTGTTGACGCCTTCGATGACAATGTGGGGGCTGAGGCGCGTGATGACCAGACGCTCGCGCACGTCGAAGCGGCAGGCGAGCGCCGTCTTGTCCTGCTCGGGCGTCTGGCCTTCTTCGTGATACCAGAACTGGCAGTTGGTGCAGTCGCCGTTCCAGCAGAAGTCGCCGTAGGAGATGGTCTCGATGGAGAGGAACTGGAAGCAGCGCAGCAGTCGGTTGCGCTCGGGCACCTCGACGCGGCGGCCGAGGATGTCCACGGCCACGAGCTTGTCGTAAGGGTCGAACAGGTCGGATTCCATCTTCGGCCTCGACGGTGGCGGTTCTGACCTACTCTTCGCGCGAGGAGAGGATGCCGGGCGGGACGAGCAGGTCGCCCGTCGCGGCGTCAATGATGCCGTTGCGCTCGTCCTCGATGTTGGTGGCCTGCGTGTATACGTCGCCAGCGAAGGGGCGCGCGCGCAGCTCGCGCTTGAACTCGCGTATGCGCTCGGCGCGCTCTTCCGACTCCGAAGGGCCGCCGTAGTCGGCGAAGCCGAACCCGCCCCACTCGCTCACCACGAGCGGCACCTGCCCGCGGTAGAAGAACGGGTCGCCGACGACGAGCGGGTTGACCGCCACGCCTTCCAGCTCGCCGCGCGCCAGACGGTCGAGCAACTCGCGCCAGCGCGGGAGGTCGGGCGTGTAGAGGTGCGCCGTCAAGAGGTCTGACTTCAGGCGCCCCTCGCGCGAGACGTGGTGCCAGCCGTCGTTGTCAACCACGAGGAACTGCGGGTGGTCTATCTGCATGTAGTGGTAAGTGTCCACTATGTAGTCGCGCGTCTCGTGGTTGACGGCGATGTCCTGCGCGCCCCAGTCCTCGTTGTAGAGGCTCCATATGACGACAGACGGGTGCGTCTCGATGAGCGCGACCATGCGCTCAAGCTCGGCGCGGTGGTTGCGGCGGCTGCGCTGGCTTGAGCTGTGCGGGCTCGGCACTTCGACCCACAGAAGCATCCCCGTCTCGTCGGCGAGGTTGTAGACGCGCGGGTCTATGCCGGCGATGTGGACGCGGACGAGGTTGCAGCCCAGCTCCTTCATCGCGCGCATGTGGCGGCGCATCTCTTCGTAGGTGGACGTGCCCGGCTGGTAGAGGATGCCGTCGAGGTAGACCGGCTGGTTGTTGAGGTAGACGTAGCGGCCGCGCGCCTCCACCTTCCTCAAGCCGAAGTGCGTCTCGATCTGCGCGGCGTGCCCCCACTCGTCTTCGAGGCTGGCGACGAGCAGGTAGAGGTTCGGGTCGCCGGGCGCCCAGAGCTTCGCGCCGGGCACCTCGACGACGACGCGCTGCTGCTTCTCGCCGGCATGAAGGCGCAGCGGGAAGACCTCCTCGGCCAGCGGCTCGGCTTCGCGCCGCCCGCGCTCGAAGACCTTCACGCGCAGGTCGTAGAGGCCGGGGTCGTGTATGAGCGTGGTGAAGTTGAAGCGGACGAGCCGGTCTTCGACGACGCTCACCACCCCGACGCGCGAGCGCAGGCGGTTGCGCTCGACGGCTTCGAGCCAGACGCTACGCACCGCGCCCGTGAAGGTCTGATACCAGATGCCGCCGCGCTTGTAGACGTGCGACTGCTGCTTGCCGCGCGGTATCTCGGCGTCCATCGTGTCGGCGATGCGGACGGTGATGCGGTTGAAGAGTCGGAGCGCGTCTTCGGGCAGCTCGTAGGAGAAGGAGGTGTACTCGCCGTAGTGCGTCTTCTCGCCCTCGATGGTGCTGAGCGCGCGGCCGTTCAGCCAGACGCGCGTCTCGTAGCCGCAGGCGCCGAACGTTATCTGCAACATCGGCTGCGGGCCGGGGCCGTGGCGCTCGGGCAGAGGGAACTCGCGCTCGTACCACGCGACGATCTTGTCCTGCCAAGAGTCGGCGCGGGGCGCGGGCGGCGGCTGCTCCTCCTTCGCCTCGCGCGCCTCGGCCATGTGCTCTTCGACCGAGCCGGGCCAGTGCGCCGTGCGCTCGTAGGTGTGGCCGAGGTACCAGCGCTCGCGCAGGCCCTTGTCCTCGGGGTCGAGCGCGAAGCGCCACTCGCCGTCGAGCAGCCAGTGGGAGTTGGGCCTGAGCACCGCGCGCGGCAGAGGGTTCTCGGTGATCTCGGCGGCGGTCGCACGCGCGCCCTCCTCCTCGCCGGTCGTGAAACTCAGGTCGGTGCCGACAGTGTCCATGCCGTCCATTCTAGCCGAGCGTGTAGTCGAAGCTGTAGGAGTGGCCGCCGCCGGAGAAGTCTATCTCCATCCGGCCGGCGAGCCCTTCCAGCTCGCCCGTGCCGGAGTCGGGCACGACCTCGATGGAGAGCCTCTGCGCGCCGCGCTCCATCGTGCCCGTGTGCTGTAGGACGAACGAGCCTTTGCGCCCCGCTAACTTTCCCGTCACCAACTCCATCGCGACGTAGCCGGCCGAGCCCTCCGTGGACGTGCGCACGGCGAGCATCTGCCCCTTGCTCGTCGCTTCGAGGTCGCCCGCGAAGCGCTTGTCAATCAGCATCCGGCCGACGCACGCGCCGCCCTCCTCGCCGTCCACCTGCGGGCTCAGCTTAACCTCAAAAGTTCCGCTCGCGCGCGTCGTCATCAGACTTCCCCTCTCAAATCGTAATGATGAAGTGAACGCAGTACGGCCCTGACTTCATCCCTCAAGATGGGTCGGCAGGCCGTCTATGCTGACGCGGTTCTTCTCGCGCCTGTACTCGCGTATGCCTTCCTCGCCCTTCGCCAGCGTCCACTCGACGAGCGCCTGCCGCTCGCCCTTCAGCTCGTAGACCGGCACCGCGAACCCGCAGGAGGTCTGCGCCGACTCTAATTCGAGCACGACTATCTGCCGCTCGCCGGGAAGCTCCGGGAAGAGCGGCCGGAGCGCCGACCACTCGCCGTCCCCGGGGCGCACGACGCGCCCGCGCCCGTAGAGCCGCAGGATGAGCGGCTGCGCCGAGAAGCTACAGAACATGACGGTCATCCGCCCGTTCTCGGCCAGATGCGCGGCCGTCTCGTTGCCGCTCCCCGTCAAATCCAGATACGCGGCCGTCCGCTCGTCCAGACAGCGGAACGTGTCCATCCCCTTCGGCGAAAGGTTGATTCGCCCCTCCTCCGGCGCCGTCGCCGTGAAGAAGACCTTCTGCTCCGCGATGAACCTCTGGATGTTCTCGTCCAGACGCGTGAAGAACTTAGCCATGTGTTTATCTCAAAGAAGAGCCAGTTACGGTTTAACTGCCTTCCGCAGCAACCAGACCACCGCATCAACGACCTGCTCCAAGGCGCCGTCTGTTAGCACCCTGACCTGTCTGACCATCAGAGATTGACTGGCCGTGAAGAGCTTGCCCGGTCGTGCGTAGCTGATTACGTGCAGCGAGCCTTGTGCGAAGCTGCCGCCGTCCAGTTGAATCGCGCGCTGGTCGGAGTAAGACTTGCTTGTAACTTGGCACAGAATCCAGTCGCCGCGGTCGGCGTCGGCCAGCACCACCGCCGGGCGCAGTTTTGATTGTGACAGGTTAGAGAAGGGGAAAGGCACGAGGACTACGGAACCTGCTGAAGGTGTGACCATGCCTCGTCCTCCTCGGGCCGGTTCCAGTCTTCCGCGAGGGCCTGCTCGCTCAGCAGGGCGGTCTCGGACGTGTCCGCCGCGGGCACCTCTTCGAGGATGGTGACGAGCGCGCGTCTCGCCTCCGGCAGGCGCACGGACTCAAGCAGTTGGACTCTGCCTTCTTCGTCTATGACCGCCTCGACCGTCTGAATCATGACGTTTCCTCCCGGCACATTCTCCGCAGAATCGTGACGCGGGGCAAGGGCGCGGGCGGGCGGCGCCGGAAACGTCGGCCGCGCCGCTGCTTCTCAACCGCGGCGGGCGTGCGCTACACTCGGGGCAAAAGACAGAAGGGGAGGGAAGCGGAAGTGGGTCTTGTGATGTACGTCAAGCCGGGGTGCCCGTACTGCCAGCAGGCGCGGGACTATTACAACTCGAAGGGCGTCGCCTTCACCGAGTACGACGCGCAGAACGACCGCGCGCGCCGCGCCGAGATGTTCAAGTACTCGGGCGGCGACCCGACGGTGCCGTGCATCGTCGAGGACGGGCGTTACGTCGGCTCGGGCTGGGGCGAGCCGCCGCGCGGTTGAACGGTGCACGACTAGCGCCGGCCGTGTGCCGGACGGAAATTTTCGATTTTTGATTTTAGATTTTTGATTTGGGGCCGTGTCGGCGCTACAATCCGCCGCACGGCCCCGGTGCATTGATGCGACCAAACCGCAAATCTACAATCAAAAATCCCTGACCCCCGATGGTTGGCAAGACGCTCCTCAACTACCGCATCACGGAGAAGCTCGGCGCGGGCGGGCAGGGGACGGTCTATAAGGCCGTGGACGAACGCCTCGGCCGCACGGTCGTCATCAAAGTCCTCGCGCCCGAGCTGACGGCGCGCGAGGTCAACCTCAAGCGCTTCGAGCGCGAGGCGCAGCTCGCTTCCTCCTTAGACCACCCGAACATCTGCACCATCTACGGGCTGCACGAAGCGGACGGCCTGCACTTCATCGCGATGCAGTACATCGAGGGGAAGAACGTCCGCCAGCTCGTCAACGGCCGCCCGCTGGCTTTGGATAGCGCGCTCTCGATTGCTTACCAAGTCGCAGACGCGCTGACGGCCGCGCACGCGAAAGGAATCATCCACCGCGACATCAAGGCCGGCAACGTGATGGTGACCGACAAGGGGCTCGCCAAGGTTCTCGACTTCGGGCTCGCAAAGCTGCTCGACGAAGGCGACGGGAAGAAGGGCGACAGCGTTCACCTCACCGAGCTCGGCGTCCCCTACGGCACCGCCACCTACGCCGCGCCCGAGCAGGCCGCGGGCAAGAAGGTTGACCACCGCGCCGACATCTTCTCGACCGGAGTGCTGCTCTACGAGATGCTGGCGGGCGTCTGGCCGTTCAAAGGGCAGACGACGGTCGAGGTGCGCTACGCCGTCCTGCACGACACGCCCGAGCCGATTGACGAGGTTCGGCGCGACGAGCCGCCCGCCTCCATCCAGCAGATACTCGACCGCTCGCTCGCCAAGAAGCCCGAGGAGCGCTACCAGCGCGTCGCGGAGATGCGCGACGACCTGCGCGCCGTGATGCGCGAGGTCACGCAGACGCGCGGCGACCTGAGCGCGCAGGCCACGGGGCTGCCCGAAGACGTTCTGCCGCCGGTCACACGGCCGCGGCATCAGCCGGGCACGACCGGGGGCTTGGGCGGCAGCCTGCGCCGCTGGTGGCGCGGCCTGACGGGGATGGAGAAGCAGGCCACCTCGCTCCCGCCCTCCGCGCGCCGCAGCTCGACGCCGCCCGCCGGCACCACGGCGCAGACGCCCGCGCAGCAGCACGTCAGCCAGTTCGAGCTTGAGAAGTCAATCGCCATCCTCCCCTTCAAGAACCTCGCCAACGACCCCGAAGCGAAGTTCTACGAGTTCTCACTCGCTGACGCCGTCATCACCGAACTCGCGCGCAACCGCTCGCTCATCGTCCGCCCTTCTTCGATGATCGTGAAGTATCAGGGCAAGGACGTTGACCCGCGCGAGGTCGGGCGCGATTTGAACGTGAGCGCCGTGCTCTCGGCCAACTTCCTGCGCGCGGGAGAGACCTTGCGCGTCAACGCGCAACTCGTGGACGTGGTCACAGGCGACATGCTGTGGAGCGACCGCATAGACGCCGCGGCCGCAGACCTCATCGCGCTACAGGACACCATCGCGCGCCGCATCAGCGAAGGGCTCAAGATCGAGACGCCGACCTCGCAGGCGCCCGCGTCCGCGCCCGCGACGACCAACGCGCAGGCTTACGAAGAGTACCTGCGCGGCCGCGCCTCGTTCGCGCAGTTCCTCTTCCACACGCTCGCGCCCGAAGACTGCGACGAGGCCGTCGAGCACTTCCAGCACGCAATACGCCTCGACCCCTCTTTCGCGCTCGCGCACTCGGGCCTCGGCGCCTGCTTCGCCAACCGCGTGCTGAAGGGCTTGGGCGGCGCTGACGACTACGAGCTGGCCGAGAACGCCTTCAGCCGCGCGCTCGACCTCGACCCGAATCTGGTCGAGGCGCGCATCCTGATGGTCTTCATCTACCTCTCGCGCGGCGAGAAGCGAAAGGCGCGCGCCGAAGTCGCGCGGCTCGCCAAGCAGGCGCCGAACGAGCCGGCTGTCTACTTCGTCAAGGGCGCGTTGCATCGTCTGGACGGCGAGTACGAACGCGCGCTGCGCGCCTTCGGCAAGCTCGCGCGTTTAGACCCCGCGGCGCGCGTCGTCGCCAGCTACAACCGCGCGCGCGTCTTCATGTATCAGCACCGCCACGACGACGCGCTCTTAGAACTCGAACAGGGCGCGCGCGTCGAGCCGAACCACCCGCTGATACGAACGTTTCAGGCGGTCGTCCTCGGCCGCCGCGGCGACTCGGCCGAGGCCGTGCGCGTCCTGCGCGACGTGCTCGAAGAGCACCCGACGATGGACGGCATCCGCCCGCTACTCGCGCAGCAGCTCGTCAAGCTCGGCGACACGCAGGCCGCGCGCGAACAGCTCAACGAGCGCGTGCGCGACGCGGCCGACGCAGACCACGACATCGCCTACTGGCTCGCCACCGCGCACGCGATGCTCGGCGATCGCGACGACGCGCTCAACTGGCTTGAGCGCGCAGTCGAGCTCGGCAACGAGAACAAGACTTGGTTCGAGTCAGACCCGAACTGGGAGCCACTGCGAGACGACCCGCGCTTCGTCTCGCTCATGCGCCGCATCGAGGCCGCGCAGCTTCAGTCAGTCCCGCGCGACCAGAGCAGCGTGACCGAGACGGGCGGCGGCGGAGGCTCGACCCACGCCGAAGCCTACGAGGAGTACCTGCTCGGCCGCGACGCTTCGGGGCGCTTCATCTATCACACGCTGGCGCGCGTGGACTCGGAAGAGGCGGTCACGCACTTCAAACGCGCCGTTCAGCTTGACCCGAACTTCGCGCTCGCGTGGTGCGCGCTCGGCGGCGCGTACGCCAACCGCGTCATCAAGATTATCGGCGGGCAGGAGGACTACAAGCTCGCGGCGCAGGCGTTAGAGCGCGCGCTCGAACTCAAACCCGGTCTGCCGGAAGCGCGCCTCCACATGGTCTTCGTGGAACTCGCGCGCGGCAACAAGCAGCAGGCGCGCGAGATCGCCGCCGGGCTCGTCAAGGAGTCGCCCAACGACGTGGGCGCGCAGTTCGCGTGGGCGACGGTCGCGCGCCTCGACGGCCGCTATCAGGACGCGCTCGACGCCTACGCGAGGATGCTGCGCATCAACCCGGCCGAGCGCCCCGTCGTCAGCTACAACCGCGCGCGCGTCTTCCTCTACCAGCACCGCCTCGAAGACGCCGAGGCCGAGCTGAACCTCGGCGCGCAGATGGAGCCGAACCACCCTTTGATACGCTCGTTCCGCGCCATCATCTGCGCCTACGGCGGCGACCTCGACGGCGCCGAGCGGACGATGAGAGAGGTGCTGCGCCGTAATCCCGACATGGACGGCATCCGCCCGCTGCTCGCGCAGTTCCTCGGGCTCAAGGGCGACCACGACGCGGCGCTCAAGGAGTTGACCGAGGGCGCCCTGCGCGTCGGCGGCGCAAACTTCGACGTGGCATACTGGGTCGCGAGCGTCTACTGCATCGTGGGCGACCACGACGCGGCGCTCGACTGGCTGGAAAGGGCCGTCTCGCTCGGCAACGAGAACAAGCCTTGGTTCGAGTCCGACCCGCGCTGGGAGCCTTTTCACGAAGACCCGCGCTTCGTCGAGCTGATGCGCCGCGTCGAAGCCTCGCAGCAGCTCGCGCGCGAGGCCGGACAGGGATAACAACACGAGCAAGCGGGAAACCACAGGGGCACGCGGAGACGCGAACGGACGCCGCGGGCGCGCGAGACACGGGGAACCGATTTCATACTTCATACCGCGAATTTCAGATTTGAAATTTCAAATCTGAAATTTTAAATAACGACTCTTAACTCCCCCGAACGTCCCCACGCGCCGGCCGACCGCGAGTCTCCCGGCTCTCCACCCGAACGCAGCGGAGGATGCCCGTGAGCACCTTCGTCATCGGCGACGTTCACGGACGCCGCCCGCAGCTAAAACGCCTGCTCTCCGTAATCCCGCGCGACGCGGGGCGGGATACGCTCGTCCTGCTCGGCGACCTCATAGACCGCGGCGAGGACATCCCCGGCACCATCGCCGACGCCATCGAGCTGCAACAGTCCGCGCCCGCTGGCTCGGTCGTAACCTTGCGCGGCAACCACGAGCAGATGCTCCTCGACTTCCTCGACGAGGGCGCGCCGCTCTGGCTTCACCCGGCCGTCGGCGGCCACCACACCTTCGGCCAGTACACGGGCTTCAAGCTCAACGACGAGCTCCGCTCTTGGTGGGAGGAGGCGCGGCGCCGTCTGCTCGACGCGCTCCCCGCGGAACATCTTGAGTTCATACGCGCGCTCCCGCTCTTCCACGAAGACGAGCACGCCCTGTACGTCCACGCCGGGCTCGACGGCGAGAAGCACCCTTGCGAGACGGACGCGCGCCACCTCCTCTGGTCGCGCAACCCCGATTTCTACAAGCACTACTACGGCAAGCCCTGCGTCTTCGGCCACACGCCGACGCCGCTCTTGCCGCTGCTCGGGCGTCTGGGACGCCACGGCATCTACGTCTCGCACAGCGCCATCGGCATAGACACCGGCTACGACCCGACCTGCGCGCTCACGTGCCTCCGTCTCCCCGAGTTCGACCTCTACCAGACCTTCGCCGACGGCCGCACCGCGCACTTCCGCATGACCAACTTCATCCCCGAGCCCTTCCGCAAGTTCCAGCGCTGTAGCGGCCACCCCGCGCACGAAGCCTGATATACTCACGCCCAAATTCACCCACGGAGGACTCGGACAGATGATTAAGGAAGGCGACGCCGCGCCCGACTTCGAGGCGCGCGACGCGGAGGGCAACAGCGTCCGTCTCTCAGACCTGCGCGGCCAGAGGGTCGTCGTCTACTTCTACCCGAAGGACGACACGCCCGGCTGCACGAAGGAGGCTTGCAGTTTCCGCGACTCGTTCGCCGAGTTCGGCCGCCGCGGCATCAAGGTGCTCGGCGTCTCGACCGACGACGACAAGTCACACCGCAAGTTCGCCGAGAAGTACTCGCTCCCCTTCACGCTCCTCGCCGACACGGATCACGCGGTCGCCGACGCCTTCGGCGTCTACGGCGAGAAGCAGTTCATGGGCCGCAAGTACATGGGCGTCCAACGCACGACCTTCCTCATTGACGAAGAGGGGCGCGTCCGCAAGGTCTTCGACAAGGTCAAGGTGGACGAGCACGCCGACGAAGTGCTCAAGGCTTTCGACTGAGCCGGAAGAACCCTTCCCTTATCACGCCGGCAAAAAAACGCCCCCTCAAAAATTCCTCTTGACTGCCCTACGACAAAAGTAGTAGATTCAACCTCAAAAGTAGTAGACGCTTTTCCGAGGAGGCGCGGGCGTGGCTAAAGAGTCCGACGTGAGGCTGACGAAGTTCGAGCTTGAAGTGATGGGCGCGCTGTGGGAGCTGGGGAGCGCGTCCGTGCGCGAGGTACAGGAGCGTCTGCCGGAGAAGAGGCGCCCGGCCTACACGACCGTGCAGACCATCGTCTACCGCTTGGAGGAGAAGGGCGCGGTGCGGCGCGTGAAGAAGGTCGGCAACGCGCACGTCTTCGAGCCGGTGGTGACGCGGCGCGCGACCGTCCGTCGGCTGTTCGGCGAGCTGCTCGGCTTCTTCGGCGGCTCGCCGCGCACGCTGATGGCGCAGCTCGTCGAGGCCGGCCACCTCACGCTCGAAGACCTGCGCGAGGCCGAGGAGACGCTGGCGCGTCTCGAAGCCGAGAAGACGGCCGCGGGCCGTGAGGGCGCGGTTGAGAGTAAGGGCAAGCCCGCGCGTGGCGCCGGGCGCGAAAGGGGGAAGCGATGAGCGGCGCGTACGCACTCCTCAACGTCCCGCGCGAACTCCTGAACGGCGCGCACGAGCTTCTGGCGCGCGTCTCCGCGTGGCTCTGGCCGGCGTTCGCCAACCATCTTTGGCAGGCGACGCTGTTCGCGGCGCTCGTCTTCGGCGTGACGCTGCTGCTGCGGCGCGCGCCCGCGCGCGTGCGCTTCGCGCTGTGGCTGTTGGCGGCGGCGAAGTTCGCGGTGCCGTCGGCGTTGCTGGCGCCCGCAGCCTCGCGGCTCGGCGCCTCTCTGTTCTCAAGCACGAACGGAGTGACGGACATGCCTCTCGTCCTGAAGGTCGCCGAGCCCGTGGGCGCGGACTCTTCCGCGTTCGTCGCCGCCTCCTCTTCCGGCCCGGCAAGTCACACGGAGCTTCTGTGCGCGCTGACGCTCGTGTGGCTCGCGGGCTGCGCGGCGCTCGCCGTCGTGTGGCTCAGGCGCAGGCGCGAGTTCGTGCGCTCGGTGCGCGCGGGGGAAGAGGTCTGGTCTGGGCGGGAGTTCGAGGCGTTGCGCCGCGCGCGTGCGCGGCTCGGGCTGAAGGAGGACGCGCTGCTCGTCGTCTCGGACGGCGCGACGGAGCCGGGCGTCTGGCGCACGCGCAGGCCCATCGTCGTGCTGCCGCGAAGCGTCGCGGCGGAACTGGACGAAGAGGAGTTGGAGTCAGTCCTGCTGCACGAGCTGGCGCACGTCGAGCGGCGCGACAACCTCTTCGGAAACTTGCAGACGGCGCTCGCGTGCGCGCTCTGGTTCAACCCCGTGGTCTGGCTTGTCGGACGCCGTCTGCTCGCGGAGCGCGAGCGCGCGTGCGACGAGCGCGTGTTGGAGGCGGGCGGCGGGGCTTCGGCTTACGCCGCGGGCATCCTGAAGGTCGTGCGCTTCTGCTCGGGCTGGCGCGTGGCGGGCGTGTCGGGCGCCGCGTCGGGCTCGGATTTACGAAGGAGGATCGAGATGATTATGCGTGAAGAGAAGGTGGGCGGCTCTCGCCTCTGGCACCGCGCGGTCATGTGTGGACTCGCCGCGGCGGCGCTGGCGCTGACCGCGGGCGCGGGTCTTCTGGGGCGCGCGCCCGCGGCCGAGGCGCGTATGCTCGAAGTAGGTGACAGCGCGGCGCAGGACGGCCAGCGCGTCGTCGTGCGCTCGGGCGGCGCGGGGCAGCGCAGGGAGCCGGGGCCGGCGGTCAGGGAGTTGGAGCAGTCGCCCGAGTCGGTCGTCAACTTCGAGCAGGCGGCGGGCGCGCCCGCCGCCATCACGGACGCGCGCATGCGCATGATCACGCGCGAGCAGTTGCAGCGCGCCGACGAAGAGGGCGCGGACTCCTACGACGACGAGGAGCAGTCGCAGTACTTCCTGACTTTGCCGACGGTGACGCTCTCGAACAGTTCGGACAAGACGATACGCGAGGTCGGCGTCGGCTTCGTGACGGGCGGGCGACTGAACGTCATCACAGGCTACGCCGCCTCGATTAAGCCCGGCGAGTCGCAGACGTTCGTCTCCGACTGGCGGCGGCGCAACGTCATCATGCCCGGCACCACCGCCGACGTGACGCTGCGACTCGTCTGGGTCACCTTCGAAGACGGCACGCAATGGGGCGCGCGCGCCCGCGAACCGCACCCGCCGCAGCCCCCGCCGCCGCCTCGCGTCGCGGCGCCGACGGGGCCGGA